>CALRYW010000028.1:0-49162 GCA_943372485.1 Allobosea thiooxidans
GTCGGCCTCCTGCTGGCCGCGGCTGGTCACGCAGGGGCTGCCGGTGGTCTATCCTTATGTGGTCGACGACCCCGGCGAGGCCGCGCCGGCCAAGCGGCGGCTCTCGGCGGTGACGCTCGGCCATCTGCCGCCGCCGCTGGCGGAGATCGGGGCTTCAGGCGAGACGGCGCTGCTGCGCGATCTCGTCGAGGAATTCAGCCAGGCGCAGGTGCTCGATCCGCGCCGGGCCGAGATCGTCGCCGGCGAAATCCGGGCGCGGGCGCAGGCGAGCGGGCTGGCCGAATCCTGCGGCGTGACGCCGGATCTGCCGATGGCCGAGGCGCTGACGCGGCTTGACGCGCATCTCTGCGACATCGCCGAACTGCCCTTCCGCGATGGGCTGCATGTCTTCGGCCGGTCGGCGCTCGATCCGGTTTCCGCGCAGGCCGAGCGCGAAGGATTGCTGCGGGCGCTCGACGGGCGCTTCGTGGCGCCCGGACCCGCCGGCTCGCCGCATCGCGGCCGGCCCGACGTGCTGCCGACCGGGCGGAACCTCTCGACGCTGGACCCGCGGGCGATCCCGACGCGGGCCGCGGCGCGATTGGGCGCACTGGCGGCGCAGGCCGTGATCGCGCGGCATCTGCAGGATGAGGGCGAGCCGCCGCGCCGGATCGTGATGGATCTCTGGGCCTCGCCGACCCTGCGCTCGGGCGGCGAGGACATCGCCCATGCGCTGGCGCTGATGGGCGCAGCCCCACTCTGGGACAATGCCTCGACGCGCGTCACCGGTTTCGTGATCACGCCGCAACCCAAGCTCGAGCACCCGCGCGTCGATGTGACGGTGCGCATCTCCGGCGCCTTCCGCGACACGTTTCCCCAGCAGGTCGCGCTGCTCGACGCCGCCGCGCGCGCGGTCGCGATGCTGGACGAACCCGACGACTGGAACGAGCCTGCCGCGGCGCGCCGTCGCGGCGAGGCCGGGGCGCGGGTGTTCGGCGCGGCACCGGGCCGCTATGGCGCGGCTGTCGCCGACCGGACGCTCGACGGCGACTGGGCGAGCCGCGACGAGCTGGGCGCGGCCTATCTCGCCGCCTCCAGCCATGCCTATGGCGGCCCGGAGGGCGCAGCCCAGGCCGATGCCAGCTTTTCCGCCCGCATCCGCATGGCCGACGCCTTCGTGCATGTCAGCGACACCGCCGGGCGCGACATTCTGGAAGCCTCGAGCGCCGCCGACGTCATCGGCGGACTGGCCGCCGCGGCGCAGTCGCTCGGGGCCGCACCCGCGCTCTACAGCCTCGATTCCTCCAACCCCGAGGCACCGAAGGCGCGGACGGTGGCGGAGGACATCGCCCGCATCGTCCATGGCCGGCTGACGCATCCGCGTTGGATCGCTTCCCATCTCGCCCATGGCTGGCGCGGTGCAGCGGAACTCGCGGAAGCGATCGACACGCTCTTCGTCTTCGCCGCCAGCACGGACGCCGTCTCCGACGGGCTGTTCGACGCGGTCTTCCAGGCCTGGTGCGCCGATGCCGCGGTCTGGACCGCGATCGAGGCCGCCAATGCCCCGGCCGCCGAAGCGATCCGCGCGCGGCTGGCGGAGGCGGCGCGGCGGGGCCTGTGGACGAGCCGGCGCAATTCAGTGGGGGCGTTCCTCGCGAGCAGGCCTACGGCGGAGGCGGCGGAATGACCGCGCCATCCCGCGACAGGCTGCGGCGCGGCTGGTGCCCGAGCACGCTCAACCCCATGCAGACCGGCGATGGCTGGCTGGTGCGGCTGCATCCGCCGGGCGCGCGGCTGACCCCGGCGCAGTTGCGGCGTATCGCGGCGCTGGCCACCCGGCACGGCAACGGGCTGATCGAGATTTCGGGGCGCGGCAACATGCAGCTGCGCGGGGTGACGGAGGACAGCCATCCGGAGCTGGTCGCGACGCTGCTGGCGGAGCGGCTGGTCGACGAGCATGAGGGCAACGGGCCGCAAAGGCTGACGCTGGTCTCGCCGCTGGCGGACATCCCCGGTCCTTCCGGGGCTTCGCGTGGCGATCTGATCGACGCGCTCGCCCTCGCGGCCGAGATCGAGACGCGCGGGCGCGAGATCGGCGGTCTTCCGGCCAAGTTTTCCGTCGTCGTCGATGGTGGCGGTCAATCGTCGCTCGATGGCTTCGCGGGCGACATCCGCCTCGTCGCAACGGCACCGGACCGGGTGGTGATGGCGCTGGCGGACCGGCTCTGGCTGGGGCCAATCGCCGTCACGGAAGCGGGGGCCGCCGTCGCCCAGACCATGGCCCGCTTCGCCGCGCGACGGGCGCAGGCGCCCGACGCCCTCCGCCGCATGGGCGATCTCGCGACCGCGGAGCTGGCGGCGCTCTGCGACATTCCCCTGACCGAGCCGCCGCCACAGCGCCCGGCGCCGCGGCGGGCCGGGCTGTTTGCGCTCTGCGAGAGCCATGCCGCGCTGGTCGGGCTACCTTTCGGCCGCGCGGAGGCCGCGACGCTCGACCGTCTCGCACAGGCGGCCGAAACGCGGGGTTGTCCGGAGATCCGGTTCTCGCCCTGGCGCGGGATCGCCTTTCGCGGGCTGTCGCAGCCCGATGCGATGGCCCTGCTCGACGGCGCGGCGGCGGATGGCCTGATCACCCGTGATGACGACCCGCGTCTGTCGGTGCAGGCCTGCGCCGGCGCGCCCGCCTGCAGCCGGGCGGAGGCTCCGGCGATGGCGGATGCGGCGCGGCTCTCGCAGGCGCTGGCGCCTGACCTCGCCGGGGGGCTGACCCTGCATGTCTCCGGCTGCCTCAAATCCTGCGCGCGGCCGGGCGCCAGCGATCTGACGCTGGTCGGCGAGGGCGGGCGCTACCGCATCGTCATCGGCGGCGGCGCGCGGGACAGCGCCGTCGCCACCCTTGACCTTTCCGCCCTGCTGACGCGATTGCAGCCCGGACAGGACCTTCATGCCCGCCTGATCGCGACGGGCCGGCTTTCAGGACCGACCAAGTGACGACGGGTTACGACTATATCCGCGATGGCGGGGCGATCTATGAGCGCTCCTTCGCGATCATCCGGGCGGAGGCCGATCTCGCGCGCTTTGCCGGCCGCGCCGCCCATGTCGTGGTGCGGATGATCCACGCCTGCGGCATGACCGATCTGCCTGAAGATGTGGAGATGTCGCCCGATTTCGCTGAGGCCGCCGAGGCCGCGCTGAAGGCGGGCGCGCCGATCCTCTGCGACGCCAAGATGGTCGCCAATGGCGTAACGCCGTCCCGCCTGCCGGCGCGCAACCCGGTGATCTGCACGCTCGACGATCCCCGCACCGCGCCGTTGGCCGCCGAGATGAGCACGACGCGCTCGGCCGCGGCAATGGAGCTGTGGCGGCCGCATCTGGCGGGCGCGCTCGTCGTCATCGGCAATGCGCCGACCTCGCTGTTCCGGCTTTTGGAAATGCTGGATGCCGGTGCGCCGAAGCCAGCGGCCGTGATCGGCATCCCCGTCGGCTTCGTCGGCGCGGCGGAATCGAAGCAGGCGCTGGCACAGGACGGGCGCGTGCCCTTCCTCGTCGTGCATGGGCGGCGCGGCGGCTCGGCGATGGCGGCAGCCGCCGTCAACGCGCTGGCGCAAGAGAAGGAGTGAGCCGGTGAGCTTTGAGCCGGCCAAAATCCTGCTGTTCGGCGTCGGGCTCGGCCCCGGCGACCCCGACTACATGACCGTGCGTGCCCGCGACATCATCCTGAGGGCCGACCGGCTGGTGCATTTCTGCAAGCGCGGCCGGCGCGGCCATGCCCGCATCACCGCCGATGCCGTCGTCGGGCAAGATGCCGCGCGCGAGATCGCGCTCGCCTTTCCGGTGACGATCGAGGTGCCGGTCGAGGACGAGGGCTATAGCGGCCCGATCGCGCAATTCTACGATGAGTCCGCGGCCCTGCTCGCCGCGGAGATGGCGGCCGGACGCAGCGTCGCCGTGCTCTGCGACGGCGATCCGTTCTTCTACGGCTCTTTCATGCATCTGTGGCGGCGGCTGTCGCATCGCTTCCCGACCGAGGTGGTGCCGGGGGTTACCGGCATGGCCGGCGCCTGGACGCGTGCCAACGCCCCGATCACCTGGGGCGACGACATCCTCACCGTGCTGCCCGGCACGCTGCCCGAGGCCGAGCTGGTGCGGCGCCTCAGCGACACGGACGCGGCGGTGATCATGAAGCTCGGCCGCAACCTGCCCAAGGTGCGCCGCGCGCTCGAGGCCACCGGTCTTCTTGAGCGGGCAATCTATGTCGAGCAGGCGACGATGGCCGGCCAGGCGATCATCCGCCTCGCCGCGCGCGACGACGCGGAGGCGCCCTATTTCTCGATGGTGCTGGTCCCCGGCGAGGGGCGGCGGCTGTGAGCGAGCGCCCTTTGCACCCTGACGCACCCGAACCTCCGCCGTCATCCTGGGCGACCGAAGGTCGTCCCGGGATCCATCATCGGGCGCCGTCGGGTTCTATGATGGATCCCGGCGCTCCGCTTCGCTCCGGCCAGGATGACGGGGAGGAGATGGCAAAGCCAGAGCCAGGACCCGCTGCCCCCACATGCTCCCTCACCATCGTCGGCCTCGGTCCCGGCCCGGCGCAATGGCTGACGCCGGCGGCGCAGGCGGCGATCGACGCCGCCAGCGACCTGATCGGCTACGGGCCCTATCTCGACCGCATCCCGGCGCGCGACGGGCAGACGAAACACGCCTCCGACAACCGCGTCGAGATCGACCGGGCGACCCATGCGCTGCAACTGGCGGCGGCGGGGAAGACCGTCGCGGTCGTCTCCGGCGGCGACCCCGGCGTCTTCGCCATGGCGGCGGCCGTGTTCGAGGCGCTGGAGGCGGGCGAGCCGGCCTGGCTTGCCCTGCCGATCGCGATCGAGCCCGGCGTCACCGCGATGCTGGCGGCGGCGGCGAAGGCGGGCGCGCCGCTGGGCGGCGATTTCTGCGCGATCTCGCTCTCGGACAATCTCAAGCCCTGGGAGGTGGTGACCGCGCGGCTCGAAGCGGTGCTGGCCGCCGATCTGGTGACCTGCCTCTACAACCCGATCTCGAAGGCGCGGCCCTGGCAGCTGGGCGCGGCGCTGGAACTGGCCGCCCGCCATCGCGATACCGGCACGCCGGTGATCTTCGCCCGCGCCGTCGGGCGCCCCGACGAGGCGTTGCGCATCCTGACGCTGGAAGAGGCCGTCGCGGCGGCGGCGACCGCGGACATGGCGACGCTGGTGATCATCGGCGCCTCCAGCACGCGGCTGATCGCGCGGCCGGGCGAGGCCGCGCCTTGGGTCTATACGCCGCGCTCGGTGACGAAGAGCCCCTGTGCCACCAACCAGGGCAGGACCTGATCGACATGGGCGACGGTCTCGACATCCGGCTTGGGCGGGCGGGCGACCATGATCACCGGCAGGCCGAGCCGGCGCGCGGCGACGAGCTTGCCCGCCGTGGCGTCGCCGCCGGAATTCTTGCTGACGAGCAGCTCCATGCGCTTCTCGCGCAGCAGCGCCTCCTCATCCTCGGCGCGGAACGGGCCGCGCTGCTGGATGACCTCGACATGGGGCACCGGCAGGCGATCGCCGATCGGCTCGATGGCCCGCACGAGATAATGATGCTGCGGCGCCTGCGCGAAGACCGGCAGATCGAGCCGGCCGATCGTCAGGAAGACGCGGCGCGGCGCCTCCCCCAGCGCGGCGGCCGCGGCCTCCATGTCGGGCACGTCGCGCCAGTCGTCGCCGGCTTCCGGATGCCAGGGCGCGCGGCGGATGGCGAGCAGCGGCACGCATTCGGCCTTGCAGGCATGCTCGGCATTGAACGGCATGATCGCCGCGAAAGGATGGGTCGCGTCGATGACGGCGATGATGCCTTCGTCGCGCAGATACTGCCTGAGCCCCTCGACGCCGCCGAAGCCGCCGACGCGGACGGGCAGATTCGCCGGCCGGGGGTCGACGGTATGGCCCGCCAGCGAGATGATGGCGCGGATTTCGGGCGCCAGCTCGGCCAGATGCTGGTCGAGCGCCGCCGCTTCGCCGGTTCCACCGAGGATGAGCACGGTCATGTCTCCAGTTACGCTTGAAACCGAGAGCCTGTCGAGCGGCGAGGCTGCGCCGGCGCTGTCATCCGCAGATCAGGCTCATGCCCTTCCCCCCGCTTGCGGTGGGGAAGGATTAGGGATGGGGGGGCGCACAAGATACGCCGCGGCGGTCGAGCCGAGCGGAACTGCCCCCCACCCCAACCCTCCCCCCCGCAAGCGGGGGGAGGGAGAAGCAAGCGTCGAGCCCCATCCGCTCGAAGCAAGTTCGCCGGTGCCCTGGCTGTCCCTCATCGGGCTGGGCGAGGACGGCCCGGCCGGGCTTTGCGCGCAGGCGAAGGCGGCGCTGGCCGAGGCCGAGATCGTCTTCGGCGGCGAGCGCCATATCGCGCTGGTCGGTTCCGTGCCCGGCGAGCTCCGGCCCTGGCCTCAGCCCTTCCGCAACGCTTTGCCGCAGATTCTGGCCGAACGCGGCCGCAAGGTCTGCGTGCTCGCGACCAGCGATCCGTTCCATTACGGCATCGGCAACAGCCTGAGCCGGGCGATTCAGGCCGACGAAATGCGGATCCTCCCGCAATCCTCGTCCTTTTCAATGGCCTGCAACCGGCTGCGCTGGCCGCAGGAGGAATGCGCTCTGGTCTCGCTGCATGGCCGCACGCGGTTTCGGATCGTGCCGCATCTGCAGCCGCAGGCGCGCATCCTCGCGCTGTCCTGGGACGAGACGACCCCGCGGGCGGTCGCTGAACTGCTGACCGCGCGCGGCATGGGTGCGAGTCGCCTGACCGTGCTGGAATCGCTGGGCGGCCCCCATGAACGGGTTCGCGAGACCCGCGCCGACGCCTTTGCCTTCGACGACATCGTGCCGCTCAACATGATCGCTGTGGCCGTCGATGCGGGCCGGGATGCGCGCGTGCTGCCGCTCGCGCCTGGCCTGGAGGAGGAGTGGTTCGCCCATGACGGGCAGATCACCAAATCCGAGGTCCGCGCGATCACGCTCTCCGCGCTCGCCCCGCAGGCGGGCGAACTGCTCTGGGATGTCGGCGCCGGATCGGGCTCGGTCGGCATCGAATGGTGCCAGCGCCACCCGCGCAATGCGGCCATCGCTTTTGAAGCCAAGGCGGAGCGGGTCGAGCGGATCACCTGCAACAGCCTCGAACTGGGCGGGCTGTCGGTGACGGTCGTCGGCGCCGCGCCGGCGGGCTTTGCCGGCCAGCCCGCGCCCGATGCCGTGTTCGTCGGCGGCGGGCTGACGGTCGAGGGGCTGTTCGAGGGCGCCTGGGCCGCGCTCAAACCCGGCGGGCGCCTCGTCGCCAATGTCGTCACGCTGGAGGGCGAGGCGAAGCTCGCGGCGCTGCATGCCCTGCATGGCGGCTCGCTGCGGCGCATCGCGATCGACCGGCTCGTCCCCGTCGGCGGCAAGCATGGCTGGCGCCCGGCGATGCCGGTGACGCAGTGGCGGGTCGAGAAGCCGTGAGGTCTGTGCCCCATCACCAATTCCGCGCCGTCGTCCCGGGCGGAGCGAAGCGCAGACCCGGGACCCATTCCGGAGCGCTGGCAGGAAGGGTTCCGGAATGGATCCCGGGTCTCCCTTCGGTCGCCCGGGATGACACCGTGTTGGGTTCCCAGAGGACGACAAGACCATGACCGGCCGTCTCGTCGTCGGGCTGGGCCTGCGCGCCGGAACCCCTGAGGCCGATATCCTCGCCTGCCTCGACGAGGCGCTGGCGCTCGCCGGGCTGACGGGCGAGGCGACGCCGCGGCTGGCGACGCTGGCGAGCCGGATCGGCGAGCCCGGGCTCGCGGCCGCGGCCGTCAGCCGGGCCGCCGAGCTGGTCGGCGTGCCCGACGAGGCGCTGAAGGGCTTCGAGGCCAGTTGCGCGACCCGCTCGACGCGGATCGCCTCGCTCTACGGCGTCGGCTCCGTGGCGGAAGCGGCCGCGCTCGCCGCCGCCGGGCCGGGCGCGACGCTGGTGCAGCCGCGCATCGCCACCGCCCGCGTCACCTGCGCGCTGGCGCGGAGTGTATCATGATGCACCCGAGCCAAGTCGTCTTTCCGGGGCTTCGCGAAGCGAAGAACCCGGAACCCACGACTGGGATCGGCCCTTCAGCGTCGCGTTGTAACCTCCCTCACCCGGTCATGGGTTCCGGGTTCAGGCCTGCAGCCTGCCCCGGAGAGACAGATTGTTTGCGACCCATGCCGGCGACGCCATGACCATCCACTTCATCGGCGCCGGGCCCGGCGCGCCCGACCTCATCACGCTGCGCGGGCGCGACCTGATCGCGGCGTGCCCGGTCTGCCTCTATGCGGGATCGCTGATCCCGAAGGCGATGCTCGACTGGTGCCCGCCGGGCGCGCGCATCGTCGACACGGCGCCGCTCGATCTCGACGCGATCGTCGCCGAGATGCAGGCCGCCCATGAGGCCGGGCAGGATGTGGCGCGGCTGCATTCGGGCGATCTCTCGATCTGGAGCGCGATCGGCGAGCAGATGCGAAGGCTCGACGCGCTCGCCATCCCCTACAGCGTGACGCCGGGCGTGCCGGCCTTCGCGGCCGCCGCCGCGACGCTGAAGCGGGAGCTGACCCTGCCGGGGCTGGCGCAGTCGCTGGTGCTGACGCGGACCTCGGGCCGGGCCTCGGCCATGCCGGAGCGGGAGCGGCTCGCGACCTTCGCCGCGTCCGGCGCGATGCTGGCGATCCATCTCTCGATCCATGTCGTCGAGCAGGTGGTGGCGGAGCTGACACCGTTCTATGGGGAGACCTGCCCGGTCGCGATCGTCTTCCGCGCCTCCTGGCCGGACGAGCGCGTGCTGCGCGGATCGCTTTCTACGATCGCGACGCAGGTGCGCGAGTCCGGGCTGGAGCGCACCGCGCTGATCCTGGTCGGCCCGGCGCTGGCGGCCGAGGATTTCGGCGAAAGCGCGCTCTATTCCACCGGCTATGACCGCCGCTTCCGGCCGGGGGGCGGGGTATGATGCTCCCCAGCCGCACCCGTCATTGCGAGCGCAGCGAAGCAATCCAGACCGGCTCGCTCGACGCCTTCCTAGATTGCTTCGTCGCTTTCGCTCCTCGCAATGACGGAGGTGCCCGTCCATGACCGCGCCCGGCCTGATCATCGCCGCGCCGCGCTCCGGCTCGGGCAAGACCACGATCACGCTCGGTCTGCAGCGGGCGCTGACGCGGCGCGAGCTCGTGGTGCGCGGGCTGAAATGCGGGCCCGATTACATCGACCCCGCCTTCCATGCCGCCGCGACCGGGGCGCCGAGCGCCAATCTCGATTCCTTCGCCATGCCCGACGCGCTGCTGCGCGCGATCGCCGGCGATGCGGCTGGCAGCGCCGACCTCGTCATCGCGGAGGGCTCGATGGGGCTGTTCGACGCCGTGCCGGGACCGCAAGGGCACACCGGCGCGAGCGCCGACATTGCGGCGCTGCTCGGCTGGCCAGTCGTTCTGGTGATCGACGTCTCCGGCCAGGCGCAGTCGGCGGCCGCCATCGCGCTCGGCTGCATGCATTACGACCCGCGCATCACCATCGCAGGCGTGATCCTCAACAAGGTCGCCAGCGAGCGTCATCGCCGGCTGGTGGCGCAGGGGATGGACAAGATCGGCCTGCCCGTGCTCGGCGCGCTGCCGCGCGAGGCCAGCCTGATCCTGCCCGAGCGCCACCTCGGGCTGGTGCAGGCCGGTGAGACCGCCGATCTCGAGGCCCGCCTCGAGGCGCTCGCCGATGCGGTGACGGCTGCGGTCGATCTCGACGCGGTGAGGGCGGTCGCCCAGGCAACTCGTTTGCCGGCGTCTCCGATGCCGATCCCGCGCCTGCCGACACCCGGCCGGCGCATCGCGATCGCGCGCGATGCCGCCTTCAGCTTCGTCTATCCGCATGTCGAGGCGGGCTGGCGGGCGGCGGGCGCCGTGCTGGTGCCGTTCTCGCCGCTGGCGGACGAGCCGCCGCCCGAGGAGTGCGATGCCTGCTGGCTGCCGGGCGGCTATCCGGAACTCCATGCCGGCCGCCTCGCCGGCGCCGGCCGCTTTCTCGGCGGCCTGCGCGCCTTTGCCGAGACCCGGCCGGTGCATGGCGAATGCGGCGGCTACATGGTGCTGGGGCGCAGCCTGATCGATGCGGACGGGGTCTGCCACGCCATGGCCGGGCTGCTCTCGGTGGAAACCTCCTTCGCGAAGCGGAAGATGAATCTCGGCTATCGCCGCGCCGTGCTCGAGGCCGACGCGCCGCTCGGCGCGGCCGGCGACGCGCTGACCGGCCATGAGTTCCACTATGCGACAATCGTCACCCAGGGCGAGGACCCGCCGCTGGCGCTGGTGAGCGACCCGCATGGCTCTGCGCCGACCCCCGCCGGCAGCCGGCGCGGTCTGGTGACGGGCTCATTCTTCCATGCGATCGCGGTGGCGGGGTGAGCGTGGACCAGCCCGGCCACCCTCCCCGCTTCGACGAGGCCTTCGCCGCGCAATTTGCCGAGCTCCTGGCCTGGCGGCGCGATGTCCGGCGCTTCCGCCGCGACGCCTTGCCCGACGGGCTGGTCGAGCGGCTGCTGGCGCAGGCGCAGCTCTCGCCCTCGGTCGGCCATTCGCAGCCCTGGCGCTGGATTCGCGTCAGCGACGCCGGGCAGAAGGAGGCCGTGCTGGCGAGCTTCCGGCGCTGCAATGCCGAGGCGCTGGCGGATTACGATGGCGAGCGGGCGCGGCTCTATGCGGAATTGAAGCTCGAAGGGCTGCGCGAGGCGCCCGAGCAGATCGCGGTGTTCTGTGACCATGGTACGGCGCAGGGGCATGGGCTGGGCCGCAAAACGATGCCGGAAATGCTGGATTATTCGGTCGTCGCCGCGATCACGCAGTTCTGGCTCGCGGCGCGGGTTCGGGGCGTCGGCGTCGGCTGGGTCTCGATTCTGGAGCCGGAGATCGTGCGGGAGGCGCTGGGCGCGCCGCCCGACTGGAAGCTGATCGCCTGGCTCTGCGTCGGCTGGCCGGAGGCGCAGAGCGAGGTGCCCGAGCTGGTCAAGGCGGGGTGGGAGCTTGGACGGCCGCCCGCGCGCGCCGGAACGAGGTGACGATGCGCAGAGTGCTGATCATCGGGATCGGCGCCGGCGACCCGGACCAGATGACGGTCCAGGCGATCGCGGCGCTCAACCGGGCGGATGTGATCTTCCTGCCCGACAAGGGGCAGGAGAAGGCGGCGCTGCGCCATCTGCGCGAAGCGATCTGCGCGCGCTTCATCGAGAAGCCCTATCGCAGCGTGACGATGGAAACGCCGCGTCGCGCGGAAGCCGGCGACGACTATCGCGGCGTCGTCGACGACTGGCACGCCCGCATCGCCGCGTCCTATGAGGCGCTGTTCCGGCAGGAACTGGCGGAGGGACAGACCGGGGCGCTGCTCGTCTGGGGCGACCCCGCGCTCTACGACAGCACGCTGCGCATCGTCGAGCGCGTCCACGACGGTGGCCTGCCGCTGGACTGGCAGGTCATCCCGGGCATCAGCAGCGTCCAGGCGCTCGCCGCCCGCCATCGCATCCCGCTCAACCGTATCGGCGAGCCCGTGCTGATCACCACCGGCCGCAAGCTGGCGGAAGGACTGCCGCTGGCGCCGGACGGCGTCGTCGTCATGCTCGACGGCGAACAGGCCTTCGCGAAGATCCCGCCCGAGGGGCTGGAGATCTTCTGGGGCGCCTATCTCGGCACGCCCGACGAGATCCTGATCGCCGGCCCGCTCGCCGAGCTCGCCGACATGATCGCCCGGATCCGCGCCGAGGCCCGGGCCCGCCACGGCTGGATCATGGACATCTATCTGCTGCGGCGGTGCGATTGAAGCGACGGCCGGTTGGGCAAGCCGCATCCCCTTCCCCCCGCTTGCGGTGGGGAAGGGTTAGGGATCGGGGGCCGCAAAGCCGGAGCGCCTTCCTCGGCCGTTTCGCCGAGCGGCACTGCCCCCACCCCGGCCCTCCCCACCGCAATCGGGGGGAGGGAGGTCGTCGCCATCCTTCAGTACCGGCCACCGCTTGCCCCGCGCCGCGCGGCCATGCCAGATGCCGGCATCGACTGCGGGACGCGCCATGCCTTCGACCAGACGCGAAAGGGCCGCCGAACAGGGCGCCGAGCGGGATGTCCTCGATCTCGGCGGCTATGTCCCCTATTTCCTGACGGCGATCTCCAACACCTGGTCGCGCAGCTCGTCGCGGCTCTATCTGGAGCGCTTCGGCATCGGCGTCACCGAGTGGCGGGTGATGTCGCAGCTCGCGATCGAGCCCGGCATCCCGGCGCAGCGCATCTGCGAGGTCATCGCGCTCGACAAGGGCGCCGTCAGCCGCAGCGCCGCGGCGCTGGTGGCGGCTGGCCATGTCGCGGAACGGCCCGACACGCGCGACGCCCGCCGCCAGCTCCTCGAACTCACGGCCAGCGGCTATGGCCTGCATGACCAGCTGATCGCGCTCGCGACCGCACGCGAGCGGCTGATGCTCGAGGGCTTCAGCCCGCAGGAGCGCGCGCAATTGCTCGATTTCCTGCGCCGGATGCAGGCGCGGCTGCCGGCCCTGCGCGAGTTCGCCCCGCCCTCCGGCGAGGGCGGCTAGCTCACCAGCGGCGATAGCCGTAGCCGAAGCCATAGCCGCCATAGAAGCCGCCGAAATCCTGGTAGACATAGGTGCGCCGCGCCGCCGCCCGCTCGACGTCGATCGTCTGCATGCATTGCGCGAAGGCGTCCGTGCCCTGCCGGAAGCCGTAGCCGCGACACTGCTCCATGTCGAGCGCGCGGCGCTCCTCCAGGGTCATGCAGCCGCTGGCGGTCAGCGCCAGGGCGAGGGCGGCGAGCGGCGCGATCTTCATGTCCGGCATCCTTCGGTCGGCACGATCCAGGCAAAAACGGCATTGGGAGAAAAGGCCGCAAATGAGTCGAGATTGCGAAGCCGCTCAGGCATAGCGGCGCGACGCCGCACCATGGGCGCTTCTGAGCGCGGCGAGGTCGAGGCCGGGGATGGCCCCATCGACCACGCGCCAGCGCCCGCCGACCATGACGCGGTCGGCCCGGTGCGCGCCGCACAAAACCAGCGCCGCGACCGGATCATGCGCGCCGGAGAAGCGCAGCTCGTCCAGCCGGTAGAGCGCGAGATCGGCCTGGAAGCCGGGGGAGATGCTGCCGATGTCGGAGCGTCCGAGGCAGCGCGCCGAGCCTTGCGTCGCCCAGCGGATGACATCGCGCGCGGTGACAGCAGCGGCGCTCTCATAGCGCAGCCGGTTGACCAGCAGCGCGTGGCGCAACTCCTCCATCAGGTTCGAGCCGTCATTGGAGGCCGAGCCATCGACGCCCAGCCCGAGCGGCGCGCCGGCCGCCTCCAACTCGCGCGTGCGGCAGAAGCCGGAGGCCAGCACACCGTTCGAGGTCGGGCAGTGGCAGACGCCGACCCCGGCCCGGCCCAGCCGCTCGCATTCCTCGCAGGAGAAATGCACGCCATGCGCCAGCCAGGTCTTCGGCCGCATCCAGCCGGTCTCCTCGAGCAGGTCGAGCGGGCGCTTGCCGTAGACCTGGAGGCAATAGGCGTCCTCGTCCTTCGTCTCGGCGAGGTGGGTATGCAGCGGCGCATCGAAACGCGCCGCCAGCTCCGCCGATTTCGCCATCAGGGAGGGCGTTACCGAAAAGGGCGAGCAGGGTGCCAGCGCGATCTGGATCATGCTGCCGGGCGCGGGATCATGGAACAGCCGCAGCACGCGCTCGCTGTCGGCGAGGATCGTGTCCTCGTCCTGCACCACGGTGTCGGGCGGCAGCCCGCCATCCTTCTGCGACAGGTTCATCGAGCCACGCGAGATCGTCGCGCGGATGCCGAGCGCGCGCGCCTCTTCCACCGCGATGTCGACGGCGTCCTCCAGGCCGGGCGGGTACAGATAGTGATGGTCGGCCGCCGTGGTGCAGCCCGACAACAGCAGCTCGGCCAGCGCCGCCCGCACGGCGAGGCGCAGATGCTCCGGCGTCAGCCGCGCCCAGAGCGGATAGAGCGCGGTGAGCCAGGGAAACAATTCGCGGTCGATCGCGGCCGGATGAGCGCGCGTCAGCGTCTGGTAGAAATGGTGGTGGGTATTGATCAGGCCGGGCAGGACGACATGCTCCGACGCATCGAACACGGCATCGACCGGCGCGGCCGGTCCGGTGCCCGCCGCGACCAGTTCGGCGATGACGCCCCCCTCGACCACAACACCGCCCGAGGCGTTCTCGGCGACGATGCCGAGCGGGTTCCTGATCCAGAGGCGCATGAGAGGTCCGGCGGAGTGGCGAAGGTCGTGACCGACACTGCCGCCGCGACGGGGCGAGGTAAAGCGCCGCCGGCCTCAATCCCAGGGCGAATTCACCTTGCAGCGATAGCCGATGAAGCATTGCGGATTGTCGCGGCTCGGCACGAAGGCGGGCTCGAGATAATCGCCATGCTCGCAGAAGCGACGGTCGCGCACGAAGCGGTCATAGGTGAAGCCGCCGGTGCCGAGCACGATCGCACCGCTGGCGGCGACGCTCTGGCGGTTGGCGGCGCAGCTGCGCTCGAGGGTGGAGGGACGCGACTGGGCGAGCGCGGGCGCGGCTGCGAGCAGGAGCAGCAGGGACAGGGTCAGGTGCTTCATCGGGGCCTCCGGCCGGGCTGCGGCGTGGTTGCCCACTCTAGCACGGCGGGCGGCGTCGCGTTCGAGCGGCCGCGCATGCACGAGGACCAAGCCACGCGCCTTGACGGCGCGGCGCTCATCCGCCATCGCTCCGACTGTCATGCCCGGGCTTGTCCCGAGCATCCACGTCTTCACCTTGTCCATGTCGCAGGACGTGGATGGTCGGCACAGGGCCGGCCATGACGAGAGAGCCAAGCCATGACCAATCTGACCGATCTCGCCGCCACCATCGACGCCGCCTGGGAGGCCCGGGCCGAGATCGGCCTCAACACCAAGGGCGCGGTGCGCGAGGCGGTCGAGCAGGCGATCGAGATGTTGGACGCGGGCACCGCTCGCGTCGCCGAGAAGCAGGGCACGGAGTGGGTCGTCCACCAGTGGCTCAAGAAGGCGGTGCTGCTCTCCTTCCGCCTGACCGACAACATGATCATCGCCAACGGCCCCGGCGACGCCGTGTTCTGGGACAAGGTGCCCTCCAAGTTCGCCGGCTGGGGCGAGAACCGCTTCCGCGCCGCGGGCTTCCGCGTCGTGCCGCCGGCGGCCGCGCGCAAGGGCTCGTTCCTGGCGCAAAACGTCGTGCTGATGCCGTCCTTCGTGAACATCGGCGCCTATGTCGACTCAGGCACCATGGTCGACACCTGGGCCACCGTCGGCTCCTGCGCCCAGATCGGCAAGAACGTGCATCTCTCGGGCGGCGTCGGCATCGGCGGTGTGCTCGAGCCGCTGCAGGCCAATCCGACGATCATCGAGGACAACTGCTTCATCGGCGCGCGCTCCGAGGTCGTCGAGGGCGTCATCGTCGGCGAGGGCTCGGTGCTCTCGATGGGCGTCTTCATCTCGGCCTCGACCAAAATCGTCGACCGTGCCACCGGCCAGATCCATATCGGCAAGGTGCCGCCCTATTCGGTCGTGGTGCCGGGTTCGCTGCCGGGCAAGCCCTTCCCGGACGGCACGCCTGGCCCCTCGCTCTCCTGCGCCGTCATCGTCAAGACGGTCGACGCCCAGACGCGCTCGAAGACCGGCATCAACGAGCTGCTGCGGGATTGATCCAACAACCGCGGCGTCATCCCGGACGCAGCGAAGCGGAGATCCGGGATCCATCATAGGGTGGGACGTCGCTCTATGATGGATCCCGGCGCGGCGCGGCTACGCCGCTTGTCCGGGATGACGGCGGAGGGCTTTGAGCCCTTCACCCCACCGTCGACGACCCATCCGCCGTCGGCGCCGCCGCACTCACCCCCGCCAGCGCGTCGCGCAGCGCCTGCTCGCGGCTGTGGTCGAGCGAGGTCTTGAGCACGGTGCCGCCGGTGCCCTTGATCGCCTCCAGCACCTTGTCGCCAGTGACGCGCTGGACCAGCACGAACAGCGCCGCATTGCCCGGCTGCAGGCTGCCGGCGAGATCCTTCATGAAGGCGTCGTTGACGCCGTAATCGGTCAGCGCCCCGCCGAGCGCGCCCGAGGCTGCGCCGAGTGCCGCGCCGGCCAGCGGCATCAGGAAGATCGCGCCGATCAGCAGGCCCCAGAAGGAGCCCGAGGCCGCGCCCATGGCGGTGGTGTTGAGCAGCTGGTTGAGCTTCACCTTGCCGCCCTCCTGCATCACCGCGATGGCGGCGTCGCCGATCTCGATCAGATATTCCTTCTGCAGCGCGAAGAGCTTCTGGCGCATCTCCTCGGCGCGCGCTTCGGTCGGGTAGACGATGACGACGAGATCGGACATGGGGCTCTCCTGCCGCGTAGGGTGTCGCAGACTAGACTGCGGTTCTTGACGGGTCTGTGGCGAGGCTAGCCGAAAGCGAGGGCCCCGGCGCGACCTGAATCAATCGACCGCAGGCGCCTTGGCGGCCTGGACCGCGCCGCTGCGCAGCGGCAGTTCCTCCATCCGCAGCAGGAAGCCGAGCGCGCAGGCGAAGCCGAGGCAGGTCGCCGCGAAGACATATTGGAACAGCCGCACCATGGTGTCGCGATCGACGCCGTCGAGCCGGATGGACTCGTGCGACAGGCCCGGCCCGGCGCCGCCGATGCCGCCGAGCACGATGGCCCCGAAGATCGCCACGATCAGCGCCCCGCCGATCTGGCGGAAGAAGTTGGCCGCCCCCGTCGCGGTGCCGAGCTGATGCGGCAGGACCGCGTTCTGGATCGAGACGGTGGCGACCGGCAGCATGGTGCCGAGCCCGAGGCTGATCAGCGCCAGCAGCGCGCAGAAGGGCACGAGCGGCATCCGCCCAGCCTGCCAGGCCAGCAGCGCCACCCCGACCAGCGCGACGCTGAGCCCGATCACCGGCACGCGCTTGTAATGCGTCAGCCGCGTCATCGCCCGGCCCGACAGCGTCGCGCCCATCACGGTGCCCACCGTCAGCGGCAGCAGGCCGAGCCCCGAGGAGGCGGCGCTGAGACCCATCACGCTCTCGAAATAGATCGGCAGATAGATCGTCAGGCCGATAAAGGTGCCCATGCCGAAGCCGGCCGCGATCGTGCCCATCCGCACCACCTTGTTGGCGAGGATGTCGAGCGGGATCAGCGGCTCCTGCGCCGTGCGCAGACGCCAGGCGAAGGCGAGCCAGAGCAGGAGCGACAGCGCCACGAGCCCGCCGATTGGCGCGGACGCCCAGGGGTAATGCGTGCCGCCCCAAGAGAGCGCCAAGAGCAGCGTCATCGTCGCACTGGTGATCAGCCCGGCGCCGAGCAGGTCGAGCCGGTGGGGCCGCTCGTGGCGCGGCAGGCGCTTCAGCGCCGAACTCGTCATCGCATAGGCGGCCGCGCCGAGCGGCAGGTTGATCCAGAAGATCACCGACCAGTGCAGCCGTTCGGCGATGACGCCGCCCAGCACCGGGCCGAGCAGCGAGGACGCCATGAAGACGGAGGCGATATAGACCTGGTAGCGCCCGCGCTCCTTGGGCGAGACCATGTCGGCGACGATGGTTTGCGCCAGCGCGATCAGCCCGCCGCCGCCGAGGCCCTGGACGAAGCGCGCCAGCACCAGGAGCCAGAGCGAGGGCGCCAGCGCGCAGGCCAGAGAGCCCGCCATGAACACGACGATGCCGCTGAGCAGCACGACGCGCCGGCCATGGATGTCGGCGAGCTTGCCATAGAGCGGCGTCACCGCGGTCGAGGCCAGGAGATAGGCCGTCACGACCCAGGGCAGATGGGTGACGTCACCGAGCTCGCGCCCGATCGTCGGCATCGCGGTGGCGACGATGGTCTGGTCGAGCGCCGCCAGGAACATGGCGAGCATGATGCCGAACAGGATGCGGCGGATGTCCTCGTGCCGCATCGGCGCCTGCGCGGCCGCCGCCTGATGCGCCGGGGGATCGACCCGCTGATCCATGACGTGCCGTGCCTGCCCGTGCGTCTGAAGGGGGTGCCAGTCTAGGTGGCGGCCCGGCCATGCACCAGAGGCGGGGCGAGCGGAGCCGGTCTGGGGGCCATGCGCTGCGGCATGGCCCATCTCCTGGCGGAGCGCCGAAGGGCATCCGCGGCATGACACCGAAGCGGGACCGCCCGGTCTTATTTCCGCCGCGACCTTACAATCGCAAGTCGGCTTCCCCATGTCGGATTCACGGTCGACGCGTGCAGCCGCCCTTGCGGTTGCTACCATTCGTCACGGCCGACCTCGAGACAAGACGCTATTCGGCCGCGCTTCCCGTCGGGAGGCGAGGAGTGCTGTCGCGCGCCATGCCCGTCATGGCGCTGATCCTGTTCGCTCCCGCTTCAAGGACATCCCCGTTGATCGCTTACCTGGTTCTGGTCCACCGCTATCCCGCGCAGTTCAAGCGCATGTTCAAGTCGATCTACGATCCCGCCAATCATTATCTGATCCATGTCGACAAGAACTCGGGCCCGGAGCTGGAAGCCGACATCCGCCGTTTTCTGCGCGGGTTCCCCAACAGCGCCATCCTGCAGAGCCACCACGCGCTCTGGGGCGGCTACAGCCTCGTCGATGCCGAGCTGCGCGGCATGGCGCAACTGCTCGAAATGGGCGCCGACTGGGAGTTCTTCATCAACCTCAGCGGGCAGGATTACCCCCTCAAGAGCCAGGACGAGATCGCGGACTTCCTCAAGCGCAACCGCGGCAAGGAGTTCATCAAGGTCCTCGACCAGCGCAAGCTGCGGCCCGACACGATGAAGCGCGTCAGCCGCTATGTGATCGAGTTCGAAAAGCGCATCGTGCGGACGCCGTTCCCGCGCCCGTTCATGACGGGCGTGGTGCCCTATATCGGCAACCAGTGGATGATCGTCAGCCGGCGCTTCTGCGAGTTCGTCTGCCATGATCGGAAGGCGGATCGCTACAAGGCCTTCTACCGCAACACCTTCATCGCCGATGAGGGCTTCTTCCCGACGGTGATGATGAACACCGCCGAGCATGGCGAGATCGTCAGCGACGATCTGCGCCTGATCGACTGGGTGCCCGATGGCGACATCAAGCTGCGCCCGCGCACCTACACCGCCGTCGATGCGCCGGAGTTGATGGCGAGTGCCTGCCTCTTCGCCCGCAAGTTCGACGCCCTGGTCGACGACGCGGTCCTCGGCCTCCTCGACGAGCGTCTGCGCGCCGATGAACGGCCGCCCACCCCCGCACGCCGGCCGTCGCCCGTTCCGGTCCACGTCTCGGTTCCGATCTCCCAGGCCGCGTTCCTGGCGTCCTGAGCCGCAGCCGAAAGCAGAAAGTCCATCATGGCACTCAATTTTCCCAATCCCGTCCGCAGCTTCGACCCCGGCCGCTCCTGCGTCAGCTTCTGGGGCTCCGACGCCTCGCTCGAGATCGCCTTCCAGATCGAGATCGACGCGCTGCGCCGGCTCGGCGCCGAGCCGGGCGAGGCCCAGATGCTGGCGACCTTCGACAGCCATCGCGACGCCATTCTGAACGCGGCCGCGGCGGCCTACGGCCGCCACAAGGGCAGCTATCACCGGCTCACCGCCGCCGACATCGTCGGGAAGGGCTGACGACATGGCGCGCCCTCCCTACAAGCTCGGCGATCTCGTCCAGCTCACCGCCGGCTTCCACAACCAGGTCAGGCCCGGCCCCTTCGAGATCACGCGGCTGATGCCGCCGCGCGACAACAAGGAAGAGCAGTACCGAGTCCGCGGCCCCGACGGACTCGAGCGCGCGGTGGGCCATCACGAGATCGAGGAGGAGATCCCGCTTCCGGGCGGGACCACCGGTTGAACCACGTTTTCCTCTTGCCAACCACGCGGGTCATCCCGGGCCGACCGCAGGTCAGCCCGGGATCCATCGGAGAGAGCGGCGCTCCAGGATGGATCCCGGCCTTCGATGCATGAGCGCAGGATGACGCGCGCCGATGAAACTGGGCTTTCGTTGCGTCGGCGACGCGCTATGTTGACAGCAACCGGACGAGGCCCATGCCCCTGCTCAGCGCCAGCGACTCGACCCTCGTCCTGATCGACTTCCAGGCCCGGCTGATGCCGGCGATCCATGAGGGACCGGCCCTCGTCGCCCATGCGCAGCGGCTGGTCGCGGCCGCGGGCCTGCTCGACGTGCCGATCGTGATGACCGAGCAGAATCCGGCGGGGCTGGGTGGCACGGTGCCGGAACTCGCCGGCGCAGGCCCCGTCATCACCAAGACGAGCTTCGACGCCTGCGCCGAGGGGGCCTTCCTGGAGGCGCTGGCGGGCGACGGGCAGATCGTGCTCTGCGGCTGCGAGGCGCATGTCTGCCTCGGCCAGACCGCGCTGACCCTGCTCGCCCATCGCCGCCGCGTCGCTGTGGTGCAGGACGCCAGCGGCTCGCGGCGCCCGGAGTCGAAGGATGCCGCGCTGGCCCGCCTCGCGCGCCATGGCGCCGAGATCGTCACCACCGAGATGGTGATCTTCGAATGGCTGCGTGACGCCGGGCATCCCCGCTTCCGCGAGGCGCTGAAGCTGGTGAAGTAGGGCTGTGGCTGCACCGCACCGTCGTCCCGGGCGAAGCGCAGCGAAGACCCGGAACGATCCGCGTTGATCGTGGGAGGTGAAGCGACAGCCCTAAAGCGGCTTCCGGATCCATTTCGAGATCACGCCGACGAGGCCTTCGCGGAAGGTCATGACGCAGATCACGAAGATCACCCCCTGCACCACCGTCACCCAGGCGCCCAGGCCGGCAAGATAGTTTTGCATGGAGACGATGACGATCGCGCCCGCGATCGGCCCGAAGACGGTACCGAGCCCGCCGACCAGCGTCATCAACACGACCTCGCCCGACATCGACCAGTGCACGTCGGTCAGCGACGCCAGCTGGAAGACGATCGCCTTGGTCGAGCCGGCGAGGCCCGCCAGCATCGCCGAGAGCACGAAGACGGCGAGCTTGTACTGGTTGGCACGGTAGCCGAGCGAGATCGCGCGCGGCTCGTTGTCCCGGATCGCCTTGCAGACCTGGCCGAAGGGCGAGTGGATGATGCGGTAGATCGCCAGCAGCCCGGCCATGAAGATCGCCGCGACGAGCCAGTACAGTGTCCGGTCGTCGGCGAGGCTGATCAGCCCGAAGAGATGGCCGCGCGGCACCGCCTGGATGCCGTCCTCGCCGCCGGTGAAGCGCGGCGTCTGCAGCGAGAAGAAGAACACCATCTGGGCCAGGGCCAGCGTGATCATGGCGAAATAGATGCCCTGCCGCCGGATCGCCAGCGCGCCGAAGACGAGGCCGAGCCCGCCCGAGACGGCTGTGCCGAGCAGGATCGCCAGTTCCGGCGTCAGGTCCCAGTTCTTGGCGGTGTAGGCGCAGACATAGCTCGCCATGCCGAAATAGGCGGCGTGGCCGAAGGAGAGCAGGCCGCCATAGCCGAGCAGCAGGTTGAAGGCGAGCGCGAACAGCGCGAAGCACAGGACCTTCATGACGAAGACCGGATAGGCCACGAAAGGCGCGATCACGAGCGCGATCGCGATGCCGATCATGATGGCGCGATGCAGGCGCAGCGTGCCCTTGTCGGTCTCGCCCGGGAGGACGGCGGCGGGGGCTTCGGTGGCGGCGATGTCGGCCATGGTCAAATCCTCGTCTCGCGGCGGGCGGCCATCACGCGGCCCGTCCGAACAGGCCGGCCGGCCGCACCAGCAGCACCAGCACCATGATGATGAAGATCACCGTCGCCGAGGCCTCCGGATAGAAGACCTTGGTCAGGCCCTCGACCAGCCCGAGCGAGAAACCGGTGACGATGGCGCCCAGGATCGAGCCCATGCCGCCGATGACGACCACGGCGAAGACGACGATGATGAGGTCGGCGCCCATGTTCGGGTTGACCGAGTAGATCGGCGCCGCCAGCACGCCGGCGAAGCCCGCCAGCGCCACGCCGAAGCCATAGGTCAGCGTCACCAGCAGCGGCACGTTGATGCCGAAGGCCTGGGTCAGCGTCGGGTTCTCGGTCGCGGCGCGCAAATAGGCGCCGAGCTTGGTCTTCTCGATCAGGAACCAGGTCGCGAGGCAGACCACGAGCGAGGCGACGACGACCCAGCCGCGGTAATAGGGCAGGAACATGAAGCCGAGATTCTGCCCGCCCCGCAATTCGGCGGGGATCTGGTAGGGCAGGCCGGACGAACCGAATTCATTGCGGAACAGGCCCTGGATGATCAGCGCGAGGCCGAAGGTCAAAAGCAACCCGTAGAGATGGTCGACATGCGCGATGCGTTTGAGCAGCAGCCGCTCGATCGCAATGCCCGTCGCGCCGACCACCAGCGGCGCCAGCAGCAGCGCCACCCAGTAGTTGATGCCGAGGTAGTTCAGGCACATCCAGGCGACGAAGGCGCCCATCATGTACTGCGCGCCATGGGTGAAGTTGATGATGTTGAGCAGCCCGAAGATCACCGCCAGCCCGAGGCTGAGGATGGCGTAGAACGAACCGTTGATCAGGCCGAGAAGGACCTGGCCGAACAGCGCCTGGGGCGGGACACCGAGAAGTTCGAACATGCGGGGCTCAGATCATCTGGAAGGCGGACGATATCCATAACGCGCTGTCATCCCGGCCGGAGCGAAGCGGAGAGCCGGGATCCATTCCGGAACGGGTCAGGAATGGATCCCGGATCGGCGCCGCTTCGCGGCTTGTCCGGGATGACGCGGGAGGTTCTGAGACCCGACGGTGCCGGGCCTCAAAGCCTCACTTCTTGACGAGCGGGCACTCGCTCTCGGCGAGCGGGCGGAAGGCCTGCGCCGCCGGCAGCACCGAGACCTGCTTGTAGTAGTCCCACGGGCCCTTCGACTCGGCGGGCTTCTTGACCTCGAACAGATACATGTCGTGCATCTTGCGGCCGTCGACGCGCACCGAACCCTTGCCGAAGAGCGGGTCGTCGGTCGGCATTTCCTTCATCTTGGCCATCACCGCCGCGGAGTCCTTCGACTTCGCCGCCTCGACCGCCTTGAGATAGTGCAGCATGCCGGAATAGACTCCGGCCTGGACCATGGTCGGCTTCTTGCCGCCATTGGCCTTGGCGAAGCGGTCGGCCCAGGTGCGGGTGCCGTCATTGGTGTCCCAGTAGAAGGACTCCGTCAGCACCAGCCCCTGCGCGGTGGCGAGGCCGAGCGAATGCACGTCGGTGAGGAAGACGAGCAGCCCCGCCAGCTTCTGGCCGCCGGCCACGATGCCGAATTCGCCCGCCTGCTTGATCGAGTTGATGGTGTCGCCGCCGGCATTGGCGAGCCCGATCACCTTGGCCTTGGAGGCCTGGGCCTGCAGCAGGAAGGAGGAGAAGTCCGTGCCCGGGAAGGGGGTGCGGACCGCGCCCAGCACCTTGCCGCCGTTCTTGGTGACGATCGCGGCGGTGTCGCGCTCCAGCGCGTGGCCGAAGGCATAGTCGGCGGTGAGGAAGTACCAGCTGTCGCCGCCGGCCTTGACCATGGCGCCGCCGGTGCCCTGGGCGAGCGCATAGGTGTCGTAGGTCCAGTGCACGGTGTTGGGCGAGCAGGCCTTGCCGGTCAGGTCGGATGAGGCCGCGCCGGAGTTGATGTGGATCTTGTTCTTCTCGCGGGTGATCTGGTTGACCGCGAGCGCCACCGAGGAGGTCGGCACGTCCAAGATCAGGTCGACGCCGTCCTGATCGTACCAGGTGCGGGCGATGGTCGAGCCGACATCGGGCTTGTTCTGGTGGTCGGCCGAGACGATCTCGACCTTGATGCCCTTCTCGGCCGCCTTGAAGTCCTCGACCGCCATGCGGGCGGCGATCACCGAGCCCTCGCCCGAGAGGTCGGCATAGAGGCCGGAGCGGTCGTTGAGGACGCCGGCCTTGATGCTGATCTGCTGGGCGAGCGCGGGCGCCGCCATCAGGGCGGCGAAGGCGGTCGTGGTCAGAAATGTCTTGAGCTTCATGATGTCTCTCTCCCTGAGATTGGCGTCATTTTCGACGTGATGTCCGATATGGATCGGATTGGGGGCCTTCGAATCCGCCAGGCGGCGGGTTCAGACCCCGAGATAGCCGTGCAGCTTGTCGATATTGGCGTCGAGCTGGTCGTTCTCGATCATGTCGATCACCTTGCCCTGCTCGACGACATAGTGACGGTCGGCCACCGTCGCCGCGAAGCGGAAGTTCTGCTCGACCAGGATGATCGTGTAGCCCTGCTGCTTGAGCTTGCGGATGGTGGCGCCGATCTGGTCGATGATGACCGGGGCGAGCCCCTCGGTCGGCTCGTCGAGCAGGAGGAAATGCGCGCCGGTGCGCAGGATGCGCCCGATCGCCAGCATCTGCTGCTCGCCGCCCGAGAGTTTGGTGCCCTGGCTCTTCAGCCGCTCCTTGATGTTGGGGAACAGCGTGAAGATCTCGTGGAGCGAGAGCCCGCCGGGCCGCACGCGGGGCGGCAGCATCAGGTTCTCCTCGACGCTGAGCGAGGCGTAGATGCCGCGCTCCTCGGGCACATAGCCGAGGCCGAGCCGCGCGATCGCCCGCGAGGGCATCCCGATCGTCTCCGTGCCTTCCAGCACGACCGAGCCCTTGCGCTTGCCGATGACGCCCATGATCGACTTCAGCGTCGTCGTCTTGCCGGCGCCGTTGCGGCCGAGCAGCGTCACCACCTCGCCCTGGGCGACGTCGAAATCGATGCCGTGCAGCACATGCGATTCGCCGTACCAGGCCTCGAGCCCGCGCACCTTCAGCATCGGCGCCGCCGTGGTGGCGACGGGGGACCGCGCGGCCTCAGTGAGCATGGCCGACTCCCGAACCGATATAGGCCTCGACCACGCGCGGATCCTTCGAGACCTCGGCATAGTCGCCCTCGGCCAGAACCTGCCCGCGCGCCAGCACGGTGATCCGGTCGGACAGCGAGGCGACGACGGAGAGATTGTGCTCGACCATCAGGATGGTGCGGTTCCTGGAGACCTTGCGGATCAGCGCCTCGATGCGCTCGACATCCTCGCGGCCCATGCCGGCCATCGGCTCGTCGAGCAGCATCATTTCGGGATCGAGCGCCAGGGTGGTGGCGATCTCGAGCGCGCGCTTGCGCCCATAGGAAAGTTCGACGGCCGGCAGTTCGGCGAAGGCCGAGAGGCCAACGGCCTCGACGAGGCGCAGCGCCTCCTCGTCGAGCGGCTTCAGCACCTCTTCCGAGCGCCAGAAATCGAAGGAATCGCCGCGCTTGCGCTGCAGCGCAATCCGCACATTCGTCTTGACGCTGAGCTGCGGGAACACGGCCGAGATCTGGAAGGAGCGGACCATGCCGAGCCGGGCGATGTCCGCCGGCTTCTGGCGGGTGATGTCGCGTCCGTTGTAGACGATCGATCCCTTGGTCGGCGCCAGAAATTTGGTCAGGAGATTGAAACAGGTCGTCTTGCCGGCGCCATTGGGCCCGATCAACGCATGGATCGTCCCGCGTTTGACCTTGAGGTCCACGCCGTTGACGGCCGAGAACCCGCCGAACTCCTTCGTCAAACCCGTGGTGGTGAGAATGATATCCTCAGCCATGCGTAACGCTTGCCGTCGTCATCTTGGTCTTTCTTGTTCTGGGCCGTCTCCCTTGTGGATCATGCTGCACCGCGCTCGGCGCATGAGTCAACGCCGCGCGCGCGGCCATACGGCCTTGTGAAACGCGGCTCATCCCCTCGTCGTCGAGCGGCCACCCCCGGCCGAAACGGGGTTGCGCACCCCGTTCGCTCATCCAAATCGAGGACGCGCCGGGCCGCGCCCGCACGCTAACCCAAACTGTCGCGCGCGTTTGAACCTGGACCGCCGCCGCCGCGACGAAGACAGCAAGGGCAGCCTGAAGCCCGGTTTGCGCCGGTGGCTTTTTCGAGTAATGTTTCAGCCTGTTTCCTGGCGATCCTGCGGCCGCTCCATGGCGGCCACAACCCGCTTCGCGCTTCCGCCGGCGCCGGAGTGGGACTATCCGGCAGTGGCGGACCGATCAGGGAGGTTACCGTGAGTTTCGCGACCTTGGGTTCGGCGATCTCGGCCCGCTTCGCCATCATGGGCGGCCTGTTTGGGCGCGCCTTCGCAGCCATGACGCTCGGCCTCGCCGCGCTGCTCTTGGCGCTGCCGGCGCAGGCCGTGCCCGAGCGGCGCGTCGCGCTGGTCATTGGCAACAGCGCCTATACGGCGGTGCCGCGCCTCGCCAACCCGCAGCGCGACGCCACCGCGATCTCGGCCGCGCTGAAGCGCCTCGGTTTCGAGGTCGTCGAAGGCTACGACCTGCGCATGGACGAGATGACCGGGATCGTCCGCGAGTTCGCCCAGAAGCTCGACGGCGCCAAGGCCGGCGTCGTCTATTATGCCGGGCACGGCATCGCGGTGGGCGACGAGAACTATCTCATCCCCGTGGACGCTTCGCTGAAGTCCGAGGCAGACCTCGACTTCCGCGCCGTCAACGTGCAGCTCATCCTGCGCCAGATGCAGCGCGACGAGCGCGTCAACGTGCTCATCCTCGACGCCTGCCGCGACAATCCCTTCACGACGCAACTCGCCGCCCGGTCGCGCTCGGTCTCTCGCGGCCTGACCGCGATCGAGACGCAGTCGGCTTCCGGCATCCTGATCGCCTTCGCCACCGATCCGCGCGCCACCGCGCTCGACGGGGAGAAGGACGGCAACAGCCCCTTCACCTCGGCGCTGCTGAAGCATATCGAGACGCCCGAGGTGTCCATCACCACCGTCATGGACCGCGTCCGCGCGGACGTCTGGGAATCGACGGGCAAGAAGCAGAAGCCCTGGACCAATTCCTCGATCATCGGCGAGTTCAAGCTCAACCCGACGCTGAAGCTCGCGGCGGTCGACCCCTCGGTGACGATCAAGGCGATCGACGGCGCCGTGCCAGCCCCGGCCGCGCCCGCCCCGGCCGGGCTCGACCGCGCCCAGATGGACGTCCGCATGTGGGAGACCGCCGAACGCGGCAACACGGCCGGCGATTACAAGGCCTATCTCGACGCTTTCCCGACCGGCCAGTTCGCCGCCTTCGCGAAGAACCGGCTCGCCCGGCTCGAGGCGGCAGCGCCCGTGGTCGCCGCGCTTCCGGCCGCGGTGGGTGTGGCGGCCCTGTCCTCTGCCGCCGTCGCCGCCCTGCCGGCGTCGCGGGAAACCGGGCAGGCGGTCGCCGACGAGGCCATGAAGGGTGAGGTCGCCAGCGCCGAGACCGAGGCCGCGCTCAAGCTCACCGCCAAGGACCGCCGCGAACTGCAGCGCCGGCTGAGCCTGGCCGGTTTCAAGCCCGGCAAGACCAGCCCGAATTTCGGTCCCAGCCAGCGCAACGCCATCAAGCAGTGGCAGACGACGCGCGCGCTCCCCGCCACCGGCTTCCTCGCACCGATGCAGCTCAGGGCGCTGCGGGCCCAGACTGAGCCGGCCTATCAACGCGCGCTGGCCGAGGATGCCAGGCCCGCGCCGGCCCCGCGCGCCGCCACCCGCGCGGTCGCCCGCGAGCCGGCCCAGCCGCAGGCCCGAACCCGCGGCGGCATCGCCTATGAGCGCGATCCCGTGATCCGCCGCGATCTGGAGCGTGAGCGCGCCGGCGGTGGCAGCAGCGCGGCAGGCGCAGCCATCTTCGGCACCATCGTCGGCGGCGCCATCGGCGGCGCGCTCGGCGGCGGCTTCCGTCGCTGACCGGGCTGTCTGCCGCAGCGCGGCGGGCTTCTTGTCGACCTTCGAGACGCGGCGCCCGGCGCCGCGTTTTGCTGTGGTCTTGTGCGGGCCGCGGCAAGACGCCGTCTTCGCCCAGCCGTCTTGGCCCAACAGAGAGTTGCCACCGGGCCGCCGGCTCGGCTAGTTCTGGGGCGCGCCGTCCGGCGGCATCCTTTCAGCGGTAAAGGCAATACGATGAAGAAGGTCTATCCGGACGCCACGGCGGCCCTTGCCGGCGTCATCAAGGACGGCATGACGATCATGGCCGGCGGCTTCGGCCTGTGCGGCATCCCCGACATCCTGATCGAGGCGGTTCGCGCCAGCGGCGCGAAGGATCTGACCTTCGTCTCCAACAATGCCGGCGTCGACGGCGCCGGGCTGGGCATCCTGCTCGAGACCCGCCAGATCCGGAAGATGATCTCGTCTTATGTCGGCGAGAACAAGCTCTTCGCCGAGCTCTATCTCTCCGGCCAGCTCGAACTCGAATTCACCCCGCAGGGCACGCTGGCCGAGCGCATCCGCGCCGGTGGCGCGGGCATCCCGGCCTTCTTCACCAAGACCGGCGTCGGCACGCTGGTGGCCGAGGGCAAGGAGGAGCGCCTCTTCGACGGCGAGCGCTACATCATGGAGCGCGGCATCTTCGCCGATGTCTCGCTGGTGCATGCCTGGAAGGGCGACACCGAAGGCAACCTCGTCTACCGGAAGACGGCGCGCAACTTCAATCCGATGATGGCCTCGGCCTCGCGCTTCACCGTCGCGCAGGTCGAGCATCTGGTCGAGGCCGGTCAGATCGACCCCGATCACATGCACACGCCGGGCATCTTCGTGAAGCGGATCGTCCACACGCCCCAAAGCGTCAAGCGCATCGAGCAGCGCACCGTCCGCCAGCGCGCGGCCTGAGGAGACACCGACATGGCATGGACCCGCGAACAGATCGCCCAGCGCGCCGCCAAGGAGCTGAAGGACGGCTTCTACGTCAATCTCGGCATCGGCATCCCCACCCTCGTCTCGAACTACATTCCCGATGGCGTCTCGGTGCAGCTCCAGTCCGAGAACGGCATGCTCGGCATGGGCCCCTTCCCCTATGAGGGCGACGAGGATCCCGACCTGATCAATGCCGGCAAGCAGACCATCACCCAGCTGCCGACGACGAGCTTCTTCTCCTCGGCCGATTCCTTCGGGATGATCCGCGGCGGCCACATCGACCTCTCCATCCTCGGCGCGATGCAGGTGGCGGAGAATGGCGACCTCGCCAACTGGATGATCCCCGGCAAGATGGTGAAGGGCATGGGCGGCGCCATGGACCTCGTCGCCGGCGTCAAGAAGGTCGTCGTGGTGATGGAACATGTCGCCAAGAACAAGGACGGCTCCGAGTCGCCGAAGCTGTTGTCGGCCTGCGATCTGCCGCTGACCGGCGCCGGCGTCGTCGATATGGTGATCACCGATCTCGGCGTCTTCACGATCGATGAGAATGGCGGCGGCATGACGCTGATCGAGCTCGCCGAGGGCGTCACGCTCGACGAGATCAAGGCGAAGACCGCAGCGTCGTTCGCGGTCGCCCTCTGAGGCCTCGCATCCAGGACCGGCCCGCCGCGGCCGGCGACGTCACAAGGCCCTGACGATCTCCAGCCGCGCGCCATGGGCGAGCGCACGGTCGAGGCAGCGATCGGCCGGACCGAAGAAGGAGATGGCGTAGGCGCCCTGCCCGCGCCGCCCGAGATGGCGCGTCAGCCCCTCGCAGGCCTCGCCCCGCGGCTCGGCGAGCGAGAGAATCTGGCGGCCGAGCCGGAACTGCGCCAGCCCGAAGCCCAGGCCCGGAACGGCACCGGTGGCGATCGCCTCCTGCCCGGTCAGCGCCTTGTAGCGCGCGACCGAGGCAGCGAGATCGCGCACCGCGACGGTGATGCCGGCCACGCCGGTGACGCCGTTGGCATGGCGGCGCGCCTTGCCCTCCGGCACGCGCAGGGCACGCGGCGTCACATCCTCACAGAGGAAGGGGATGTCCGGCTCCGGCGGGCGCGACGAGCGCCAGGCGATCCGCGTCCCGTCCGGCTGCAGGCGCTCGCCATCGATCGGCCCCGCGATGGCGATGCCGGCGGCCCGGATCCGGGCGGTGTCCGCGTCGAGCGACCCGGCCGGCAGCAGGGCATAATCGACGAGGCCGCTGCCGGCCTGGTCCAGGACCTGCCACCAGCGGAAACCCGGCACCGGCCGCGCGAAGGCAATGATCTCAAGATAGGCGCCATCCGCCAACACCACCAGCGCATTGCGCGAGCCGCGCGGATGCTCGCCGCCCGGCAGCACGGTGAAGCCCAGCGCGGCGTAGTCGGCCATGGCCGCGTCGAGATCGGCGACGGCGATGACGATGTGGTCGATGGACTGCGACATGAAGACCCCGCGGCACGGACAGCTGCTTCATGCGTCGACCGGAACGGGCGGCACGACAAGGGCGAGGCGCGCAATCCCGCGATGCCGGTGCCCGGGTTGACGCCGCAAACCCGACGACAACCCGGGCGCGTGCGTTCCGGGGAAAACCCCCGACGGGCGCATCGAGGCCGCTCGCCAGCGACCTTCGATATTGATACGATTCGTTAAGAGTAGCTAAGTTGAGCGAGCGATTCGTCCAAGCGTTCCCCCAGTTTTCCCACGGCACCGCTTTCGAGGCCATCCCGTTGAACGCCCTCCCCGTCGCCGATTCGCATGACTGGATCGCCACGCGACCGGGGCTGCCGGGACGGTCGAGCGCCTTGCCACCGGCGGATGCGGCCCGCACGGAGGCGCAAGCCGACCCGGAACAGCGGCTCTCCCACGCCCGGAGGGGCTTTCTCGAACTCCGGCTCGAAGCCGCGCTCGGCCGGCTGGCCGCCATGGAGACCCTGCTGGAGGCCGAACGCCTGCATGTCCGGCAGGCCCAGACGGCGCTTGGTGTGGCGGAGCGCGCCCTGGAGCGGCACCGCCAGACAATCCTCCTTTCCGACGGGCAACGCCAGGCCTCGGCGCAGGAGGTCGGCCGCCTGAAGCAGGCGCTGCACGAGGCGACGCTCGAGAAGGGCCGGCAGGAGCACGCGATCGCCGCCCTCGGTGCGGCTCTGGCGGACAAGGCGGCCGAGGTCGAGCGGCTCACCGCAACCGCCGGCACCGCCGAGACCGAGCTGCGGGCAGCGCGCGCCTTGCATGGCGGCGCCAGCGACGCGCTGCAGCGCGAGTGCCTGCGGCTCGAGGAGCTGCTGCAGGGCGAGCGCCGCGACAAGCTGCTGCTCCAGCGCGCACTGGATCTCGCCCGCGCCAACCGCCGTGCCCTGCAGGACCAATTCCTCGATCGCCAGCGCGGCGTGTCGATGGCGATCCAGCCGCCGGCGACGCGCATCGCCCCATCACTTCTGCTCGGCACCGCGGCTTCACCCGCCTGCGCCACCGCCGAACCGCCGCCCTCCTTCACCCTCGGAGAGGACGTGCCGACGCCCTCCTCCCCGGCTCTCACGGAGCACCGCCATGCAGCCTGCCGTTAGCGACCTCGCCACCGTCACCGCCCTGCGCCAGAGCCTGCCGGCCTCGGAGCAGTTCCTCAATGCCTCCGACAAGATCGCGACGTTCCCAGCGGCGATGCCGGAGCCCCGGCCGGCGCCGGTGGCGCCGCAGCGCGACTGGCCCTCGGCGCTCGCCCTGATCGAGGAGACCAGCGAGGCGATCCGCATCAGCGAGCTGCGCCATGCCCAGCTCGAGGAGCGGTTGCAGCAGACGATCGCCCAGGCCGCGGTCAGCATGCGCGAGCTCGAAACCCAGATCGCGACGGCCAACGAGATGCTGTGGCGCTCTGAGGAGCGGGCCCGCCAGGCCGAGGCGCGTGCGCTGGAGGCCGAGGGTTGGCTCGCCCGCCTGCATGATGCCGTGACCACCGCGTTCACGCAGCCCCATCGCCCGCAGTCGCGCGACTGACCGTGAGCCAGGACGCGCCCAGCCTCAGTCGCGCCATGCTGCGCGCCCCGGCCTGGCGGGAGGCGCCCGCGCCACCCTCCGCCGTCGCTGCGCCCATTCCGCTGCGGCCGTTGTCGCGGCGTGCCACCGGCCGGCCGCATCCGCAGGACACGCTCGCCCTGGTGGCGGGGGCAGGCGCTGCCTTCGAGACGATCCAGCTGCAGCTGCTGAACGTGCTGCAGCAGGCGCGCAGCTCGCTGGCGGAGGCCGAACAGGAGAAGGCGCGGCTGCAGAGCGAAGTCGCCGCCCTCGTGAAGGAAAAGCAGGACTTGAGCCAGCGGGCCCAGAAGGCCGAGGCGACGCTCGGGCGCGCTAACGAGGTGCTGCAGACGCAGCAGGGCGTGCTGGAGAAGGCGCTGCTGCGGGAGCGCGAGGCCGTCCAGCGCGCCTATATGCTGGAGCTGAGGCTGCGTCAGGGTGGCGGGGCCTCCCGCGCCGTCTGACCGGCGCGCCAGTCTTCGGCGGCCGAAGCGGCCTCGCAGCCAAGAAGTTGTTTGCAACTCGCGCCGGGCGCCATTGCGATGTTGCCTTGGGCCACGGCGCATCTTCTGCTGTGCTACCGCCTCAAGCCGTGGTCCGTGGTCCGTGAGTCGCGATCGCCGGACGGAGGCAGGCGGCGCGCCCGCGTCGAGGGGGGCCAAGTGGGGTGGGTTCGATGATCGGTTCCAGTCTGAGGCGTCTCATCGGCGGGCGGAGCGAGGCACCTGCGCCGCAGCCGGCCCCGGCGTTCACGCCGCCCGAGGCCGCCGCCAACGAGCCGGGCGAGGCCCCGCCGCCGCTGCTGCCCCCGCCGCCGAAACCCGGCAGTTCGCACGAGGTCGGCCAGCTGATGACCGCGATCAGCGAGCAGTCCAACGAGCTGCAGGTCGAATTCGCCAAGATCTCGAACTGGTCGGTCCAGCTCGACCTGCTGATGACGCGCACCGCGACGATGCAGCAGATCCTGCCGAAGTTCATCCAGACCTCGCAGGACCAGGCCGCGCAGATCGAGGAGCTCGGCGCCATCTGCAGCCGCCAGGAGCGTGAAGTCGCCGGGCTGCAGACCGAACTCGGCCATTATCGCCCGCTGGCGATGCGCTACGAGGAAGAACTCGGCCGCAGCCGTGCCGCGCTCGACCACACCCAGGCGGCGCTGGCCGCGCTCGAGATCGAGCATGGCAAGCTGCAGGGCGAGGTGAACGCGCTGCTGCAGCGGCTCTCCAGCAGCGATTCGCGCGTACAGCGGCTCTCCGAGGAGCGGCAGGTCGTCGACCAGAAGCTCCTGGAGAAGTCGGCTGCCGCGCAGAACCTGGCCCGCGAGGTCGCGATGCTGCGCTCCGACCTCGTCGCCGCGAGCGGGGAGAACAGCCGGCTCCAGCGCGACATCGCCGGGCTGACCGAGAAGCTGAGCGGCGAGCGCGAAGGCGCCAACGAGGCCGCGAGCCAAGCCCAGGCCCGAATCGCCACCGCCCTGCAGACGATCAAAGAGCTGGAGGCCCAGGCCGCCGCCGCGACGCAGCGCGAGCGCAAACTGGTCGAGGATCTCGCCCAGCGCGACAAGGCCGTCTACGACCTCGACATCAAGCTCTCGGCGCTGCAGTCGAAGGCCGACTTCCTGGCCGGGGTCAACCAGCAGCTGCGCACCGATCTGCGCCACCATATCGATCATGTCGGGACGCTGGAGCACTCCAACCGACAGCTCATCGAGGCGATGTCGCGCAACCGCCAGGCGACCGAGGCGGCCGGGCCGGACGGGTTCGAGCCGCCGGCTCCGCGCCGGGCCGCCGGCGAGTAGCGCGCCGGGGCCTGCGGGCCGTCAGCCGGCGGTGAAGGCCGCGGCGATGACGGCCTGCGCCTCCTGCTGGATGGCAGCGAGATGGGCTTCGTCGCGGAAGCTCTCGGCGTAGATCTTGTAGACCTCCTCGGTGCCGGAGGGGCGGGCGCAGAACCAGCCCTGCGCCGTGACCACCTTGACGCCGCCGATCGCTGCGCCATTGCCCGGCGCCTCGTTGAGGACGGCGGTGATCGGCTCGCCGGCGAGTGTGTCGGTTCCCAGCTGCGCCCGCGACAGGCTCTTCAGCACGGCCTTCTGCTCACGCGTCGCGGGCGCGTCGATGCGGGCATAGTGTGGTGCCCCCAGGTCCCGGGTCAGCGCAGCATAGCGCTCGCCGGGGTCGGTCCCCGTCCTGGCGGTGATCTCGGCGGCGAGCAGCCCGAGGATCAGCCCGTCCTTGTCCGTGCTCCAGCTCGTGCCGTCCAGTCGCAGGAAGGAGGCGCCGGCGCTCTCCTCACCGCCGAAGCCGAAGCTGCCGTCGGAGAGCCCTTCGACGAACCATTTGAAGCCGACGGGCACCTCGACCATGCGGCGGCCGAGTCTGGCCGCGACGCGGTCGATCATGGCGCTGCTGACGATGGTCTTGCCGATCGCGGCGTCGCTGCGCCAGCCGGGTCGGTGGGTGAAGAGGTAGTCGATCGCCACGGCGAGGTAGTGGTTGGGGTTCATCAGCCCGCCGCTGCGGGCGACGATGCCGTGGCGGTCGGCGTCGGTGTCGTTGGCGAAGGCGACATCGAAGCGGTCCTTCATGGCGATCAACCCGGCCATCGCATAGGGCGAGGAGCAGTCCATGCGGATCTTGCCGTCCCAGTCCGCCGGCATGAAGGCGAAGGTGGGGTCCAGCGTCTGGTCCACGATGGTCGCGTTCAGGCGGTAGCGCTCGATGATCGGGGCATAGTAGTCGAGGCCCGCGCCGCCGAGCGGGTCGATGCCGATGCTGACCCCCGCGGCGCGGACCGCCGCCATGTCGACGACGCTGCCGAGTTCGGCGACATAGGCTTCGCGGAAGCCATGGCGGCGGACATACTCGCTGGCGAGCGCGCGGGCATAGGGCATGCGCGCGACACCGGCGAGCCCGGCCTCGATCAACGCATTCGCCTTGCGCTCGATCCAGCCGGTGGCGTCCGTGTCGGCCGGGCCGCCATGGGGCGGGTTGTACTTGAAGCCGCCATCGGCGGGCGGATTATGCGAGGGCGAGATCACCACGCCATCGGCGAGGCTGTGATTGCGCCCGCGGTTGTGGCCGATGATGGCGTGCGAGATCACCGGCGTCGGCGTGAAGCGCAGATCCTCGTCGACCAGCGTGGTTACGCCATTGGCGGCGAAGACCTCGAGCGCAGTTTCGAAGGCGGGGCGCGACAGGGCATGAGTGTCGATACCCAGGAAGAGCGGGCCATCGATGCCCTTCTCGCGGCGATAAAGGCAGATCGACTGGGCGATGGCGAGGATGTGCGCCTCGTTGAAGGAGTGCAGCAGCGAGGAGCCACGATGGCCCGAGGTGCCGAAGGCGACGCGCTGGGCCGGATCGGCCGGGTCGGGCCGCTCGAAATAGGCCTGGCCGAGCCGGGCGAGGTCGACCAGCAGGCTGGGGTCGAGCGGCTTGCCCGCGCGCGGGCTGACAGTCGTGGTCATCTCAAATCCTCAACGGCGAATCGGCTCGCCGGCTTCTACGACGCCGGGGTGAAGCAACGGTTCCCGGATCGGGAGCCTGCCGACGCGGCGGCAGGTTAGGCGCGCGACACGCGGGCTGTCGAGCGGCGGCGCCTCGCCCTCGCGACGGGGAAACCCGGCTTGATCGGGATCAATGCGGGCACGGCCGCGTTTGACGATCACAGCCCTGCAGGTCCCCTTGCCCCGTTCCCGGGGCATCGGGCCCGACCCAGCCGAGGACAATCCAATGCAACTCCCCCATGGTGCCGTGATCGCGCTCGTCGACGGGAAGCAGTTCGCGCTGTTTCGCAACAGCGGCAACGAAGCCGATCCGACGCTGGCCGCCCTGCCCTCGCCCAATCTCGACGAGCACAACAAGGCCGGCGGCGGTGGGCGCGATTCCAGCTCGGCCAACCCGACCGGACACCAGATCGACGAGGACGCCCATGCGGCCGCGGCGACATCCTGGCTCAACCACCAGGTCACCGGGCACAAGATCAGCCATCTCGTCGTCATCGCCTCGCCGCGGACGCTCGGCGAGATGCGGCGCCACTACCACAAGCAGCTCGAAGGGGCGCTCGTCGCCGAATTGTCCAAAAACCTGATCGGCAAGAGCGGGCCGGAGCTGCTGGCCGCGCTGCAGGGCAAGTGACCCTCGGCCGGAGCATCGAGCCCCCGTCGGCGACGCGCAGCGCCGGCCTTGACCTCGATCAAGGCCAGGCTGCCACATCGGGCGCAGAGAGGGGTCCGGTGATCTCGCATCCGGGACTGGCCATGACACGCAGGACATCGACCGGCAGCAGGGCGGCCAGGCGGAAGGCGGCGCTCGTCGGCCTCGCGCTCACCGGCGGCACCCTGGCGGCGCAGGCGATGCCGGCCGATGCGCAGCGGCCCGACAATGCCGAGAGCGCCGCGATCGGCAAACAGGTGGCGCAGCGCCATTGCGGCGGCTGCCATGCGATCGAGGCGAGCGGCGCCAGCCCCAACCCCAAGGCGCCGCCCTTTCCGCTGATCGCGGAACGCTACCCCGGCGACAACCCGGCCCCCGTCCTGATCGACGGCACCGTAGTGCGCCACCCCGGCATGCCCGAATTCAAGCTGATCGAGCACGAGACCGACGGGCTCGTGGCCTATATCCGGCGCGTGTCGCGCCGGTGGAAGCCGGCGTCCTGACGAAGGAGCGCCCGCCTCGGGACGAGGAGCAGCGGACGATGCGCGAGACCAGGACCAGCCGGCCGATCCCCCGGACCGCCGCCCTCGCTTGCGCCGGGCTCGCGGCGCTCGCCTTCGTGCTGGCGGGCGCGGCCGCCGCCACGGCGCAGGAAGCCGGCGATGCGCGCGCCGGCCGGGCCGTGGCCATCGCGCTGTGCCTGCCCTGCCACGCGATCGACGGGGCGAGCCGCGACCCCGCCCGGGTGCCGCCCGATTTCGGCGCCGTGGCCAACATGCCGTCACAGACGGCGCTGTCGCTGCGGGTCTTCCTGCAGACGCCCCATGGCGCGATGCCGCGCTACCAGCTCAGCCCCACCGAGACCGACGACGTCATCGCCTATGTGCTGAGCCTGAAGGCGCGCTGAAGCGCGCAGGCGCGGCAGGCACGCCCTAGCGTTCCGGCAGCGGGGGCCGCTGCGCGCCGGCCTCGGCCAGCAATGAATGCCTCGACCTCGTCGGCGCCGATGCGGCCAGCCGCGGCGAGCCGGCGCGCGATCGCCTCATGGGCCAGGCGCATCGCCGGCTGGTAGAGGATGGCGGTGGCGGCGCGGGCGCAGCGCGCGCGCAGCAGGCCGGCTTCGGGCGGCTGCAGCAGGGCGATGAAGGGCTGCATCTGGTCGAGATCGTCGCCATGCGAGCGCAATTCGCCAGGATACCATGTCAGCCCTTCGGCGCCGTTCCAGTAGATCATCTCGCCACACTGGCCGGCGCTGAGGATGGTGATCTCGACCTCGGCACGGCGCAGATCGCCGGCGCGGTCGGCCTGGAAGCCGCGGCGATAGGGCTCGAAGCAGGTTTCGCCGGAGACGCCCTGCGGCGGCCTGAGCCAGGCATGGGTGATGGCGCGGCGGTGATGCCAGCCGACGACGATGTGCCCGGCCTCGTGAAAGGCGCAAGCCGCGCGCCGGATCGCAGGGGGAATGGCCTCGAGTTTCGGCATGGCGTCTCGGGTCGTCGCCGGGCGCGGCCCGGCTCATATCTGAGCGCGCCCCGCCGGGGTGATGGTGACGGTGCCGTTGGGCCCGTCCTCGAACCAGCCCAGCGCCCGGCCGTGCTCGTAGCTCGCCACGACCGCGGTGGTCTCCCAGCCATTCATCGCCGCGATCGAGAGCAGGTTGCCGGCGGCCAGCAATTCGCCCGGCTCGGTCTCGAAATGGGCGAAGACGTCCAGCGCCAGCCGGGCCTTGTCCGCATCGCTCGTCGCCATCGCACCCGTCTCCCGCCCGCGTCACGGGCAGGATGTCCGCGCCGCCGCGTCGAAGCAAGCCCGGCCGTGCCGGCTCGCACGCGACGTCATGACGGGCGCCGGCCGGGCGGCGCCCATGCTAGGCTGTGAGATCGAAGCGCCGTGAACCGACGGGCGCCACCCCTCCGATGCGGACCAGACCATGTGGACCTTCAAGATGCTGGCGCTGACAGGTCTGGGGCTCGTCGTCGGGCTCGCGGCGATCGCGGTGGGGATCTGGATCTATGTGATGAGCACGATCGAGCAGCCGACATACACCTCGGTCAGGCAGGAGGGCGCCATCGAGATCCGCGACTATCCCGCGCTCGTCGTGGCGGAGGTGACGCGGCGGGGCGACCGGCAGGCCGCGGTGCGCGCCGGCTTCTCCCCGCTCGCCGGCTACATCTTCGCCAAGAGCCGCGAGGGCGAAACCGTCAGCATGACCGCACCGGTCATCCAGACGCCGGCGCAGGCCGCCGAGCAGAGCTGGCTGATCCGCTTCGTGATGCCGTCCAAATACACGCTGGAAACCCTGCCGAAGGCGGCGGGCGAGGATGTGCGCCTGCTGGAACTCCCGGCCGCACGCCGCGCCGCGATCCGCTTCTCCGGCGTCGCCACCGACGCGCTGATCGCGCAGAACGAGGCGGACTTGCGGGCCTGGCTGGCGAAAGCCGGGATCGCGATCCAGGGCGCGGCGACCTACGCCTATTACAACGACCCCTGGACGCCCGGCCCGTTGCGCCGCAACGAGGTGCTGTTCGAGGTGGCGGGGTCGTAGGGGGAGCGCGGGACCACCGGCCCTCATCCTGAGGAGCCGCGAAAGCGGCGTCTCGAAGGATGCTTCAGGAGGCTCGCGAACCATCTGGAGCATCCTTCGAGACGCGCTCCTGCGGAACGCTCCTCAGGATGAGGGCTGAGGGGGGCTGCAGCAGGCTCCCATCGCGCCTGCGGCAAGGCCGGGATGGCGTCCGGTCGCGCCCGCCGCGACAGGGCGAAAACGGATCGTCAGCGCGTCGGGGGCGCCGATGGGCAGCGATGATAGGCGGTGTCGGCCTCGCCCTGGCGGCTGATCGTCAGCCGGCCGTCGCGGCCGAGCCGCAGCGTGATCGCGTGGCGGCCTTTCAGGCGCCCGGCTCCGCCCTCCTCGACCCGCGCCAGGGCGCGCCAGCCCTGGTTCAGGGGTTTCCAGTCCGGCGCCGACCAGTGCGAGGCCGCGAAGACGACCTCCGTCGCGGTGATCTCGATCCGGAAATCGGCTGCGCCTTCGGCCGAGCAATCGGTGGGCTCCAGCGCCCAGGTGCCGATGACCCTGTCCGGCAGCGGCTGGGCGCTCAGCCCCGTGCCCGCGGCGCAGAGCGCGACGAGGCCGGCCAGCGCGGCTCGCGCCGGGCGCCTAGGCATCGGGCTCGGGACGGCGCGGCGTCCGGCGCAGGCCGAGGCCGACCAGGACGAGGCCGATCGCCAGAGGCGGCAGGAACAGGCGCAGCGCATCGCGCGACAGATCCAGTCTGACGCTCCGGCAGCCGGCCGTGTTCATCTCGCAGCCGAAGCCGCTGAGCAGATACCACGCGATCAAGGTCAGCAGGATCAGGGCGCCGCCGATGCCGATCAAAGCGCGTTTCATGGACCATCGCTACGGTGATCGCTATCGTTTGGCAATCGACCCCGGCCGACGCCGATGAACCCCTGCAAGAGCGGCTCATGACCTCACGGCCGAGATGGCGCGTCACGATCAGCGTCGTCCTGGTGCTGGCGACCCTGACGGCCTCCTGCGGGCGCGAAGCGGCGCGCTGCCAGACGCATCGCGTCGCGGGTGGCGAGGTGACCGAATGCCAGTAAGGCCAGCCGCGCGCCTGCAGGGGCGGCGCGGCCCGCCCCGGCAGGCGGACATGGCGGTGAAGCAGACGCAGCGCACCCCGATCCATCTTCACAACCGGCGGCCTGCCTGACTTTCGCCCGTGCATGCAGAGCATGATCTCGCGGTCGCGGCGGGGCAGTGAGGCCACCGCCCCGCCGCCCCTCGCCCTCAGGCGGCGGCCCTGAACGGCGTCGGCCGCGCCACGCGGTCGCGCGTCCGGAAGCCGTCCACCATCTGGTTCAGCCGATCGATCTGCTCGGACAGGGACATCGCCGACGCGGCGCTCTCCTCCGACAGGGACGCGTTCTGCTGGGTCATCTCGTCCATCTGCGCCACGACCTGCGCCATGGCATCGATGCCGATCGACTGCTCGCCAGAGGCGGCGGCAATCTGGGTGATCTGCCCCGAGAGGTCTCCCGCCGACGTGACGATGTTGCTCAGGACCTCGCCGGTGGAGCGCACCAGCGCCACCCCTTGCGTGACCTCCGCGCCCGAGCTGGCGATCAGCAGCTTGATGTCGCGCGCCGCCTCGCCCGAGCGCTGCGCCAGCGTGCGGACCTCCGAGGCCACGACGGCGAAGCCCTTGCCGGCCTCGCCGGCCCGCGCCGCCTCGACGGCCGCGTTCAGGGCCAGCAGATTGGTCTGGAAGGCGATGCCGTCGATGACCGAGGTGATCTCGGCGATCTTGCCGCTCGACTGCTCGATGCGCGCCATGGCATCGACCGCGTTGGCGACGATCGCGCCGCCCTGCCCGGCGATCGACGTCGTCTGCTCCGCCAGTGCCACGCTGCGACGCGAGGCGGTCGCGCTGTGCTTGACCGAGGCCGCGAGCTGCTCGGTCGTCGCGGCCGTCTCCTCCAGCGAGGCGGCCTGCTGTTCGGTGCGCTGCGACAGGTCGTTGGCACCGGTGGTGATCTCGCGGGCCGACTGGCCGATCTGGGCCGCCGTCGCCTGGATCGTGGCGACGGTCGCGCCCAGCTTGTGGACGGTGCCGTTGATCGCGCGCTGTAGGTCGCCCAGCCGGCCTTCATAGGCCGTCTCGACCTCCTGCGTGAGATCGCCCTCGGCGACCGCGTCCAGCACGGTCGCGAATTCGTCCGTCGCCCGGTCGATCACCTGGTTGATCAGGTTGACGCTCTCGACGAGCGTCTGCAGATCGGGCCCGACCGCGCCGGCCGCGACGCGGCCGCTGAAATCACCCCTCGCGGCGCGCTCGACGACGGCACCGACCTGGGCGACGACCTGGGCCATCGCCTCGGCCCGCGCGCCGCGTTCGGCCGCGGTCAGCCGTTCATCGGCCTCCAGGGCGCGAACGCGATCGGCGTTCTCCCTGAACACGCCGATCGCCACCGCCATCGCCCCAATCTCGTCCTTGCGGTCCTGATGCGGCACGGCGACATCGAGACGCCCCGCGGTCAGGGCTTTCATCACGCCGGTCAGCTGCTCGATCGAGCGGACGCTGCGGCGCGAGATCAGCGCCACCAGCGGCACCAGAACCAACAGCAGCAGCAGCGCCTTGCCGGCGAGGCTGAGCTCGAAGGCAACCAGGGCCGCATACCTGGGCCCGCGATCGGACAGGGTCACGACGCTGAGGGGATCGGCGCCCTCGATGGGAAGCGACAGGCCCGACACCTCGAATGCACGCCCGCTCAGGTTCATCGTTGCGGTGGCGTCCGCCGCCAGGGCCCCGTCGGGAATGGCGAAGGACTTCAGGTCGGGCAGCGTCGCGGCATTGACCTTGCCTTTGTAGATCAGCACGGCCTCGGCACCGGTCAGCCGCTTGATCTCGGCCGCCGTATCGGCCCGGAAGCGCGAGCCGAGCTTCAGGGTTCCGATGCGCTGCCCGCTGATATTGATCGGCAGGACCGCTTCAGTCGCAACTTCTCCCGACGAGGCTGAGACCGCAAGGCCGCTGGCCGACTGGCCGCCGATTGCTCTGCGGACCAACGGGTCCTTGCTCTTGTCGTCGCCGGCGCTGTTGGGGTTGTGACCCCGCATGATGACGACGCCCTTCGCATCAGTCACTTCGAGTGTGCCGATGACGGGGTCGAGCTGCTTGATCTGGCCGAAGAGACGCACGAAAGTCTCGCGCAGCCTGGCCTTGTCGCCGCTCTGCACGGCCGCCACGACCTCGGGATGTGTCGCGTAGATCGACGCGTAGGTTTCGACCCGGTGGCCGATCTTGGCCAGCACGTCCTGGGCACGACCGCGGGCGGCCAGGGCGTCCTTCGACATGTCGAGATCGGCATCGGCCCTCAGCGCGAAATGCGACAGCACCAGAAGCACGGCGCAGCACGCCACGCACAACGCGACGACCAGGCCTGCCGCCTTGGCGCCCAAAGACTGGAATTTCGGCACTTTTTTGTTTCCTCCCGGAAAGGCAAGCAACCGGTTACAGCACGGGCGTTAACAAGCCTTACGCAGCGTCATCCGATAGACATGGTCGGTCTACACGTGCCACGCGCATCGGCGGCCGTCTTGGGGGCAACTTGGCACTACAGCCGGGAATACATGGCGACCACTCGACGCCTCCTCCCGCGCGTAATGCCCAGAACGTTCGGAAACGCTGTGCGGGGCCCCATCTGGGCCACGGAATGCCTCCGCGGGACGTATAAGAGCGTGGTCCAGCTCCGACGCAACGCGTCCCGGATGCCTCAGGCGGGCTTGCCTGCGATTCCCGGCGTCTCGCTCAACGCCGCCCCCGCCACGACCAGCCTGCGCAGCTCCTCTGCGAGAACATCATAGACCAGACGGATGCGACGGCTGGTCTGCACCTCGCGATGCGTCACCAGCCAGATCGGCACGGGCGTTCTCGATATCTCCGGCAGGAGCGCCACCAGCCCCCGTGTGTGCGCGGCCGCGACATCGAGGACCACGCCGACCCCGAGCCCCCGGCGCGTCATCTCCCAGAGTGCCAGCGCACTGTTGGAGACGACCCGGCACTGCTCCAGTCCGAATGTCAGCCCCAGCATCTCCATATGGGCAACGAAGCGCTCGACCGGATCGAAGGCCAGCAGGGTCGCCCCCCTGAGGTCCGTCACGGACTGCGGCACACCATGTCGGGCGACCCAGCTCTCGGAGGCATAGAGATGGGCGGTCAGCTCGCCGATGAGACGGCCGATCAGTTCGGGCTCCGTCGGGCGCACATGGCGAATGGCGATGTCGGCCTCCCGTCGCCGGAGATCGCTGAGCGCATCGGTCGCCGTCACGACGATGGTAATCTGAGGGACCTCCTCGCGCAGGCGCGCGACGATGTCCGGCAAGACATGCGTCGCGATCGCATCGGTGACCGACAGGCTGACGCGGCCCGCAACATCAGACGATTGTCCCGCGGCCGTGAGCGCGAGCGCGTCGGCGGCAGCGGCCATCTGACGGGCATGCTCCAGCATGCCGGCCCCACCAGCCGTCAGGACGAGCCGCTTGCCGACCCGTTCGAACAGGATCACGGCCAGTTGCTCCTCGAGGGCCGCGACCTGCCGCGACAAGGTCGGCTGGCTCAAACCCAGCTGGCGCGACGCCGCCGACAGCGACCCGGCCTCGGCCGTGGCGCGGAATGCCCGAACCAGATTCCAATCGACGACGTTCATGCGTTTTCGAATATGCGATCTTCATAACATGTCAAATTCACATATCGCGACGCGTGCTAATGCGGAGCGTCGAGGGAGTAAACCGTGCCGACCACAGCTGACAGCCATGCGATCAGAGAGGCGGCCTTCTGGAACCGCGCCGCACCCAACTATGCAAAAAGCCGGATCAAGGACCTGCCGGGCTATGAGCGCACCCTCGCCCGGACGCGGGAGCTGCTTGATCGCTCGGCGACCGTTCTCGAGATCGGTTGCGGCACCGGCAGCACCGCCTTGAGGCTCGCGCCCGCCATCGGCCACATCACCGGAACGGACATCTCGCGCGAGATGATCAGCATTGCCCAGGCGCGCCAAGCCGCGGCGGAGTGCACCAACGCGACGTTCATGGTCACGGACGAACGATGCGAACCGTGGCCGGACCAGCAGTTCGACGCGGTGCTGGCCTTCAATCTCCTGCACCTGATCCAGGACCGGCCAGCCCTGTTTCAATCCGTCGGCCGCCTTCTGAAGCCAGGCGGCCTGTTCGTCACCAAGACACCCTGCCTGTCCGAGATGAACGCCGTCATTCGTTTCGCTATTCCGCTGATGCGGCTCATCGGCAAGGCGCCCTATCTGTCGTTCTTCACCGCAGACGATCTGGCAAGCGAGATGGCCGACCGCGGCTTTTCGATCATCGACAAGGCCCGGCATGGCTCAGGCCCAAAGGACTTCAGGATCTTCATCGCGGCCCGCAAGGCGGGGCTTTAGTCCCGGGCGCCCCTCTCGGGTGGCGAGAGGTGGTTCCTTTCCTCCACAGGCCCGCGGCCAGCGACGCCGCGGCGACCCTGATTGCGCAATCTGCGCGTGAAGACAGCCAAGGACCCCAAATGAAGAGTCTGATTTCCGCGGCAGCGTTCGGCTTCCTGTTCAGCGCCACGCCCCTCATGGCCCAGACCTGCGAGAGCAATTTCGAGGTCGAGGGAACGCCCATGCTCACCGCCCTGAATTTTCGCACGTCCCAGACCTTTGCTGGCGTGGACAGGGGCCAGGCGATCAACAGCCTGCGGGCCGCCATGCTGGCCGAAGGCTTCATCCGTGTCAGCGTCGACCGCGCAGCCGGTGCGCTGACGGCCTTCCAGGAAACCTCCGGCTCCGGCCGCCCGCAAACGCTGCGCCTTTCGGCGCGCCCGGCGGGCAAGGGCACGCGGGTGGATGCCGTCTTCATGATTCAGGCCGGACAAGTCGCCGATGCGGCAACCGTGCGCCGCTCCCTGTGCAGGGTCGTCTCGGCGGCCCGCAACTGATCGCGGGTGACCCCGCCAGCGCAAGGCCGCCACGGCCGCGCCCGACACGAGTCGATCCCGTGACCTTTGCCTGAGGGCCATGCCCGCGTCGCAAGTCCCTCGCCGCCCCGCGCCGCGCGACCGGCCATCCAGCACCCACGGATCGCGCCCGGAGCCCAGCGGGATCGAGCGTTGCCCGCCGACGCCGGGTTTCCTGGCTCAGCGGCTCCCGTCCGTTCCTTCGAAATCAACAACGCGCCGAGCGCGAACCGGGCTTGCGCGCCTGCTGGCGACCGGAGGCCCAATATGGGCAGGGCGTGCACAGAAACGCGGCGACGCAGTCGGCGCCGCCGCGCGATCTCACCCCCTGATGTCGCCGGGAGTGTCAGGCGCGGCCGGTCCCCTGCTCCTGCCGCCGCTGCTTCTTCTTGCGCCAGGGTGCCTCCTTTTCCCAGTCGCCAGCCATGATGCATCCGAAAGGCAGCACCTCGTCGACGACCTCCGCCAGGCCGTAATGCTCGATCTGCCGGCGCACCGAGGCCGCGCTCTTGTAGGCGCTCGGCAGTTCCGAGATATCGGTCACCCCCGAGAAGAAGCGCGCGTCGATCCCCTGCGTCTCCGCCGCCAGGATCTCCGCGTCGGTGCGACCCTCCTGCATCCGCTTGTGGCGGGTGCGGGAGAGGTTGCGGCCTGCGCCATGCGGCGAGAAGCCCAGCCCGTTGGCGGCGTTCTTCCCCCGTACGATCAGCACCGGTTCCGCCATGTTCAGCGGAATCAGGGTCAGATCGGTCGCGTCTCCGGCCCAGTTGTCGAAGGCCGGCGTCGCGCCCTTGCCATGGTAGAACAGCCCGTCCGAGCGCCGGAAGACGAAGTTGTGCTCGTTCCAGAACCGATCCGACACCTTCGCCGACAGCCGCTCGGCCGCCATGTCATGGATGACGACATGGTTGTGCTTGGTCCATTCGCGAATGGCCTGCAGCGCATCCCAGTATTCGTCCGCCGCGCGCGTATCGGCGGGAATCCAGGCGTTCTGCGGCGCGGTCTCCGGCGACAGCAGGCGCCGGAAATCCTCCGCCACCCGCATGCCCTTGCCGTAGAGCCGCGCGCCAGGACCGCGCGAGCCATGATGCGTGACCAGCGCCGTCACACCGCTGGACTTCAACGTCCCGACATAGGCGAAGTGATTGCCGTCGCCCTGCGTGCCGAAATGCTCGATCGCCATGCTCGGAATGTCGCGCAGCAGCGGGTTGGCTTCGAAGCGCGCCATCACCGCCGCAGGCGGCCGCATCTGCTGACCGCGCTGCCGGCCGCCGGGACCGAAATGCGTCACCGCGTGGACGGCGTCCAGCAGCGCCGCCGGAGCGACACCGGGAAACAGCGAGATCGCCATCGAACAGCAGATGTCGGCCGAATGCATACCGGGATGGATGCCCTCGGAGACCGCGACGCCGCCGACGGGAATCGTGCCGACCGGCCCGGCGGGGCAGGCATCGGGCATCACCGCGCCCGCCCGGACGACGGGCGTGCGCATCAGCTCGGTCATGGTCAGCACGACCGAGTCGATGTTGGCCTGCTCATCGGGCGTCTCCGCCGCGATGTTGAGGTGGAAGGGCACCGTACCGGAGGCGTGCGGCAGCGCAGGCGGGGGCGGCGCGAAGCCGCGCGCCACGGCGATCGCCTCCTCGAAGGAGCCGCCCTTGTCCAGCAGCGCGTTGCCCGCAGCCAGAGCGCGGCCGAACCACTTGCCCTGCTTGACCCCGGCATCGATCAAATCCTGCCCGCTCAGAACCTCCGGCATCTCGTCTCTCTTTCCGGCCCTATGCACCCGTCACACGGGGGCTTCCGCGGCTTGACCGCGGCGGTGCTTCCAGTCGCACCAGCAGGCGCAGTTCCTCATTCGACATCCGAAACCCCGGCGGCCGGATTGCCGCCGGGGGCCTGCTGTGTGATCGCCGATGCATCAGAACGCGCGTTCGGCGTCACCGGACAAGCATTACAGGCTCCGTGCCAACAAGCGGCAGACAGCGGCTGCGGGACGAAAATTTCGCGCAACTCTCTGATATAAAGCGATTAATTCTTGGTCGTCGCATGATGGTCCGTCATGCGAGCCGACACTGTCCTGTGAAAATTATATCCTGTAGGATATTTGAGTAGATTTTTGGATAGCCATGAACCATGCGCCGCCGCGTTGCCATCGGCATCCTGGGAACCACGCTCGATGCCGGCCGTGGCGAGCGCTGGAAGCGCTGGCGGCCGACGATCGCGCTGTGCCAGCAACAGGGGCTGTTCATCGACCGGCTGGAACTGATCCATGGTCGCAATTCCGACGGCCTCGCCCGGGAGATCATCGCCGATATCGAAACGGTGTCGCCCGCGACCGAGGTTCGGCGGCATCTCGTCGAGATGAAGGACCCCTGGGATTTCAGCGAGGTCTATACGAGCCTGCGGGAGTTCGCCCGGACCTATGCCTTCGATCCCGACCGCGAGGACTATCTGGTCAACATCACCACCGGCACCCATGTCGCTCAGATCTGCTGGTTCCTGCTGACGGAAGCGCATTTCATCCCCGGGCGCCTGCTCCAGCTGTCGCCGCCGCGCGGGCGCCCGATCGGCGACGATGTTTCCGGCGGGCACTCCATCATTGATCTCGACCTGTCACGCTACGACGCCATCGCGACGCGCTTTGCCGCCGAGCATGATGAGGCGACCTCGTTCCTGAAATCGGGCATCGCCACGAGAAGCCCGGTCTTCAACGCGATGATCGACCAGATCGAGCGCGTCGCGATCCGCTCGCGCGCGCCGGTTCTCCTGACCGGCCCGACCGGGGCCGGCAAATCGCAGCTCGCCCGGCGAATCTACGAGTTGAAGAAGGCCCAGCACCAGGTCTCGGGCGCCTTCGTCGAGGTGAACTGCGCGACGCTGCGCGGCGACCAGGCCATGTCGACCCTGTTCGGCCATGTGAAGGGCGCCTTCACCGGCGCCCAGAGCGATCGGCCGGGCCTGATGAAAGCAGCCGACAAGGGCGTGCTGTTCCTCGACGAGATCGGCGAACTCGGCCTCGACGAACAGGCGATGTGCCTGCGTGCGATCGAGGAGAAGCGCTTCCTGCCCATGGGCTCCGACCGGGACCGCAGCTCCGACTTCCAGCTGATCGCCGGCACCAATCGCGATCTGTCTCAGCGTGTCCGAGAGGGCTCGTTTCGCGAGGACCTGTTCGCGCGCCTCAACCTCTGGACCTTCCGCCTGCCGGCTCTGCGCGAACGGAAGGAGGATATCGAACCGAACCTCGATTTCGAACTGCGGCGCTTTGCCGAGCGGGAGCGACAGAACGTCACCTTCAACAAGGAAGCCCGCGAACGCTATCTCGCTTTTGCCGTCGCCCCCGATGCGCCATGGCATGCCAATTTCCGCGACCTTTCGGCCTCGATCACGCGCATGGCGACTCTGGCTCCGCAGGGGCGCATCAACGAGGTGACGGTGCGCGATGAAATTAGCCGGCTTACGGAACGCTGGTTCGTCGATCGTGTCGAGGCTTCTGGCGCCGAGCGGCTGCTGACCAATCTGCTTGGAAGCGAACGGATGGAGCAGCTTGATCTGTTCGACCGGGCCCAGCTGGCCGCGGTCGTCGCCGTCTGCCGCGAGAGCCGCTCGCTGAGCGCCGCCGGGCGGATGCTCTTCTCGGTCTCGCGCACGGCCAAGACGAGCGGCAATGACGCCGACAGGCTGCGCAAATACCTGGCACGCTTCCAGCTCAGGTTCGAGGATCTCTCGGATGCTCCAGGAGATCGATGAGCGCGTTGCCCTCCGGCGCCGGGCTTCGTGACGGGCATCGGCTCGCCGCCGCGCTCCCGTCGACCACCGCGGCTCGACCCGCCAAGGCTCACCGTCGGACCCTCGGTCCGGCGGGGGCGCGACACGGTCTTTGTTCGGGCCTCCTGCGGACGGGCTGCGGACATGCGACACCGGCCCGAAAGGCAAAGCCCCTGGCCTGCTCGCCAGGGGCTCGATGCTGCGTCATCGCAGGTGCTCAGCGGCAGATCGTCTTGTAGCCGACGATGATGGTCTCGCCGGAGTAGCGGTCGAAGCGCTTGATCGGCTTCTCGAAGCAATCCTCCTCGGCCTCGACGAAACGCACCGGGCGCTGGTGGCCGTAGTCCGCGTGACGCAGGTCGCGGTCATGGAAGCTGCGATGGCGGGGCTCAGCTGCGCGGGCCTGGTTGCTGACGATCGCCGCGCCGATGAGGGCGCCGGTGAGGCCGAGCAGGGCTCCGGCAACGGCCGTCTTGCGGCTGTGCTGCTTGACCGGCTTCACCTCGAAGCCGCGATCGGTGGCCGAGGCGCTGGTGACGAAGGAACCGCTGATCAGGGCGACGGTCAGGGCGGCGGCGACGGTCTGGGTGCAAACCTTGGTGAAGCTCTTGGTCATGACGCTCATCCTCTGGCTGGGCGGCGATCCGTTCGCCGATGAATTCACCCTAGAGGCGGGCGCATCGTTGCGCTGTTCCGGCGGGAACAGGCCGAAATCCAGTTGGCGACAGCCCCGACTGTTCAGACCAATCGAGCCCGCTCTGCGCAGGAATCCGGCCTGTTCCCCATGGAACTGAGCCGCCCCCCTGACTGAGGTCCTATGGCCTCACACCGGGCGCAGGGCTCTGACGCCCATCAGCAGAACAGAGATGACATCGGGGCCACCTTGGTTGAATCGATTGGTCGCGTTCATCAAACCGTCCAGCTAAGGTCGCTAAATCCAGTATTCCCCTGCGTCAGACCCCTCCCAAGTTCAGGATGTCCAAGATGCCCGATATATTCACACCGGAACAGACACCGCTCGTCGCAAACGGACCAACGTTGGGCAACGTTCCCCGCCTGAGGCTGGACGTGGCCTCCATCGTCGCGTTCCGCGAAAGCGTCCCTGAGACGGACGCGAACG
>CALRYW010000029.1:0-48988 GCA_943372485.1 Allobosea thiooxidans
GTGGTGCATCTGCCGGAGGGCACGGAGATGGTGATGCCGGGCGACAACATCGCCATGGAAGTGCACCTGATCGTGCCGATCGCGATGGAGGAGAAGCTGCGCTTCGCCATCCGCGAGGGCGGCCGCACCGTCGGCGCCGGCGTCGTCGCCAGCATCATCGCTTGAACAGCGTTTTCGTGAGGGCGCAGGCCCTGCCGGGCCTTCGCCCTTTCACGTCACGAGGAAGATAAGACCATGAACGGTCAGAACATCCGGATCCGCCTCAAGGCGTTCGACCACCGCATTCTCGACGCTTCGACGCGCGAGATCGTGTCGACCGCGAAGAGGACGGGCGCCCAGGTCCGCGGCCCCATTCCGCTGCCCACGCTCATCGAGAAGTTCACGGTCAACCGCTCGCCGCACATCGACAAGAAGTCACGCGAGCAGTTTGAAATGCGGACCCACAAGCGGGTTCTCGACATCGTCGACCCGACCCCGCAGACGGTCGACGCCCTCATGAAGCTCGATCTCGCCGCCGGCGTCGACGTCGAAATCAAGCTCTGATCCGATTTTAGCCGGGTCCTCTGCCTCCAACATCTCGGTTGGATGAGTATGACCCCAAGGGAAGGTATGCACCGATGCGTTCCGGTGTGATTGCACAGAAAGTCGGGATGACCCGCATCTTCACCGATGCCGGCGAACATATCCCGGTCACCGTGCTGAAGCTCGATAACTGCCAGGTCGTCGCTCACCGCACGATCGAGAAGAACGGCTACGTCGCCGTCCAGCTCGGCACGGGCACAGCCAAGGTCAAGAATGTCTCGAAGGCTGAGCGTGGCCATTTCGCCGTCGCCAAGGTCGAGCCCAAGCGCAAGGTCGTCGAATTCCGTGTCAGCAACGATGCGCTGATCCCGGTCGGCGCCGAGCTGACGGCTGACCATTTCGTTGTCGGACAGTTCGTTGACGTCAGCGGCACGACGCTCGGCAAGGGTTTTGCCGGCGGCATGAAGCGCTGGAACTTCGGCGGCCTGCGCGCCACCCACGGCGTCTCGGTCTCGCACCGCTCGATCGGTTCGACCGGTGGTCGTCAGGACCCTGGCAAGACCTTCAAGAACAAGAAGATGCCCGGCCATCTCGGCTCCGAGCGCGTGACCACGCAGAACCTGCGCGTCGTCCAGACGGATGTCGAGCGTGGCCTGATCCTGGTCGAGGGCGCCGTTCCCGGCCATGCCGGCGGCTGGATTCATGTGCGTGACGCGATCAAGCGCGCTCTGCCCAAGGATGCTCCGCTTCCGGGCAAGTTCAAGCTGAATGGCGGCGATGCGCCGGCTCCCGCAGCCGAGACGGTTGAGGAGAACGCGTGATGAAGCTCGATATCACCACCCTCGAAGGTGGCTCGGCCGGTTCGGTCGAGCTCTCGGATGCGATCTTCGGCCTCGAGCCGCGCGCCGACATCCTGGCCCGCATGGTGCGCTACCAGCTCGCCAAGCGCCGCGCCGGCACGCACAAGTCGAAGGGCCGGTCGGAAGTCGACCGGACCCGCAAGAAGATCTACAAGCAGAAGGGCACCGGTGGCGCCCGTCACGGCGCGGCGTCCGCTCCGCAGTTCCGCGGCGGCGGCAAGGCCTTCGGTCCGATCGTGCGCGACCACGCCCATGATCTGCCCAAGAAGGTCCGCGCGCTGGCTCTGCGTCATGCGCTCTCGGCCAAGGCCAAGGACGGCGGCATCATCATTCTCGACGACGCCAAGCTGGCCGAGCCGAAGACCAAGGTGCTGCTCGGGCATTTCGGCAAGCTGGAGCTGTCCAGCGCGCTGGTGATCGGCGGCGCCGAGATCGACACGAATTTCGGCCTGGCGGCCCGTTCGATCCCGAATGTCGACGTCCTGCCGATCCAGGGCATCAACGTTTATGACATCCTGCGTCGCGACAAGCTCGTCCTGACGCGCGCGGCTGTCGATGCGCTGGAGGCGCGCTTCTCATGAGCCAGTCCGCCAAGAACCTGGACCCGCGTCACTACGACGTGATCCGCGGGCCTGTGATCACCGAGAAGGCGACGATGCTCTCCGAGCACAACAAGGTCGTCTTCAAGGTTGCCAAGACCGCGACCAAGCCGCAGATCAAGGCCGCGATCGAGAAGCTGTTCGACGTCAAGGTGAAGAGCGTCAACACGCTGGTCACCGAGGGCAAGATGAAAGTCTTCCGCGGCCGGCTCGGCCAGCGCGCCGACGTCAAGAAGGCGGTCGTGACCCTCGAGGAAGGTCACTCCATCGACGTGACCACGGGCCTGTAAGGAAGGATCGCAAACCATGGCTTTGAAGAATTTCAAGCCGGTCACGCCGAGCCTTCGCCAGCTCGTGATCGTCGACCGCAGCGAGCTCTACAAGGGCAAGCCGCTGAAGGTGCTGACGGAGGGCAAATCGTCGTCCGGCGGCCGCAACAATCTCGGCCGCATCACCGTCCGCTTCCGCGGCGGTGGACACAAGCGGACGCTGCGCCTGATCGACTTCAAGCGCCGCGGCAAGGATGGCATTCCCGCCGTCGTCGAGCGGCTGGAGTATGACCCCAACCGCACGGCGTTCATCGCGCTGATCAAGTACAGCGATGGCGAGCAGGCCTATATCCTGGCCCCGCAGCGCCTCGCCGTCGGCGACAGCGTCGTGTCCGGCCCGTCGGTCGACGTGAAGCCCGGCAACGCCGCCCCGATGGGCTCGCTGCCGATCGGCACGATCGTCCACAATGTCGAGCTGAAGATCGGCAAGGGTGGTCAGCTGGCCCGTTCGGCCGGCAACTACGCCCAGATCGTCGGTCGCGACCAGGGCTACGTCATTGTCCGCCTGAACTCGGGCGAGCAGCGCCTGATCAGCGGCCTGTGCTATGCCACCGTGGGCGCGGTCTCGAACCCCGACCACATGAACCGGAACGACGGCAAGGCGGGTCGCTCGCGCTGGCTCGGCCGTCGCCCGCATAACCGCGGTGTCTCGATGAACCCGGTCGACCATCCCCATGGCGGCGGCGAAGGCCGCACCTCGGGTGGCCGTCATCCGGTCACGCCCTGGGGTCTTCCGACCAAGGGCAAGAAGACCCGCTCGAACAAGCGGACCGATACGTTCATCGTGTCGAGCCGTCACGCCCGCAAGAAGAAGAACTGAGGTCCGTCATGGCGCGTTCGCTTTGGAAAGGTCCGTTTGTCGACGGATACCTTCTGAAAAAGGCCGAGGTCGCCCGTTCGGCGGCCCGGTCCGAGGTCATCAAGATCTGGAGCCGTCGCTCCACGATCCTTCCGCAGTTCGTCGGTCTGACGTTCGGCGTCTACAACGGCCACAAGCATGTGCCGGTGAACGTGTCCGAGGAAATGGTGGGCCACAAGTTCGGCGAGTTTTCGCCGACGCGCACCTTCCACGGCCATGCCGCCGACAAGAAGGCGAAGAGGAAGTAAGCCATGGGTAAAGCATCCGCCCCCCGTGCGCTGCCCGAGAACGAAGCCGTCGCGGTCGCCCGCAACCTTCGCGTCTCGCCGCAGAAGCTCAACCTCGTCGCCCAGCTGATCCGGGGCAAGAAGGTCTCGACGGCGCTCGCCGACCTCGAGTTCTCGCGCAAGCGGATCTCTTTGGACGTGCGCAAGTGCCTGCAGAGCGCGATCGCCAACGCCGAGAACAATCATGATCTCGACGTCGACGACCTCGTCGTGGCCCAGGCCTTCGTCGGCAAGGCGCTCGTGATGAAGCGCTTCCATGCCCGCGCCCGCGGTCGTGGCGCCCGCATCCTGAAGCCGTTCGCGAACATCACGATCATCGTGCGCGAAGTCGCCGCGGCCAAGGCCTGAGGAGAGAACGATGGGTCAGAAAATCAATCCGATCGGGCTTCGCCTCGGCATCAACCGGACCTGGGATTCCCGCTGGTTCGCGCAGAAGGGCGAGTACGGCAAGCTGCTGCACGAGGACATGGCCATCCGCGCCGCCCTCATGAAGCTGCTCAAGCAGGCCGCGGTCTCCAAGATCATCATCGAGCGCCCGCACAAGAAGTGCCGCGTCACCATCCACTCGGCACGTCCGGGCGTGGTGATCGGCAAGAAGGGCGCCGATATCGAGAAGCTGCGCAAGTCGGTGATGAAGCTCACCAAGGCCGATGTGACGATCAACATCGTCGAGGTGCGCAAGCCCGAGATCGACGCCACGCTGGTCGCCGATTCGATCGCGCAGCAGCTCGAGCGCCGCGTCGCCTTCCGTCGCGCCATGAAGCGCGCCGTGCAGTCGGCCATGCGCCTGGGCGCCGAGGGCATCCGCATCAACTGCTCGGGCCGTCTCGGCGGCGCCGAAATCGCGCGCCTCGAGTGGTATCGCGAGGGGCGGGTGCCGCTGCACACGCTGCGCGCCGATGTGGACTATGGTGTCGGCACCGCCTTCACCACCTACGGCACGTGCGGCATCAAGGTCTGGATCTTCAAGGGCGAGATCCTCGAACACGACCCGATGGCCCAGGACAAGCGCATGGCAGACGAGGGCGGCCGTTCCGGCGGTGGCCATCGTCGCGAGCATGCATAAGGCTGATCGAGAAGAGCCATGTTGCAACCTAAGAAGACGAAATTCCGCAAGCAGTTCAAGGGACGCATCTCCGGCGTCGCCAAGGGCGGCACGGATTTGAACTTCGGCCAGTTCGGCCTCAAGGCACAGGAGCCGGAGCGGGTCACCGCTCGGCAGATCGAGGCGGCCCGCCGCGCGATCACCCGCGCCATGAAGCGTGCCGGCCGGGTCTGGATCCGGATCTTCCCGGACGTGCCGGTGTCGAAGAAGCCGACCGAAGTCCGCATGGGCAAGGGCAAGGGCGCGCCTGAATTCTGGGCAGCCAAGGTCAAGCCGGGCCGGATCATGTTCGAGATCGACGGCGTGCCGGAAGAGACGGCCCGCGAGGCCATGCGCCTCGGCGCCGCCAAGCTGCCGATCAAGACGCGCTTCATCCAGCGCATCGCCGAGTAAGAAGGGAGGACGAGATGAAAGCTTCGCAACGCCTGTCCGACCTGAAGGCCATGAGCACCGACCTGCTGCAGGACGAGCTGCTCAAGCTGAAGAAGGAGCAGTTTAACCTGCGCTTCCAGAAGGCCACCGGCCAGCTCGAGAACACCGCCCGGGTGACCGAGGTCCGCAAGGACATCGCCCGCATCAAGACGCTGCAGCGGTCGAAGACCGTGGCGGCGAGCGCCTGAGGAGTTAGACAATGCCGAAGCGCGTGCTGCAGGGCGTCGTCGTCAGCGACAAGCAGAACAAAACTGTTGTGGTGAAGGTCGAGCGGCGCTATACGCACCCTCTCCTCAAGAAGACGGTTCGCCGCACCAAAAACTATCACGCCCATGACGAGGCGGAGGTGGCCAAGGTCGGGGATCAGGTCTGGATCGAGGAGTCCAAGCCGATTTCCAAGCTGAAAAGCTGGGTTGTGCTCGACAACGCTCCCAAGGCGTAGGTCAACGCGGCTGCCGCTGCCCGACTCACATCGGGAGGCGGGGCGGTGCTATAGGTAGTCGGGCATGTTTCGCCGCAAAGGTGGGCTCCACTTTTGCGGATCATGCTTTGTTTTGAGGCCAGGGGGCGATCGACCCCCGTCAGTCGTAGTCCCGGGGGCGCTGGTGCGCTCGGGAAACCGCGCTGATACACACTGGAAGGATCAAGGCCATGATCCAGGTGCAGACCAATCTCGAGGTCGCGGATAATTCCGGCGCCCGTCGCGTGATGTGCATCAAGGTTCTCGGCGGGTCGAAGCGTCGCTATGCGCGCATCGGCGACATCATCGTTGTTTCGATCAAGGAAGCCATTCCGCGCGGTCGCGTGAAGAAGGGCGACGTCATGAAGGCGGTCGTCGTTCGCACCGCCAAGGACGTCAAGCGCCCGGACGGCTCCGTGATCCGGTTCGACCGCAACGCGGCCGTTCTGATCAACAACCAGAAAGAGCCCGTCGGCACCCGCATCTTCGGACCGGTCCCGCGCGAGCTGCGCGCGAAGAACCACATGAAGATCATCTCGCTTGCGCCTGAGGTGCTGTGATGGCTGCGAAGATCAAGAAGGGCGACAAGGTCGTCGTGCTGGCCGGTCGTGACAAGGGCAAGGCCGGCGAAGTGCTCCAGGTCATGCCGAAGGATGCCCGCGCCGTGGTGCGTGGCGTCAACCTCGTCAAGAAGCACACCAAGGCATCGGCTCAGTCCGAGGGCGGCATCATCTCCAAGGAAGCCACCATCGACCTGTCGAATCTCGCCGTGGCCGATCCCAAGGACGGCAAGCCGACCCGCGTCGGCTTCAAGGTCCTGGACGATGGCCGCAAGGTCCGTTTCGCCAAGCGTTCGGGGGATCTGATCGATGGCTGAGAACCAGCAGGCGGCGCTCACGCCGCGCATGAAGAAGCATTACGAGGACGTCGTCCGTCCGGCGATGATCGCCGAGTTCGGCTACAAGAATACCATGGAAGTGCCGACCATCGAGAAGGTCGTCATCAACATGGGCGTGGGCGAAGCGACCGCCGACCGCAAGAAGGTCGACAACGCCGCCGGCGACCTCGCCCTGATCGCCGGCCAGAAGCCGGTGATCACCAAGTCCCGCCTCGCGATCGCCGGCTTCAAGCTGCGCGAGAACATGGCGGTGGGCTGCAAGGTCACGCTGCGCAAGACCAAGATGTTCGAGTTCGTCGACCGGCTCGTCACCATCGCCCTCCCGCGCGTGCGTGACTTCCGCGGCCTGAACCCGAAGTCGTTCGACGGGCGCGGCAATTTCGCGCTCGGGATCAAGGAGCACATCGTGTTCCCCGAGATCAATTACGACAAGGTCGACCAGGTCTGGGGCATGGACGTGATCGTCTGCACGACTGCGAAGTCGGACGACGAGGCACGCGCTCTGCTCAAGCACTTCAACTTCCCGTTCCGGCAGTGAACTCAAGCGTTCATACGCGGAAACCAGGAGAGATCGATGGCTAAGAAGAGCTCCGTCGAGAACAACAACCGCCGCAAGGCGCTGGTGAAGAAGTTCGCCGGCCGCCGCGCCCGGTTGCTTGAGATCGCCAACGACGAAGGCCAGTCCATGGACGAGCGTTTTCTCGCTCGCCTGAAGCTGGCTGAACTGCCGCGCAACTCGGCTCCGAACCGGGTGCGCAATCGCTGCGAGGTGACGGGCCGTCCGCGCGCCTTCTACCGCAAGCTGAAGATGTCGCGCGTTGCGCTGCGCGAGCTCGGCAACAAGGGGCTGGTTCCCGGCCTCGTCAAGTCGAGCTGGTGAGGAGGACGCATCATGGCGATCATTGATCCGCTCGGCGATATGCTGACCCGCATCCGCAATGCGCAGATGCGGCGCAAGTCCCGCGTTTCGACGCCGGGCTCGAAGCTGCGGGCCCGCGTGCTCGACGTGCTTCAGGCCGAGGGCTACATCCGCGGCTACACCCAGACCGAGTTCGGCAATGGCCGGACCGAATTCGACATCGAGCTGAAGTACCATGAGGGGCAGCCGGTCATCCGGTCGATCTCGCGTGTGTCGAAGCCCGGCCGCCGCGTCTATTCTTCGGTGGAGACGATGCCCCGCGTGGCCGACGGCCTTGGCGTGACCATCATCTCGACCCCGAAGGGTGTGATGCCCGATCATCTTGCCCGCGAGCAGAACGTGGGCGGCGAAGTGCTTTGCAAGGTCTTCTGACCTTTCGCGCCGCTCGTTTTCAGGAGAAATCCAATGTCTCGTATCGGTAAGAAGCCTGTTCCGGTTCCCGCTGGCGTCACCGCCAACGTCGCCGGCCAGCTCGTCAAGATCAAGGGCGCGAAGGGGGAACTCTCCTTCACGGTTCCCGACGATGTTTCGGTCGCCATGGAGAACGGCGCGATCGCGGTTCAGCCGCGTTCGCAGAGCAAGCGTGCGCGCTCGCTCTGGGGCACCTCGCGCGCCCGCATCGCCAATCTCGTGACGGGCACGACCGCGGGCTTCGAAAAGAAGCTCGAGATCAACGGCGTCGGCTACAAGGCCGCCGTCACCGGCAAGGTGCTCAAGCTGTCGCTCGGCTACAGCCACGACATCGACTATCCGATCCCGGAAGGGGTCGCGATCGTCACGCCGAAGCCGACCGAAATCGTCATCACCGGCATCGACAAGCAGGTCGTCGGCCAGACCGCCGCCGAGATCCGCGACTATCGCGGCCCCGAGCCCTATAAGGGCAAGGGCGTGAAGTACGCCGGCGAATTCATCTTCCGCAAGGAAGGGAAGAAGAAGTAAGGGCCATGAGCAAGCAGACCGAGAACACTGCGCGCCGCAAGGCCCGCGTCCGCCGCGCGATCAAGGCCGTCGCCAATGGCCGCGCCCGCCTGTCGGTGCACCGCACCGGCAAGCAGATCTATGCCCAGGTCATCGACGACGCGAAGGGGGTCACCCTCGCTTCCGCCTCGAGCCTGGACAAGGACATCCGCAGCGACCTGAAGTCGGGCGCGAATGTCGAGGCCGCCGCCACGATCGGCAAGCTGATTGCCGAGCGTGCCGTCAAGGCCGGCGTGAAGGACGTGGTCTTCGACCGCGGCTCCTACATGTACCACGGCCGTGTCAAGGCGCTGGCCGAGGCGGCCCGCGAGGGCGGCCTGAACTTCTGATAGCGTCGGTCCCGGCCGTTCTGCAGTGGCGCCTCACGGCGCCGGGCAGGGGGCCGGGATCGGGCATTCTTGGAAACGTCGTCCCACACGGGACGCTCGAGCGAGCGGTGCGGCCTGTTCCGTCACCGCGCAAGTAAGAGGAAAGACAATGGCGAGAGAGCCTCGTGACCGCGATCGCGAAGAGCGCGATTCGGAATTCGTGGACCGGCTGGTCCACATCAACCGCGTCGCCAAGGTGGTGAAGGGCGGGCGTCGCTTCGGCTTCGCCGCGCTCGTCGTCGTCGGTGACCAGAAGGGCCGCGTCGGCTTCGGCCACGGCAAGGCCCGCGAAGTGCCGGAAGCCATCCGCAAGGCAACGGAAGCCGCCAAGCGCGGCCTGGTCCGCATCCCGCTGCGCGAGGGTCGCACCCTGCATCACGACGTCCAGGGCCGTCACGGCGCCGGCAAGGTCGTGTTGCGTGCTGCCCCGGCCGGTACCGGCATCATCGCCGGCGGTCCGATGCGCGCCGTCTTCGAGGCGGTCGGCATGCAGGACGTGGTGTCGAAGTCGCTCGGCTCTTCGAACCCGTACAACCTCGTCCGCGCGACCTTCGACGCGCTGAAGAACGAGGACAGCCCGCGTGGCGTCGCCGCGCGCCGCAACCTCAAGGTTTCCGCCCTGCAGACGCGTCGCCGCGATGCGGGTGCCGACGCCGCCGCTGAAGCGTGAGGGGGCGACCATGGCAAAGTCCGACACCAAGACCGTCGTCGTCGAGCAGATCGGTAGCCCGATCCGCCGCGAGGCGTCGCAGCGCCAGACCCTGATCGGTCTCGGCCTCAACAAGATCCGCCGGCAGTCGACCCTGGTCGACACGCCGGCCGTGCGGGGCATGATCGACAAGGTCAGGCACCTCGTGCGCGTCGTCGATGCGAAGTGAGGGAGATCGTTCGATGAAACTCAACGAGATCCGTGACAACGAAGGCGCGCACAAGTCGCGCATCCGCGTCGGCCGTGGCATCGGCTCGGGCAAGGGCAAGACCGGTGGCCGTGGCGTCAAGGGTCAGAAGGCCCGCGCCGGCGTCGCCGTGAAGGGCTTCGAGGGCGGCCAGATGCCGCTCTACCGTCGCCTGCCCAAGCGCGGCTTCAACAACCTGTTCGCCAAGGAGCTGAACGAGGTCAATCTCGGCCGCATCCAGCAGGCGTTGGAAGCCGGCAAGCTCGACGCCAACGGCGCGATCACCATCGAGGCGCTGGTCGCCGCGGGCGTGATCACGCACCAGGCCAAGGACGGCGTGAAGATCCTCGGCGTGGGCGAACTGAAGGCGAAGCTCGCCTTCGAGGTCGCCGGTGCGTCGAAGTCGGCCGTCGCTGCGATCGAGAAGGCCGGCGGTTCGGTCAAGATCCTGGCTGCCGCTTCACAGGCGTGAGCCGAGCGCTTACATGACTTGTCGCGAACGGCGGCCGGGCCAGAAGCCCTGGCCGCCGTTCGACTGTTTGACCGGGCGCAGTCCATCGCGCCCTTGGATCTGAAGACCAAGGACCGAACGCATGGCATCGGCAGCTGAACAGCTGGCTTCAAACCTGAACTTCGGGGCGTTCGCCAAGGCGGACGAGCTGAAGAAGCGGATCTGGTTCACGCTCGGTGCGCTGATCATCTATCGGCTGGGCACCTATATCCCGCTGCCGGGGATGAACCCCGATGCGGTTGCGGATCTGTTCAAGCAGACGCAGACCGGCGTGCTCGGCCTGTTCAACATGTTTTCGGGCGGCGCCGTCGGCCGTCTCGCGATCTTCGCGCTGGCGATCATGCCGTATATCTCGGCCTCGATCATCATCCAGCTGCTCTCCAGCGTCGTCCCGACCTTCGAGGCGCTGAAGAAAGAGGGCGAGCAGGGTCGCAAGATCCTCAACCAGTACACGCGCTATCTCACCCTCGTGCTGGCCGTGTTCCAGGCCTATGGCATCGGCGTCGGCCTGCAGGGCTCGGGCAATCTCGTGCTGGAGCCGGGTCCGTTCTTCCTGCTCTCGACCACGATCACGCTCGTCGGCGGCACGATGTTCCTGCTCTGGCTGGGCGAGCAGATCACCAGCCGCGGCATTGGCAACGGCACCTCGATGATCATTTTCGCGGGCATCATCGCCGAGTTCCCCGCGCAGCTCGCGCAGACGCTGGAGCTCGGCCGCCAGGGCGCGATCTCGACGGGGCTGCTGCTGCTGATCCTGGTGATGGCGATCTGCGTCATCGCCTTCTGCGTGTTCATGGAGCGCGCCCAGCGCCGCCTGCTGATCAACTATCCCAAGCGCCAGGTCGGCAACCGGATGTATGAGGGACAGACCTCGTTCCTGCCGCTCAAGCTGAACACCGCCGGCGTGATTCCGCCGATCTTCGCCTCCTCGCTGCTGTTGCTGCCGACGACGATCGCGAGCTTCTCGCAGGCCGCCGGCGGGACCGGCTTCATGGCGACGATGGCGACCTATCTCGCCCATGGCCGGCCGCTGTTCATGATCCTCTACGCGGCGCTGATCATCTTCTTCTGCTTCTTCTACACCGCGATCGTGTTCAACCCGGTCGAGACGGCGGACAACCTCAAGAAGCATGGCGGCTTCATGCCGGGCATCCGCCCGGGCGAGCGCACGGCCGAGCATATCGACCGCGTGCTGACGCGCATCACCGTGCTCGGCGCCGGCTATTTGACTATCGTCTGCCTTATCCCCGAGTTCATGATCACCTATGCCCAGATACCGATCATCCTTCTGGGCGGCACCTCGCTGCTCATCGTGGTGACGACGACGATGGATACCGTGGCGCAAGTTCACGGGCACCTGCTGGCCCATCAATATGAGGGGCTGGTCAAGAAGGCCAAGCTGCGAGGAGCGAAACGCTGATGCGACTGATCTTCCTGGGGCCGCCGGGGGCGGGGAAGGGCACTCAGGCTGCGCGCATCGTCGCGAAGCACGGTATTCCACAGCTCTCGACGGGCGACATGCTGCGCGCGGCTGTCGCCGCCCAGACGCCGGTCGGGGTCAAGGCGAAAGCGGTGATGGACGCCGGCGGCCTCGTCTCGGACGAGATCGTCATCGGCATCGTCGCAGACCGGATCGAGGAGCCCGATTGCAAGAAGGGCTTCATCCTCGACGGCTTTCCGCGCACGCTGGCGCAGGCCGAGGCGCTCGACGCGATGCTCGCTTCCAAGCATCTGGAACTCGACACGGTGCTGGAGCTCAAGGTCGACCAGAGCAAACTCGTCGACCGCATTATCAAGCGCGCCGAAGAGGCGAAGGCCGCCGGGCAGCCGGTCCGCAAGGACGACGATCCGGAGGTCTTCAAGACCCGGCTCGAGGCCTACAACCGCGACACGGCGGTGGTTTCGCCCTATTACGCCGCGCGCGGCCAGGTGATCGAGATCGACGGCATGCAGTCGGTCGACGACGTCACGGCGGCGATCGAGAAGGCGCTAGCGGGGTAATCGCCATCCCAGCCGGCCGATTGTGGATGGCAGGATGTCTTGTTTCGCCGCAATCGATTGGCGAACGCGGTCGCCTTGGTGCGACGGGGCGGGTGACGATGACCGCTGATTTCTGCGGTTGCAGGTAACCGTCGTCACCGGAACGTGCTTTGAACGTCTTCTCGCTTTGTGGTGCCATAAGGAACGAGGGACGGGCAGCGCTTCTGGGCGATTGGCCAAGCAGCCGGCTCCGCGTCAGGCCCTGTGCAGCGGCGGGGAGTGCGATCGCGGTGACCTTTCTGGACGTTTTGCCGACGATGCTGCTGATCGCGCTCGCGCTGGTCATGCTGGGTCTCGGACTCTCGTTACGCATCGACGATTTCACGCGCGTGCTCGGACAGCCAGTTGCGCTGGCCCTGGCGCTTTTGCTCCAACTGGTCGTGCTGCCGGCTGTCTGCCTCGGAATCGTCATCCTGTTTGGCCTGTCGCCGGCTTATGCCATCGGGCTGCTGGTCCTCGCCGCGTCGCCCGGCGGCGTGTCCGCGAATCTGTTCAGCCATTTGTTTGGCGGCAATGTTGCGATGAACGTCTCGCTCACCGCGATCACGACCGTTTTGTCGATCGTCAGCATGCCATTGGTTGCGAATTTTGCGATCGGCTACTTTGCGCCGGCAGGGCCGGGCGCCTTGCCGGTGGTGCCGCTGCAATTCGGCAAGGTGTTGCAGGTCGTCGCGGTCGTGCTGATTCCAGCCGGCGTCGGCATGATGATCGCGGCGCGCCGGGCGGACTTCGCTGCGCGCGCGGAGAGGCCGTTCAAGCTCTTCAGCATCGCGGTTCTGGTGGTGTTCGCGCTTGTTGCCATTGTGCAGGAACGGCATCTGCTGATCGAGAGCCTGGCATCGCTGGGGCCGGCTGTGGTTCTGTTCAACCTGATCAGCTTGGCCTCCGGTTTTTATCTGGCGCGGGCGGCCGGGCTCGACCGCTCGATCGCGATCGCGATTGGCTACGAGATCGGCATTCACAACTCGACCCTGGCGATGTACATCGCGCTGTCGGTGCTCGGCAGTGTCGCGATCGGCTTGCCGGCGGCACTCTACTCAATCGCGATGTATGTCACCGGCGCGCTCTTCGGCGTGCTGGTGTTGCGGCGCGGTGGCTCTCCCCGCGGAACCCGATAATGCTCGCGGTCGTGGGCGGATGCAGGGTTGACACCGCGGGGCCGAGCGACTAACGACCCGTCTTCCGGTTTCATGACAGCGATGCCGTTACCTTCGCGAGAAGGGGCGGCGTCGCGTTCCCGCATGGAACAGGTTCAACGCTTCGCAAAGGCCGGCCTCCACCGGCGCGAGGCATCTTTAAACCGCTGGCGCGCCATTGGGCGTCTGCCGGCCGACATGGAGAGATCGTCATGGCACGTATTGCCGGCGTCAACATTCCGACCAACAAGCGCGTCGTCATCGGCCTGCAGTACATCCACGGCATTGGCGCGGCCAAGGCCCAGGAGATCTGCGACAAGGTCGGCATCGTCGCCGAGCGTCGCGTCAACCAGCTCACCGACGCCGAAGTTCTCCAGATTCGCGAGACCATCGACCGCGACTATCTCGTCGAGGGCGATCTGCGCCGCGAAGTCTCGATGAACATCAAGCGCCTGATGGATCTCGGCTGCTATCGCGGCCTGCGCCATCGCCGCTCGCTGCCGGTCCGCGGCCAGCGCACCCACACCAACGCCCGCACCCGCAAGGGCAAGGCGAAGCCGATCGCCGGCAAGAAGAAGTGATTTCGGCGGGCCGGTCCTCCGGCCCGCTGCTTTGCGCCGCCTGACCCTCCCGGGGCGGGCGGTATCCCCAGCGCCTGGCATCACGGGCGCGCCTGAAGGACAAGAGAAAAGACTATGGCCAAGGAAGCCCAGCGCGTTCGCCGCCGCGAACGCAAAAACATCGTCTCCGGCGTCGCCCATGTGAACGCCTCGTTCAACAACACCATGATCACCATCACCGACGCGCAGGGCAACACGATCTCGTGGTCGTCGGCCGGCACGATGGGCTTCAAGGGCTCGCGCAAGTCGACCCCTTACGCCGCGCAGGTCGCCGCCGAGGATGCCGCCCGCAAGGCCGCCGAGCATGGCATGCGCACCCTCGAGGTCGAGGTCACCGGCCCGGGTTCGGGTCGTGAATCGGCCCTCCGCGCGCTGCAGGCCGCGGGCTTCACCGTGACCTCGATCCGCGACGTGACGCCGATCCCGCACAACGGCTGCCGTCCGCGCAAGCGCCGTCGCGTCTGACGCGCGTGCTTCGGGGCGCCCGCACCGGCGGGCGCCTGTCCGGGGCGGCCCGCCGCCGCCATAGAATTCAAGCACCAGGAGTGCGGTCGTGATCAGCAAGAACTGGCAGGATCTGTCAAAACCCAACAAGCTCGAAATCAAGGTCGGCGACGATCCGAAGCGTCAGGCCACCGTCATCGCGCGTCCGCTGGAGCGCGGCTTCGGAATGACGCTCGGTAACGCGCTGCGTCGCGTGCTGCTCTCGTCGCTGCAGGGCGCGGCCGTCACCGCCGTCCAGATCGACGGCGTGCTGCACGAGTTCTCCTCGATCCCCGGCGTGCGTGAGGACGTCACCGACATCGTCCTCAACATCAAGGCGATCGCGGTCAAGATGCAGGGTGAAGGCCCCAAGCGCATGACCCTGCGCAAGACCGGCCCGGGCATCGTCACCGCCGGGGACATCAACACCGTCGGCGACGTCTCGATCCTGAACCCCGATCTCGTGCTCTGCACGCTGGACGAGGGCTCTGAGATCCGCATGGAGTTCACGGTCAACACCGGCAAGGGCTACGTCCCCTCCGAGCAGAACCGCCCCGAGGATGCGCCGATCGGCCTGATCCCGGTCGACAGCCTGTACTCGCCGGTCAAGAAGGTCTCCTACCGGGTCGAGAACACCCGCGAGGGCCAGAACCTCGATCGCGACATGCTGACCCTGAACATCGAGACCAACGGCTCGGTGACGCCCGAGGACGCGCTGGCGCTGGCCGCCCGCATCCTGCAGGACCAGCTGGCCGTCTTCATCACCTTCGAGGAGCCGCGCAAGGAAGAGGCCGTTTCGACCGCGCCGCAGCTGCCCTTCAACCCGGCGCTGCTCAAGAAGGTCGACGAGCTCGAGCTGTCGGTGCGTTCGGCGAACTGCCTGAAGAACGACAATATCGTCTATATCGGCGACCTCATCCAGAAGTCGGAGGGCGAGATGCTGCGCACCCCGAACTTCGGCCGCAAGTCGCTGAACGAGATCAAGGAGGTCCTCGCCACCATGGGCCTGCATCTCGGCATGGACGTCACCGGCTGGCCGCCGGAGAATATCGAAGAGCTCGCGAAGCGCTTCGAGGAGCACTACTGATCCCACCGGCGCGGGCTCGTTTCCGCGCCGTTTCCCCGCCCGGCGCCTGAGCGCCGGAGCACAAAGAACGGCCGTACCGTGGCACGGCGGCCGTAAATCACGAAGGAGCCACCCATGCGTCACGGTTTCCGCGGTCGTCGTTTCAACCGCTCGGTCGAACACCGCAAGGCGATGTTCGCCAACATGTCCCAGGCCCTGATCAAGCACGAGCAGATCACCACCACGCTGCCGAAGGCCAAGGACCTGCGTCCGGTGGTCGAGAAGCTGATCACGCTTGCCAAGCGCGGCGACCTGCATGCCCGCCGCCAGGCGATCGCGCAGATCAAGGACGTCGCCCTGGTCGGCAAGCTCTTCGCGGTCCTCGGCCCGCGCTACAAGGAGCGCAATGGCGGCTATCTGCGCATCATGAAGGCGGGCTTCCGCTTCGGCGACAACGCCCCGCTGGCCGTGATCGAGTTCGTCGATCGCGACGTCGAGGCCAAGGGCAAGGATTCGGGACCGGTCTTCACGGCCGATGACGAGGCGGCCTGAGGCTTTCCCTCGGTCCGGCAGTTTCGAAGGGCGGCCCTCGGGTCGCCCTTTTGCGTTGGCGAGGGCCAATCGAGGTTTCCGGGCGTTCATGGAGCTGCCGGCCGGCACGCTGGAAATCGCTCGGCCATCGGCCTATCTCTCGCGATGAGTCGCGCCGGTCGCAGAGGAGACGCCAGATGCAGCGCAAGGCCACCTTCACCCGCGGGGCCCTCCTCGCGGCGGCGCTGACGGCGTCGTCGCTGGCCGCAGGGCCCGTGTCGGCGCAGACGCCGCTCCGGCAGGTGCCGGAGTCGCGCCAGGAGATCTCGCTGTCGTTCTCCGGCGTCGTCAAGAAGAGCGCCGGCGCGGTCGTCAACGTCTATGGTGCGCGCGTCGAGAAGCAGCCGCGCAACCCCTTCATGGACGATCCCTTCTTCCGGCGCTTCTTCGGCGACCGTGGCTTCGGCGTGCCGCAGGAGCGGGTGCAGCGCTCGCTCGGCTCGGGCGTGGTGGTCGATGCGGGTGGGCTCGTGGTCACCAACAACCACGTCATCGAGGGCATGAGCGAGGTCAAGGTCGCCTTCGCCGACAAGCGTGAGGTCGAGGCGACGATCCTGTTGCGCGATCCGCGGACCGATCTCGCCGTGCTCAAGCTCAAAACCGCCAAGGACCTCGTCGCGATCGAGCTCGCCGATTCCGACAGGGTCGAGATCGGCGACATCGTGCTGGCGATCGGCAACCCGTTCGGCGTCGGCCAAACCGTGACCCAGGGCATCGTCTCGGCGCTGGCGCGCACGCAGATCGGCGTCGGCGATGCGCAGTCCTTCATCCAGACCGACGCCGCCATCAACCCCGGCAACTCCGGCGGCGCGCTGGTCGACATGCAGGGCCGCGTCATCGGCATCAACACGGCGATCTTCTCGCGCTCCGGCGGCAGCCACGGCATCGGCTTCGCGATTCCCGCCGCCATGGTGCGGGTGGTCGTCGAGAGCGCACGGATGGGCGCCAAGACGGTGCGGCGGCCCTGGTTCGGCGCGCGGCTGCAGGCGCTGACGCCCGATGTCGCCGACGGGCTCGGCCTCGATCGTCCGGCCGGCTCGGTGGTCGCGGGCGTGGTCGAAAAGGGGCCGGCGGCGGAAGGGGGCCTGCGCCGTTCCGACGTCATCCTGGCGGTCGACGGCTTTGCCGTCGACGATCCCGAGTCCTTCGGCTACCGCTTCGCGACGCGCCCGCTCGGCGGCGTCGCGACGCTGACCGTGCTGCGCTCCGGCAAGCGCGTCGTGCTGCCGGTGAAGCTGGTGCCGGCGCCCGAACTGCGGCCGCGCGAGCCTGTGACGCTGGCGGGGCGCACGCCGCTGTCGGGCATCACCGTGATGAACCTCTCGCCGGCGCTGGCCGAGGAACTCGCGATCGACGCCGGCACCGAGGGCGTCGTCGTCGCCGAGATCGAGGAGGGCAGCACGGCGGCGCGCGTCGGCTTCCAGAAGGGCGACATCATCCAGGCGCTGAACGGCGAGGCGATGACGCGCTCGCGCGACGTCGAGGCGGCGCTGAGGGAGCGCAAGCGCTCCTGGGAGGTGACGATCTCGCGCGGCGGCCAGAGCGCGACCTCGGTCTTCCCGGGATGAGCGACCTCTTCGCCGCCTCGGGGCTCGACAAGTCCGGGCCGCGCCCGCTCGCCGACCGGATGCGGCCGACGACGCTGGGCGAGGTCGCCGGCCAGGGCCACCTGACCGGGCCGGACGGGGCGCTGACGCGGCTGGTGCAGTCGGGCTCGCTCGGCAGCCTGATCTTCTGGGGCCCGCCCGGCACCGGCAAGACCACCGTGGCGCGGCTGCTGGCGGGGCAGATCGATCTCGGCTTCGAGCAGATCAGCGCTATCTTCTCCGGCATTGCCGATCTCAAGAAGGTGTTCGAGCAGGCGCGCGGGCGCCGCCTCGGCGGCAAGGGCACGCTGCTCTTCGTCGACGAAATCCATCGCTTCAACCGCGCCCAGCTCGACGCCTTCCTGCCCGTGATGGAGGACGGCACGATCACGCTGGTCGGTGCCACCACCGAGAACCCGTCCTTCGCGCTCAACGCGGCGCTTTTGTCCCGCGCCCGGGTGCTGACCTTCAAGTCGCTCGACGAGGGCGCGCTGCTCGTCCTGCTCGGCCGGGCGGAGCTTTTGGAGAACCGCGCGCTGCCGCTGACGCCCGAGGCGAGGCTTGCGCTCGCGCGCTTCGCCGATGGCGACGGCCGCGCCGTGCTGACTCTGGCCGAGGAGCTGTGGCGCGCCGCCAAGCCGGGCGAGATCTTCGACGAGGCGGGCTTGAGCGAGGTGATCCAGCGCCGCGCGCCGATCTACGACAAGGCGCAGGACGGCCACTACAACCTGATCTCGGCCCTGCACAAGACGATCCGCGGCTCGGACCCGGACGCCGCGCTCTATTATTTCGCCCGCATGCTCGATGCCGGCGAGGATCCGCGCTTCCTGGCGCGGCGGCTGGTGCGGATGGCGGTGGAGGATGTCGGCCTCGCCGACCCGCAGGCTCTGGTCCATGCCCGTGCCGCGGCCGAAACCTATGAGCAGCTCGGCTCGCCGGAGGGCGAACTCGCGCTCGCCAACACGGTGATCTACCTCGCCACCGCGCCGAAATCCAACGCCGCCTACAAGGCCTACAAGGCGGCGCGCCGCGTCGCCGCCGAGCGCGGCTCGCTGATGCCGCCCAAGACGATCCTGAACGCGCCGACCAAGCTGATGAAGCAGGAGGGCTATGGCGCGGACTACGCCTATGACCACGACGCGCCCGACGCCTTCTCCGGCCAGGATTACTGGCCCGATGCGCTCGGCCGCCAGCTCTTCTACGACCCGCCCGAACGCGGCTTCGAGCGCGAGATCCGCAAGCGGCTGGAGTATTGGGAGAAGCTGAGGAGCGAGCGGGGGGAGTAGCTGCGTCTCGTGCGCAGCTTAAGCTTGCAGATCGAAGGAGAAGCTGAAGCCGCCCATCACCGCCTGGCCGAGGCTGACGGAGACCTCGAAGGCCCGTTCTGCGTCACTCCCCGGCGCTGCCGACGTTACATCGACCGCCGCGCCCGCTCCGGTGCTCTGCAGGACGTCGCCGATCGCTTGCGCGATCACGGCTGCCGCCTCGGTGTTGGAGACATCACGCGGCAATGCCGCCACCACCTGTCGGCATAGCGTCTCAAGCAGCCGCGAGACGAAGCGGAAGGGCAGGGCGGCGAAGCTCTCCATCGCGCTGCGGGACTCGTCGGGCACGGCGCCGTGGTGATGGACCGAGGCCGCGCGCACCAGCCAGGCCTTGTCGTCATCGGCCCGCGCCACCGGGCAGATCAGCCCGTCGCCGGACAGATCCCGCGCCACCGCCGGGTCCATCGGAGCGCGCAGCGGGATGGCGACCGTCCGGCCGGCGCGACCGGCGACTTCGACCACATCGAGGCCCTCAATTGGCGTCTCGCCGCCCAGGATTTCGGTTGGCCAGCCGATTCGCGCCAGGCTGGCGAGGATCTGGGCCGCGACGATCAGGCCGGCATCGCCCCATAATGTGTCGCCTGATCCGTCGGCGTTCAGCACGACCTCGTTCCAGGCGGCGAACAGAAATTCGCTTTCGGGGCTAGCGCGCAGACCGCGCCAGGCGGCATAGGCCGGGCTTTCGAGCAAGGCGGCCGGATTGTCCATCCTGGCCACGGACTCGGGAGGCGCGCCGAGGAAATCGGGCTTCAGCGAGACGATGACCGGCAGTCGCCGGGCTTCGCCGACCAATGCGAGATCGCGCAGCGCCTGCAACTCGCGGGTGGAGTTGCCGAAGCCGCCGAGCACGAGGGCTGCGCCCCAGCACGCCGCCTCGGCGTCGTCGACCAGCGCCGCGCCGAAGGCGTCGCTCGCCAGACCATCGACGAGATCCTCACGCGCGGTATCCCATAACCGAATGCGGACCCGGCCGGCGCGGTCGCGAGCCGACAGGACCAGGCGCAAGCCGCGCCAGGTCGATTCGAACGCGCGCCAGGCCGGATGCGCGGCGATGCCTTCGATCTGCCGGGCGATCGGACCGGGCCGAAGCGCGGACGGCGCAGGCGCGTCGTGACGCCTCGGCGTGGTCGAGAGGAAGGCCGACAATGCGTCCTTGGCAGGGTCAGGCGCTGTCGGAACCGAGGGCAGATCGACCATCGCCAGAAGCGAGTCGATCGAGCCGTCATCGGCCTCGCCAGGCGGAGGGCTCGCGATGGCATGCCGGGCGGTCGGCCATTGCCGCGCCAGCGCCGCTGTCAGCTTGTCGTAACGCGGACCTGTCGCCTCCGCATCCAGCGCTGCAAGCGAGCCCGTCCGGGCGACGCGGTCTGCGATCTCCTGCGCCCTCACGATCTCGGGCGCGCGCGCCGCGACCGACGTCGGATCGAGATCGCGCAAGCTGCGGACCGGCAGCGCGATGGCGAGCGTCGGCGGTTCGCTGCCGAGATGATTTTGAACCTCGATTCGCAGGACCGCGCCGTGGGAGGACAGGATCGCAGCGATGTCCTCTCCCGAAATGTCGGTCATGCGGTTTTTGTCGGGGCCGCCGAAGTCGCCGACGATCACGAGGTCGAAGCGGGGCGGCGGGACGACCTCGCGTGGCGCGCGGCTCTCCGACATCGCTCCGAAACTGGCGTTCAGGTGAACGCCTCCCTCTGGCTGATCCGCGTCCGACATGATCATGGTCCTCCCGTTTCCGCATCAGCCGCCAGCCGCGAGCCTCAGCGTGCCGTCCCGTCTGGAACCGGCGGATTCCGCGATCCGGGCCGGATTTCGTTTGTATGGACAGTCCCTGCTAGCTGTTGCAGAACAATGACCTCCACGCTCCTCGTCTTTCCCGGCGCCGGCATCGGCGGCGTGCTGCGGCACGGCGTCAATCTCGTCGCGCTGAAATCCTTCGGCCCGGGCTTTCCCGTCGGCACGTTCGCGATCAACATCGTCGGATCCGGGTTGATGGGGATCGTCGCCGGCTGGCTCGCGTTCAAGGCCGGCGAGGGCTGGCCGCAGGAGCGCGGCTCGCTGACCCCGCCCAAGACGATCCTGAACGCGCCGACCAAGCTGATGAAGCAGGAGGGCTATGGCGCGGACTACGCCTATGACCACGACGCGCCCGCCGCCTTCTCCGGCCAGGATTACTGGCCCGACGCGCTGGGCCGCCAGCTCTTCTACGACCCGCCCGAACGCGGCTTCGAGCACGAGATCCGCAAGCGGCTGGAGTATTGGGAGAAGCTGAGGAGCGAGCGGGGGGAGGGCTGACGGTCCTCCGGCCCGCCTTGATCGAGAACCAGGCCGCAAGCGCCTGTCTGTCTTCATCTCCGCGGCCGTCCCCGGGCCGTTCCGGTGCCTGCCTCATGATCTCGCTCATGGCCCGCGCTCTGCTGATCGTGCCCTCGCTGATCGCGGGCTGGTTCGTGTCGGAGGACGATCTCGCCTGTCGGGTCGTCGCCTCCGCGATCGGGCTGGTCTTCATCCTGCTGACCATCGCCTTCGAGCTCGATGGGCCTCTGCTGCTGCGGCGCGAGCGGAACGGGTAGGGGCGGGGCCAAGCCAGCCTCAGCCCTCATCCTGAGGGGCGCTTCGTCAGAAGCGCGTCTCGAAGGATGCTCCAGATGGTTCTGGAGACGCCTGGAGCCTCCTTCGAGACGCCGCTTCGCGGCTCCTCAGGATGAGGGCTGGCGTTTGCGAGCAGCGCTGGGGCCCGAGTTCAGCTGCCCGTCAGAACGAGCGCTCGATGAAGAGCTGGGCCGAGAGCTGGCGCCCGCCCAGCGTCAGCGGCAGGACGCGGTCGGCGATGGCGACGCGGGACCAGGCGACCGAGCCCTCGATCCCGGCCTTGAGGCCGTCCACCGGCGTCCAGACTAGATTGGCACTGGCGCGGTCGATCTTCAGCTTGCCCTTGGCGGCATTCGTGAGCGGCAGGGTGAGCTGGTAGCGGCTGACGAAGAGGTTGCTGGCGAGTTCGTCGGTCCACTCGCGGCGCGCGGCGAGCACGCCCGAGAAGCCGCGGCTGGAATCGGCGCTGGTCAGGACCTGGCTGACGATGGTGGCATCGAGCGAGGAGCCGATATAGGCGGGGGCGTCGACCGCGCCCGCCAGCTGCGCGGTGATCTCGCCGGGCCGGCCGAGGATCGGCAGCTCATAGGTCGCGCCGATGATGCCGGCGCGGCCGAGCTTGGGCACCGAGCCCGGCACGTCGCGCAGCGCGCCGGCCATGTGCAGCGTCAGCCCGCCCTGGGTGTAGGTCAGGCGGGCGACGCCGTCGGGCACGCGGCCCTTGACCACGGGGATGGTCGCGGTCGTCGCCAGCGTCGGGTCCTCGACCGAGAGCGCCAGGTTCCAGCGTTCGGTCAGGTCGCGCTGCCAGCCGATCAGCCCGACATTGCGTCCCGGCAGCCGGGCGCTGAAGGCGAATTCGTCGCCGGTCCAGAAGCTGAAGAACGTGCCGGTCAGGCCGAAGGTCATCGTCCCGACCGTGACGATCGCTTCGTCGAGCGTCATGCTGTCGGGCTGGTCGGTGGCCGGCCGCAGCGACATTTCGAAGGCGGAGCCGATGCGCAGGCCCGAGGCGAGGTCATGGGCCGTCTCGATCCGCAGCGAGGTGCTTGTCGGCCAGGAATAGGCGGGCGGCGGTGCCGCGTTGCCAGCGCGGGGAATGCGGTAGCTGTCATATTGCAGCCCGGCGGTGACGCTGCCGGAGACGGCGAGGCAGGTGCTCGATCCCGGCAGGATCAGCCCCGGGACGTTGTCATCATCGTCCCCGTCCCCGTCCCCGTCCCCGTCATCGTCATCGTCATCGTCGTCCGCGTCGTCATCGGTGTCGTCCTCGGCGTCCGACGCGGCCGCGGCGCTGGCCTCCTCGGCGGCGGGAAAGAGCGGGGCGATGTCGGGCGGTTTGATGATGCAGCTGCGGGCGAATTGCGGGGCGCTGGCCGGGAGTGGGCGCGGCGCGGCGGCCTGGGCGGCCCCGAGAGCGACGCAGGAGGCACCGAGTGCCAGCAGGAGCGCGCAGCCCGTCCAAGACAGGCCAGCGCCAGCCGTGTGCTCGGCCCCCTTCCGCATCTGGCCTCTCCGCCTCCCTCCGAGTCTTTACGTCAGGTCGCTGCATCAAGCTCCTGCCGCTACACCTCTCAGCTTGGCGCTCCCGCGGCAAGGGGCCGATTTCGTTTGTGCGGGGGCGACGGGCTGGCTATTGCAGGGCGATGACCTCCACGCTCCTCGTCTTTTTCGGCGCCGGCCTCGGCGGCGTGCTGCGGCACGGCATCAATCTCGTCTCGCCGCGCTGGTTCGGCACCGGCTTTCCCGCCGGGACGCTGCTGATCAACGTGCTGGGATCGGCCCTGATGGGCGTGATCGCAGGCTGGCTCGCCTTCAAGACGCAGGCCGGCTGGTCGCAGCATGCCAGGCTGTTCCTGACGACGGGCATCCTCGGCGGCTTCACCACCTTCTCCGCCTTCTCGCTCGACGCCGTGCTGCTCTGGGAGCGCGGCGAGACCGGGCTCGCGGCGGCCTATGTGCTCGGCTCCGTCATCCTCTCGCTGGCGGCCCTGCTCGCTGGCCTCGCACTCGTCCGGAGCCTGTCATGAGAACCGGTGGCAAGGCGGGCGGCGGCAAGACCGGCGGCGGCAAGACCGGCGGCGACAAGGGCGCTGGGGCCGGACCCCGGCGCGGCGGCCGGCCGCCGGCCGCGGGTGCCCCCCGCGGGCCGGGGGCTAAGGCCAAGCGCCCGAGCCATGACGCCCGCCGTTCGGCGCAGGCCTCCGCCCGCGCCCGGCCCGAGCGCGAGGAGGCCGAGGTCAACACCACGGCGACGCGCAACCCCAAGCCGCATCATCCGGCACCGCGCGCGGCCGGGCCGCGGCCGCCGGCCGCCAAACTCGCTCTCCGGCCGACCGGCAAGCCCCCGGCGACGCGACGGGCGCCCGTCAGCGACACGCCGACGCGCGCCGCGGTGAAGGCAGAGACGGCCCAGGTGCTTGCCACAGGGGTGCAGCAGCTCGTCGTGACCGCCGATGAGAACGAGATGCGGATTGACCGCTTTCTCGAGAGCCGCTTTCCACAGCTTTCCTTCAGCCACATCCAGCGCATCGTCCGGAAGGGCGAGCTGCGCGTCAACGGCAAGCGCGCCGACAGCAAGGACCGGCTGGAGGAGGGGCAGACGGTGCGCATCCCACCGCTCAAGCTCGAGCCGCAGGAAAGCCGTCCGCGCTCGGCCAAGGCGGATGGCGACACGCTGGAGTTCCTGCGCTCGATCACACTCTATGAGGACGAGGACGTCATGGTCCTCAACAAGCCGGCGGGGCTGGCCGTCCAGGGCGGCTCGGGCACGACACGTCATGTCGACCAGATGCTCGACGTGCTGACCGACAAGAGCGGGCAGAAGCCGCGCCTGGTCCACCGGCTCGACAAGGACACGGCCGGCTGCCTCGTCATCGCCAAGTCGCGCTTCGCGGCGGCGACGCTGGCCAAGACCTTCCGCTCGCGCTCGGCCCGCAAGGTCTATTGGGCGCTGGTGGCGGGCGTGCCGCGCGTGCGCCAGGGCCGGATCTCGACCTACCTCGCCCGCGAGGAGGCCTATGACGGCGACCAGCGCATGGCGGTGGCCAAGCATGGCGAGGACGGCGCGATGCATGCGGTGACCTACTACGCCGTGGTCGAGACCGCCGCGCAGAAGCTCGGCTGGCTCTCGCTCAAGCCGGTGACGGGGCGCACCCACCAGCTGCGCGCCCACGCCGCCCATATCGGCCACCCGATCGTGGGCGATCCGAAATACTTCAACATCCAGAACTGGGAGCTGCCCGGCGGCATCCAGAACAAGCTGCATCTGCTGGCGCGGCGCATCGTCGTGCCGCATCCGCGCGGCAAGGGCACGATCGACGTCAGCGCGCCGCTGCCGCCGCATATGCGCCAGTCCTGGAACCTGCTCGGCTTCGAGGACGCGCATTACGACCCGATCGTGGACGCGCCGGACGAGTGAGGTTCGTCATGCTCGGGCACGACCCGAGCATCTCCTGCAAGCGATTCTCGGGTCTGCACGTCATTTCACCCGAGAAAGACGAAAGAGAACGATTGCGGAACAAAGCGAATTGTGTTTTTGTTTTGTTCCCATCCCTCTGACGCTGGTGCTCCGATGATCCGTTGCGCTTTCCTGCTGGCTGGCCTCGTTCTCACCGCTTCCGTATCCGGTCCTGCCCTCGCGCAGAGCCCGGGCCCTGCGCCGGCGCGCGCCGCCGCCCCCACCGACGAGCCGGTGCCGCGGGCCGAGCGCGCCAAGGCCCGCCAGGATTGCGTGGCCGAGCATGTCGCGCTCTCGGGCGACGATCTGCGCGCGGCGATGCGCGACTGCATCCAGGCGAAGTTCCCCGGCGTGCAGCTCTATGCGCGCGACGGCGTCACCCGCGACGGCAAGCCGACCGCGGTGGCGGCGCGGGCCGCCTGCAAGACGCAGGTCGATGCGCGCGGGCTGACCGGCTCGACGCGGACCGCCGCGCTCGTCGCCTGCTTCAACGAGAAGCGCCCGGACCTCGCCCAGCGCGCCGAATGCCGCAAGGATGCGCGCGGCAAGGGGCTCGACGGCGACGAGCTGCGCAAGGCGGTGGACAGCTGCGCGCGCGAGGCGCGCTCCTGAGCAGCCATCGTGAGGCCGGGCGGCGTCGGAGCCGGTGGATCGCGCGCGCGATCCGGGCTACAGCGCCGCCATGGACCTCATTCTCTTCGATCTTGACGGCACGCTGATCAACTCAGAGGCGATCCTGCTCGCCGCGCAGCACGAGACCTTCGCGCGGCATGGGCTCGTCCATCCCGGCCGCGAGGCGGGGCTCGGCGTCGTCGGGCTGACGCTCGATATCGCGCTGATGCGGCTCGGCGGGCTGCCCGCTCCCGATGCGGCGCTGGCGGCGACCTACAAGGAGGTGTTCGGGGCGATGCGGCTGCAGGCGCAGGCCGATGCCGCGCTCGACGAGCCGCTCTTCCCCGGGGTCTCCGAGACGCTGGCGGCCCTGGCGGGGATGCCGGGCGTCCAGCTCGGCATCGCCACCGGGAAATCCCGGCGCGGCGCCGAGTACATCGTCGCGCGGCATGGCTGGCAGGGCCTGTTCGCCACGATCCAGACCGCCGACGATGCACCCTCGAAGCCGCATCCGGGCATGATCCTGCGGGCGATGCAGGAGACGGGCGCGCAGCCCTCGCGGACCGCGATGGTCGGCGACGCCTCCTTCGACATCGAGATGGCTGTGGCTGCCGGCGTCATCCCCGTCGCGGTCTCCTGGGGATTCCAGCCGGTCGCGCATCTCGTCGCGCTGGGCGCGCGGCATGTGCTCGACAACTTCACCGATCTCCCCGCCGGGCTCGGCTTGCGAGCGCACATACCCATTCGCGAGAAAATCTGACGCCCGTCGCTGTGCCCGAGAGCGATGCCTTGACCCTGTCATCGGCGTCGGCATGGGAGCGAGGTCGGCTCCTGGCTTTAAGGCCAACCAGGCACTGCCCAGACGTCTAGTTCGCCAGCGCCTTCGCGCAGCTTTTTCACCGCCGCATATTCGTCGGAGTTCCAGACCGACCTGATCACATCCATCGAAGGGAACTCGAACACGACAATCCTGCGACCGTCATAATCGCCTTCCAACACTTCAACCTTGCCCCCCTGGATGAGATATCGCGCTCCATGCCGTTCGAAGAGCGCCGACACCTGTGCTCGGTACTCAGGCCAAGCCTCTTCGCGTGTGATCCTGATCTGCACGATCATATAAGCAGGCATCGCAACCTCCTTTCGGCCTCACATTTTTATTCAATATCATGACTAAGATGGTAATGCCTGCACGCTTGGGTTCATGTTTCGCGCGAAATATCTCCTGCATGCAGGTCGCCATCGCTTAGCTCGACAATTCAGCGGGCGACTTGGATGCCCATCAGTAACACCCTCGCAACCACATCCGCTCAGGGCCGTTTAACCTGAACACGCGTTCAGGTTTGCGCGTTAACCACCTGCTGGCGGGTGTCGATCCATGGTGATCCTACAACAGGAACGGACCGGCAAAAAACAACGCCGGACAGGGGTCGAACAATGATGGGTCATGAGCTTCGCGAATTCGTCGACCGGGTGATGGATCGTCTGACGATCACTGACGAGGACGTCGCTGTTCTTCAGCGGGACATCCTCGCGGACTGCATCCTGACCCGCGACGTCATCGATGTCCTCGTGGCGCTGGATCGGGCGGTGCCCCAGCGCTGCGAGGCCTTCGGCGACGTTCTCGTCGCGGTCGTCGTCGACTTCGCGGTCTGGCAGAACCGCCCGACCGGCGTGATCGACCGCGACAAGGCGCATTGGCTGGTGACGACGCTCTCGGCCGGCGAGGGGCCGACCGCCACCGCCCGGCGCATCGCCTTCGAGATCGTGCGGGAGGCCGAGCGCTGCGACGAGGCGCTGATCGGCTTCGCCCTCGACAAGGGCCATGCCAAGACGAGGCCGGCTTGGCCCGAGCGCGTCCTGCTGGCGAGCTGAGCGCCCCGGCACGGCCAGGTCCTCCCGGCGACCACCGACTTTCGCATCGGTGGACGGCGGCTACGCCCTCCCATACACCCGGACCCGGATCGCGGCGCCGAGCGGCGCTGCGGTCCGGGTTTCGCCATCGGGGCTGTGCGAAAAACCGGTAGCCGGTTTCCTGCGACATGCTCTAACTGGCGTGAGGGCAGGTCGCACGAGCCGCGCGGTTCGAGCCGGCATGCCCCGCTCGTCGACGGCCGGGGGAGGCGCCACGCATGTTCTCGAAGATCCTGATCGCGAACCGCGGCGAGATCGCCTGCCGGGTCATCAAGACGGCGCGGCGCATGGGCATCAAGACCGTCGCGGTCTATTCGGATGCGGACCGCGACGCGCTCCATGTCGAGATGGCTGACGAGGCGGTCCATATCGGCGCAGCCCCCGCCGCCCAGTCCTATCTCGTGATCGAGAAGATCATCGCGGCCTGCCAGCAGACCGGGGCGCAGGCCGTGCATCCCGGCTACGGGTTTCTCTCCGAGCGCGAGGCCTTCGCTCAGGCGTTGAAGGACGCTGGGATCGTCTTCATCGGCCCCAATCCCGGCGCGATCGCGGCGATGGGCGACAAGATCGAATCCAAGAAGGCGGCGGCCGCGGCGAATGTCTCGACGGTGCCCGGCTTCCTCGGCATCATCGAGAGCCCCGAGCACGCCGTCACCATCGCCGACGAGATCGGCTATCCCGTGATGATCAAGGCCTCCGCCGGCGGCGGCGGCAAGGGCATGCGCATCGCCCATTCGGCCGGAGAGGTGGCGGAGGGCTTCGCCCGCGCCAAATCGGAGGCCGCGTCCTCCTTCGGCGACGACCGCGTCTTCGTCGAGAAGTTCATCGTCGATCCCCGCCACATCGAGATCCAGGTGCTGGGCGACAAGCACGGCAACGTCATCTATCTCGGCGAGCGCGAATGCTCGATCCAGCGGCGCAACCAGAAGGTCGTCGAGGAGGCGCCGTCGCCGCTGCTGGACGAAGCGACGCGCCGCAAGATGGGCGAGCAGGCGGTCGCGCTCGCCAAGGCGGTGAACTACGATTCCGCCGGCACGGTCGAGTTCGTCGCCGGCCAGGACAAGTCGTTCTTCTTCCTCGAGATGAACACCCGCCTCCAGGTCGAGCACCCGGTGACGGAGATGATCACCGGGATCGACCTCGTCGAGGAGATGATCCGCGTCGCCTATGGCGACAAGCTGCGGCTCAGCCAGGCCGAGGTGAAGCTGCACGGCTGGGCGGTGGAGAGTCGCGTCTATGCCGAGGATCCGACGCGCAATTTCCTGCCCTCGACGGGACGGCTGGTGACCTATCGCCCGCCGGTCGAGGGGCCGGACGGCGACGCGATCGTGCGCAACGACACCGGCGTCTTCGAGGGCGGCGAGATCTCGATCTACTACGACCCGATGATCGCCAAGCTCGTCACCCATGCGCCGACGCGCGAGGCGGCGATCGAGGCGCAGGGCCGCGCGCTCGATGCCTTCGCGATCGACGGCATCCGCCACAACATCCCCTTCGTCTCGGCGCTGATGCACCATCCGCGCTGGATCGCCGGCAACCTCTCGACCGGCTTCATCGCCGAGGAGTTTCCCGAAGGCTTCTCCCTGCCGGTGCCCGAGGGCGAGATCGCGCTGCGCCTGGCGGCGATCGCGATCGCCTGCGACCACAAGCTCAACCAGCGCAAGCGCGCGGTCAGCGCGCAGATGGAGGGCTGGCGCCGCGTCGCTTTCGAGCGGACTCGGGTCGTGCTGATCGGCGGCGAACGCTTCGAGGGGCAGGTCGGCGAGCAGGGCGGGGCGGTCATCATCGATTTCGGCGCCCGCAGCATCACCGTTTCGAGCGAGTGGCGGCCCGGCCAGCCGGTCTGGACCGGCACGCTCGACGGCGTCGTCATCGCCGCGCAGATCCGCCCGATTGCGAACGGCTTCGCGCTCGGCCATGCCGGCGCCTATGCCGATGCCGTGGTGCGCACGCCGCGCGAGGCGGAACTCGCCGCGCTGATGCCGGAGAAGGTCGCGGCCGACACCGGCAAGGTGCTGCTCTGCCCGATGCCCGGCGTGGTCAAGGCGATCTCGGTTGCCGTCGGCCAGGAGGTCAAGGCCGGCGAGGCTGTGTGCATGGTCGAGGCCAGGAAGATGGAGAACGTGCTGCGCGCCGAGAAGGACGCGACCGTCGCCAAGATCCTGGCGAAGGAGGGCGAATCGCTCGCTGTCGACGCGGTGATCATGGAATTCGCCTGAGCGGGGCGGGCCACGTCCGAATCTGCGCGGGTTCGTCATGATCGGGCTTGTCCCGACCATCCACGTCGTCCTCGATCGAAGGCGGTGTTCAAGACGTGGATGCGCGCCACAAGGGCGAGCATGACGCGATTGTGGAGGTTCACATGCTGACGATCTGGGGGCGGATCAGCTCCATCAATGTCCAGAAGGTCGTCTGGGCGGCCGGCGAGGTCGGCCAGAGCTTCGAGCGCATCGATTGCGGCGGGCCGTTCGGCGGCCTGCGCGAGCCGATGTTCCTGGCGAAGAACCCCAATGCCCAGATCCCGGTTCTGGAAGACGGCGAGGTCTGCATCTGGGAGTCCAACAGCATCGTGCGCTATCTCGCTGCCCGCTACGGCGCCGGCTGGATCTGGGAGGAGGACCCGGCGCGCCGGGCCGATGCCGATCGCTGGCTCGACTGGATGCAGTCCTCCCTGCAGCCGGCGCTGATGCCGGTTCTGTGGGGGCTGGTGCGAAAGGTTCCCGAATACGCTGCGCCCGAAACCGTCGCGGCCGGTGTCGCCAAGGCCGAGGCGCTGATGGCGATCCTCGACCTGCATCTCGCCGAGCGCAGCTTCCTCGCCGGCGAGCGCTTCGGCATGGCCGACATCGTCGTCGGCTGCGGGGCGCATCGCTGGCTGAACATGCCGGTGGAGCGCCAGGCGAGGCCTCAGGTCGAGCGCTGGTACAAGGCGCTGGTGGCGCGTCCGGCCGCCGCGCCGGCCCTGGTGCTGCCAGTCGCATGATGGTGACCGGCGGGTGGCTTGATCGCGGCGCGATGGCGGGCACAATGGCCGCCATGCGCTCGACCTGTCTCGCCCTCGGCCTCACCCTCTGGGCTGCCGCGCCCGCCGCCGCCCAGACCAGCCCCACGCTGGCGGCCGACCGGACCCAGCTCGCCGCCTGCCTGCGGACCAATAGCGGGGCCGCGCCGTCCTGCATCGGCTCGATTGCGGTGGCCTGCGTCGTCGCGGCGGGCGTCAACCGCGCCGCTGCCGAGGCGGGCTGCGCGCGGCGCGAGGAAGCGGTCTGGCGCGAGAAGCTGGTCCTGGCCGTGCAGCAGAGCGGGCGACCGCTCGATGCCGGCCAGCGCAGCCGCCTCGTCGCGCTGCAGATGTCCTGGGAAGGCTATGTCGCGCAGAAATGCGCCTTCTATGCCGCGAGCCAGCGCGAAGCCCTCCAGCCCGGCCGGCAGGCCGGCTGCGAGCTGCGCGAGGTGGCGGCGCGGGTGCTGGAGCTCGAGCGTGCCGCCCGGCCGCAGGCGCCGGCACGCCGTCCGTCCCAGCAGCCGCCGCAGATCATCCGCTGAGCGGCGTTCACGCGCCGTCAGCTTTGGCCGCCTAGAAGCGCGTCAACGCCGCAGCCCGAAAGCCGCCCATGTTCTTCGTTCTCTCCAAGGTGGTCTGGTTCATCCTGTCGCCGGTGAACCTTTCCATCCTGATGGCGCTGCTGGCGGCGCTGCTCGCCTTCACGCGCTTTGCGCGGGCGGCGCGCTGGCTCGGCGTGGTGTCGCTGTGCTTTCTGGCGCTGATGGCCTTCAGCCCGCTGCCGCGGCTGGTGATGTGGCCGCTGGAGAACCGCTTCCCGCAGCAGCCCGCCGAGAAGGGCCCCGTCACCGGGATCATCATCCTGGGCGGGGCGATCGGCGTCGCCCGCGGCGATGTTGTGCTGACCAGCGCCGCAGCGCGCATGACCAAGGCGGTCGAGCTCGCCCGCCTGCATCCGCAGGCGAAGATCGTCTTCACCGGCGGCGCCGCCAATCTGATCTCGCCGGTGACCAAGACCGAATCGGACGGTGCGAGCGTGCTGTTCGAGGGGCTCGGCCTGCCGCGCGAGCGGATTCTGCTCGAGGACAAGTCCCGCAACACGAGGGAGAACGCGCTCTTCACCAGGCAGCTGGTCGATCCCAAGCCCGGCGAGCGCTGGCTCTTGGTGACCTCGGCCTGGCACATGCCGCGCTCGATGGGCGTGTTCCGAAAGGCGGGCTTCGCGGTGGAGGCCTTCCCGGTCGACTATCTGACCGAGGAGAAGGCGTCTGAGTTCGTGCGCGTCTCGGGGCGCGCGCCACGCGGGCTGATGATCGCGGATGACGGCTTCAAGGAATGGGTCGGGCTCGTCGCCTATCGCCTGGCCGGCTATACCGACGCGCTGTTTCCGGGGCCGTGAGGGGCCATAGGCCGTCGGCAGGAGAAGTGGCTTTTCCCGACTGCCCACGGCCGACTGCCTATTGCCCCTCTTCAGGCAGCCTCAGCCGGTAGACGCCGCGGAAATCGTCGGGATCGACGGGGCGGCCCTTGCGGGTGATGACGACCTTCCCCTCCTTCATCAGCCTGACCGCCGTGCGGCGGATCGGCTGCATCAGCGGGCCCCAGCCGTCGGGATGGTCGCCGCCGAGCGCGCGCGCCGCTTCCGAGGGGCAGATCGTGCGGCCTTCGCCGCGCTGCGCCGTGAGCGCCAGGATCGTGGCTTCCAGCGCGCTCTCGTCGGGTTTCGTCATGGCTCGGACTTCTTCAGGGCTCGGACTTGGCCTGCGTCGTGTCGGGATAGCGGAAGACGCGGGCGGCATCAGAGGCGAATTGGCGCCGGTACATCGCGATCAGCACGGCGCCGGTGAAGAGGATGAAGGTCGTTGGACCCAGGAACCAGCCCATATAGGCGAGCGCGAAGAAGAAGGCGCGCTGGCCGCGGTTGAAATGGCGCCCGCCGGCGACGTTCATCTCGATCGCCTCATGGACGGCGCGCTGCGCATCCGCCGGATCATGGTTCTTGGCCGGGGGCAGCGATCCCAGCAGGATGACGCAGTAGTTGAACAGCCGGTAGCTCCAGGCGAATTTGAAGAAGGCGTAGCCGAAGATCAGGGCGAGCCCGATCACCTTCAGCTCCCAGACGGCCCGCGTCGGCACGGTGCCGAAGGGCAGGTCCGAGAACAGGGCGACGACGCGGTCGGTCGATTGCAGCAGGGTGAGCGTGCCGCCGATGGCGATCAGCGAGGTCGAGGCGAAGAAGGCCGTGCCGTTCTGCAGGCCGTTCATGATCTGCGTGTCGACGATGCGGTTGTCGCGCCCCATCGATTCGCGAATCCAGCGGGCGCGGCGCAGGTTCATCCGCATGTTCAGGCTCTTGCCGGCATGTGGGCCCATCTCGACGGCGAAATGGTAGCCGATCCAGGCCGCCGCGAAGAAGGCGGCGCCGATGATGTCGAGGGTTCCGAATCCGATCATGGCCATCTCCGGCGCGCACAGTGCGGCGCGGGCGCGGGCGCGGCAAGGCGCGATTGACGCAGGCTGCGGCAATGGCCACGGTGCCGCCCGTTCGAGAGGGAGGCCGGCCGTGCCGCAGACCATCACCAAGGGCTACAAGGCGTTGCTGGCGGAAGCCGAGGCCGTGATCGAGACGCTGAGCGTCGAGCAGGCACAGGCGCTGCGGGGGCGCGACGACGTCGTCTTCGTCGATCTGCGCGATCCGCGCGAGCTGGAGCGGGAAGGGCGAATGCCCGGCGCCTTCCACTGCCCGCGCGGCATGCTCGAATTCTGGATCGATCCCGAGAGCCCCTATGCCAAGCCGGTCTTCCAGCAGGACAAGCAGTTCGTGTTCTTCTGCGCCGGCGGCTGGCGCTCGGCGCTGGCGGCGAAGGCGGCGCAAGAGATGGGGCTGAAGCCCGTGGCGCACATGGCCGGCGGCTTCGGCGCCTGGAAGAAGGCCGGCGCGCCTTTTGACGCGGCCGAGCCCCGTGATCTCGCGTCGAAGGCGACCGCGTGAGCCCGGTCAACGTCCTCGTCATCCTGCTGGTCGTCGCCTTCCTGTTCCGCAAGCCGCTGGGCCGCCTGTTCAACCGCCAGTTTCCCGACCGGGCGAAGCGTCACCGCATCGTCGGCACGATCATCCTGGGCTTCGCGCTGGTGATCGCGGTCAGGCTGGTGGCGCTGTTCTGGAAGTAGGGCTGGGCCCTATTTCGGCGCCAGCGCGCGCGGCCTGACCCCTGCGACCGGGCCGGGCGGCAGCTCGCTCGCATCCTGAAGCAGCGTCTTCACATCCAGAGACGGCTTGCTCAGAAAGCGATTCAAGCCGGCTACATAACTCTCTGGCAAGGCCCAGTGTTTGGCCGCGGCGATGACGGTTTCCATAGAGCCGGGCTTGGGCCGGCCGGGATCGCCCGAGCGGCCGATATAGAGGAGCGCGCGCTTGGCGCCGCCGGGCACGATGACCGGCTGGCTGATCTTGACGTAGAGACCGCTGGCGAGCTCCTCGAACTTGTCGAGCGTGCGGATGTCGCCGAGCGCGCAGTCCCAGAGCACGCCATGGACCTCCTCGCGCGGGTCGCGAACGACGGACGCGTAGCCGTCGGTGGTGACGAGGAAGCGGTGGCGCGGCAGGCGCGCGAGGCCCAGCGGCTTGGAGCGCGGGCAGCGCTGCGCCATGCCGGCCGGGTCCATGTTGAGGCCGTAGGCGAAGTAGAGGGGCATCCAAGCCTCGCGTCATTCTCGGGCGGAGCGCAGCGCAGACCCGAGAATCTCAGGCCGAACGAAGCGCCCGCTGTCGTCTCGTCACGAGATGCTCGGGTCAAGCCCGAGCATAACGGCGTGTGGCCGTCACTTCGTCTTATGGAACAGCTCCCGCCCGATCAGCATGCGCCGGATCTCGCTGGTGCCGGCGCCGATCTCGTAGAGCTTGGCGTCGCGCAGCAGGCGGCCGGTCGGGTAGTCGTTGATGTAGCCATTGCCGCCGAGCAGCTGGATCGCGTCGAGCGCGATCTGGGTCGCCTTCTCGGCGGCGATCAGGATGGCGCCGGCGGCGTCCTCGCGGGTGGTCTCGCCGCGGTCGCAGGCCTTGGCGACGGCGTACACATAAGCCTTGCAGGCGTTCATCATCACATACATGTCGGCGATCTTGCCCTGGACGAGCTGGAACTCGCCGATCGCCTGGCCGAACTGCTTGCGCTCGTGGACATAGGGCATGACCACGTCGAGCGCCGCCTGCATGATGCCGAGTGGGCCGGCCGCCAGCACGACGCGCTCATAGTCGAGCCCGCTCATCAGCACGTTGACGCCGCGCCCGACGCTGCCCAGCACGTTCTCCTCGGGCACCTCGCAGTCCTCGAAGACGAGCTCGCAGGTGTCGGAGCCGCGCATGCCGAGCTTGTCGAGCTTCTGGTGGGTCGAGAAGCCCTTCATGCCCTTCTCGATCAGGAAGGCGGTGATGCCCTTGGAACCCGCCTCGGGATCGGTCTTGGCGTAGACCACCAGCGTCTCGGCGATCGGGCCGTTGGTGATCCACATCTTGTTGCCGGTGAGGAGGTAGCGGTCGCCTTGCTTCACCGCCTTCGTCTTCATCGAGACGACGTCGGAGCCGGCCCCGGGCTCGGACATGGCGAGCGCGCCGACATGCTCGCCCGAGATCAGCTTGGGCAGGTATTTCGCCTTCTGGGCGGCGTTGCCGTTGCGGGCGATCTGGTTGACGCAGAGGTTCGAGTGGGCGCCGTAGGAGAGGCCGACCGAGGCCGAGGCGCGGGAGACCTCCTCGATGGCCACGACATGCTCGAGATAGCCGAGCCCCGCGCCGCCATCCTCCTCCTTCACGGTGATGCCGTGCAGGCCGAGCGCGCCCATCTGCGGCCAGAGATCGCGCGGGAACTGGTTCGTCTGGTCGATCTCCCGGGCGCGCGGGGCGATCGTTTCCTGCGCGAAGGCGTGGACGGTGTCGCGGATCGCGTCGGCGGTCTCGCCGAGGTCGAAATTGAAGGGGCGGGGCGCGTTGGCGAGCATGGTGACCTCCCGAGGGGCCGGCGCGGCGTGGGCGTCCGGCGTTTCCTCGACTTATAGCGCGGCTGGCGCCCAAGTCAGCGCGCGGGCGCGCGAAGCGGGTTGGGCATCGATGCGGAAGGGCGGCGGACGCCGCCCGTCAGCCGCCGATCACCCCGCGGCGGCGCAGCAGGATCAGCGTCAGTCCGGCAGCGGACAGGCAGGCGACGGCGACGAAGAGCGCCCCGAGATCGTGCTCCATCCAGGGCAGGCCCTTCACATTGATCCCGAACAGGCCGGTGATGAAGGTCGCCGGCATGAACAGCGCCGTCAGGATCGAGAGCGCATAGAGTTGGCGGTTGGTCTGGCTGGCGGCACGGGCGGTCATCTCTTCCTGCAGCAGCCTGGCGCGGTCCTGCACCGACTGGACATCGTTATGGGGCCCGTCGATGCGCTGCAGCAGGCGCGCGGCGGCAGCCTTGACCTCCTCGGGCGCCTTACGACCTGAGCTGGTTTCCGCGAAGCGCCGGAACAGCAGATGCAGCCCGCCGAGCTGGCGATGCAGCCGGACCGCCATGCGCCTGACCGCGCCGACGCGGGCGGGCGCGTCGTCGAACCGGGCTGCGAGAATGTTGTCCTCGACGCTGTCGGTCTCGTCCATCAGCCGGACGACCGCCTTGGTGACGTCGTCGACGATGTGCTCGATGATCTGCTCGAACAGCTCGATCGGCCCTTCGACGGTCTCGCCACGATTGAGTGCGTCGGCGGCCAACCGGATCGATTGGAGCGCGTCGCGCCGGCCGGTGAGCAGCAGGCGCTCGCCGACGATCCAGTGGAGGGGGCCGATGAGGTCGGAATCCGATGCGACGTCGCGGATCAGGTCATGCGACACGCCCCAGACGAGGTCGGCGGAGTGGTCGAGCCGCTGATGGCTCTCGGGGGAGATGAACATCTCCTCGGCGCCGGCCGGCAGCCAGGGCTGCTCGGCGATCCATGCCTTGGCGCGGCTGTGGACGAGATCGAGATGAATCCAGACGAAGCCCTCGGTCGGATCGACGGCAGGCACGGACTCGCGATCGATCAGCACGGGCACGCCCTTGGCGTCGAAGCGATAGGCCCAGACGATGCCCATGCTGGATTGCGCATCGGTGATGGAATGCGGGGCGGTCATGGTGCTGCTGGCCGGGAATTCGCTGGCGATGGCGCGAGCCCTGCGCCCGCTCGATGACGGTTCGATGACGGTGCGACGAGGGCCAGCCCGATCAGTCGGCGTTGGCCGTGCGCTGAGGGATGCGGGCGGGCGGCAGCCGCAGCGGCGTCCCGCTGGCAGCCTGTGGGACTCGCGAGCCGGCCGCGGTGGCGGGCCGCTTCCCGCCGGCGAGCTTCGGCTCGCCGCCGCGCCAGCGCCGGGTCCCGATGTCGAAGCGGCCTTCGCGCCAGGCGGCGAATGCGCGCTCGCTGCCGAAGAAGGCGTTGCGGTCGACGTCGCCGGTGATTCCCGGGACGCGCCCGGTGGTGGTGAACTGCCAGAACTCCCATTTCTCGCGCTTGTAGCGATGCTTCAGCGGGGCGGCGGTCGAGCGCAGCCAATAGGGGTAGTCGTTGAATTCGCCTTCGAGGATGTCCTCGTGGAAATTGATGTCGGTGTAGATGATCGGCTTCTTGCCGGTGTGCTCCTGCAGGGCGGCGAGCATGATGCGCATCTTCTCGAGCACCTGCGCGCGCGAGACCTTGCGATTGCACTGTGAACCGTGCTGCCATTCGACGTCGAGGACAGGAGGCAGGGCGTCGGGATCGCGCGGGATGTGGCGCTTGAACCAGCGCACCTGCTCGTGCGCCGGCCGGCACCACCAGACGAAGTGATAGGCGCCGCGCGCGATGCCGGCCCGCTTGGCGCCGGCCCAGTTCCGCCGGAAGTTCGGATCGAGATGGTCGCCGCCTTCGGTCGCCTTGATGAAGACGAAGCGGGTGCCGGCGTCCTTGACCTTCTCCCAATCGATCTCGCCCTGCCAGCGCGACACGTCGATGCCCTGGATCGCCTGGCGGCGGGCATCGCGGACGCCGTGATGCGGGGAGGAATCGCTCTTCTTGGGATAGAGCGCCGCGGCGGGGCCGGTGAGGACGGCGAGCAGGCCGGCAAGGACGGCCGGGAGGGCCACCCGCTTCCACTTCGTCGATCGCACCGGCATCTCCTTCTCCTGACCTGCCTTCCGAGATGGCGAGGCCGTGGTTAAGGGCCGGTTAGAATTGGCTCGAATGCGCCGCGCTTGTTTCAGCTTTGGTTAACCGGCCCGGGCGCCGACAGGTCACTCGTCGTCGGCGACCGCGTCGGCCGCCGGCGCGAAGGTCGACGAGACGGGGGCGACGCTGCCGGGGATCGCGGCGATGGCGGGCGAAGGCGCGGCCGGGCGCTCGGGCCCGGGGCTGGGCTGCGGCGGGGCCGGCCGCTGACGCTTCCACTGGCGCGTGCCGATGTCGAACTCGCCGGTGCGCCAGCCGATGAACTCGCCCTCGTTGCCGAAGAAGGCGTTGCGGTCGACGTCGCCCTTGATGCCGGGCACGCGGCCCGTGGTGGTGAACTGCCAGAACTCCCAGGGCCGGTTGACGTAGCGCGTCTCGGGCAGGGCGGCGGTCGAGCGGATCCAGTAGGGGTAGTCGTCGAACTCGCCCTCGAGCACGTCCTTGTGGAAGGTGATGTCGGTGTAGATGATCGGCTTCTTGCCGGTGAGCTGCTCCAGCTCGGTCAGCATCAGCCGGATCTTCTCCAGCGCGAGGTCGCGCGCGATCTTCTTCGGGCAGCTTCTCGAATGCCCGTTCCACTCGACGTCGAGCACCGGCGGCAGCGCGTCGGGGTCGTTGGGAATGTGCTGCTTGAACCAGAGCGCTTGCTCATGGGCCGGGCGGCACCAGTAGACGAAATGATAGGCGCCGCGGGGAATGCCGGCGCGGCGCGCGCCCTCCCAGTTGCGCTGGAAGGCGGGGTCGATGTGGTCGCCGCCTTCGGTCGCCTTCATGAAGACGAAGCGGGTGCCGGCGCCCTTCACGGCGGTCCAGTCGATCTCGCCCTGCCAGCGCGAGATGTCGATGCCCTGGATCGGGTAGCGAAGGGCTTCCGCCACGCCCGGATGCGGGCGGGCATCGCCCTTGGCCGGGTAGTGGCCCTCCATGGCGACGCAGCCGCCGAGCACGACCAGCGCGGCGGCGGCGAGCAGGGCTGCGGGCTTGAATGGGGTCATGCGGCGAGCAGTCATGTGGCGCAAGATTGAGGAGAAAGCTTGACGGGCCGTTTACGCTGACGCGATCCGTCCGTCTCAAGTCTGGGCGAGCCAGATCGTGGCGACGCCGAGGAATGAGAAGAAGCCGACCACGTCGGTCACCGTGGTGACGAAGGTTCCCGAGGCGACGGCGGGGTCGATGCCGAAACGGTCGAGCAGCACGGGGATCAGGACCCCGGCCATGGCCGCCGCCAGCAGATTGACCACCATGGCGATGGCGATGACGACGCCCAGCCCCTGGCTCGCAAACCAGAGCGCGGCGACGAGGCCGGTGATCAGCGCGAAGCCGATGCCGTTGATCAGCCCGACGATCATCTCGCGCGTGAAGAAGCGGCGCAGGTTCCAGCCGCCGAGCTCCTGGGTCGCCAGCGCCCGCACCGCCACCGTCATCGTCTGGGTCGCCGCATTGCCGCCCTGGCTCGCCACCACCGGGGCCAGGATCGCCAGCGCCACGACCTGGGAGAGCTGCGCCTCGAACAGGCTCATCACGGCGGCCGCGAGAAAGGAGGTCAAGAGGTTGACGAAGAGCCAGCTGAACCGGCTGCGCGCGATCTGGCGGACCGGGTCGGAGAGTTCCTCGTCGGCATTGACGCCGCCGAGCTGCTTGATTTCGTCGTCGGCCGCCGCCTCGATCACATCGACGATGTCGTCGACGGTGATGACGCCGACCAGCCGCGAGGCCTCGTCGATGACCGGGACGGCGATCAGATTGTAGCGCTGGAACAGGCGCGCGACGTCCTCGATGTCGTCGGTCGCCTTGACCGCCCGGCTGTCCTCCTCGACCAGGGTCGCGATCTCGACCGGGCGCCGCGTCCGGAGCAGCCGGTCGAGCGGCACGGAACCGACGAAGTGATGCGCCGGGTCCGCGACGAGGATCTCGAAGAAGCGTTCGGGCAGGTCCTCGGTCTGGCGCAGATGATCGATCGTCTGGCCGACCGTCCAGAAGGCGGGGACGGCGAGGATTTCGCTCTGCATGCGCCGGCCGGCGCTGCCCTCGGGATAATCGAGGCCCTGCTGCAGGACGATGCGCTCGGCCGGGGTCAGCCGGTCGAGCACGTCCTGCTTGTCGGCCTCGTCGAGGTCCTCGAGGATGTAGACCGCGTCGTCGGTGTCGAGGTCGCGCACGCCTTCGGCGACCGTCTCGGCCGAGAGCGTCTCGAGGATCTCCTCGCGGACCGTATCATCGACCTCGGTCAGCGCGGTGAAGTCGAAGTCGCGGCCGAGCAGCGAGATCAGCCGCGTCCGCTCCTCGGCGTCGAGCGCCTCGAGCAGCGCGCCGAGATCGGCCTCGTGCATGTCGGCGACGACGGCGCGCAGCGTGGTCAGGTCGGAGAGCTGCAGCGCCTGCGAGACCTGCTCGACGAGGCGGGAATCGATCGCGCCGTCCTCGTCGCGGATCGGGCGCTCGGACGATTCGACGGCAGCGTTCTGGGTGTCCGTCATGGGCCGCTCCGTGCTGCGAGAAACAGGTTCGGCCCAACCGGATCCGGCGCGGCGCCTGCCGCCCTTGTGTCAGCGGCCCGGCGTCGTTGCAATGCAACAGGACGCGATTGCGGCGAAAAGCGCGCTTGGGGCCCGAAACGCGAACGGCGATCCTCGCGGATCGCCGTTCGCCGGGCTTAGGCCCCAATCTGGTGCGGTCAAGAGGACTCGAACCTCCACGGGTCTCCCCGCTACCACCTCAAGGTAGTGCGTCTACCAATTCCGCCATGACCGCGGCGTCGGAGCATCCCGCCATGGCGGTGAACTCCGGAGCGGCGCGGGTCTAGCAAATCGAATCCGTCGCCACAAGGGCCATGCGCAGGAAAAGCAGGGGCGTCTGCCGTCGCTCCCGGTTTCAGTGGCAGCACGAGCCCTCGCGCCGTGGTCGCCAGCCGATCCCTACTGCGAGAAGCGTTCGAGCGCAGTGAGGTCGTTGATCACGATCAGCTTGAAGTCCGTCGTGATCCAGCCCGCTTTCACGAATTTCGCCAGCGCCCTGTTGACGCGATCGCGCGAGGAATTGCTCATCAAGCCGATGTCGGCCTGCGACAGTCGCACGGGCCAGGGCTGCTGATCCGCGTCGTCTGGCTCCCGTTTCGCAATGCGGGCCAGGACAGCGGCGATCCGTTTTTCACCCGATCTGATGAGGAGATCACCGACGACCCGAACCGCAGACATCATGAACGTCATGTCGTGCAGGGCTGCCAGACTCCTGAAGAACTCCGGCCTTCCGGTCCCGATCGCGGTTAGTTCGCGGAGCGGCAGGAGGAGGAGGTGGCTTTTCTCCACCGCTTTGAACGTCATCTTGCGGCGGCCGCCGACTGACAGAACCGGTCCGTATCCGAACCAGGTGCCGCGCCGCATGACATGGCAGAGCGCCAGATCCTGGCCACCCGACGGCACGAGGATGCCGACGCCGCCATCGACGACGCCATACATGCCACCAGGCTCGTCGCCGGCATGAAAGGTGAATTGATCGGCCTCGTAGCTGCGCAGCCGCGAACCGGCCAGCACCGCATCGCGCAGCCAGGCCGGCTGAGCCGCCAACCAGCCGGTCCTGCCGACCAGGGCCTTGGCCGCTGCCTCGTTCATCGCGACACATCCTCCACGACGGCGCCGAGTTCGGAAATATCTGAACAGGCTGTGTTGTTTTGGACAGTTTAATCCGACGGATCGAGCATACTCAATGCAGAGACAAGCATACTGGCGTCACCGTCGATGTTGCGTTGCAGCAAATTGACATGATGACGCAGCGTTCCGTGGTCGTGTCGATGCCGGTGTCCATTTCGAGCCTGTCCGGCAAGACGAAGGGGAGGGTCGGTTCATGACGGTTTTGTTGTCCCGCCGGGCGCTGTTGCTGGGGTCCGCCGCCCTCTTTGCCGTCCCGGTCGCAGGGGCTCATCGCGCCCTGGCGCAGACGGTCGCTCCGGCCGACCGGATCTGGTCGGGTGGGCCGATCCTGACGCTGAACGATGCCGCGATGCGCGCCGAAGCGGTGGCCGAGCGCGGAGGGCGCATCGTCGCCGTCGGCAGCAGCGCGGACGTGATGCGGCTGCGCGGCCCGCAGACACAGGTGATCGACCTCGCCGGCAGGGCCATGATCCCGGGCTTCATCGATCCGCACGGCCATATCGTGATGGGCGGCCTGCAGGCTCTGTCGGCGAACTTGCTGGCACCTCCGGATGGCGAGGTGACAGACATCGCGTCGCTGCAGAAGGTGCTCCTTGAGTGGATCGCTGCCAATCAGGACGCCGTGCGCCGCGCCAACCTGATCGTTGGTTTTGGCTACGACAACTCCCAGTTGAAGGAGCTGAGGCACCCGACGCGCGATGACCTCGATCAGGTCTCCCGAGACATTCCGATCGTGCTGATCCATCAGTCGTGCCATCTCGGTGCGCTGAACTCCAAGGCGCTGGAGATCGCGGGGTTCGCGGCTTCGACCCCTGATCCGGCGGGGGGTGTCATCCGTCGAAAGCCTGGCAGTCGGGAGCCGGACGGCGTGCTCGAAGAGACGGCGCTCATCGCCGGCGGTCTCAAGGTCGTCGCCAGCGTCGGTGCCGCCGGCATCAGGAGCTTTGCGAAGGCTGGAGCCGAGCTTTGGGCCCGCTTCGGATACACCACCGCTCAGGAAGGGCGCGCAACGCCGCAGATCGCCGAAGTCATCAAGGCCGTCGCTGCAGAAGGTGGCTTCAAGAACGATATCGCGGTGTTCGTCGATGTGCAGTCCGATCGAGACTACATCATCAAGAATCTGAGCCGGACCTATACCAATCGCGCGCGCCTGGCTGGTGGAAAACTCTCCACCGATGGCTCGCCGCAAGGCTTCACCGCGTTCCGCGACCGGCCCTACTATGCCCCTGTTGGCGACTATCCGCCGGGCTATCTGGGCTATCCCACGGTCAAGCTGGAAGAGGTCATCAGGCTCGTCGACTGGTCATTCCAGAACAATGTGCCCCTGATCAATCACTGCAATGGCGAGGGGGCGTCGGATTACTACATCACGGCCCTCAAGGAGGCCGTCAAGAAACATGGCCGCGCCAACCGCCGGGCCGTGCTGATCCATGGCCAGTTCCTGCGGGAAGACCAGGTCGACGCCTACAAGGATCTGGACGTCATCCCGTCGCTCTTCCCGATGCACACGTTCTATTGGGGCGATTGGCACCGGGACCAGACGGTCGGTCCGCAGCTCGCCGAGAATATTTCCCCAACGGGGTGGGTACGCCAGCGCGGCATGATTTTCACATCCCACCATGATGCGCCCGTCGCCCTGCCCGATTCGATGCGCGTGCTCGACGCCACGGTCACGCGCCGGACTCGAACCGGCGACATCCTGGGGCCAAATCAGCGGGTCGACGTCATCACCGCGCTGAAGGCCATGACGATCTGGCCAGCCTATCAACACTTCGAGGAGAGCGAGAAAGGAACCATCGAAGTCGGCAAGCTCGCCGATCTGGTCATCCTGTCGGCCGATCCGACAGCCGTGAACCCGGACACGATCGACCAGATCAAGGTCACCGAGACGATCAAGGAAGGTGTGACGATCTTCGCATTGACGGCGGCTGAGCAGCGGCGCGGTGACCTGATGCTGCCGCGGGACGACCGCGACAACACATTCAGGCGCTTCATCAACCATGCCAGTGCCTATCGCGATGTGGTCAGGTCAAAGTCACCCTTCGCGAAGATGAACCCTGGTCTCTACAAGGCCATCGCCGCCGGTCCCCACGACCACAACTGCATCAGCCGCCTCCTGGACGAGGTCGTGGCGGAAGCGCTTTTGTAATCGACCCGGCTCACGCATCCGGCGGGTCCGTCCTGACCGCGTGGGGTGCACGCATTGAGGTCGGAACGAGTGCAGTTCGGAGCGTCATTTAATGCTCATGCAGCCCTCTTGCGCGCAAGACGATGGTCCGCGGCCCCGCTGATCGGGAAGGTCGGATGAAGACACTCTTGGTTGTCACCGCAGTGCTCGTCACGGGAACGACGCAAGCGCAGGTTCCGCCGCCTCCGGCTGCGGAGCCCTATTCCCTTGCGACCACCCCGACGCTGCTGCGGTTTCCCGGCAGCCCGTTCGAAGCGCTGCGCGGCCGCGGGCTCAGCATCGAGGGCAGCGTCACGAGCGTCTATCAGGGCGCGGTCTCGGGCAGCGGCGACAAGGACTGGCGCTTTGGCGGCAAGGCTGACCTGCTCGTCACGCTGGACGGCGAAAAAGCGGGTCTGTGGCCCGGATTCTTCATCAACTTCCATCAGGAATGGAATTTCGGCCGGGATGCGAACACCACAGGCGCGGGCCTGCTGCTGCCCGTCAACACGGCGACCGGCCTGCCGCGTCTGGGAGGCTATGAGCAGGACACCTCGATCACCGTCACACAGCGCTTCGGTGACGCCGTGTCGCTCAGCATCGGCAAGTTCAACATGCTCGACGTCGCCGCGCGGACACCTCTGGCGGGAGGCGGCGGGCTCGAGACCTTCTCGAATCTCGGTATCGCGGCACCCGTCAGCGGCGTGACCCCGGCCTATCTGGTCGGTGCGATCGCATCGCTCAAGACATCGCCGGCGACCTTCACGCTGATGGTCTACGATCCGCGCAATGCTCAGGATCCCGAGGTCGTCAGGCGGCCCTTCCGGGAAGGCACCACGGCCAGCCTGTCTGTGACCATCCCGACCTGGTTCGGGAGCCTGCCGGGCTTCTACGGCGTGCGCGGCGCCTACAGCAACAAGGAAGGCCTCGATCTCGGCAGCTTGACGGGCCTCGCGCTGCCGCTGGAGAGCCGCACCGTGCTGCAGAAGCGCGGCTATTACTATGGCTCCTTCAGCTTCCAGCAATATCTCCAGGCCTCGCCCCGGCGGCCTGGAAACGGATGGGGCGTCTTTGCGGATATCGGGCTCTCCGACGGCAATCCCAACGCGATTCGCTGGCATGTGGTGGCGGGAATCGGAGGGACGGGCGTCTTCGACCGCGACCTCGACCGTTGGGGTGTCGCCTATTTCCGCTACGGGCTGAGTTCCGAGCTCAAGGACGGGCTTGCCCGCCTGGGCGTTCCGCGCCGGGACGAGCAGGGCGTCGAAGCCTTCTACAATCTCGCGCTGACGCCCTGGCTGCGGGTGACGGCCAATCTGCAATGGATCGATCCGACCAACCCGGTACGAAACGACGCGGTTTTCGCCGGTCTGCGCGCACAGGTGAGGCTCTGATGGCGGTTGTGAAGTGTGTTCAGGCCGTCCCGGCGTCTCAGCTATCGTTCGCGCGGATCCTGGCCGGCCTCGGCCTGTCGGTGTTCGCCGGGGGCGGCGCCCTGGCTCAGTCCGCAGAGGATGACCTGGCAAAAAAGCTGGCAAACCCGGTGGCGAGCCTGATCAGCGTGCCCTTCCAGTGGAACTATGATGGGCGCATCGGGCCGCTCGACAAGGGCAGCCGGCAGACCCTGAACATCCAGCCGGTGATCCCGATTCCGCTCAATGCCGACTGGAACCTGATTTCACGGACGATCGTGCCGCTGATCCGGCAGACCGACATCTTCCCGGGAGCTGGATCGCAAGCGGGCGTCGGCGACATCGTCCAGAGCCTGTTTCTCTCGCCCGCGGCGCCGACGGGCGGCATCATCTGGGGCGTCGGCCCGATTGTCCTCGTGCCGCCCGGATCGGAGCGCCTTCTCTCCGGCCGACAATGGGCGGCCGGCCCCACGGCGGTGGCACTGAGCCAGTCCGGCCCCTGGACGATCGGGATGCTCGGCAATCATCTGTGGTCGTTTGCCGAAACGCGTTTCGATGCGCGCCGGATCAGCGCGACCTTTCTCAACCCGTTCGTGACCTACAACGCCGCGGGAGGCTGGTCTTTCACGCTCCAGACCGAGACGACCTATGATTGGGTCAACCGCACCTGGACGGTGCCGGTGACGGCGTCGGTCGCCAAGCTAACCAGGATCGGAGCCCAGCCGGTCAGCTTCAATCTCGGCCTGCGCTATTACGCGTCCAGCCCAGCAGGCGCAGCCAAGGGCCTTGGCGTGCGCGCATCAATGGTCTTCCTGTTCCCGACATGAGGGTCGGCGACCGAAAAGTCGGCCCCGTTTTGGAGCGCGCCGCAATGAGGTGGGCAGGTCGTCAGCAGAATGGGGGCGAGCGGCCCCGGCGGGGTTTCGCCGAAAACCACGACGGGGCTGTTGGCGTGGCCCCGGGCCGCCTGTCTCAGCGAGCGCGGGGCGCGGCGATCAGGCCGCCGCCACGGTCTGGAGCGTGTAGACCGTCGGGCGCTTCAGCATCTGCGTGATCTCGACGGAGATCCTCTGGCCGCTGACCACGACGATGCCCTTGGCGAAGGGGTGGTTGTTGGCGAGGATCTGGACCTCGTCGGTCTCGCTGGCGTTGAGCTCGATAATGGCGCCGCGGCCCATGCGCAGCAGCTTGTAGATCGGCATCCGCGCGGAACCCAGCACGACCGTCAGTTCGACGGGGACGAGATCGAGATCGGCCTTCAAGTCGTGCCTCCGGAACCCTACTTCAGAATAACAACAACCAAACTTGCCTGTCGCCCCGGCAGGGAGCATGAGGCTCGCGGCCGCTTCGTTCCGAAGTTGGTCGCAACAGGGTTAATGCGCAGTGAAGACGCGCGAGGCGCTCTCCGAAATGTTCTGGCCCGCCGCCGGCTCACCGCCGGTCGAATGGGTCGTGGCGGAGAGCCTCGTCGGCTATGACGAGGCGGTGGCCGAGATGGAGCATCGCGCCGGGTTGATCGCCGATGGTCTCGCCCCCGAGCGGGTCTGGCTGCTGGAGCATCCGCCGCTCTACACCGCCGGCACCTCGGCCAAGGACGAGGACCTGATCGCGCCGGAGCGCTTCCCGGTGCATCGCAGCGGGCGCGGCGGCCAGTACACCTATCACGGCCCCGGCCAGCGCGTCGCCTATGTCATGCTCGACCTGAAGCGGCGCGAGCCGGATCTGCGGCGCTTCGTGGCGGCGCTGGAGGCCTGGCTGATCGCCACCCTCGATGCCTTCACCATCCGGGCCGAGCGCCGGGAGGACAGGGTCGGCGTCTGGGTCAGGCGGCCCGAGAAGGCGCCCGACGCCGAGGACAAGATCGCCGCCATCGGCATCCGCGTGCGCCGCTGGGTCTCGTTCCACGGCATCTCGCTCAATGTCGAGCCGGAGCTTTCCCATTTCGACGGGATCGTGCCCTGCGGCGTCAGCCGGCACGGCGTCACCTCGCTGGTCGATCTCGGGCTGCCGGTCGCCATGGCCGATGTCGATGTCGCGCTGCGCGTCGCGTTCGAGCGGATTTTCGGGCCGAGCGTGGCGGCCTGAGGCAGGCGCTGGCACCCGGGGGCGTTTACCCCGCCTTGACCATCCCCGGCGATCCTGCCCCTTCCGAAACGGACGACAGGAGACGGACGGCCATGACGCGATTCATGCTCGCGGCTGCGCTCGCGGCCAGCCTTGCCGCCTGCACCACCACCGACAAGCGCATTGCCGGCGCCGCAGCAGGGGCCGGAGCGGGCGCCATTGTTCTGGGGCCGATCGGCGCCGTGGCCGGTGGCGCGATCGGCGCCGTCGCCGGCCCGACGGTGACGGGCTCGATCAGCCGCAGCGCCGATTAGGGCGCGGCCGGGCATGGGGGATTCCGACCATCCCCTGTGAGCATCCCGGCGGTTGGCGTTTGCGGCGGTCCGCGCCATAACCCGGCGAGGATATCCTCGCCTGGGAGAGCGCGTCGTGCCGGTCATCGAGAGCAAGGTCGATCTGGCTTCGGCCGATGCGCAGGCCAATGCACAGGCCTGGGCCGGTTTGCGCGGCGAATTGCTGGAGCGGCGCGCCACCGCCGCGCTCGGCGGCAACGAGCGCTCGCGCGAGCGCCATGTCGCCCGCGGCAAGCTATTGCCCCGCGAACGCGTGCTGCGCCTGCTCGACCCCGGCTCGCCCTTCCTCGAGATCGGTTCGCTCGCCGCCTTCGGCATGTATGAGGGCGATGTCCACGGCGCCGGCATGATCGCGGGGATCGGCCGCGTCGCCGGGCGCGAATGCGTCATCGTCTGCAACGACGCCACGATCAAAGGCGGCACCTATTACCCGATGACGGTGAAGAAGCATCTGCGGGCGCAGGAGATCGCGCGCGAGAACCGGCTGCCCTGCCTCTATCTGGTCGATTCAGGGGGAGCGAACCTGCCGCACCAGACCGAGGTCTTTCCCGATCGCGAGCATTTCGGCCGGATCTTCTACAACCAGGCGACGCTCTCGGCCGAAGGCGTGCCGCAGATCGCGGTGGTGATGGGCTCCTGCACGGCGGGCGGCGCCTATGTGCCGGCGATGTCGGACGAGACGGTGATCGTGAAAAATCAGGGCACCATCTTCCTGGGCGGCCCGCCGCTGGTGAAGGCGGCGACCGGCGAGGTGGTGAGCGCCGAGGATCTCGGCGGCGCCGACGTCCATGCGCGGCTCTCGGGCGTCGCCGACCATTACGCCGGCGACGACACCCATGCGCTCGCCATCGCGCGGCGCATCGCCGGCCACCTCAACAGCGTGAAGCGGCCCGACATCGACATCGCCGAGCCGCTCGAGCCGCTCTACGACCCGGCCGAACTCGAGGCCGTCGTCCCGACCGATCTCAAGAAGCAGTATGACATCCGCGAGGTCATCGCCCGGCTCGTCGACGGCTCGGAGTTCGACGAGTTCAAGAAGCTCTACGGCACGACCCTGGTCACCGGCTTCGCGCGCATCCACGGCATCCCCGTTGGCATCATCGGCAACAACGGCATCCTGTTCTCGGAAAGCGCGCTGAAGGGCGCGCATTTCATCGAGTTGTGCTGCCAGCGGCGCATCCCGCTGCTGTTCCTCCAGAACATCACGGGTTTCATGGTCGGCCGCGACGTCGAGACCCGCGGCATTGCCAAGGACGGGGCCAAGCTTGTCACGGCGGTCGCCTCGGCGCGGGTGCCCAAGATCACCGTGCTGGTCGGCGGCTCCTTCGGCGCGGGCAATTACGGCATGTGCGGGCGGGCTTACTCGCCGCGCTTCCTGTTTTCCTGGCCCAATTCCCGCGTCTCGGTGATGGGGCACGAGCAGGCCTCCAGCGTGCTGGCGACGGTGCGCCGCGACAACATCGAGGCGGACGGGAAGAATTGGTCCGCGGAGGAGGAGGAGGCCTTCAAGCAGCCGATCCGCGACAAGATCGAGGCCGAGGGCTCGCCCTATTTCGCCACGGCGCGGCTCTGGGACGACGGCATCATCCTGCCCTCCGAGACCCGACGGGTTCTGGCGCTGGCCTTCTCCGCCTGCCTCAACGCGCCGGTGCCGGAGACAAAGTTCGGCGTTTTCCGGATGTAG
>CALRYW010000030.1:0-47557 GCA_943372485.1 Allobosea thiooxidans
CGTCATGTCCCTCATCGCCCGTTTCCAGGACGGTTTTGCCGCGCTCAAGGCCTATGCGGATCATCCTGATCCGCGCGTCGCCATGGCGAATTTCTTCGCGCTGCTGGTCGCCTCCAACCAGCCCTTCTACCCGCTGTACTTCTACTGGACGGTCGGTCCCGACATCGGCCCCACGGCCTGGACCTTCCTGTCGACGCCGTTCTTCCTGGCGGTGCCGGCCCTGTCGCGCTGGAACACGCTGATCGGGCGGGCGATGCTGCCGATCGCGGGCATCGCCAACACGCTGCTCTCGGCCAAGGTCTTCGGCATCGCCTCGGGCGTCGAGATCTTCCTCGTGCCCTGCGCAGTGCTGGCGCTGCTGATCTTCCGGCCTCATGAGCGCTGGATCGCGGCCTTCCCGCTCGCCGGATTCTGCTTCCTGGCCTATGCCCTGTTTCATGGCGCTTATGGTGCGCCATTCCATCTCTACAGCGAGGCGGAATATGCCGCCCTGCTGCGCCTCAACATGATAAGCGCGGGAGGGTTGACCGCCTTCACTGCGCTCTCCTTCTCGACCCTGCTTGCGGAGGCGGAGACCGCCGCCTCAGGCAAAGCGCCGGGCGGCGGCATAGCCCGCGACTGAGGCGCTCGCCGTCAGCACCGTCCCCCAGATCATGTCGGCGACGGTGATGATCGCCGGCCAGTCGCGCAGCGTCGCATGGTTGGTGAGGTCGTAGGTGCCATAGGCGACGAAACCCAGCGCCGCCCCATGCAGCGCCGCCGTCGCCAGCCGGCCGGTCGCCAAAGCGGGGCGGATCGCGAAGAAGACGATGCCGGCGATGTAGATCACATAAAACAGGATGGCGGGCGCGAGCCGGAAGCTCGGTGCCAGAAGATCGCCCAGCAGCGGACGGTACATCAGATCGGCCATGGTCGAGAGCCAGACCGCATCGACCGCGAGAAAGGCGAGGGCGGCGGCGGCATAGGCCGTCAGGAGCGTTTTCAAGGTGGCTCTCCGGGTTGCTGTGTGACGGTTACGCCCCCAGATGCCGGTGGGATCACATTGCGCGTGATCATGAAACCGGCGGCGCTCCTGCCGCGTAACCAAGGGCCCAACCGATTGGAGAGGACGCCATGATGCTGAAGACGATGCTGATCGCCCTTGGCCTGTCGATCGCCCCGGTGTTGCCGGCGCTGGCCAACAGTGCCGATCCGAGCGGCGTCTGGTTGCGCGACGACGGCAATGCGCGCGTGCGCATCGCGCCCTGCGGCAGCAACATCTGCGCGACCAATGTCTGGATCAAGGATACGAGCGGCGGCGAGGAGGTCGGCGACCGGCTGGTGCTGACGCTGAAGCCGGAGGGTGCCGACAGCCTGAAGGGGGAGGCCTTCGATCCCAAGCGCAACCGCCGCTTTGCGATGACGCTGACGGTCAAGCCTGACGGTCTCTCGACGCGCGGCTGCATCATTGGCGTGCTCTGCAAGACCGTGAACTGGACCCCGGCGCAGTAGGATCGCACCGCCCGCGCCATTCATTGCCAAATGTTTACCTTTGGATACGGATTTGTCGTGTATGTGTGACACACACGTGTGAGTCTCTCAGACTGGACGAGCCGGTTGACTTCGTATCCTCCCGCGCCCTCGAAACCGTCGGGTCAGGTCGCTGGCGCGCTTCTCCCGATCGTGCGCCGCAACTACCTGCCGGCGCTGTTCGTCAATTTCGCGGCGGCGCTCGCGGTGACGCTGCTGGCCTGGTCCGCCGGGATCGCCTGGGTGTGGTGGTGGCTGGCTTTCGTCGCGGCGGTGTCGCTCCTGCGCATCGCCGTTCAACATGTGGTGAGCACCGCGGGGCCGGCGAGCATCACGCCCGACCGTGAAATCCTGAGCGCGGGCCTGGGCTTGCTGGCGTCGGCAGGCTGCTGGGCCGCCCTGGCCTGGCTGCTGCTAACCACACCGGACCCTTTGGTTCGCTACAGCGCCAGCATCGTCTTCGCCGGCATGGCGGCCGGTGCCATCGGGATCCTGGCGCCCTTCGGATGGATCGGGCCGATCTATATCGCCCTTCTGATGGTGCCCGGTGCCGTTCGCCTGATGACGCTGCCAGGGCAGGAATCGGTGATCGGCGTCCTCGGGCTGATCTTCGCGGGCGTGATGATTGCCGGGCACCGCGCCAATCGCATGCTGCTGCTGCAATCGGTCCAGCTCGGGCAGCGCAACAACGAGTTGATGGCGGAGATCCTGGACGCCAACCAGACGCTCGAGAACAAGGTGCGCGAGCGGACCGAGACCCTCGAGCATCAGGCCTCGCATGATCTGCTCACGGGCCTGTTCAACCGCCGCGGCCTGACCGAGCAGTTCGAGCCGATCGCCGAAACCGAGCCCATGCGGGCCTATTTTCTTGATCTGAACCGCTTCAAGCGGATCAACGACACGCTCGGGCACGAGGCCGGCGACTATGTGCTGCGGGAGGTCGCGACGCGCCTCATGACCCGTCTGCCCAAGGAGGCGATGATCGCACGCTGGGGCGGCGACGAACTCGTGGTGGTGCTGCCGGCCTCGTTCAGCGAGTCGCCGGTCGAGGACGCGCTGGACAGCCTGTTCCGCACCGCTTTCGTCTTTTACGGGCAGGCGCTCGACGTCGGGGCCAGCATCGGTGTCGCTCGAAGCCCGGCCGACGGGCAGAGCCTCGAGGAATTGATCTGGGCGGCCGATCTCGCGGCGGCCGAGGCCAAGCGGCAGAACTCGGCTTCGCCGCTGCGCTACGACCATTCGCTCGCGGTCGCTCTGCAGCGCCGCGAGCGCATCGCCGACGACATCGCGCCGGGGCTCCGGCAGGACCAGTTCTGGTTGGCCTTCCAGCCCATCGTCGCGGCTGCGACCGGTGACCTGCATGGGTTCGAGGCGCTGCTGCGCTGGAATCACCCGACGCTGGGCACGTTGGCGCCCGACGAGTTCATTCCGATCGCGGAGGAGAGCAACCAGATCGCCATGGTCGGGGCCTGGGTTCTGGACCGGGCCTGTGGCGCGGCGGCGCGCTGGCAGGGGGGCGGCGTTCGCGCGGCTGTCGCGGTCAATTGCTCGGTGCGGCAGCTCTCGCAGCCGGAATTCGTCGACATCGTCCGCAATGCGCTCGATCGTCATCAGGTCGCGGCCAAGTGGCTGCATCTCGAGGTCACCGAATCAGTGTTCCTGCCTGCCGACGACGCGCAGATCCTCGCGGTGCTGACGCAGCTCGACAAACTCGGCATCTGTCTCGCCGTCGATGATTTCGGCACGGGCTACTCGTCGCTGGCGCGGCTGCGCGATTTCCCGATGCGGCAGATCAAGATCGACAAGTCCTTCATCGCCGACATCAACGGTCGGTCGCGCTCGGTGATCGAGGGCGCCGCGCTGATCGCCAGGCGCTTCGATTTGCAGATCGTGGCCGAGGGGGTGGAGACCGAGGAGCAGGCGGCGGCGCTGCTGTCGCTCGGTATCGATTCCTTCCAGGGCTATCTCGTCGGCCGTCCCGTCGAGCAGCCGCAGACCGCCGTGAACTGCCCCTGGCTCGACCCCAAGCAGGCGATCGCGGGATAGGCCGAAGCGGCCCCCGCGCCCTGGCCGCGCAAGGCGCCTGCGCGAATCGCAGTTCCCTGTCTGCAGCACGCTGCTATGCTGGCGACCACCGGATTTGAAACGGTTGAACCGGCAAGAAACCAGAGGATTCGCCATGTCCGCCGCCAGCACGCCCGCCCATGACAAGGTCGCCATCATCACCGGAGCCGGTTCGGGCGTCGGGCGGGCGGTGGCGCTCGCCTTCCTGAAGGACGGCTACCGCACCGTACTGGCCGGGCGCCGTGGGGATGCGCTGGAGGAGACCATCGCGCTGTCGGGCGTCGTGCCGGGGCGGGCCCTCGCGGTGCCGACCGACGTCACCGACAAGGCCTCGGTGCAGGCGCTGTTTGCCAGGACGACGGCCGCCTTCGGCCGCGTCGACGTGCTGTTCAACAATGCCGGCGTCAACGCGCCGGGCGGCATCATGCTGGAAGACCTCTCGCTGGAGGACTGGCAGAAGGTCGTCGACACCAACCTGACCGGCCCGTTCCTGTGCACGCAGGAGGCGTTCAGGGCGATGCGCGACCAGGTTCCCCAGGGCGGGCGCATCATCAACAACGGCTCGATCTCGGCCCATGCGCCGCGGCCCAATTCGGTGGCCTACACGGCGACCAAGCACGCCATCACCGGCCTGACCAAGACCGCCTCGCTCGACGGGCGCAAATACGGCATCGCCGTCGGCCAGGTCGACATCGGCAACGCCCTGACCGAGATGGCCCGCAAGATGACCACGGGCGTGCCGCAGGCGGATGGCTCGATCAAGGTCGAGGCCGTCATGGACGTCGACAATGTCGCGACGACCGTGCTGCACATGGCGAGCTTGCCGCCGGAGGCGAATGTGCTCTTCGTCACGGTGATGGCGACCACCGCGCCCTTCGTCGGGCGGGGGTGAGTTCGAGCCGCTTGCCGCTTCTGCCGTTGAAACGCGTCGTCATTCCGCACAAGCCGCCCCCGGGTCCGGCCTTCGGCAGGCCCGAGGACAGGCTCCGCGGCGCTGCTCCGGAATCCATCGTAGAGTGCCACCGAGCCCCATGACGGATTCCGGAGCTCCGCTGCGCGGCGTCCGGAGTGACGGTGAGGATGTGACGCATGGCAGAGCCAGACGATAGCGCCGTGCCCGTCGCGCGATCCGTCGCCCGCGCCTACACCCTGACCATCTGGGGCATCGCGCTCGGCATCCTCGTCTTCGCCAGCGGCGTGGTCGCCTGGGCGCTGGCGGTCGGCAATGCCCAGCTCTTCAAGGACGGCTGCGACTGGGTCTATGATGTCGCGCTCTATGGCATCGCCGCCATCGTCTTCGGCCGCGATGCCCGGGCCGAGCGGCTGGCGGCTATGGCGATCGGCGCGGTGATGGCGCTGGCCGGCCTGCACACGCTCTACGATCTCGCCGCCAAGATCATCACGCCACGGCCGATCGAGGTCTGGGCGCTGGGCTTCTCGGCCGGCAGCGCGGTCGTCATCGCGGTCCTGATCGTCGGCGTGCTCTGGCGTTTCCGGGGCGAAGCCAACCCGGTGATCAAGGCGACCTGGCTGTCCTCGCGCAACGACGTGATCTCGACCACGGGCTTCGCCCTGCTCGGGCTGGCGGCCCGCGTCGCCCCGATGCGCTGGCCGGAATATCTCTTCGATCTCTTCGTCGCGGGGCTGTGCTTCCAGGCGAGCTGGGCGATCTGGCGGTCTCTCCGCCCGAAGCCTGCCGAGGTGCCTGTGCAGAACAAGGCGGCGACAGCCCCGGCAGCCGGGCTATAAAGGCGGCCTGCCGTCCCGGGAAATCCGCCATGTCGATCGCCGAGAAACTGCCCTCCATCCTGATCGCCAATCGCGGCGAGATCGCCTGCCGAGTCATTCGCACGGCCAGGCGGCTCGGCCTGCGCACCATCGCGGTCTATTCCGACGCGGATGCGGAGGCGCTGTTCGTGCAGATGGCCGACGAGGCCTACCGGATCGGTCCGGCGCCGGCCCGCGAGAGCTATCTCGACGCGGCCAAGATCCTGGCGGTCGCCAAAGAGGCTGGTGCCACCTGCATCCATCCCGGCTACGGCTTCCTGTCGGAGAACGCCGATTTCGCCGAGGCCTGCGCGCAGGCCGGCATCGTCTTCGTCGGGCCCCCGGCCTCCGCGATCCGGGCGATGGGGCTGAAGGACGCCGCCAAGGCGCTGGTCGAAAAGGCCAGCGTGCCGGTGGTGCCGGGCTATCACGGCGCCGAGCAGGGCGTCGATTTCCTGGCGCGGGAGGCGCAGCGGATCGGCTATCCCGTGCTGATCAAGGCGGTCGCCGGCGGCGGCGGCAAGGGCATGAAGAAGGTCGACCGTTCGGAGGATTTCGCCGATGCGCTGATCAGCGCCCAGCGCGAGGGCCAGAGCGCCTTTGGCGACGGGCGCGTGCTGGTCGAGAAATATGTGCTCTCGCCGCGGCATGTCGAGATCCAGGTCTTCGGCGACAGTCATGGCAACGTCGTCCATCTCTTCGAGCGCGACTGCTCGCTGCAGCGCCGCCACCAGAAGGTGATCGAGGAGGCGCCGGCGCCGGGCATGACCGACGAGGTCCGCGCCGCCATGGGCAAGGCCGCCACCGAAGCGGCGCGGGCGGTGGGCTATGTCGGCGCCGGCACGGTCGAGTTCATCGCAGACGGGCGCGAGGGTCTGAGCGCCGACCGCTTCTACTTCATGGAGATGAACACCCGGCTTCAGGTCGAGCATCCGGTGACGGAAGCGATCACCGGGCTCGATCTCGTCGAGCTGCAGTTGCAGGTCGCGGCCGGCGCGCCGCTCGGCTTCACGCAGGCCGACGTCACCGCGACCGGCCATGCCGTCGAGGCGCGGCTCTATGCCGAGGATCCGGAGAAAGGCTTCCTGCCATCGACCGGCAAGCTCTGGGCGCTGCAATTCCCGGAAGGCGAGGGCATCCGCATCGATACCGGCGTCGAGGCCGGCGACACGGTGACGCCGTTCTACGATCCGATGATCGCCAAGGTGATCGCCCATGGCGCGACGCGCGACGAGGCACTCGACCGGCTCGGCGCGGCGCTGGGCGAGACGATCGTCGCCGGGCCGCGGACCAATCTCGCCTTCCTCAAAGCGCTGACGGAGGCTCCCGGCTTCCGCGAAGGGCCCTTCGACACCGGCTTCATCGAGCGCAACATCGCCGCACTCGGGGCCGAGCCGCAGCCGCTCGATGCGGCGGCCGTCGCGGCGGCGGCGCTCCAGCTCGAGGAGGAGCGGGAGATCGCGGTCGTGATGCAGGCGGCCGAGCGGGCCGACGGCGAGGCGCGCTCGCCCTGGCTCGTGGCGGACGCCTTCTCGCTGATGCCGCGTCCGGCGCTGGGCCTGCCGCTGCTGGTCGATGGCGAGCGGGTCGAGGCGCGGATCGAGTGGCACGAGGCCGGCGCCCGCGTCAGTCTCCCCGGCCACGACATCGACGAGGGCGAGCATGAGATCGCGCTGGCGCAAGGGGAGCGCGGCACCTGGCTGGCGCTTCACCGGGGCCGGCAGACATCCGTTGCGCTGTTCGACCCCTTCGCCGTCGATCTCGACGCGGCGGCGGGTTCAGGCGGCGTCATCAAGGCGCCGATGCATGGCAAGCTGATCGCTCTCTTCGTCGCCGCCGGGGATGCGGTCGTCAAGGGCCAGCGGCTCGCCATCGTCGAGGCGATGAAGATGGAGCATGTGCTCGTGGCGCCGCGCGACGGCACGGTCAGCGAGATCGGCGCCGCGCCGGGCGCGCAGGTGGCGGAAGGCGCGAAGGTCGTGGTGCTCGGGGATTGAGAGGTGGCGTCATGCTCGGGTCAAGCCCGAGCATGACGCTGTTGCAGCGCTACCCCAGCCGCCCGACGACCGGGAACTGCTCGACCTCGTAGATCTGGCCGGAGACCGGCGCGCTCTCCTCCGACAGCCAGAACGCCGTATGGGCGGCGATCTCGGCGGGCTGCATGATGCGGCCGGTCGGCGCGTGGCGGAGCGGGACTTGCGTTTCCCAGCCGGGCTTGCGGCCCTCGCGCTGCTGGGTCGCGTCCTCATTGGCGGTGAAGGTCCAGCCGACATTGAGCTGGTTGACCCGGATGCGCTCGGGCCCCAGCGCGTCGGCGAGGTTGCGCGTCATCGTCATCAGCGCGCCCTTGGACATGGAATAGACGGTGAGGTTGGACAGGCCGCACCAGGCGTTGAGCGAGCCGACGGTGACGATCGCGCCGGCCGAGCCCTGCGCGCGGAAGGCGCGGATCGCCGCCTCGGCGCAGAGCAGCGGGGCACGCGTGTTGACGGCGAACATGTGGTCGAAGAACGCGGCCGTGGTCTCGCCGATCACGCCGCGCGGATAGATGCCGGCATTGTTGACGAGCCCGTCGATGCGGCCAAAGGCCGCCATGGTCGCATCGACGAGGGCCTGCGCCGTCGCGGGATCGGCGAGGTCGCCCGAGGCTCCCCGCGTGGCCGGTCCGAGCTCGCGGCAGGTGGCGTCGATCTCGGCCCGGTCGAGGCCGTGAATCAGGACCTGCGCGCCCTCGGCGATGAGCCGCTCCGCCATGGCGCGACCGATTCCGTTCGAGGAGCCGGTGACGAGAAAGGCCTTGCCCGACAACCCACGCATGACATGCTCCGTTCGATTCCATCTGCCCTGCGGCCCGAGGTCGCGTCGGCAGTCTGGCCCAGCGCAGCTGTGGAGGGCAACGCCGACCGCGCTGGTCCGGTTGTTCCTCCCGCACTAGATTGCCGGCCATGGCTCTCCATCTTCTCAAGCTCTGCGTCGGCGCCGACTCGATCGGCGATCTCGAGGAGTGGATCGAGGAGCGCCTGACGCTGGAGCGGCGGCTGGGCCGCACGGCCGAGCAGATCCACACCACCCGCATGGTGCCCAAGCGTCTCGACGAACTGCTCGACGGCGGCTCGCTCTACTGGGTGATCAAGGGCCAGATCTGCGCGCGGCAGAGGCTGCTGGCGGTGCGCCCCTTCACCGATGGCGACGGCATCGGCCGCTGCCATCTCGTGCTGGAGCCGGTCGTCATGCCGCTGGAGCCGCGCCCTTGCCGGCCGTTCCAGGGCTGGCGCTACCTCACCGACGAGGACGCACCGCGCGACATCGATGGCCGCAGCGGCGATCTCGGTGCGATGCCGGAGGCGCTGCGGCGGGAACTGGCGGAGCTGGGGCTGCTGTAAACGCCCTCTGTCGCTCGCGATGCGGTGCAGAACGGGACGGGGGCGGGCCCCGGCCGCTCAGCGGACCTCGATGCTCCGCCTCGCCAGCACGCTGAGGCCGTCGCCCGCCTTGAGGATGTAGCGGATGTCGTAGCGTCCCGGCTTGTCGGGCGCCGCGAGCCGGCCATCCGAGGCAGCCTGCGTATAGACATAGCTCAGCTCGCCGCTGGTCTCGCGGGAGCCGGCCGGGACGAGGTCGACATAGTCGCCCTCGCCATTGGGCCCTTGCCATGACACGGCAAAGTCCTCGCCGCGCCGAACACTCGCGGGGGCCTCGAGGCTGGCCGTGGCGGCCCTGACGGTCAGCGGCACCTCGGCAAGGACCTTGTGTCCTCCGGCGGCTGCGAGGACATAGCGGATGCGGTAGGCGCCGGGAGCGCCGGGAGCTCGGAGCGCCACGGTTTCCTGGTCCTCCGACTGCTCGACATAGGCATAGGCGAGCTCGCCTGAGGCGTCGCGATGCCCCTGTCGCACCAGATCGACATAGTCTCCCGCCGCGCCGGGACCGCGCCAGTGGACCGAGATAGTGGAGCCGGCCACCGCATCGGGCGGGAAGGCGAGCGTCGCCACGGAGGGCGTGACCTCCAGCGGGATGGCGACCAGCGACTTGCGGCCGTCCGGGGCGGCGAGGATGTAGCGCAGCTGATAGGGACCGGCCTCGCCGGGAGCCTTCAACCGGACCGGGTTGCCGCTGTCGAGATAGGCATAGGCAATCTCGCCATCGGGCGCCGTATGCCCGCGGCGGACGAGATCGACATAATCGCCCGGTTGGCCGGGCCCCTTCCAGGACACGTCGAAGCTCGTGCCGGCCGCGATGCGGGCCGGGGCCTCGAGCGCATGGGGGGCGTCGGCCACCTCGATACGCGTTGTCGCCAGCGCATGCCGACCGTCGGGACCCATCCAGACATAGCGCAGCTCATAGCTGCCGGGCCGGCCGGGCGCGCGCAGTGTCGCGCCCTTGCCGGCCTCGACATAGACATAGGACAGCTCCACATCGAAGCCCTTGCTCCCGACCGGGACGATGTCGAGATAGTCGCCGGCGGCGCCGGGGCCGGTCCAGTCCGCGGCGAAGCTCTGGCCGATGCTCGGCTTCGCGCTGGTCCGGACCGTCGCCGCCGGCCTTTTGACCGCCGGCCCTGCCGCCGCGGGGCGGGCCGTGCCGCTGACGGTGGTCTTGAGCGCATCCTGCAACTGTGCGGCATTGGCGGCGGCGATGTAGCGCCCCCCGGTGCGCTCGGCGAGGCAGGCGACCTTGCGGCCGTCCTCGCGCGACAGGTCGAAGCCGACGACATGCGCCGTAAAGCCGACGCCGGCCTTGGCGAGCTCGGCCCCCAACGCGCAGGGGTCGGCCTGACAGGTCTCGATGCCGTCGGTGATCAGGATGACGGTCGCCTTTTCCTCCGTATAGCGCAGTGCGACGGCGGCCTGCCGGACGGCTTCGGTCAGCGGCGTCTTGCCGAGGAAGCGCAGTTTGGCAGCCGTCTCATTGATGGCTCCTGCCTTGTTCCGGCCCGGCGGCACCACCAGCTCGATGTCGGAGCAATTGCCCTTTTCGCGATGACCATAGGCGAGCAGGCCGATCTCTTTCTCCGCCGCCATTCCGCCCAGAACGGTTCTCAGCGCCTCGCGGGCGATCTCGAGCTTGGGCTTGCCGTCGATCCGGCCCCACATCGAGCCCGAGGCGTCGAGCACGATCAGGGATTGCTCGGCCCTTGCCGGGGTGACCACCGCCAGCAAAAAGCCCAGGGCCATCAACCAGATCCGCATCACCACCTCCGTGCCGAGCCCGTCGAGGGCGAGGCCGCGTCCAGACGAGCCTCCGCCAGGGATAACGGCCATGCTGCCGCCCGGGAAGAGGATCGGCGGGAAACAGCGCCTGGCGGCTCGAGCCTGCGTCCTCGCCCGCTTCACACCGCGATGTTGTCGATCAGCCGCGTCGCGCCGAGCCGCGCCGCGACGAGCAGGCGGATCGGGCCGTCGGCGAGCGAGGTCACCGGCGCCAGCGTATCGGCATGGCGGGCCTCGAGATAGTCGAGCTCGAAGCCGGCCGAGATGATCTCGCCCTGAGCCTCGCCGATGGCGCGGAAGAGGTCCTCGCGGTTGCGGATGCGGACCGCAAGCGCCTGCATCACCGTATGCAGCAGCGGCGCCAGCGCGCGATCCTGCGGCGAGAGGTAGCGGTTGCGCGAGGACATGGCGAGGCCGTCGGCCTCGCGGAAGGTCGGCAGCGGCACGATCTCGATACCGAGGTCGAGATCGGCGGCCATGCGGGTCACGACCTTGAGCTGCTGGTAGTCCTTCTCGCCGAAGATCGCGAGATCGGCGCGCGACTGGGTGAAGAGCTTGCAGCAGATTGTCGCGACGCCTTCGAAATGGGTCGGCCGGAAGCGGTCGTCGAGTCCGACCGCGGCCGGCCCCAGCAGCAGCACGCGTGTGGCGAAGCCGGCCGGGTACATCTCCTCGACGGGCGGGAAGAACACCGCATCGGCGCCGGCGGCGACCAGCTTGGCGCAGTCGTCGTCGAAGGTGCGCGGATACTTCTTGAAGTCCTCATGCGGTGCGAATTGCGTCGGATTGACGAAGATCGTGACGATGACGCGCTGTGCGCGCCGCTGCGCTTCCTTGACGAGCGCGATATGGCCGTCATGGAGCGCGCCCATCGTCGGCACGAGGCCGACCGTCTCGCCCGCGGCATGCCAGCCGGCGACGGCCTGCCGCATCGCGGCGACGGTCTCGAAGATCGCGATCCCGGTCATGGCGCTTCTTTCGTCAATGGGCTGTGCAGTCGGTCATGTCGCGTCGGGGGACGGGTAGCAAATGTCCGGCAAACCGCCAATATCAAGGCCATGACGGACAAGAGCGACAAGGCATTGGACAAGCGGGCCGGCACGGGCGTGGCGGCGGGCCATTCGGCGCCCGGCGAGATCGACCGCTTCCTCGGGGCGGCCAAGCAGCTCGCGCCGCTGGCGACGGGGCAGGCGGGGCGCCTTGTCTTCGCGCTCGACGCCACGATGAGCCGCCAGCCGACTTGGGACCTCGCCTGCTCGCTGCAGGCGCGGATGTTCGAGGTCGCGGCGACGAGCGGCGGGCTCGCCGTGCAGCTCGTCTATTTCCGCGGGCTGGCGGAATGCCGCGCCTCGGGCTGGGTCGGCGAGCCGCGCCGGCTGAACGGGTTGATGTCGGGCATTGCCTGCCAGGGCGGCCAGACACAGATCGCCCGCGTCCTCAAGCATGTCCGCGACGAGGCGCGCAGCGTCCCGATCCGCGCCTTCGTCTTCGTCGGCGATGCAATGGAGGAGGAGGTCGATGCGCTCGCCGGTCTGGCGGGCGAGCTCGGCCTGCGCGGCATCCGCGGCTTCCTGTTCCAGGAGGGGCACGATCCCGCCGCGAGCGCGGCCTTCGCCACCATGGCGCGGCTGACCGGTGGCGCCCATGCCCGCTTCGACGCGGCCGCGCCGGATTCGCTGCTCGATCTGCTGCGCGCCGCCGCCGCCTATGCGGCGGGCGGGCGCGAGGCGATGCTGAAGCTCGCCGCCGGCAGCCCGGCCGTGCGCGGGCTGCTGGGATCGATGGACGGAGGTCGGCGGTGACGCTGCTTTACGGGATCGCCGCCGTTCTGCTGATCTGGTGGCTGTCGAAGCTGTTCGCGAGCACCAATCCGAAGGTGCTCGCCAAGGCGCTCAAGGGCGGAGGCGGGGTGCTGTCGCTGGGCGTCGCCGCCCTGCTGATGATGCGCGGCCGCCCCGACATGGCGATCTTCGTCGGCGGCATCGGCGCCTGGCTGCTCGGCTGGAGCGCGACCGGGCCCGGCGGCATCCGCTTTCCCTGGGGGGCGTCCTCCACCGAGACGCCCGGAGCGCGCTCGCGCGTCGCCTCGCAGCTGCTGGCGATGGAACTCGACCATGACAGCGGCGGCATGACCGGGACGGTCAGCGCCGGTCGCTTCGCCGGCCGCAGCCTCGAGGACCTGACGCTGGCGGAGATTGCCGAGCTGATGCGCGAATGCCTCGCGCAGGATCCCGAGGGCGCCCGGCTGCTAGAGGCTTATCTCGACCGCCGGTCGCCCGGCTGGCGTGAAGACGCTGATCGTCACCGCGACACGGGGCAGAGCCGCCCGCCGGGCACGGGCTCGATGTCGGATCAGGAGGCCTACGAGATCCTGGGGCTTCAGCCGGGGGCGGGCGAGGAGGCGATTCGCCAGGCTCATCGAGCCCTGATGAAGCGCATCCACCCGGATGCCGGGGGCACCAGCGGTCTTGCCGCCCGCGTCAACCAGGCCAAGGACGTCCTTCTGAAGTGAGCCGCCCGCCGGGACGAGGGAGGAAGTCGGGTACGACATGCCAGCGATCCTTTTCCTTGTCCTTGTCCGTCAGCCGCGGGTGGCGAAGCAGGCGAAGCCGTCGCGCTTCAGCCGGGCGCAAGCGTTCTGGGCGTCCTTGGAATCGTCGAAGCCGGCGAAGCGGGCCCGGAAGAGCGTCGAGCCGCCCTTCTCGACCTTCTCCGTCACGGCCGTGACCTCGGCGAGCGGGCCGGCCGCCTTGGCGCGGGCGCGGGCCAGGATGTCCTTGGCCTTGGCCTCGTCATCGGTCGCGCCGAGCTGGATGATCCATTTGCCGGTGGTGGCGACCGCGGTGCGGTTCTCGCTCGCCCGCGCCGGCTCCGGCGCCGTCTCAACGGCCTTGGCGACGGCGGTGACGCCAGCCTCTTGAGCTTTCTCGGCCGGCGCTGCGGCGACCGTGACCGGCGCGGCCGGGGCTTCGGCCGGCTCGGCGACCTTGGCGATCGAGGAGGTGACGTCGACATTGGCCGGCGGGCGCAGGACCTTGCCATCGGCGGCAGGGGCGCCGATCGACCAGCGCATCGCCGGCGGCGTCGTGGTGGCGGTGACCGGGCGCATCCCCGAAATCTGTAAGGGCTGACGGACGCCTGCGGTCAGCGCGCGTGGCGGCGCGACCGGAGTCGTGGTCGGGACGGGGGCATAGGCGCGCGCGGCGGCAGGCAGCGGAGCCGGGGCTTCCGCCTCGATGCGGGGACGCGGCACCGGCATCGGTGCGGCTTCGAGGGCCGCGGCAACGACCGGCGCTGCAGGACGCAGGCGTTCAGGCGCGCGCTCCTGGGCGCGTTCCTGCGGACGGGGCTCGGGCTCGGGCGCTTCTGCGACCATGGTCGAGGCGCGACCGCTGGTCGCGGCCCTGGGCAGGGTGGCGACGACGAGGTCGGCCATGATCTTGTCGCGCGAGGCGCCGGAGCGCCCGCCGAGGACGACCGAGACGACGTGGCGGCCGTCGGCCTTGGCCGAGGTCATCAGGTTGAAGCCGGAGAGGCGGGTATAGCCGGTCTTGATGCCGTCGACGCCCTCGATGCGGCCGAGCAGCTTGTTGTGGTTGCGGTAGGCGCCGCCGGCATAGTTGAACACCCGCGTCGAGAACATCGGGTAGTAGCGCGGGAAGCGCTCCTGGATGGCGCGGGCGAGAAGGGTGAGGTCGCGCGCCGTGGTCATGTTCGGCGGGCTGTGGGGCAGGCCGTGCGGGTTGTAGAAGGTTGTCCGGGCCATGCCGAGCGAGCGGGCGCGGGCCGTCATGATGCGGGCGAACTCATCCTCGGAGCCGCCGACATTCTCGGCCACCGCCATCGCCACGTCGTTGGCCGATTTGGTGATCAGGGCGAGGATCGCGTCGCGCACCGAAATCGTTTCGCCGGGGGCGAAGCCGATCTTGGAGGGCTCCTGACGGGCGGCATGGGCCGAAACCGTCAGCTCCGAATTCATGTTGAAGCGGCCGCGCTCCATCTGCTCGAACAGCACATAGAGCGTCATGACCTTGGTGATCGAGGCGGGGATGCGGGGCGCATCCTCGTTGACCGCGTGCAGCGTGCGGCCGGTGCGCGCATCGACGACCATCGCCGCATAGGGTGGCGCATAGCCGCCGCCGGCAGGGCGCTTCTTCTTGCGCGCCGCCTCGGCGGGAGAGGCGACGGCCGCGACCGCGATCGCGACGATGCCGATCATTGCCACCAGCGCACGCGAACGCACGCGTCGGGACCCAACGCAACTGAAAGCCATGCAACCCGCCTCAACCGGAACGCTCGTTCCCCACAGCCGGCGTCACGCGACGTGGCACATGGGATACAGTCGTTGAGGTTAGGAGCGTGCGGTTACGGGTCCGTTAAAATGCCGGCTATTTCGCCACAACGGCGAGCGGCGTCGTGATGCGGTCCGTGCGGTGCAGCACGACCTTGACATTCATGTTGCGGTGCACAATATGGGGGCGGTCCCGGTGGTGAACGCTTTTTCATCTGACCCAGGGGCGACAGACCCGGGCCTTGAAGGCTCGTCAGCAAGAGGCGGCATGCGTGCCGAGGGAAGAAACATGATCCAGCAGTTCGAAACCATCCAGAAGGCTTCCAAAGAGAACGTCGACGCCGCCCTGAAGGCTTTCGGCGCCACCTCGAAGGGCGTACAGACGCTCGCCGTCGAGGCCACCGACTACGCCAAGAAGTCCTTCGAGACCGGCACCGCCACGCTCGAGAAGCTGGCCGGCGTCAAGACCCTGGACAAGGCCATCGAGATCCAGACCGACTACGTCAAGACCGCCTTCGAGGGCGCCGTCGCCCAGATGACCAAGATGGGCGAGCTCTACGCTTCGATCGCCAAGGACGCCTACAAGCCGTTCGAGGGCATCGTCGCCAAGGCCGTTCCGGCCGCCAAGTGAGCAGACCCGGCGCCGCCCGCTCGCGGCGCCAGGCCTCACCGCTGATTCAAAGCCCGGCCGCGAGGCCGGGTTTTTCGTTTTTGGGCGCAGAGCAAGCCGGCGGGTGTCTGCGCGCCCCGCATCATGCTTTCGGCGAACGGGGTTTCCTGTTACCTCTGGCTTCCCATCGATCGATGAGGGAATGCGATCATGTCCGACACCGCAACCCTTTCCGCGACGTTCCAAATCTCGATCCCGAAGGCTGTTCGACAGGCGCGCCGTTGGAAAGCGGGCCAGGAGTTCGCCTTTGTGCCGAAGGGCACGGGCGTCCTGCTGGTCCCCGTGCCGTCGCCGGGAGATTTGAAGGGGCTGGCCAAAGGGGCCAACCCGGCTGATTTTCGTGATCGCAGCGATCGGGCCTGATGCGGCTGGTCGACACGTCGGCCTGGATCGAGTGGCTGATCGCATCGCCGACGGGCCAAACCCTGGAATCCTGGCTGCCGCCGCGCGAGGATTGGCTGGTCCCGACCCTCGTTCAACTCGAACTCGGCAAATGGCTCGCCCGCGAGGTCGGTGAAGACAAGGCTGATCAAGTCATCGCCTTCAGCCAGATGTGCGTCGTCGTCGCGCTCGATACCCGGCTGGCCTTGCTGGCGGCAGAACTCTGCGCACGACACCGGCTGTCGACCGCCGATGCGATCGTCTAAGCAACGGCCTTGGATCGCGGCGCCGATCTCTTGACCTGCGACGCGCATTTCGAGGGGCTCGACAGTGTGACCGACTTTGCCAAGCTCAGCGGTGCCTAGCCCGGTCTCTGTGATGCCGAGCCGAGCCGTACATTCGCCGCGGCGGGTCGCGCCGTGGCGATGGTGGTTTTGAACCGATTGAAAACTGTCGCGAGGAAGCGCATGTCTTGCCCGTCGCCGCGCGCGCCGCGGCCTGCAAGCCAGTGGTTCCTCCGATGCTCGACAAAGCCAGTCCGCCGCGTACCCTCAGGCTGAACGCCAGCGACAATGTCGCGGTCGCCGTGGACCCGATCGATGTCGGCGTGACCGCCGCGGGCGTGACGGCGCAAAAGCGCATTCCGCGCGGCCACAAGCTGGCGCTCAGCCCGATCGCGACCGGCGAGCCGATCCGCAAGTTCGGCCAGATCATCGGCTTCGCCACCGTCGACATACCGCCCGGCGAATGGGTTCACGAGCACAACACCGGCTTCCACGCCTTTGAGCGGGATTATGATTTCTGTGCCGAGGCCAAGCCCGAATTCGTGCTGCCGATCGAGAGCCAAGCGACCTTCGAGGGCTTCCGCCGCGCCAATGGCAAGGCCGGCACGCGCAATTATGTGGGCATCCTGACCTCGGTGAACTGCTCGGCCTCGGCCGCGCGCTTCATGGCGGAGGAGGTCAAGCGCTCCGGGCTGCTCGCCGATTATCCGAATGTCGATGGCGTCATCGCGCTGACCCACGGCACCGGCTGCGGCATCGACTACAATGGCGAGAGCTTCGAGGTGCTCAAGCGCACCACCTGGGGCTATGCCTGCAACCCCAACATGGCCGCGGTCCTGGTCGTCGGGCTCGGCTGCGAGGGCTTCCAGATCAAGCGGATGAAGGAGGCCTATGGCGTCGAGGAGAGCGACGTCTTCCGCACGCTGACGATCCAGGAGACCGGCGGAACCAAGAAGGCGGTCGCGGCCGGCATTGATGCGCTCAAGGTGATGCTACCGATCGCCAACCGCGCCGTGCGCGAGACCGTGCCGGCCTCGGAACTGATGCTGGCGCTGCAATGCGGCGGCTCGGACGGCTATTCCGGCATCACCGCCAACCCGGCGCTCGGCAAGGCCGTCGACATCCTGGTCGAGCATGGCGGCACGGCCATCCTCTCGGAGACGCCGGAGATCTACGGCGCCGAGCATCTGCTCACCCGCCGCGCCGCCAACCGCGAGACCGGCGAGAAGCTCGTCGGCATCATCAAGTGGTGGGAGGACTACACGGCGCGCGCCCGCATGGACATGAACAACAATCCCTCGCCCGGCAACAAGGCGGGCGGGCTGACCACCATCCTCGAGAAGTCGCTGGGCGCCGCCGCCAAGGGCGGCACCAAGACACTGGCCGCCGTCTACCACTATGCCGAGCCGGTGCGCTCCAAGGGCTTCGTCTATATGGACACGCCGGGCTACGACCCCGTCTCGGCGACGGGTCAGGTGGCGGGCGGGGCCAACATCCTCGCCTTCACCACCGGGCGCGGCTCGGCCTATGGCTGCAAGCCGACGCCCTCGATCAAGCTCGCCACCAACACGCCGATGTATCTCAAGCAGACCGACGACATGGACATCAATTGCGGCGATGTCCTCGATGGCGTGACGCTGGAGGAGAAGGGCCAGGAGATCTTCGACTACCTGCTGAAGGTCGCCTCGGGCGAGAAGTCCAAATCCGAGGAGATGGGCTATGGCGACGCCGAGTTCGTGCCCTGGCAGATCGGCGCGACGATGTGAGGCGCCGTCGGGCCGGCATGCCGGCAGGGGGCACATCCCGTCCGGTCGTCCGTTCCTTCCCATCGCCTGAGGGAAGATCGACCTCATGATCCGCCAAGGCATCGTCACCATCCCGCGCGTGCTGCTGGGGCTGCTCTTCCCCGTCTCCGCCATCGACGGCTTCTGGTGGCTGGCCACCGGCACGCGTCTGATCCATCCGCCGACCAGCGTGCGCGGGCTCGTCTTCGAGGAGGCGCTGCAGGCCTCGGGCTTCCTCTGGCCGCTGCTGAAGACGGTCGACCTCGTCGGCGCGCTCAGCCTGCTCAGTGATGTCGCGCCGGCGCTCGGGCTCGCGCTGATCGCGCCGGTGATGGCGGTGATCGTGCTCTTCCACCTCGTCATCAACCCGCAGGGCATTCCCGTCGCGGTGATCCTGGTGGTGCTGGGCTCGCTGCTGGCCGTCGCCTATCGCGGTCGCGATGCGGCGCTGCTGCGGTGAAGCATGGGAGAGCTCGCTCCCCCGTCGTTGCGAGCGAAGCGAAGCCATCCAGAGCCGCGCGCTCGACGTCTCCCTGGATTGCTTCGTCGCTGCGCTCCTCGCAATGACGGGGGCTAGAGCGTAAACCCGCGCAGCCGCTCGCTCAGCGCGCCGATGCGGTCGGCGGCGACATTGGCGATGGCGATGCGTAAGTGCTGCTCCTGGCCCGGGCCGAAATAGGGGCCGGGCAGGGCGAGCACGCCGCGCTCCTGCACCAGGGCACGCACCACCTCGGCCGCCGGAACGTTCGGGAAGGGGTGCGCGACATAGGCGAAATAGGCGCCCGCCGCGAGCACGCGCCAGTCGTTGAGCGGGGCCATCGCCTCGCGGAAGAGCGCGGCGCGGGCGTTGATCTGGGCGCGGTTGGCCTCGCGCCAGTCGCGGATGCCGTCGATGCCCCAGGTCACCGCCGCCTGGCCGGCGCGCACCGGGCTGATCTGGACGCAGTCGAGCACCTTGGCGATCTCCGCCATCACGGCTTCGCCGGCCGTGATCGCGCCCAGGCGCCAGCCCGGCACGGCATAGGCCTTGGAGAAGCTGTAGAGGCCGATGACGGAGTCCTGCCAGGGCGTTGTCGCGAAGACCTCATGCGGCGTGGCAGCGCCGGCAGGCAGGAAATCGCGATAGGTCTCGTCGAGCACCAGCCAGAGACCGCGCCGCGCGCACAGCTCCGCGAAGGCGGCGATGGTGGCGGGCGGATAGATCGCGCCTGTCGGATTGTTCGGCGTCACCAGCACGATGGCGCGCGTGCCGGCGTCGATCAGCGCCTCGGCCGTCACGACATCGGGCACGAAGCCGCCGGCCGGGTCGCAGGGCAGCGGGCGCGCCGCGATGCCGAGCATGCGCAGCGTCATCTCGTGGTTGAAATACCAGGGCGTCGGCAGCAGCACGTTCTGGCCGGCCCGCGCCACCGCCATCATCGTCATGACGAAGGCCTGGTTGCAGCCCGAGGTGATGGCGACCTCGCCGGGCTTGAAGGGGGCGCCATAGACCCGGGCGAGCTCGGCCGCATAGGCCTCGCGCAGGGGCATGTCGCCGGTGATCGGGCCGTAGCGCGTGGCGTCGGGCGAGGCGGCGGCCTGCGCCAGCCGCTCCAGCAGTGCGGCCGGCGGCGGCGATCCCGGCACCGCCTGCGAGAGGTCGACCAGCGGGCCGCTGCGCCCGTCATAGGCGCGCGCCCAGCCCTGCGCCTGCGGGATCGGCGGCGTGGCGGTGTCGAGGAGGTCGGGGTTCAGGGCAGGGAGCGTCATGTCGGCCATGGCCGGCAGCTTTGGGACGCGGCGGTGCCTGCGTCAATCGTCGCGGCATTGACCAGCATGTTCGCGCGAGCTGCCGCTGCCTACTCCCTTCCCACCGCAAGCGGCGGGAGGGAGAGCGCTTGCGCGCTTGGCCGCCGCATATTGAAACCCATATCATCAGGCGTGAAGGACGAGAGCGGAGCACGCATGCCGGACGGGACGCAGGACGCCATTGAGACGCTGCATGCGATGCTGGACGCCGCCGGCAGCATCGTCGCCTTCACGGGGGCGGGCATCTCGACCGAATCGGGCGTCCCGGATTTCCGGACGGCCGGCTCGCCCTGGATGGTCAACAAGCCGATCCCGTTCGAGGCCTTCGTCAAGAGCCGCGACGCCCGAGCCGAGGCCTGGCGGCGCAAATTCGCGATGGACGACCACTATGCCGGCGCCGCGCCCAATGCCGGGCATCGCGCGCTGGCGCGGCTGGTCGGGCAGGGCCGCGCGCCCGCGATCATTACCCAGAACATCGACGGGCTGCACCAGGCCTCGGGCGTGCCCGACGACCGGGTGATCGAGTTGCATGGCAACGGCACCTATGCGAGCTGCCTCGCCTGCGGCCGTCGGCACGAACTGGCCGAGATCCGCCCCGCCTTCGAGGCGACGGGGGAGCCGCCGGACTGTGCCGCCTGCGGCGGGCCGGTGAAATCCGCGACGATCTCCTTCGGCCAGGCGATGCCGCAGGACAAGATGATCCGGGCCCAGCAACTGGCTCTGGAGGCTGAGCTTTTCCTGGTCGTTGGGTCCTCGCTGGTGGTCTATCCGGCGGCGACGCTGCCGGTCATCGCCAAGCGCCGGGAGGCGACGCTGGTCATCGTCAACCGCGAGCCGACGGAGCTCGACGCCATCGCCGATCTGGTGGTGCGGGCGGAGATCGGGTCGGCGCTGGGGCGGTTGGCGGGCTGACGCCCCTGCGACCTTTCAGTCGCGTGCCTGCAGCGGGGCTTGAGGCGGCGGCAAAAACAGCTATGCGAGCGGGGAGTTCCTGTCCGCAGTCGCAAGGCGATCCATGTCCAGCGAGAAAACCATTCCGCCTGCCGCTCTCGCGCTCGGCGTCGCCGGGGTCATCCCGTTCCTGGCCTGCAGCGTCGGGATTCTGGCCGGGCTGACGCTGCCGCTGCTCGGCGGCGGTGAGCGCCTGGTCCAGGCGCTGATGGTCTACGGCGTCGCGATCCTCTCCTTCCTCGGCGGCGTGCGCTGGGGCCTCGCGATCGGCTATGAGAACGAGGCGACGCAGCGGCGGGATTTCATCATCGCGGTGGTGCCGGCGCTGATCGGCTGGGCGGCGGCGCTGCTGGCGCCGGGCGCCGCGCTTTGGACCCTCTGCGCGGCCTTCATCCTGCTCGGGCTGATGGATTACGGCCTGTACTGTCGCGAGGTCGCGCCGGAATGGTATGGCCGGCTTCGGCTCGGCCTGTCGGCGGCGGTGGCGCTGCTGCTCGGCGTGGCGGCCGCTGCGGCCTGAGCCTCACTGGCGCGAGGCCAGCGCCAGCCGCAGCGCCAGCGCCCCGAAGACCGCGCCCATCAGCCGCTGCGGCCAGGCCGCCAGATGCGGGCGGGCGGCGAGCGCCCGGCCGAGCCTTCCCGCCGTCAGGATGACCAGTCCGTTGACGATCAGCCCCACCAGATTGAGGATCGTCGCCAGCACGATCACCTGCAGGGCGATCGACCCGGCCTCGGGCTTCAGGAACTGCGGCAGCAGCGCCAGCATGAACAGCGCCATCTTGGGGTTGAGCAGGTTGGTCAGCATCCCCTGCAGGAAGATCGATTTCAGCCTGAGCGGGGGCTGGTCGGCGCGCGGCGCGAACAGGGCGGCGGGCGCGCGCAGCGTCGTCCAGGCCAGCCAGGCGAGATAGGCCGCGCCGAGGAAGCGCAGCGCGTCATAGGCCGCCGGCACCAGCAGGAAGAGCTGCGACAGGCCAAAGGCTGCCGCAAAGGCCTGGAGATAGCTGCCCGTGGCGATGCCGGCATAGGTCAGGAAGCCGGCGGCGCGGCCCTGACCGAGGCTGCGCGAGGCGATCAGCAGCATGTCGGGGCCGGGCGTGGCCGTCAGCACCGCGCAGGCGGCGGTGAAGAGTGCGAGGGTGGCGAAATCGGGCATGGCGGTCCTCGTCGCTGCGGGGTCGACTCGGGAGCCCTCTATCGCATGGGACGGCCCCGCCTCGCACGGTGTTTTCGCCGATCGCGGATGTGGATGACGCGAAGCCGGCTGTATCGCGACTCCCCGGGAATGGTATCGTGACGGAGCGAATCAAGCCATTTCGCGCGGGGGTGGGTAGTCAATGTCCGACGAGTTCGGTGAGGGCGGGCGGCGGCCGGTGGGACCGATCCAGTCGCTCAATCGCGTGATGCGGCTCGACGGGCCCGAGGGCCTCGCCGCGGATGTCGGTGTCGAAATCAGCGGCTATGTGAAGTGGTTCGACGTGAGCAAGGGTTACGGCTTTGTCGTGCCCGAGGATGGCGGGGCCGATGTCCTCGTCCATGTCACCATCTTGAAGCGCGATGGTTTCAATGCGATCGCCGAAGGCGCTCACATCGTGCTCGAAGCGGTGGAGAAGCCGCGCGGGCGCCAGGCCATCCGCGTCCTGTCGATCGACACCACCGCGTCGCGCCATCCTGCCGAGATGCCGCTGGCGCGCACCAACGTCCAGGTCACGCCGACCAGCGGGCTCGAGCGGATGACGGTGAAATGGTTCAACCGGCTGCGCGGCTTCGGCTTCGTCTCGGCCGGCGAGAACGCGCCCGATGTCTTCGTGCATATGGAGACGATGCGCCGCTATGGCCTCGTCGAGCTGATTCCCGGGCAGGTCGTGCTGGTGCGCTATGGACCCGGGCCGAAGGGCCTGATGGCCGCCGAAATCCGGCTGGAGCAGGGCGGGGTGCCGAGTTCGCACTGAGCTGACGTCCGTCGCGGTTTACTCGTCGTCATTGCGAGCGCAGCGAAGCAATCCAGAAGGGTCCGTTCGACGGCTCCTGGATTGCTTCGCTGCGCTCGCAATGACGGTAGACGCCTGTCCTACAGCGCGAACGACGTCCCGCAGCCGCAGGAACTCGTCGCGTTCGGGTTGGTGATCTTGAAGGACTGTCCGATCAGGTCGTCGACGAAATCGATCGTGCTGCCGGCCAGCAGGTCGAGCGAGGTCTCGTCGATCAGGACGGTGGCGCCATCGCGCTCGATGACCATGTCGCCCGGGGCCTTCTCGCGATCGACATCGAAGACATACTGGAAGCCCGAGCAGCCGCCGCCGGCGACGCTGACGCGCAGCATCGAACCCGGTGGCTCCGTCGCCATCACCGCGAGGATGCGGCTGGCCGCCTTCTGGGTCACGGCGACGCGGCTCAGGGGGGCCTCGAGAGAGGGGGGCTCGAGCGAGGTGGTCATGGCGATCTCCCGGAGCAGAAGCTCCTTGCACCTTGGTTGCCCGCAAAGGTAATTGCGCGCCAGCCCCTCTACAAGCCGGGGGCGGCGACGGACACGCCATGCCGCATCCACAGACCCCTGCTTTCGGCGAGCCTCCCGGGCGCGAACCCGGTGATCGCTGGCGTGCCCCTTACGCCTGTCGGGCGGCGACGAGCCGGGGCCGGCTGATCGCGGAGCCGGCCTCGCCGACGCGCAACCCGTTCCAGCGCGACCGCGACCGCATCATCCACTCGACCGCCTTTCGGCGGTTGAAGCACAAGACGCAGGTCTTCGTCTCGCATGAGGGCGATCATTTCCGCACAAGGCTGACCCATACGATCGAGGTGGCGCAGATCGCGCGCGCCCTGGCGCGGGCGCTCGGGCTCGACGAGGACCTCGCCGAGGCGCTGGCGCTGGCCCACGACCTCGGCCACACGCCCTTCGGCCATACCGGCGAGGATGCACTGGCCGACTGCATGGCCGATGCCGGCGGCTTCGACCACAACGCCCAGACGCTGCGGATCGTGACGCGGCTGGAGCGGCGCTATGCCGGGTTCGACGGGCTGAACCTGACCTGGGAAACGCTAGAGGGACTGGTCAAGCACAATGGCCCCTTGCTCACGGGCGATGGCTCGCCCACCGAGCGCTATGCGCCGTGTGGCATCCCCGCTGCGATCGTCGAATATCAGGCGAAGCAGGACCTCTGGCTCGACACCTACGCCTCGGCTGAAGCCCAGGCGGCAGCGCTCGCCGACGACATCGCCTACAACGCCCATGACATCGACGATGGCCTGCGGGCCGGGCTGTTCGGCCATGGCGAATTGCGCGCGGTGCCCTTCCTGGCCGGTCTGCTCGACGAGATCGAGGCCCTGCATCCGGGGCTCGAGACCGCGCGCGCGACCAACGAACTGGTGCGGCGGGTGATCACGCGCTTTGTCGAGGGCGTGATCACGGAGTCGCAAGGGAGGCTGGCGGCGCTGGCCCCCGCCGACGCCGATGCGGTGCGCCGCGCGGGGCGGCCGGTCATCGCCTTTCCGGATGCGATCACGCGGGCCGACGCGCAAATCAAGGCCTTCCTCTATCCCAACATGTACCGCCACGCCCGGATCGCGCCGATCCGCCGCGAGGCGGCGCAGGTGGTGCGCGACCTGTTCGCGCGCTTCCGGGCCGATCCCGGCCTGATGCCGGCGGACTGGGCCGCGGGCTGCGACGGCCTCGACGCACACCGCCTGGCGCGGCGGGTGGCCGACTATATCGCCGGCATGACCGACTGGTACGCGCTCGACGAGCATCGGCGCCTGTTTGACGCAACCCCCACGCTGCGATAGGGCCGGGCGCTCCCTTTCAGCAGATCCTGGCCGCAATGAACCTGTTCGAGACCTATTCCGCCCGTGTCGCCGCCGCGCTCGCGGCGCTCGCCGAACGCGGGGCGCTGCCCGCCGGGCTCGATCTCGGTCGCGTCGTGGTCGAGCCGACGAAGGATCCCGCCCATGGCGATCTCGCCACCAACGCCGCGATGGTGCTCGCCAAGGAGGCCGGCACCAACCCGCGCGCGCTGGCGGCGTTGCTGGTCGAGGAACTCGGCAAGGACGCCGAGATCGTCAAGGCGGAGATCGCGGGGCCGGGCTTCATCAATCTGACGCTGCAGACCTCTGTGTTCACCGCGATCCTGAAGGATGCGGTCGAGCGCGGGCTGGATTACGGGCGCGGCGCGCCGAAGCCCGATCCTCGGGTCAATGTCGAATATGTCTCGGCCAATCCGACCGGCCCGATGCATGTCGGCCATGGCCGCGGCGCGGTGTTCGGCGATGCGCTGGCCAATATCCTCGCCTTCGCCGGCCATGACGTGACGCGCGAATACTACATCAACGATGCCGGGGCGCAGGTCGACGTGCTCGCTCGCTCCGCCTTCCTGCGCTATCGCGAGGCGCTCGGCGAGACGATCACGATCCCCGAGGGACTCTATCCCGGCGACTATCTCGTCTCGGTCGGAACAAATCTGGCGAAGGCCTATGGCGAAGCGCTTCTGGCGAAGCCGGAGTCTGAATGGCTGCCGTTGGTGCGGGCCGCCGCCATCGATGGCATGATGGCGATGATCCGGGACGATCTCGCCGCGCTCGGCGTCGTCCACCAGGTCTTCTTCTCCGAGCGCTCGCTGCAGGACAGCGGTGGCGTCGACGCCGTCGCCGAGACGATCGCGGATCTGCGCGCCCGAGACCTGATCTATCAGGGCCGGCTGCCACCGCCCAAGGGCCAGAAGGACGAGGATTGGGAGGACCGGGAGCAGGCGCTGTTCCGCGCCACCCAATTCGGCGACGACGTCGACCGGCCGCTGCTGAAGTCGGATGGCAGCTATACCTATTTCGCCAACGACATCGCCTATCACCGCTCGAAGTTCACCCGCGGCTTTCCGCAGATGATCGACGTCTGGGGGGCCGACCATGGTGGCTATGTCAAGCGCATGCAGGCGGCGGTGAAGGCCGTGACGGCGGGGCAGGGCGCGCTCGACGTCAAGCTCTGCCAGCTCGTCAAGCTGCTGCGCCATGGCGAGCCTGTGAAGATGTCGAAGCGGTCCGGTGACTTCGTCACGCTGCGCGAGGTCATCGACGAGGTCGGCCGCGACGCGGTGCGCTTCATGATGATCTTCCGCAAGAATGACGCGACGCTCGACTTCGACCTCGCCAAGGTGGTCGAGCAGTCGAAGGACAATCCGGTCTTCTACGTCCAGTATGCCCATGCGCGCTGCGCCTCGATTTTCCGGCAGGCGCGCGAGGCGTACCCCGGCCTCGATGTGTCGCCGGCCGCCCTCGCGCAGGCCGATCTCGCGCGCCTCACCGACGAGGCCGAGGTGGGTATCGTCAAGTTGATCGCGGCCTATCCGCGAATCATCGAAGGCGCCGCGACGGCGCATGAGCCACATCGCGTGGCCTTCTTCGTGCATGATTTGGCCAGCGCGTTCCATTCCTTATGGAACAAGGGCAAAGACTCGCCGCAATTACGGTTCGTTAATCAAACTGATCGAGAGTCGACTGTGGCGAGGTTGGCGTTTGTGCATGCCGTGCGCAGCGTCCTTGCTTCCGGTCTGGCTGTCGCCGGAGTTGCGGCGCCGGAAGAGATGCGTTGACGGCCGCAGGGCTCTCGGCGCGCACAAGGTCAGGTTGACCGCGCGGCGTAGAGGGCGTTCCCTTTCGCGCTGGCGGCCTGCGCTGGAATGGATCGTGCCATGAGTGAGCCAGCTAGAAACCGTTTCGCCCTCGACCTCGAGGATCTCGAGCGCCAGCTGCGCAGTGCCGGCCAGGTGCCGCGTTCAGGCCAGCCGGCTGATCCGCTGGCGGAACTGACGCGCATTGTCGACCAGGGCGATCCCCTGAAGGACATCTTCGGTCAGCGCGGCCCCTCCGCCAGTCAGCAGCGGGCGGCTGCCTCCTGGCCGGCGCCGGGGGCTAACCCCGAGCCTTTGCCTCCGAGCGCGACCCGCGAGGCCGTTCGTCCCGCTGCGCCGGCGGGGGATGTTCCGCTCGACGCCGTCAGTCATTTCCAGGCCGTCGCCGCGCAGTCGCCGCCGCCGGCCGAGTTGCGCGGTGCGCTTGACGAGTTCGAGGCGCTGCTGCGCCGCAATGAGCCCGTCCGGTCCGGGCCGCCGGTCGCCCCGGTTCGCGCGGAGCCGCGCTTCGACGATGTCGACCAGGGCTTCGAGAGGGCCGAGCCGCAAGCCTATGTCCGGGCCGCGGTGGCGGAGGCGGAGCCGACGGCGCGCGATCTCGACGAGATGCGCGACGCCGATGCCGCCTATGCGCCACCGCCTTCCGAAGATGTGCAGGCCTATCAGGGCGGTGTCCCCGCCGAGGAGGATCTGCCGGACCTCGAGCCGCGCCGTTCGCGCAAGGGGCTCTATGCCGCGGCGGCCCTGATCGTCGTCGGCGTGGTCGGCGTCGGCACGGTGATGTCGATGCGCGGCACCCCCACGACCGTCGATGGCCAGCCGCCGACGATCACCGCCGCGGCAGGGCCGACCAAGGTCGAGCCGGTCAATCCGGGCGGCGCCGAAATTCCCAATCAGAACAAGCAGATCTATGAGCGGCCCGGCGACCAGCAATCTGGCCAGACCAAGGTCGTCAGCCGCGAGGAGCAACCGATCGACGTGCAGCAGGCGGCCCGCTCGCTGCCGCCGCGCGTCGTCTTGCCGGGTCCGGGCACGGCAACGGCCACCCCGGTCGCGCCGCCGGCCTCCGGCAATGCGCTGGCCCAGGCGCCCGCCGCCGCCGTTCCCGTGGCCGCCCCCGCCGAGCCGGTCCTGACGCCGGTCCCGCCGGTTCCGGGCCTCGGCGAGCCGCGCCGCGTCCGCACCGTCTCGATCCGCCCGGACGGCACGCCCGCCCCGTCGGCCAATGATACGGCCGGCTACACCAACGGCGCCGTGCCGCTCGCCACGGGCTCTGCGCCGCCGGCCCGTCCGGCCGGCATCGTCCCGGCCTCTCCGACGGTCGCCCCTGCCGCCGCGACCACGCCCTCCCGCCCGTCGGCCACGCCGGCCGCCGAACCGCCCAAGGTCCAGGAGCGTGCTGCGACGCCCTCTGCGCCCGTGCGGATCGCGAGCGCGCCGCTGGCCGCACCGGCGCCGGCCGCTCCAGCGACCGCCGCCGTCCGCAGCGGCACCGGCGATTTCGTGGTCCAGCTTGCCGCTCCGGGCAGCGAATCCGAGGCGCGTGCGACCTTCGCCGCTCTCCAGCGCAAATATCCGGGGCAGCTCAGCGGCCAGGCCCCGATCATCCGGAAGACCGAGCTTGCCGGCGGCAAGACCGTCTACCGCCTGCGTGTCGGACCCTATTCCCGCGACGATGCGACCTCGATGTGCACGGCGCTTCAGGCTGCCGGCGGACAGTGCTTTATCGCCAAGAACTGAGGCCCAGAAACAAGGGTCCCTGAGCGGCCGCTGACGCGGCGGCGTTGAGGAAACGAGCCGGCGGCACGCGGTGCCGCCGGTTTTTTTTTGGGTCACGTCGGGCGCAGGGCGGCCCCGGCAGGACCGCCGTGGTTTCGCCACGGCTTTCATGCCATGTCCCCTCGAAGGGCCACCGTGATCGTCCGCCACCGGTGCCTGGGGCCCTCGCCAAAACCAGCTATGCCTTCCGGAGCACACCAGGGATCGCCGTCGTTTCGTCAAGACCGCCGCGGGCGGCGCGGCCGGCAGCGCGCTCATCGCCGCGCCCGTCATCGCCCCGTCGCAGCCCAAGATCAGCTGGCGTCTGACCTCGAGCTATCCCAAGAGCCTCGACACGCTGTTCGGGCTCTCGACCGGGGTTTCCAAGCGCGTGGCCGAGGCGACGGACGGCAACTTCCAGATCCAGGTCTTCGCGCCCGGCGAGATCGTGCCCGGCCTTCAGGCGCTCGACGCGGTGCAGAACGGCACGGTCGAATGCAGCCATACCCTGTCGAGCTTCTACATCGGCAAGGACCCGGCCTTTGCCTTCGAGACCTCGCTGCCCTTCGGTTTCAACACCCGTCAGCAGAACGCCTGGCTCTATGCCGGCGGCGGGCTCGAGCTCTGCCGGGCCTTCATGCGCCAGCAGGGCCTTTACACGATTCCCTCGGGCAACACCGACGCGCTGATTCGCCTCGCCGGTGCCGGAGCCGAGCCGCGGCCCTTCCCGCAGGAGGTGATGGCGGCGGCGTTCAAGGTGGCCTTCGCGATGGATGCCGAACTGGCCGCCAAGAACGCCGAGTTCAAGACGTTCTATGATTCCTTCCTGCCGTACTGGAAGACGGAGAACCTCTGGTTCCGCGTCGCAGAGCTACCCTTCGACGCGTTCAACGCGCAGATGTCGCAGCAGATGCGGTGAGGCGTTTCGTCATTTGTGCGCTGCGCGATTCCCTCCCCCCGCTTGCGGTGGGGAGGGTCAGGGTGGGGGCAGGGCCGCTCGGCGAAACGATGCACGGTGGATCTCGGGCTTTCCGGCCCCCCACCCCAGCCCTCCCACCGCAAGTGGGGGGAGGGAGTGGCGTTGCGCTTGACCGCGCCCGCGCCGCTTCCTACCCCTCGATCATGACCTCGCGCGCCTTCATCGCCGGCTGCCTCGGCACGAGCCTGACCCCGGACGAACGGGCGTTCTTTCGCGACGCTCGCCCCTGGGGCTTCATCCTGTTCCGGCGCAACACGCAGGATCCGGCCCAGGTCGCGGCACTGACGGCGCAGATGCGCGAGACGGTGGGCTGGCACGCGCCGATCCTGATCGACCAGGAGGGGGGGCGTGTCCAGCGCATGGCGCCGCCGCACTGGCCGAAATATCCGGCCGCCCAGGCCTTTCTCGCGATCAACGACCCCGTGGCGCAGCGCGAGATCGTGCGCCTCTCGGCCCGGCTGATGGCGCATGACCTCAAGGCGGTGGGCATCGATGTCGACTGCTTGCCTGTGCTCGACGTTCCCGTGGCCGGCAGCCATGACGTGATCGGCGACCGCGCTTATGCGCATGACCCCGATCGCGTCGCCCAGCTCGGGCGCGCCGCGGCCGAAGGGCTGCTGGCCGGCGGCGTGCTGCCGGTGATCAAGCACATGCCCGGTCATGGCCGGGCGAAGGCCGACAGCCATCACGACCTGCCCGTCGTCGACGCCTCGCTCGACGCGCTGCGGGCGCATGATTTCCGGCCCTTCCGGCATTTGGCCGACATGCCGCTGGCGATGACGGCGCATGTCGTCTTCACCGCGCTCGATGCGAAAAACCCGGCGACGGTCTCGCGCACGGTCGTGCGGGAGATCATGCGCGGCGAGCTCGGCTATGACGGGCTGATCATGACCGACGACATCTCGATGAAGGCGCTCTCGGGCGGCTTCGCCCAGAAGGCGCGCGCGGCGGTCCGGGCCGGGGTCGATGTCGTGCTGCATTGCCACGGCATCATGGCGGAGATGGTCGCCATCGCCGGGGCTGTGCCGGAGATGCGCGGCGACCGCGCCCGCCGCGCCGCGATGGCGCTCGCCCGCATCCGCCACGCGCCCGAGCCGCTCGATGTCGAGGCTGCGCGCGCGCAGCTCGCGAGCGCGCTTGCCTTGGGCGGCTGAACCGTCGAACCTGCGGCGCCTCCGCGTGCTTCGCAGGGGCGGGAGGGGGACGGCCGGCCATGGCGGCGCAACTGCCATTCGAGGAGGACGGACCACAGCGCGACGGCGAGCCGGCGCTGCGGGTCGATGTCGACGGCTATGAAGGTCCGCTCGACCTGCTGCTCGATCTCGCCCGCCGGCAGAAGGTCGATCTCCACCGCATCTCGATCCTGGCTTTGGCCGAGCAGTATCTCGTCTTCGTCGAGCAGGCGCGGGCGCTGCGGCTGGAGCTGGCGGCCGATTATCTCGTGATGGCGGCCTGGCTGGCCTATCTCAAGTCGCGGCTGCTGCTGCCCGAACCGCCCAAGGGCGAGGAGCCGAGCGCGGCCGATCTGGCGACCTCGCTGGCGCTGCGCCTGCGCCGGCTCGAGGCGATCCGCGCCGCGGCCCGCCGGCTCGCCTCGCGCGAGCGTCTCGGGCAGGACGTGTTCGCGCGCGGCGCGCCCGAGGCGGTCGTCGCCGGCGCCCGGCCGGTCTGGGAGGCGGAGCTCTACGATCTGCTCTCGGCCTATGCCCAGCAGCGGATGAAGCGTGTGCAGGGCCATATCTCGGTCGGCCAGCGTGTCGTCTGGTCGCTGGTCGAGGCGCGCGAGGCGCTGCAGCGGCTGGTCGGCGAGGCCGGCGACTGGACGCAGATCGACCCCTATCTCGCGCGCTACATGGCCTCGCAGGGGCTGCCCGCCCGCGAGATGGCGGCGACCGTGCGGGCCTCCGCGCTCTCGGCCATGCTGGAGATGGTCAAGGAGGGCGTGCTCGACCTGCGCCAGGACGACGCCTTTGCGCCGCTCTATCTGCGCCGCCGCTCGGCGCGCCCGCCGGTCCTGCCGCTGTCGCGCGGGGACGGCCCGTGACGGAGGTCGCCGCGCAGGCTCCCGAGGCGAACGACGACGGCGCGGCCAAAGCCTTCGCGCAGGCGCTGCGCGTGGTCGAGGCGCTGCTCTTCGCCTCCGCCCAGCCGCTGTCGGCCGAGGAGCTGGCGCGCTCGGTGCCGGCGGGCGTCGCGATCGAGGAGGTTCTGGCGCGGCTGACCGCCTTCTACGACGGGCGCGGCGTCAATCTGCGCGCCGTGGCCGGCGGCTATGCCTTCCGCACCGCGCCGGATCTCGGCTATCTGCTGGCCGCCGAGGCCGAGCCGCCGCGCAAATTGTCGCGGGCGGCGCTCGAGGTGCTGGCGATCATCGCCTATCACCAGCCGGTGACGCGGGCCGAGATCGAGGAGATCCGCGGCGTCGCCACCGCCAAGGGCACGCTCGACATCCTGCTCGAGGCCGGCTGGGTGAGGCTGCGGGGACGGCGCCGGTCGCCCGGGCGGCCGGTGACCTTCGGCACGACGCCCGGTTTCCTTGATCATTTCGGGCTCGACCGGATCGATGACCTGCCCGGGCTCGAGGAGCTGAAGGGCTCCGGCTTCATCGAGGGACGTCTCACGCGCGACCTCAGCGTGCCGATTCCCGACGACGCTCCGGAGCTGCGCGCCGACGAGGACCCGCTCGGCGACCTGTTCACGCCGCTTGACGAGAACGGCTGAGCGCCGCACAGGGCGGCTGTCACATCATCCGCCGCGTCGTCCCGGGCGACCGAAGGGAGACCCGGGACCCATTCCTGAACCGTTCCGGCATGGGTCCCGGGTCTGCGCTTCGCTCCGCCCGGGACGACGTCGCGTTCCAAGAGACGAGGCGGAGCATCCGTTGGTCGCCAACGAGACGAAATCGCGCTGGCTGAGCTGGGGGCGCCGGGGCACGGCCGGGGCCGCGATCCCGATGGCGCTCGCCTTCGACGGCGTGACGCAGCGCTTCGGCGCGGTGACGGCGCTCAGGGACGTCTCGCTCTCGGTCGAGCCCGGCGAGATCGTGGCGCTGCTCGGCCAGTCCGGCTGCGGCAAGACGACCTTGCTGCGGCTGGCCGCCGGCGTCGAGCGGCCGAGCGCGGGCCGCGTGCTGCTGGAGGGGCGCGACGTCTCCTCGCCCGAGAGCTTCGTCGAGCCCGAGCGGCGCGGCGTCGGCCTCGTCTTTCAGGATTATGCGCTCTTCCCGCATCTGACCGTGCTGGAGAATGTGCGCTTCGGGCTTGCGCGCCGGGGCGAGGGCGGGGCGGCGGACGCCACGGCGCGCCGCGCGATCGCGCGCGTCGGGCTGGCCGATCTGGCGGAGTCCTATCCGCACATGCTCTCGGGCGGCGAGCAGCAGCGCGTCGCGCTGGCCCGCGCCGTGGCGCCGCGGCCGGGCGTGCTGCTGATGGACGAGCCCTTCTCCAATCTCGACCGGCGCCTGCGCGACGTGGTGCGCGACGAGACGGCGGCACTGCTGCACGAGACCGGCGCGACCTCGATCATCGTCACACACGACCCCGAGGATGCGATGCGCATCGCCGACCGGATCGTGCTGATGCGCTCGGGCGCGATCGTGCAGATCGGCACCGGGGAGGACCTCTATCGCCGGCCGGGCAGTCTCTTTGCCGCCCGATTCTTCTGTGATTTTACCGAAGTCGCCGGCCCGGTGGTGCGCGGGGCGGTCGACACGCCGTTTGGCCGCTTCCCGGCGCGGGGCCTGGCGGAGGGCAGCGAGGCCGTGGCCTGTATCCGCCCGCATGCGGTGCGGATCGTGCCCAGGGGCTTCTGCCTGCCGGGCCGGGTGGTGACGCGGCGCTTCCTCGGCGAGGTCGACCATCTGCTGATCGCGGTCGACGGCTTCGACCGGCTGCTCTCGGTGCGGGCGTCGCTGGCGGGCGCGATGGGCGAGGGCGACGATGTCGGCCTCGACATTCAGACCGACGAAGTTCTTGTGTTCCCCGCGGGGGACACATAGGTTCCGCCGCAACAGCTTGATCCGGGGTCGCAATCCCCCGGCAACATTCGAATCGAGGGAGTCCGCCATGGGTGGCGTCAGCATCTGGCACTGGATCGTCGTCGGCGTCATCGTGATGCTGCTGTTCGGACGTGGCAAGGTTTCCGAGCTCATGGGCGACGTGGCCAAGGGCATCAAGTCGTTCAAGAAGGGCATGGCCGAGGACGAGACGCCTCCGCCGGCGCCCACCGCCGCGACCCCTGCCGATCCCAAGATCATCGACGCCAAGGCCAACGACCAGGCTGCCACCCCTTCCGCGCCGGCGAAGGCCGAGACCAAGGCCTGAGGCCTGGCCTTCCGTTCGCGGAAGGCTGAGAGGACGAACTGTCGATGTTCGACATCGCCTGGAGCGAATTCATGCTGATCGGGGCGGTCGCGCTCGTCGTGATCGGCCCCAAGGACCTGCCGAAGGCGATGCGGACCGTCGGTCAGGCGGTCGGCAAGCTTCGGCGTATGGCGTCCGAGTTTCAGGGCCAGTTCAATGACGCCATGCGCGAGGCCGAGCTGCAGGACCTGAAGAAGCAGGTCGAGGATGTCGGCGGCACGGTCTCGAACGCGATGAACACCGACTTCAAGCCGATCGAGATGCCGGCTTCGACCGGGCTTGACGACGCGGCGCTGAAGGAGGCAGAGGCCAAGCTCGCGGCCATCCCGGCGCCCGAGCCGCTGGCGCCGGTGGAGATCGCACCTGCCCAGATCGCACCTGCCCAGATCGCACCGGCCGAGGTCGCGCCCGTGGCCCAGGCTGCGTCGCCGGAGCCGGCCGCAGAGCCCTCCGAGCCCGCGCCGGTCAAGACGCCGCGCAAGCGCAAGACAGCCGCGGCCGAGCCGGGTGAAGGGAGCGCGGCATGAGCGTCGCCAATCCGCGCGAGGGCGAGGACGAGATCGAGGCCTCCCGCGCGCCGCTGATCGACCATCTGATCGAATTGCGCTCGCGGCTGATCAAGTCGCTGGTCGCCTTTCTGGTGATGTTCTTCATCTGCTTCGCTTTCGCGACGCAGATCTACAACGTCCTGGTCCAGCCCTATGTCTGGGCGGCGGGGCCGGGCGCGAATGTCCAGCTGATCTATACGGCGCCGCTGGAATATCTCTTCACCCAGATCAAGATCGCCGCTTTCGGCGCGGGCTTCTTCGCCTTCCCGGTGATTGCGACGCAGATCTACAAATTCGTTGCGCCGGGGCTCTACAAGAACGAGCGTCAGGCCTTCGCGCCCTATCTGGCGGCGACGCCGATCTTCTTCGTCGCGGGCGCGGCGATGGTGTTTTTCTTCGCCATGCCGGTGCTGATGAAGTTCTCGATCGGCATGCAGCAGGCCGCCACCGACGGGCAGGCCGGCATCGCGCTCCTGCCCAAGGTCAGCGAATATCTCTCGCTGATCATGACGCTGATCTTCGCCTTCGGCATCTCCTTCCAGCTGCCGGTCATCCTGACCCTGCTCGGCCAGGCCGGCATTCTCGACACGGTGTTCCTGAAGGAAAAGCGCCGCTACGCGATCGTCTTCGTCTTCGTCGTCGCCGCCGTCCTGACCCCGCCCGACGTGATCTCGCAGCTGATGCTCGCCGTGCCGATGCTGCTGCTCTACGAGCTCTCGATCTTCTCGGTCGGCTATGTCGAGAAGAAGCGCGCCGCCAAGCAGGCGGCTGACGATGCCGCGGACGCGCCGAGCGCGTAGCGATCATCCCTTGAGTGCGTTGCGCGTCATGCTCGGCCTTGTGCCGAGCATCCACGTCTTGAACTCAGGCCTCGCCCAGCGAAGACGTGGATGCTCGGGACAAGCCCGACCATGACGGTGCAGGGTGTCGCCGCGCGAGCGCAATGTAGGTGGTTCCCTCCGCGCCCGTCCCGGTCTAGAGCATCGGCTGGTTTTCCGACCTCTGACGGCGTGGCCTGACGACGATGTACGACATCAAATGGATTCGCGAGAACGCTGCGGCGTTCGACACCGGGCTGAAGCGGCGGGGGCTCGCGCCGCTCTCGGCCTCGCTGCTGGCGCTCGACGACACGCGCCGCTCGGCGATCGCGAAGGCCCAGGCCTCGCAGGAGCGCCGCAATGCCCTGTCGAAGGAGATCGGCAAGGCGATGGGCGCGAAGGATGTGGCCCTCGCCGAGCAGCTCAAGGCCGAGGTTGCCGCGCTGAAAGAGCTGCAGCCGGAGCTTGAGGCCGAGGAGAAGGCGGCCAAGGCCGAACTCGACGACACGCTCGCCGCGATCCCCAACACGCCCAAGGACGAGGTGCCCGAGGGCGCCGACGAGCACGGCAATGTCGTCAAATCGGTGCATGGCGAGGCGCCGGAGAAGGCGGGCGGTCGGCTGTTCGGCCAGAATGTTGCGCCCAAGGAGCATTTCGAGCTCGGCGAGGCGCTCGGCCAGATGGATTTCGAGACGGCGGCCAAGCTCTCGGGCTCGCGCTTCGTCGTGCTGGAGCGCCAGATCGCGCGGCTCTCCCGCGCGATCGGGCAGTTCATGCTCGACACCCACACCGAGGAGCATGGCTATGCCGAGGTGATGCCGCCGCTGATGGTGCGCGATGACGCCATGTTCGGCACGGCACAGCTGCCGAAATTTCGGGACGATCAGTTTCAAACAAACATTGAAATCGACCTACTCGATCGCTCGATTCAAGCATTCATGCGTGGTGTTCGACGGGTTAAGCCGATCGAGTATGTTTATGATCCTGAACTGGACGAGGAAGTCGGTCGTTTCGATGACAAGCAGCTCCAACGCGCTCACGATGAAGAGCTGGCGAAGATACCTCTCCGCGAGCGCCGCTGGCTCATCCCCACCGCCGAAGTCCCGCTGACCAATCTCGTGCGCGAATCGATCCTCTCCGAGGAGGAGTTGCCGCGCCGCTACACCGCGCTCACCCCCTGTTTCCGGGCCGAGGCCGGCTCGGCCGGGCGCGATACCCGCGGCATGCTGCGCCAGCACCAGTTCGAGAAGGTCGAGCTGGTCTCGATCACCACGCCGGAAAAATCGGCCGACGAGCATGAGCGCATGCTCGCCTGCGCCGAGGCCGTGCTGAAAAAGCTCGACCTGCATTATCGCGTGATGACTTTGTGCACCGGCGATATGGGCTTCGCCTCGCAGAAGACCTACGACATCGAGGTCTGGCTGCCCGGGCAGAAGACCTATCGCGAGATCTCGTCCTGCTCGGTCTGCGGCGATTTCCAGGCGCGGCGGATGGATGCGCGCTACCGCCCGAAGGAGGGCGGCGCGCCGCGCTTCGTCCACACGCTGAACGGCTCGGGCACGGCGGTCGGCCGCGCGCTGATCGCGGTGATGGAGAACTACCAGAACGCCGACGGTGCGATCACGGTGCCCGAGGTGCTGGTGCCCTATATGCGCGGCGTGACGCGCATCGAGAAGGCGTGATGCTGGAGCAGCCGCGCGACGGTTCTTCCCTTCTCCCCTCGCGGGAGAAGGTGGCCGCGCAGCGGCCGGATGAGGGGGCGCCGTGACCTTCCGGGTTTGCCATCCTTCACCTGGCGCGTCGGCTCCGGCGCGGCGCCCCCTCACCCCAACCCTCTCCCGCGAGGGGAGAGGGGGTCTGTCGCGGTTCGCCGCTTCCAATGTCTGGCGATGAAAGACCTCTGACATGCGCATTCTCGTGACCAATGACGACGGCATCCATGCCGAGGGGCTGGCGGTTCTGGAGCGCATCGCGGCGCAGCTCTCCGACGATGTCTGGGTCGTCGCGCCCGAGACCGACCAGTCGGGCGTGGCGCATTCGCTGTCGCTGTCGAACCCGCTGCGGCTGCGCCAGGTCGGCGAGAAGCGCTTCGCGGTCGCGGGCACGCCGACCGATTGCGTGATCATGGCGGTGCGCTCGATCATGATCGAGAACCGGCCCGACCTCGTGCTGTCGGGCGTCAATCGCGGCCAGAACGTCGCCGAAGACGTGACCTATTCCGGTACGATCGCTGCCGCGATGGAGGGCACACTGCTCGGCATCCCCTCGATCGCGGTGAGCCAGGGTTACGGCCCGGGCGGGCGCGAGAACATCCACTGGGACTGCGCCGAGCATCATGCGCCTGGCATCATCCGCCGGATTCTCGACGAGGGCATCCCGAAGGACATCCTGTTCAACCTGAACTTCCCCAATGTCGCGCCCGACGAGGTCGCCGGCGTGGCGGTGACGGTGCAGGGCCGGCGCGACCAGGAGCTGATGCAGCTGCAGCCGCGGCAGGACGGGCGCGGCAATCCGTATTTCTGGATCGCCTTTGCGCGCGGCAAGAGCGAGCCGGCCAACGGCACCGATCTGCGCGCGCTGGCGGAAAAGAAGATCTCGGTGACGCCGCTCGAACTCGACCTGACGCATGAGCCGACGCTGACGCGGTTTGCGCGGGTGTTCGCTTGAGCGACGTTTCTACCACCCGCGCCGTCATCCTGGCCGGAGCGAAGCGGAGGGCCGGGATCCATCATAGAGCTCTGCGCCCTCCGATGGATCCCGGTCGACCTCCGGCCGTCCAGGATGACGGCGTGGTTGTAACATCGGTCGGCGCGGACTGAACGATGACCGACGGCGAGGGCGACGCCATGAGCGAGGAGCGGCCGGCGAGCGAGGGCGAGCGCACCGTCGCCTTCCTCCTGTCGCTGCGGGCGCAAGGGGTGCGCGATCTGTCCGTGCTCAGGGCGATGGAGAAGGTCGCGCGCGAGCGCTTCGCGCCCGCCCGCTTCGCCGATCTCGCCCGGCAGGACGTCTCGGTGCCCTTGCCCTGCGGCCAGACGATGACGGCGCCGCATACGGTCGCCGCGCTCCTGACCGCGCTCGACCTGCAGGCCGGGGCGCGGGTGCTCGAGATCGGCACCGGCTCGGGCTATGTCACGGCTCTGCTGGCGGCGATGGGCGGGGCGGTGGTCTCGCTCGAGCGTTACCGGACGCTGGCGCTCGCGGCGCAGGAGCGCGTCGCGGCCAGCGGCTTTGCGGGCGCGATCGAACTGCGCCATGCCGACGGTCTCCAGCCCGACCGGACGCTGGGGCGCTTCGAGCGCATCCTCGTCAACGGCGTCACGCCGGTCATTCCCGAAATGCTGCTGGCGCGGCTGGCGCCGGGCGGGCGGCTGGTCGGCGCGATGCGGGTGGCCGGCGCGGCGCGGCGCGTCGTGGTCACGCGGCTTGCCGATGGCAGCTTCGACCATGTGCCGGGGCCGGCGGTCAGGTTGCCGCCGCTGGTGCCGGGGCTGGCCCGGGCGCTGTGAGGGCCGTCGGCGCGCGGCGCTGCGCACAGCGCTGAAAATGCAGATGCGCCCTGCCGATGCGAAACGCTTTCGTAACCTGAACACGGTTTTAATGCTGGCAATCGAGTTGCGTCGTTTGCGAGTGCCAGTTCCATGCGTAGCCCTGCCGGATCGGTCAAGTTCAGTCTCGTCCTGCGCGCTTCGACGGCGTGCCTCCTGGCGCTGGGTGTGAGCGCCTGCTCGTCGGACACGATGCGCTTCACCGACACGCCGTTCGCCAGCCCGTTCAAGACGGCGCAGGCTCCGGCCCGCGACCCGGCGACCACGGGTTCGATCGGGCGCTCGGTCAACACGCCCATCTATGCGACGCCGGCTCCGGCCACCGCCGCCGTGCGCTCGCAGCCGCTGCCGCCGCCGCAATCGGCCGTGGCCCTGCGCAGCGCGGCGCCGCAGCCGATGGCCGGGAGTGCCGCCGGCTGGTCGGCCCAGGGCGGCAGCCCGATCGTCCTCGCCCAGGGCGAGACGCTCGACATGATTTCCTCGCGCTACGGCGTGCCGCGGGCGGCGCTGATGTCGACCAACGGCCTGTCGAGCCCGAATGTCGCGCCCGGCACGCGGCTGACGATCCCCGTCTACAATGCCGCGGCATCGGCTCCGGCCGCGGCGGCTGCACCGGCCGTCCCGCGCCAGCAACTCGCCCAGGCTCCGGCCGAGACGCGCTCGGATGCGTCGCGCTTCGTCACCGGACCCGCGCCGGTGGCCTCCGTCGCCGCGGCGCGCCCCGCCGCGCCGGTCCAAGATGCCCGCGCCAAGGCCCAGGCAGCCGCCGAGGCCAAGGCGCAGGCGGCCGCCGAAGCCAAGGCGAAAGCCGAGGCCGACGCGCTGGCGATGCGCGAATCGCGCGCCCGTTTCGCCGCCGAGGCCAAGGCGAAGGCCGCGGCCAAGGCCGGCACGCCCACCGCCGCCGCACCGGCCCCCGTCGCCAAGCCTGCGGTTACCGCCAAGGTCGAAAAGCCCGCCGCCACTGCGGCCGCCGTTGCCGCCGCCAAACCGGCGGTGGCCCCGGCGCAGCCGGCCCGGGCAGCCGCTGCTCCGGTGCCGGAGAAGAAGGCCAAGCCGGTCGTCGTCGCCAGCGCGCCGGCCGCCGAGCCGAAGGCCACGGCCGTGCCGAAGGCCGAGGCGGAGCCGATCACGACCGCCAGCCTGTCCAAGGCCGAGGAGGCCGGCGAGAAGGCTGATTTCCGCTGGCCGGCCCGCGGCCGGGTCATCGCCGGCTTCTCAGGCCGCGGCGGCAACGAGGGCATCAACATCGCCGTGCCCGAAGGCACGCCGGTCAAGGCGGCCGAGAGCGGCACCGTCGCCTATGCCGGCAGCGAGCTGAAGGGCTATGGCAATCTCGTGCTGATCCGCCACCCCAACGGCTATGTCTCGGCCTACGCCCACAATGGCGAGCTCAAGGTCAAGCGCGGCGACACGGTCAAGCGCGGCCAGGTCGTCGCCAGTTCCGGCCAGACCGGCAACGTCTCCTCGCCGCAGCTCCATTTCGAGCTGCGCAAGGGTTCGGCGCCGGTCGACCCGACGCCCTATCTCAACAACTGATCCCGGGTTTATCTTCGACCGGTCTCCGCGAGACCCCACCGGTCGGCACAAGGCGGGGTGGTCCCAGGAAAGGCCGCCCCGCCGCTTTTTTGTCTGGCGCCCGCCGGTGGCGGTTAGCCCTCGAGCGGCTTGCCGAGGCGCCCGGCGAGGTCCTGGATGAACTGCCAGGCCGTGCGGCCGGAGCGCGAGCCGCGCGTCGTCGCCCATTCCAGCGCCTCGTGGCGCAGCGTCTCGGGGTCGAGCGCGAGCCCGAAATGGCTGACATAGCCGTCGATCATCGCGAGATATTCGTCCTGGCTGCATTTGTGGAAGCCCAGCCAGAGGCCGAAGCGGTCCGACAGCGAGACCTTCTCCTCGATCGCTTCGCCCGGATTGATCGCGGTCGCGCGCTCATTGTCCATCATGTCGCGCGGCATCAGATGGCGGCGGTTCGAGGTGGCGTAGAACACGACATTGCCGGGCCTGCCCTCGACGCCGCCGTCCAGCGCGGCCTTGAGCGACTTGTAGGAGGTGTCGTCGCCGTCGAAGGAGAGATCGTCGCAGAAGACGATGCTGCGATGCGCATCCGGGCGCAGCAGGCCCATCAGCACGGGCAGGCTCTCGATGTCCTCGCGGTGGATCTCGATCAGCTTGAGCGGCAGGGCCTGGCCGGCGAGCCGCGTGTTGGTGTCGGCGTGGACGGACTTGACCAGCGAGGACTTGCCCATGCCGCGCGCGCCCCAGAGCAGGACGTTGTTGGCCGGCAGGCCGCGGGCGAAGCGCTCGGTGTTCTCGGCCAGCGTGTCGCGCACGCGGTCGACGCCGCGCAGCAGCGAGAGGGCGACGCGGTTGACGCGGGCGACGGGCGCCAGCTCCGCGCCGGCGGGATGCCAGACGAAGGCGTCGGCGAGCGTCAGGTCGGCGGGCTTGCGGGCGGGCGGGGCGAGGCGCTCGAGCGCGTCGGCGATGCGCAGCAGAGCGGCGAGCGTCGGGGCGGCGGCGGTCGGCGAGGAGGCGTTCATGGCGGGCCTTCGAGCGGGTCGGCACGGAGCCGTACCGGGCGGTACGGCGATCGCAACGGTTAACGGCTTGTCGGCGGGAAGCGCAAGGCCATTGCGCGAACTGCGGCGAGCCCATAGGTGATGAGCGGCTCGTGCGAGCCGGGCGTGTCCGATTGATTTAACGGCGCCTCTGGCTATAGTCCGCGCGATTTTTTGAGGCCTGTGACCAAATCTGCCGCGCCCCGCGGCCGGAGGCGCCCGCGCCGCCGCGATGAAGGAGCCGTTTCGTGATCACCCCTGCTTTCGCTCAAGCCGCTGGTGCCGGTGGCTCCACCGACATGCTGATCTCGCTGGTGCCGTTCGTCCTGATCTTCGTGATCATGTGGTTCCTGATCATCCGCCCGCAGCAGAAGCGCGTGAAGGCGCATCAGGAGATGGTCAAGAACGTCCGCCGCGGCGATACGGTGATCACCTCGGGTGGCATCGTCGCCAAGGTGTCCAAGGTGATCGACGATGGCGAGATCGAGGCCGAGATCGCCGAGGGCGTCCGCGTCCGCCTGGTCAAGGGCATGATCACCGACGTCCGCGCCAAGGGCGAACCGGTCAAGAGCTGACCAGCCCCGGGCGGGTTCCATCAGGCCCGGCCCCGCGAGGGGCCGGTGCGCGACAACAAGGCGCTCCACGCAGATGCTCCGTTTCCAGACCCGCAAGGTCATCGTCGTCCTGCTCGTGCTGCTCTTCGGCTGCGGCTTCGCGCTGCCGAACCTGTTTTCGCCCGAGACCCGCAAGGCGATCGAGCAGGGCGCCCCGTCCTGGATCCCGCGCATCCTGCTGCCGATCCACGCCGTCGTGCTCGGGCTCGACCTGCAGGGCGGCTCCCATGTGCTGCTCGAGATCGACCGTGCCGATCTGGTGCGCAGCCAGGTGACGCAGCTGCGCGACGACGTCCGCCGCATCCTGCGCGAGGAGCGCGTGAGCTTCTCGGGCGGCATCGGCATGACGGCGCGCGGCGTCAGCGTGCGCGTTCCGGATGCCGCCGACCGCGCCAAGCTTCTGCCGAAGCTGCGCGAACTGGCGCAGCCGATCGGAACGCTCGGCGCCTTCGGGCCGTCGGGCAACAGCTCGATCGAGGTCAGCGAGCAGCCCGACGGGCTGATCCAGCTCGCGGTCACCGAGGCCGGCGCCAATGAGCGCGTCCGCCGCGCCGTCGAGCAGGCGATGGAGGTTCTGCGCCGCCGCGTCGACGCGCTCGGCACGACCGAGCCCAACATCCAGCGCCAGGGGCTCGACCGTATCCTCGTCCAGGTGCCTGGCCTGCAGGATCCGCAGCGCCTCAAGGACATCCTCGGGCAGACCGCCAAGCTGCAGTTCCGCATGGTTGCCGAGAGCCAGGGCGGCGATGTCGACATGCTGCCCTCGCAGGACGCCGGGGGATCGCTGGTCCCGGTCGAGCGGCGCGTCATCGTCGAGGGCGAGGACCTGATCGACGCGCAGCCCGCCTTCGATTCGCGGACCTCGCAGCCGATCGTCAACTTCCGCTTCAACATCCGTGGCGCCCAGCGCTTCGGCCAGGCGACGACGGAGAATCTCGGCCGTCCGCTCGCCATCGTGCTCGACAACAAGGTGATCTCGTCGCCGGTCATCCAGTCGCCGATTACCGGCGGTTCGGGCCAGATTTCCGGCAATTTCACGGTCGAATCGGTCAATAATCTTGCGATTCTGCTGCGCGCCGGTGCGCTGCCGGCGAAGATGACGATCGTCGAGGAGCGGACCGTCGGCCCGGGGCTGGGCCAGGATTCGATCCAGGCCGGCAAGATGGCAACGCTGATCGCGACCGTGCTGGTGATCCTCTACATGATCGGAACCTATGGCGTGTTCGGTCTGATCGCCTCGATCGCGCTGCTCGTCCATGTCTGCCTGATCTTCGGGCTGATGTCGGTGCTGGGCGCGACGATGACGCTGCCCGGCATCGCCGGCATCGTGCTGACGATCGGCACGGCGGTCGACTCCAACGTGCTGATCTATGAGCGCATGCGCGAGGAATCGCATCAGGGCCGCTCGCTCGTCTCGGCGCTCGAGGCCGGCTTCCAGCGCGCCTTCGCGACGATTATCGACTCGAACGTGACCATGCTGATCGCGGCGCTGGCGCTGTTTGCGCTGGGCTCCGGCCCGGTGCGCGGCTTCGCCGTGGTGTTCATCCTGGGAATCCTGACCACGGTCATCACGGCGGTGACGCTGACGCGCATGCTGATCGCGCTGTGGTATCGCTGGGCCCGCCCCAAAACCCTTCCGTTCTGACGCAAGCCAACTGTTCAAGGAGATCAGCGCATGCGTCTGCTTCGCATCGTTCCCGACGGCACCCGTTTCAAATTCGTCCGCTTCCGGCGGTTCAGCTATCCGTTCTCGGCGGCCTATTCGCTGCTCGTGCTGGTCCTGTTCCTGACGGTCGGCCTGAATTTCGGCATCGACTTCCGCGGCGGCACGCTGATCGAGATGCAGGCCAAGTCGGGCAAGCCCGAGATCGCCTCGGTGCGCCAGACCGCCAATGCACTCGGCTTCGGCGAAGCCGAGGTGCAGGAATTCGGCTCCGGCGGCGAGATCTCGATGCGCTTTGCGCTGCAGCCGGGCGGCGAGCCCGCGCAGCAGCAGGTCGTCGTCAAGGCACGCGAGGCGTTCTCGGCGACCTATGATTTCCGCCGGGTCGAGACGGTCGGTCCGCGCGTCTCCGGAGAGCTGGTCCAGGCCGGCACGCTCGGCGTCGTGCTCGCGATCGTCGGCGTGCTGATCTACCTGTGGTTTCGCTTCGAGATGCAGCTCGCCATCGGCGCGATCCTGGGCACGCTTCACGACATCGTCCTGACGATGGGCTTCTTCCTGATCACGCAGCTCGAGTTCAACCTGACCTCGATCGCGGCGATCCTGACCATCGTCGGCTACTCGCTCAACGAGACCGTCGTCGTCTTCGACCGCACGCGCGAATTGCTGCGGCGCTACAAGACCATGTCGATCCCCGATCTGCTCGACCTGTCGGTCAACTCGACGCTGTCGCGCACCGCGATCACCTCGACCACGACGGTGCTCGCGCTTGTGGCGCTCGTGCTGTTCGGCGGCACGGCGATCGAGGGCTTCGCGCTCGTGATGCTGTTCGGCGTGGTGGTCTGCACCTATTCGGCGATGTTCATCTCGACGCCGGTCCTGCTCTATCTCGACGTGCGCTCGGGCGTCAGCCGCGGCGAGAACACGGACGAGAAGGTGCCGGCCGGCGCGAAGAGCTGAACGGCACGGTGCCGTCGCGATGAGCCGCTTCGACGGCTTCATTCCTGGGCGCCACCAGCTCGACGCCTTCGGCGCGGGCGGCTTCCGCTTTGCCGGGATGAGCCATCGCGGCTCGGTGCTGGCGCTGCCTGGCGGCATCCGGATCTGGCCGGTGGCGCGCTTCTCCGAGATCACGCCGGCCACGCTCCAGCCTGTGCTGGACGAGGCGGAGAGCATCGACTTCCTGCTGATCGGCACCGGCGCCGACATCGCCTTCATCCCGCATGACTGGCGGGCCCTGCTGAGGGAGCGCGGGGTCACCGTCGAGGGCATGGCGACCGGCGCCGCGGCGCGGACCTACAATGTTCTGGTGGCCGAGGAGCGGCGCGTGGCCGCGGCCCTGATCGCGGTGGACTGAAACGCCCGCTTTCCGGACGCCTGTCCGAACGACCATCGCAGCAAATCGCGCCGCCCATGTCGCGAAGGCGTAGCCATCGACCTGCGCCTCGTCCTACACTGCCGATGTCGTGGCCAGGGGGCAGGCACCGGATCGAGGCCAGATGATGCCGCAGGCAACCGAGACCGACCGTCGCAGCCAGGCCGCGCTTTCAGCCCTGCCGGAGGCCTATGCCCATTGCGCCACGCTGGTGCGCGAGCAGGATCATGACCGCTACATCACCTGCCTCTACGCGCCGGAATCGCAGCGCCCGTCGCTCTTTGCGCTCTATGCCTTCAGCCTCGAGATCGCCCGCATCCGCGCCCTCGTCAGCGAGCCGCTGCCGGGCGAAGTCCGGATGCAGTGGTGGCGTGACCTGCTCGAGGGGCAGGCCAGCGGCGAGACGCAAGGGCACCCCGTCGCCGCCGCGCTGCTCGATACGATCGCGCGCTATCGCCTGCCGGTCGCGCCGCTGACGGGTCTGATCGAGGCGCGCATCTTCGATCTCTATGACGACCCGATGCCGTCGCTGCGCGATCTCGAGGGCTATGCCGGCGAGACCGCCAGCGCACTGGTGCGGCTGGCCTCGATCATCCTCGCCAATGGCCGCGATCCCGGCGGGGCGGCGGCGGCGGGCTATGCCGGCGTCGCCTATGCCCTGACGGGGCTGATGCGCGCCTTTCCCTGGCATGCGGCCGAGGGGCAGGTGTATCTGCCCGGCGACATCCTCGCCCGCAACGGCGTGACGCGGGACGACATCGTGCGCGGGCGCGGCGGGCCGGGCGTGCTCTACACGCTGAAGGAGCTGCGCGGCATTGCGCGCGGGCATCTGGCGAAGCTGCGGGAACTGCGCAGCACGGTTCCCCCCGCCGTGATGCCGGCGTTCCTGCCGGTCGCGCTGGTCGAGCCCTATCTCGCGCGCATGGAGCGCTCGGGCTACGACCCCTACCGCACGATCATCACGCTGCCCGCCTGGCGACGGCAATGGGCGATCTGGCGGATGGCGCGCGCGGCGGGGTGAAAGCGCGCTACTCCGCCGCCTGAGCCTGCTCGCCGCCCGCCCAGGCCTCCATCTCGACCTTCGCGCGGGCGGTGAGCGCATGCTTGCGGGCGACGCTCTTGGCCGGGCCTTTCAGCTTCTTGCCGTCGGGGCCATGCGTCGCCTGGCCCTCGATATGGGGGAACAGCCCGAAATTGATGTTCATCGGCTGGAAGGAGCGCGGACCTTCGTCGATGGTGACGATGTGGCCGCCGGTGATGTGGTTGACCAGCGCGCCGAGCGCCGTCGTCGCCGGCGGGATCTCGATCGCCCGGCCGAGCCGCTCGGCCGCGGCGAGCCGGCCCGCCAGCAGGCCGATCGCGGCGCTCTCGACATAGCCCTCGCAGCCGGTGATCTGCCCGGCGAAGCGCAGGCGCGGATCGGCCTTGAGCCGCAGCCGGGCATCGAGCAGCTTCGGCGAGTTCAGATAGGTGTTGCGGTGGATGCCGCCGAGCCTCGCGAACTCCGCGTTCTGGAGGCCTGGGATCATGCGGAAGATCGCGGCCTGCTCGCCATATTTCAGCTTGGTCTGGAAGCCCGTCATGTTGAACAGGGTGCCGAGCGCATTGTCCTGGCGCAGCTGCACCACCGCATAGGCCTTGACCGTCGGGTTGTGCTTGTTGGTCAGGCCGACCGGCTTCATCGGGCCCCAGCGCAGGGTCTCGCGGCCGCGCTGCGCCATGATCTCGATCGGCAGGCAGCCGTCGAAATAGGGCGTGCCCTCCCATTCCTTGAACTCGGTTTTCTCGGCGGCGAGCAGCGCGTCGATGAAGGCCTCGTACTGGTCGCGGTCGAGCGGGCAGTTGATGTAGTCGGCGCCGGAGCCGCCGGGACCCGCCTTGTCGTAGCGCGACTGGAACCAAGCCTGGTCCATGTCGACCGAGTCGAAATGCACGATCGGGGCGATGGCGTCGAAGAAGGCGAGCGCATCCTCACCCGTGAGCGACTGGATGCCGGCGGCGAGCGCAGGCGAGGTCAGCGGGCCGGTGGCGATGATGACGCTGTCCCACTCCGCCGGGGGCAGCCCGGCGATCTCGGCGCGGTCGATCGTGACCAGCGGATGGGCCTCGAGCGCGGCGGTGACGGCTTGCGAGAAGCCGTCGCGGTCAACCGCGAGCGCACCGCCGGCCGGGACCTGATGCGCGTCGCCCTGTTCCATGATCAGCGAGCCGAGCCGGCGCATCTCCCAATGCAGCTGGCCGACGGCGTTGGAGAGCGCATCGTCCGAGCGGAAGGAGTTGGAGCAGACGAGTTCCGCCAGCCCTTCCGTCTTGTGGGCCTCAGTGCCGCGGACGGGCCGCATCTCGTGCAGGATGACGGGGACGCCGGCCTTTGCGATCTGCCAGGCGGCTTCGGAGCCGGCGAGACCGCCGCCGATGATGTGAACGGGTTCCATCGCCTCGATGTGTCGCCCGCCGCCGCCGCCGTCAAGGGAAGCTGTGGCGGCAAATGCAAAATGCCCGCCTTGCGGCGGGCATTCGCTCTTCAACCGGTCTTCGCGAGGGAGGGTCACGAGTCCGGGAGACACTACACGGCGCCCCGCCTGCGCGGGGCGAAAGCGTCTTCAGACAGCGGCGTGGGTGCGCGCGACGAAGGCGATCTCCGAGCGCGACAGGCCGAGGTCGTCGAGCTCGCGGTCGGTCAGGCGGGAGAGCTCGCGAACGGTCTCGCGATAGCGCAGATAGGCGCGGATCTTGGCGGCGATCATGGTGACGAACATAGCGGGTTTCCTACTGGTTTCCGGAGCGGGTCGGGGCCCACAGCGACGAATTCGTTGTGCAGTGCATATAAGTGAGCCAGCCCGCCCCAAACAGAGGCATGATGTCAGTTCCGTCATGCGTTTTGAGCATGAACCATTCTCGAAACCTTCACTTTTGCCGCCTCGCCCGCGTCCAGCGGTTAACGACTTGGTCAGATTCGCGATAATTCTGCCCAATGCCTGCTCATCGGGCCGGCGACACCTCACTGGTCAGGCCAAT
>CALRYW010000031.1:0-47159 GCA_943372485.1 Allobosea thiooxidans
ACCGCGATCAGGGCCGCGATCAGGCCGTACTCGATGGCGGTGGCGCCGGACTCATCCTTGGCGAAGCGAGCGAAAACGTTGGTCATGTGAAACTCCTCTGGAACCACGGTTTGACGGCTGCCTTCGCTCTGAAGTGGCTTCGGTCAGCGTCATCACCTTGGCCGATGTCGTTTGACGTCGGGTTAATGCGCGACATGCTGGAGATATCGAGCCCAATTGTTCGTCTCTGATGGTTAATCACTGCTTTCCAGGCGGGCGCCTTGCATGGATCGACAAGCCAGCTCAGTTACGTCAGGCTCGACGGAATAGCCCGGAGACTTCGGCGGCCCAAACCGGCAGGGAGCGCGGCCGATGCGGGGAGGATCGACATTGTTCGTCACGACGGGCAAGGCCGCGCGGGCGCCGACGACGAGGCCGGACCCCACCGCAAAGGGCAGCCACGATCCCCGGGAACCCGCTCGCTGGTGATATCGGGCCGCGGGGAGGTGCTGTCGGGACACGCCAGGCGCCCCGCTGCGACCTCCCGGCGGAAGCGGCGGCTTGGGGGCAACGGCAGCGCTCAGCCCCGGTCCCCAGGACGAGGCGGAGCGGTTCTCGCCCGACAGATCAGTTGTTGAAATAGCCTTCGAGCAGCGAGATCTGCTCGCCATAGCGCCGCCGCAGGCAAGCCCTGTCCTCGCCGCAGGCATCGCGGCGGCTGACCCAGCGGCTCTGCTCCCGCCGGATTTCGGCGCCCCTGCCACTGTCGGAGACGGCGCGGCGATAGGCCACGCTGACGACTCCGTCGAGCCGCGACAGTTCGGCGCTGTCGCAGACGGTTTCCTGAGCCAGATTGGCGGGGTTCGCGCACCAGGCCGGTTTGCGGCCGGGATCGATGTCGCCCGGACCGGAGCCGGGACGCGGCTGTGACTGCGCGGCCCTGACGACCGGGCATTCGATCGTCTCGGAATAGGGCTTGTTCAGCGAGGCGTGGTCCTGGCTCGCGTTGAAGGTGATGTTGTACTCGCTCTCCGCACCGCCGGCGTAGGTCCTCTCGCCGTTTCGGTGTTGAGTCAGCCGCAAGGTCCGGGGGCGCCCGTCGATCGCATTCGCCGAGATCGTTTGCGGGTCGAGCACCGTCACTCTGATCGTGAAAGGGCGAACCCCGTCATCGCAACGAAAGCTCCGCGTGCTCTGCGCGTCGGCGGGGGTGGCGAGCGCCGCCAGACCGAGTCCGGCGAGGGCGCAGATGGTCATGCGAAAAGACATCGTTGTTCGCGCCTCACTGGTGCGACCAACGCTACGTCAGCCGACTACGTTAATTTGGATGAACTTTGAGGAACCTGCCGCGCTCCCGGCCCCCCGTCAAGCGGCAGCGAGCCGGAGGAGGGCTTGGTGGACGGGCGCCGACCCGCGGCGGCTCCTGCACCGGTTCAGCGATCGGGGGGGCAGATCGGGTTGCCGGCTGGGCATCGTCAGCGATCACTGTGATCCCATTCAGATCGCACATCGCCGGTTCCGAAACATCGCCGTAGGGAGCCTACAAATTAGGCGATCTGTTGCCAACTTCTTATGCATGAACGAATTTTTTATGAAGGCGTTAATATATCTGCAGATATTTCCTATGGGAACGTGTGCGCAGAGGAGCCGTGGGATGGACAGACGCCGGGCTTTTTTAGCCGTAGCCGCGATGACCTGCTTCGCGCCGCAGGCGTTGGCTCAAACGCACGAACTGAAGATTGTCGGGTCGGGCGATGGGATGGAGATGCTGCAGGCCGCTGCGAAAGAATATATGGCCGCACATCCGGGAAAAAACATTGTTGTTCCTCCAAGCATTGGGACGGGCGGTGGGTTTACCGCAGTCGGTACCGAGCGGGAAATACTCGGCCGTGTGGCGCGCTTACCGAACGATGCCGAAACGGCGCAAGGTCTGGTTGCGACACCGGTCGTTTCTGTCCCGATCGCCATTTTCGCTCATCCGTCAACGGGTGTGACGCAGCTGACATCGGCACAGGTTGTTGCCGTTTTTTCGGGCAAAGTACGGAACTGGACTGAGGTTGGCGGCAAGGACATGGTTGTCCGCGTGGTGCGACGCGACCTGAGTGATTCAACGGTGGTGGCACTGCGAGCGACGATGCCGGGTTGGAAAGACCTGGTGTTTTCGGATCGCTCCAAGCAAACGCTTTCGACCACAGAGATGCTGGAATCGGTCCGCATGACCGAGGGCGCGATCGGTTTTTGTCCCTATGCGAAGCCCCTCGAGGGCGTGGTCAATTACATCGCAGTGGATGGTGTCGGGCCAACGGCACCGTCCTACCCGTCGCACGCCCTGCTGTCGCTGGTGCACAAAGCCAGCACGATCAACGATGAGGCGAAGTCATTCCTGGCTTTCATTAAAACGCCGCGCGCGAAAGAGATTCTCAGATCAGCCGGGGGGAAGGTTGATTGATCATGTCTGGCCATCTCATCCCCAAGCGATCGATGGGGACACGGCTTATCGTCGTGGTTCTGATGATGACGGCTTTCACTTTCGCCGGCGTCGCCGCTTTCATCGCCTGGCGCCTCGATCAAAATCTGTTGATCCAGTCGGCGGAGATGTACCGGCTGTCGAAGCACAACCTTTCGCAACGCCTTGAAAGTGACGCGCGTCGTGGCTTCAACGCCATGGAAAAACGCTTCCATGAGATCGGGGAGGACATAGGTCGAATTTCAAAGCGCAATGATATTATAAAATTGCTGATGACTAGTAATATTACTGAATTAAAGCGAGAATTGGATAGCGCCATCAGTGAATCAGATTTGACCGGGTTGATCGTTTTTGATCACAAGATGCGCTATATTGAAGGCTCGACGGAGAGTTCGGACACTTTGGCTTGGGCTGCGAATTTCAGAAGGAAAAATATATTTTCTGAGATATCAAATATATTAAATGACAACAATCGTTCCGATCCAAAGATATTTCGACGGATTGTTCAGGGCGATGCCGACTTGATTGCGGCGCTTGGGTCTAAGGCCGGGCCTTCGCTCGTGTCGGTTATGGCTTATCCCGTCTTCGATGATTTCGGAGATGTGTTCGCCGTGATGGTCGCCAGTCGGCGGCTCAAGGAAGAAGAGGCGACGCTCAAAGGGCTGAACGGGATCGTTCCGGTCGCCATGGCTATCGTCGTCGGTCGGCGGATCGTGTCGTCTGTCGGCTTGGAAGACAAGACAATCGAGATCGAGGCGGATCAGGCCAGCATGTTACAGCGGTCAACGCGCGGCAACCTCTACTATCGATGCACGCCTGCCTTCGCGGGGGCGTTCTTCTGCGCATTTGCGCCGGAGATCGATTTGACGCAGCAGAGCGATACGCTGACGAAGATCGGCCGCGACCAAACCCGCGCTGTTTCGATCTCCGTCCTGATGATCGCCTTTGGCGCCATGCTGTCACTGGGCGTCGTTCTGTTTTTCGTCATGCGACGGGTCACGAGACCCTTGGCCAGGATCGCGCAGGTGATCGAGCGCGTCGCCAATGGTGAGGCCGAGGCCGCCGACTTCGGGGCCGGCCGCAACGACGAGATCGGTCAGATCGCCCGTTCGGTCAAGATTTTCCAGGACAACCTGGTTCTGACTGAGCGTATGCGGGCCGAGAGACGTGAAGACGCGGCTAGGGCCGATCAGGAACGCCAATCCACGATGCAGGCAATGGCGGATCGGTTCGAGGCCTCGGTTGGCGAAATCCTGCGGTCGGTTTCCGTGAATGCCGGGGAAATGAGATCGGCGGCCGGGAGCATGGCGGATGCAGCGCTGAAAACGAGTTCCCAAGCAAAAACAATTGAAGCGAACTCCGAGTCGACCGCCGTGAGCATCGCAGCAATGAATCGGTCCACGCAGGAACTCGTTTCGTCAATTGAAGAAATCAGCCGGAGGACGGTTGAATCAGCGCAGCTGTCGAATACGGCAGTCGAAGTGGCGAATTATTCTGGAAGTCAAATCAATAACCTGACGAAAAAGGCCAACCAGATCGGTGATATTGTGAACGTGATCTCGACGATCGCCGCTCAGACCAATCTGTTGGCGTTGAACGCAACCATTGAAGCAGCGCGCGCCGGTGTGTCCGGCAAGGGCTTTTCGGTCGTCGCTTCGGAAGTGAAGATTTTGGCAGAAAGAACAGCTCAGGCGACAAAAGATATTGGCGAGCGTATTCATGAAGTGCAAATCGCGACGAAAGATTCCTTTGACTCAATCGAAGAGGTCGCGGATATCATCAGGCGATTGAGCCATTCGGCTAACGACATCGCCACATTTGTCAAAAATCAAGATTTGGTCACGCAAACGATTGCAATGAACGTATCGGACGCGTCCAGCAGGACGGCAAAAACGGCGTCTGGCATCATCGAGATTTCGAAAGAATCGTTTTTGACGGGTGCGATCGCAAGTCAAATGCGGGAATCAGCTGAAATCCTCGACAGTCAGTGCGAGCAGTTGAATGCCAAGACAAGTCAGTTTCTGTCGTCTGTCCGTCATTAGCGTTGCATCGTCGGGACGGCCTGGTTTCGGCCCCGTGGGGTCGAAGACACGGACGGCGCCATGCGCGTGCCGAGCCATGCACACGCAGCGCGGCCCTCAGCGGCGCTGCGTGCCTGACGTTCGCCGGCGATCATCGCGTGGTGGTCCGGATTGGCTCGGGCAATTGCTGCAACCCCATGAGCGGACCTCGCCCCGCTCCCCGTCAAGCGGCGGCGAACTGGAGGAAGTTCTGGTCGACCGGCGCCGGTACAGGCGATCGGCGAAGAGCATGCCCATGAGCCATGAGCCACTCACGCCGGGCTCCGCCGTCATCACGATAGGGGTGTTCTCAGATCGGGGTGCCCGCCGAGGGTCCATCGACGGGTGGCGCCCCCCTCACGTCTGCCCAGGCCGCAGCTTGTAGAAGATGTGCTGGCCGATCGTGTCCATCTTCTTGAGCTTCTTGGCCCAGTAGGGGCGGACATATTGGGCGTGGTAGTGGGTCGAGGCGCCCACCTCCGGGAGATAGGTCGTGCCTTCATAGACCTCGCGAGCGATGCGGACCGCGTCGCGCCAGGGGCCGGGTTCGGTGATGCGCAGGGACTTGCCCTCGCAGGTGAAGGTGAACTGGCAGGCCAGGTAGCGGTGGCTGTTCTGGTAGACCACGCCGCAGACGCTGTCGGGATAGAGCGTGCTCTTGACGCGGTTGAGCACGACCTGCGCCACCGCGGCGCGGCCCTCGTCGGATTCCGAGCGGGCCTCGAAATAGACCGCCTCCGCCAGGCAGCGCTGCTGGCGCGCCATGTCGGCGGCGGGGATCAGCCCGGTATAGATCTCGCGGGCGCCGCTCTCGGGCAGCGCGCCGCGCCGCAGGGGCGAGGCGGGGGCCCGCGCCAGCAGGGCCGGCTGCTCCGGCTCCGGGGGCAGCAGCGCCGGCACCAGCGTGGTCACGCTATGATTGACGGCGGGCGTCGTCGAGGCCTGCACCAGCGGCGCGGCGACGCCGGGTGTCGCGCCGTCGAGCGTGCGCGGGACATTGCCATAGGGCGAGACGCCCGAGGCCGCGAGCGCATCGGGCGAGGCATCGGAGAGGGCGGGGTCGGTCAGGCCTTGCTCGTTGGCATGCGGCTCGAAGCCGACCGGCGGGCCGGTGATGCCCTCCGCCTCGCGCAGCGCGGCGATCGAGAAGCCGCCCGAGATCAGCCCCGGCTGGGTGTCGCCGAAGACGACGCGCTCGAGTTCGCCGGGCGCACGCGCCGAGAGGCCCGGCCTCAAGCGCGGCAGCGGATCGCCCTTGGCGGTGCGGTCGACCTCGGGGAAGCCCTTGGCGCTGCGCTTCATCTCTTCGCGCGGCTGGCGCGGGTCGATGACGAAGCGCCGTTCGGGATCGTCGAAGGAGAGATGCGCCTTCTGGATCGCCGAGGTCAGCGACAGGCCGGGCAGGCGGAAGGCACTGGCCGCGACGAGCAGCGAGGGGCCTTCTTCCAGTTCCGAGGCCGGGCCGGGCTGTGTGCGGAAGAGCGCGGTGGTGGGCAGCGTGTCGAGGCCGGCATTCTGGCCGGCCGAGGCGGTGAAGGAGACCAGCAGTCCCGCCGACAGAGCCCAGGGCGCGACCGTCGACAGGGCCCATCTGAGCCCGGCCGATCCGATGCGTCTGGTCCGCCGCCGCAACCGCAAATGACTCAAAACCGCTCACCCACCACGAACACCAGGGCAGCGACGGGCGCGCGACCGGCGCGCTTTCGCATGATCTCGTTATCACCCCGGTAGGGTTGAGCGCGGGTTAACGCGGGGCGGCGATGTGAGGTGCGGTGGGGCGGCCGCGCCCGTCTCCCTCCCCCCGCCTGCGGTGGGGAGGGCCGGGGTGGGGGGCCGTGCCGCTCGGCGAGGCGATCGCGATCAAGGCTCAGGCTTTGCTGCCCCCCACCCTAACCCTCCCCACCGCAAGCGGGGGGAGGGAACAGGTCTTGGCTTCGTCCTGCGACGTCTGACGCCCCCGCTACGCCCGCCCCCTCCCATGCATCCGCGTGATGCGCCATCCCACGGAATCGCGTTATCGTCTCGCCGTGTTCGGCACTATCGTGCAGCCACACGTCAGCCCCTGCCGGAGATGTCACCCCATGAGCGTCGCCTCGAGCCCCGCCCCGGGGCGCAGCCATGCGCCCGAGATCATCGTCGCGGCGGGCTGCCTGATCGCGCTGATCACCTTCGGCCCGCGCGCCAGCGCCGGCCTGTTCCAGATCCCGATGACCGTGCAGTTCGGCTGGGGGCGCGACACCTTCGGGCTCGCCCTCGCCATCCAGAACCTGCTCTGGGGGCTCGGCGCGCCGTTTGCCGGCGCGATCGCCGACCGTTTCGGCATCGTCAAGGTGTTCTGCGCCGGCGCGCTGCTCTATGCGGCGGGCCTCGTCGTGATGGCCCTCGCCACCACGCCGCTGCAGCTGCATTTCGGCGCCGGCGTGCTGATCGGCTTCGGCCTCTCGGCCTGTTCCTTCAACCTCGTGCTCGCCGCCTTCGGCAAGCTCCTGCCCGAATCCTGGCGGCCGATGGCCTTCGGCGCCGGCACGGCGGCGGGTTCCTTCGGCCAGTTCCTCTATCCGCCGATCGGCAACATCCTGATCGATCAGATCGGCTGGAACCAGGCGCTGATGGTCTTCGCGCTGACGCTGCTGCCGATCCTGCCGATCTCGATCTTCCTGTCGACGCGCAAGCTTGGCGGCGCGGTCCAGGCGTCTGCCGCCAATTTGCCCAACCAGTCGATCGCGCAGGCGCTGGCGGAAGCCTTCAAACATCGCAGCTATGTCCTGCTCGTGCTCGGCTTCTTCACCTGCGGCTTCCAGCTCGCCTTCATCACCGTCCACATGCCGGCCTATCTCAAGGATATGGGCCTGGCGGCCTGGGTCGGCGGCTGGACACTGGCCGTGATCGGGCTCGCCAACGCCGTCGGCTCGCTCTCCTCGGGCTGGCTCTCGACACGGATGCCCAAGCGCCATCTGCTGGCCTGGATCTATTTCGGCCGCTCGGTGGCGATCGCCGTCTTCATCCTGCTGCCGCCGAGCCCGGCGACCGCGATCTGTTTCGGCATCGTCATCGGCCTGTTCTGGCTCTCGACCGTGCCGCCGACCTCCTCGCTGGTCATGCTGATGTTCGGCACGAAATACATGGCGATGCTCTACGGCTTCGCCTTCTTCTCGCATCAGGTCGGCGGGTTCCTGGGGGTCTGGCTCGGCGGCCTGCTCTACGAGGCCTTCGGTTCCTATCTCGTCGTCTGGTGGCTCTCGGTTGCGCTCGGCATCGTCTCGGCGCTGATCAACCTGCCGATCGTCGAGAAGCCGGTCGAGCGCGCGGTGCCTCAGCCGGCCTGACGAAAGACGCACGGCGCGCGGGGTTGCTACGCGCCGCCGCATGCGTATCTCCTGCCGCTAAGACTGTCCGGGAGGAGACGCCCATGACCACCTTCAAGGCCCTCGTCGCGACCAAGGGCGAAGCCGGCCCCGATCTCGCCTTCACCGACTTCGCCGAGAGCGAGCTGATGGAGGGCGACGTCACCGTCCGCGTCACGCATTCGACGGTGAACTACAAGGACGGGCTCGCCATCACCGGCCGCGCCCCCGTCATCCGGCGCTGGCCGATGATCCCCGGCATCGATTTCGCCGGCCGGGTCGAGACCTCGGAGCATCCCGAGTTCAAGCCGGGCGATCTCGTCGTGCTGAACGGCTGGGGCACGGGCGAGACGCATCTGGGCGCCTATGCCCAGAAGAGCCGCGTCAAGGGCGACTGGCTGGTGCCGCTGCCGGCGGGGCTCAACCCCGACGAGGCGATGGCGATCGGCACCGCCGGCTACACGGCCATGCTCTGCGTGCTGGCGCTGGAGAAGCAGGGGCTCAAACCCACTGAGGGCCCGGTGGTTGTCACCGGCGCGGCCGGCGGCGTCGGCTCCGTGGCGGTCGCGCTGCTCGCCAAGGCGGGCTGGCATGTCATCGCCTCGACCGGCCGGGCCGAGGAGGCAGAGTATCTGAAGAGCCTCGGCGCTGCCGAGATCATCGATCGCGCCGAGTTGTCGGCACCCGGCCGCCCGCTCGGCAAGGAGCGCTGGATCGCCGGCGTCGACGCGGTGGGCTCGCACACGCTGGCGAACCTGCTGTCCATGACGAAATATGGCGGTGCCGTCGCCGCCTGTGGCCTGGCGCAGGGCATGGACCTGCCGGCCTCCGTCGCGCCCTTCATCCTGCGCGGCGTCGCCCTGCTCGGCATCGATTCGGTGATGTGCCCGAAGCCACGCCGGCTCGAGGCCTGGGCCAGGCTGGCGGCGGACCTCGACCGCGACCGCCTCGCTTTGATGACGACGCGGGTCCCGCTGACCGACGTCATCGAGACCGCCCGCGCCATCGTCGACGGGAAGGTCAGGGGGCGGGTCGTGGTGGAGGTCGGGTGAGGCGGATCACCCCGTCCCCTCGATCAGTCCGCGCTTCTTCGCCAGTTCGCCGCCGACATAGTCCATGAAGGCGCGCACGCGTGGGGCGTTGCGGATATCGGGATGGGTCAGTATCCACAGGCCCGTCGAGAAATCGGGGTCGGGCGGCAGCAGCCGCACCAGAGCGGGGCGCTGGTCGGCGATGAAGCAGGGCAGGGGGCCGATGCCGAGCCCCTGCTCGACCGCCTCCGCCAGGCCGAGTACGGCGGAGCTCTTCAGCGCGATCCGCTCCGGTGCCACCTTCTCGCGGACATAGCGCGCCGCCTTGAGATGGCCGAGCGCATCGCCGAGCGCGACCCAGTCGCGCGCGAACAGATCGACCGGGGCCGAAGCGGGGCCGGCCCCGTTCTGCGCGGCGCTGCCATAGATCGCCCAGTTCAGCGTCGCCAGCCTGCGCCCGACCAGCGTCTCGCCCGGCGCGTCGCTGGCGCGGATCGCGATGTCGGCGTCGCGCTTGGACAGGTTGAGCGCCTGGTTGCCGATGACGATGTCGAGCCGGATCGCCGGATGGATGGCGCGAAAGGCGGCGAAGATCGGCAGCAGCAGGTTGAGATAGAGCGTGTCGGTGGTGGTGATGCGCAGCTCACCGGAGGGGGCGAGATCGCGCCCCGCGAGCCGGCGGCTGAAGGCGGCGACATCGTCCTCGACGCGGGCGGCCAGCATCGCCATCTCGACGCCGGCGACGGTCGCGACATAGCCGGTCTTGCGCCGCTCGAAGAGCTGCAGCCCGACCTGCTCCTCGATCTGCCCGAGGCGCCGGAACACGGTGGAATGGTTGACGCCGAGCGCGGCGGCCGCCCCCGTCAGCCCGTGATGGTCGGCAATGGCCTTGACCAGACGGAAATCGTCCCAGGCGAGATGGAGGTTCATCGGCAGCCCTGTCGTCGCGGGAGGACAGGCAAGCGCAAATCTTGCGGAAGTGCAAGGTTTTGCCATGGAGCCGGCTTGGAAATTCCAGCCCTCATTCTGAGGAGCGCTCCGCAGGAGCGCGTCTCGAAGGATGGTCCAGATGGTTCCGGAGCCTCCGGGAGCATCCTTCGAGACGCCGCTTCGCGGCTCCTCAGGATGAGGCCTCAATATGGGCCGATGCTGAGGTCACCGCGGCGCGGCGGCCCTCCGGAGGCGGTCGTTGATCGCTTCACCCAGGCCGTGATCGGGGATCGGCGCGACGGCGATCACGGCGGGGCCGGCGGTATCGAGCGCCCGCAGATGCCGGAACAGGTTCGCCGCCGCCTCGGTGAGATTGCCGCCGGGGCTGAGATCGAGGCCGGGCGCGGCGTTCGCCAGCAGAGCCGGATCGCTGCCGAAGCCGAGCCAGGCCTCGCCGGGGCGCGGGGCGTCCGCCTCAAGCCGGATGCGCGCCGCGGGCGCATAATGCGAGGCGAGCAGGCCCGGCGAGATCGGCGCCATGCCGGCCTCGCCCGCGAGCACGAGGGAGCGCCCGATCACGCCCTCGATCGCGCTGCGCGGCACGCCGCCCGGCCGCAGCAGGCGGGGCGCCCCGTCGAGACAGGCGACGATCGTCGATTCGACGCCGACCTCCGTCGCGCCCCCGTCCAGCACCGCGTCGATCCGGCCGTCGAGATCTTCAAGCACATGGGCGGCGCTGGTCGCGCTGACGCGGCCCGACCGATTGGCGGAGGGGGCCGCAATGGGGCGCCCCGCCGCTTGCAGGATCGCATGGGCAATCGGGTGCGACGGCACGCGCAGCGCGACCGATGTCAGCCCGGCGCGTGCCAGTTCGCTGACCGTGCAGCCGGCCGAAACCGGCAGGACCAGCGTCAGCGGGCCCGGCCAGAAGGCCCTGGCGAGCGCTAGCGCATGCGCATCGAACAGGCCCTGTTTCCGGGCCGCCGCGAGATCCGGCAGATGCGCGATCAGGGGATTGAAGCTCGGCCGCTCCTTGGCGCCGTAGATGCCGGCGACGGCCGCGCCGGAGGTTGCGTCGGCGGCGAGCCCATAGACCGTCTCGGTCGGCAGCGCGACGAGTCGGCCCTCGCGCAGCAACTCCGCCGCCCGCGCGATCCCGGCGGGATCGGCGCGCAGCCGCTCGGTGGTGCGTCGGTCGGGCGGGGGCTGCGTCACTGTCTCTCCATGGCCGGCGAACGGCCCGATTGACCCGAGAAGGTTTACAACTAAACTATACCGCAGCGCGTCGTGGGGCGCAGCAGGCCGTGGCCTCGGGGATAGTTCCTCGCTACCATGGCGGCAACGCCAAAAGCGGGCTGGCGCCGTGTGGAGCGGCATGTCGGCGAGGCGTCGAGAACAGGCATGGCCGGCCGCGCGCGCGGAACGGCCGGCGTCCAGGGAGAAGACACAAATGAGCTATCGCGCCCCCGTCGCGGACATCCTCGCCACGATGCGCCATGTCGCGGGCCTCGACAGGCTGATCGCGGATGGTCTGGCGCCGGAGCTCGATGGCGACATGGCTGAGGCCGTGCTGGATGAAGCCGCGAAATTCGCCGGTGATGTGTTGGCGCCCCTGAACCGCGTTGGCGACAAGCATGGCTCGGTTCTGAAGGACGGCGCCGTCACCACCCCGCCGGGCTGGAAGGACGCCTACACCGCCTGGGCCGGCGCGGGCTGGAACGCGCTGCCGGCCCCGCCCGAGCATGGCGGCCAGGGGCTGCCGGCGTTGCTGCAATCGGCCTGCATCGAGATGTGGAACTCGGCGGCCTTTGCCTTCGCGCTCGGGCCGCTGCTGACGGTCGGCGCCATCGAGGCGCTGCACGCCCATGGCTCGGAGCATCTCAAGGAGACCTATCTGCCCAAGCTCGTCTCCGGCGAGTGGATGGGCACGATGAACCTGACCGAGCCGCAGGCCGGCTCCGATCTCAACGCGCTGCGCGCCAAGGCCGAGCCGGTCGGCGACGGCACCTACAAGATCACCGGCCAGAAGATCTACATCACCTATGGCGAGCACGATCTGACCGAGAACATCGTGCATCTCGTGCTGGCGCGGTTGCCGGATGCGCCGGCGGGCACGCGCGGCATCTCGCTCTTCCTGGTGCCGAAATACCTCGTCAATGCCGATGGCTCGCTCGGCGCCCATAACGACCTGCGCTGCTCCGGCATCGAGCACAAGCTCGGCATCCACGCCTCGCCGACCTGCTCCATGGCCTATGGTGACCAGGGCGGCGCGATCGGCTGGCTGATCGGCGAGGAGAATCGCGGCCTCGCCTGCATGTTCACGATGATGAACAACGCCCGCCTCAACGTCGCCCTGCAGGGCGTCGCCATCGCCGAGCGGGCCTATCAGCAGGCGCTGCATTTCGCGAGGGAGCGCCGGCAGGGCACCGCGCTCGATGCGCCCAAGGGCGCTCCGATGAGCCCGATCATCGTCCATCCCGACGTGCGCCGCATGCTGATGGAGATGCGGGCGAAGACGCAAGGTGCGCGCGCCATCGCCTATCAGGTCGCCGAGGCGCTCGACCGGTCCCATCGCGCCGGTGACGAGGCTGCGCGCAAGGCGGCCGCCGAGCGCGCCGCGATCCTCACCCCCATCGCCAAGGCCTACGCGACCGATATCGGCGTCGAGGTCGCCTCGACCGGCATCCAGATCCATGGCGGCATGGGCTATGTCGAGGAGACCGGCGCTGCCCAGCATCTGCGCGACGCCCGCATCGCCACGATCTACGAGGGCACCAACGGCATCCAGGCGATCGACCTCGTGCTGCGCAAGCTGCCGCTCTCGGGCGGGCAGGCGGTGGCCGATCTGATCGCCGAGATGCGCGCCGTGGTCGCGCAGGTGAAGGCGGCCAACACCCCGGGCTTCGGCCACAGCGCGGTGCGGCTCGGGGCGGCGGTCGATGCGCTGGAGCGCGCGACGCAATGGATGCTGGCGACGATGGGCGGCGATCAGGGCGCCGTGCTGGCCGGCGCGACGCCCTATCTCAAGCTCTTCGCTTTGGCGCAGGGCGGCACCGGCCTCGCCCGCAAGGCGCTCGCCACCCGCACGGAGGCGCAAGGGGCGGACGATCTCGCCACCGCCCGCTTTTTCGCCGACATCCTGACGACCGAGGCGCCGGCGCTCGAAATGGCGGTGACGGAAGGCGCGGGCGCGATCGCGGACGCGGCGGCGGTCTTCGCGGCGTGAGCGAGCCGGAGCGCCCGCTTTCCAACCGCGTCTGCCTGGTCGCCGGCGCGTCGCGCGGTCTCGGCCGCGGCATTGCCCGGGCGCTGGGGGAAGCGGGCGCGACCGTCATCGTCACCGGCCGCTCCAGTGAGGCGGGGCCGCGCACCGACCAACGGCCCGAGACCTTCGAGGACACGGCGCGCGAGGTCGAGGCCGCCGGTGGCAAGGGCCACCCCTATCGCTGCGACCACACCCAGGAACGCGAGGTCGACCAACTCGTCTCCTGGTGCCTGCGCCGCTTCGGGCGGCTGGACGGGGTCGTCGATGCCGTCTGGGGCGGCAATGAGGGCTATGATGGCGATCGTTACCCCGATGGCTCGGCTTTTGGGGCGCCGTTCTGGCGCCGGCCGGTGGCGCGGCTCGGCCAGAGTTTCGAGAGCGGCGTCTACGCCCAGTTGTTGCTGGCGCGCGCGGTGGCGCCCGCCATGGTCCAGTCGCGCAAGGGGCTGATCGTGACCGTCGGCTTCGACACCTCCGGCGGCTATCTCGGCGATGTCGTCTACGATCTCTCGCAAGCCGCGATGAACCGGCTGACCCTGGCGATGGCCGCAGAGCTGAAGCCCTTCGGCGTCACCGCGCTCGGCCTCTCGCCGGGCCGCGTCGCGACCGAGCGCGTCCGGGACGCCGGGCTTGCGACCGAGGCGCTTGAAACGCCCGCCTATGCCGGCCGCGCGGTCGCGGCCCTGCTCGCCGATCCGGACGTGGCGCGCCATGCCGGGCAGGTGCTCAGCGTCGCGGATCTCGCGCGCGAGCATGGTTTCACCGATCGGGACGGCCGCCGGCCGGAACGCTTCGTGCCGCAGGCCTGACCCGCTGTTATCGGTTTGACACGGGATGCGGGTTGGGGTTCCTGCGCTGCACAACGCCGCCTCCTGACGAACCCGGATTGCCGCCATGCTGATGATCAATGCCATCTGCCCGGAGCATGGCGACCGTCTCGTGCGACGTGTCCTGCCTGACGACGAGGCGATTCCCCAAGGTGCGCTCTGGGTCGATCTGTTCAACCCGACCACCGCCGAAGACAGGAAGATCGAGACCTATCTCGGTATCTCGATCCCGACGCGGGAGGAAATGCACGATCTCGAGCCCTCCGAGATCATCTATACGGAGAATGGCGCGCATTACATGACCGCGCGCATCATCTGCCAGTCGGACACCGACGTGCCCAAACTCGCCGACGTCACCTTCATTCTGACCGAGTCGGCGCTGATCACGGTGCGCTATGACGAGCCGGGCGCCTTCACCATCTTCCTGAATCGCGCCAACAAGCCCGGCGGCTGCGGGCTCGAGCCCGCTGCCGTTATCGAGGGGCTGATCGAGGCGATCGTCGACCGCGCCGCCGAGGTTTTGCGCGGCGTCGGCGACCGCGTCGATCTCCGCTCGCGACGCATTTTCGAGGGGCGCGGCGCGCAGGTCGAGCAGGGCGGTGCCTATCAGGCGGTGATCCAGAAGATCGGCCAATACGAGCACATCATCTCGAATGTCCGCGAGAGCATGGTCTCGGTCGAGCGCGTGCTGCTCTTCCTCTCGGCGAACTTCAAGCGCTCGAAGAAATCCGCCAGCGCGATCGTGCCCGAATGGCGCAGCGCCATCCGCGACGTCCAGGCGATCGAGGAGCACGCGACCTTCCTGAGCAGCAAGCTCCAGTTCATGCTCGACGCGACGCTGGGCCTCGTCGGGCTCGAGCAAAACAAGATCATCAAGCTGTTCTCGGTGGTCTCGGTGGTGCTGATGCCGCCGACCCTGATCGCCTCGATCTACGGCATGAACTTCAAGGCGATGCCGGAGTTGGAATGGACCCACGGCTATCCGATGGCGCTGGCGATGATGGTGATCTTCGCCGTGCTGCCCTATCTGTTCTTCCGCTGGAAGAAGTGGCTCTGACCACGCGAGCCCGAGGTCTCGCGCAGGTGCGGGATCGCGACGATGCTGGAACGGCGTGAGGGCGACAGCCTGCCCGAGGACGAGCGCGACCGTCCCGGACCGACCTCGAGGCCACTGAGACCGACAAGACCACGGCGGTCTCGAACCGCGACGGCCGGGCCGGCCTCTGGAGCCTGCCGAACTGAGGCGCCAGGTGCAACAGCGCCCGGCGCGGCAACGGCCGCACCGCGCCCGTGAAACCGCTCCGGTTGAAAAGCCGACCATGCCCGCCCACTTCCGTGACCCGGCCGGGTTTGGCCAAGAGGGGACCGGCGCAGGCCATGACGGAAACCACGAGACGGCGGGCCCTGCTGCTCCGCAATCCGAAATCGCGACGCGGCGGGGAGTCGATCGACCCCGTGCTGCGGCGGCTCGAGGACGGCGGCATCGCGACCATCGTCGAAACCTTCGAGCATCTGCCCGAGATCGCGCGTGACATTGTCCGACTGCGGGAATCGGCCGATCTCGTCATCGTCTGCGGCGGGGACGGCTCGGTTTCGTCGTCGGCGCTCGCGGTGATGGAGAGCGGCCTGCCGCTCGGCATCATTCCGATGGGCACGGCCAACGACCTCGCCCGCACGCTCGACCTGCCGCTCGACCCGGCCGCGGCGGCGGGCGTCATCGCCGCCGGCGCGACCCGGCTCGTCGATGTCGGCACCGTCAACGGCCACGCCTTCTTCAACGTCGCGAGCATCGGGCTGAGCAGCGAACTCGCGCAGGGGCTCGACCCGGCGCTGAAGAAGCGCTTCGGGCGGGTCGGTTACGCCCTGGCGGCATTGAAGGTGCTGACGCGGGCCTCGGTCTTCGGCGCCACGATCATCGAGAGAGGGCGTGCGACCCGGGTCGAGACCTACCAGATCGCGATCGGCAACGGGCGCCACTATGGCGGCGGCAACGTGATCGAACAGGATGCCGAGATCGACGACGGTTCGCTCGACCTCTACAGCCTCGAACTCAAGAACGTCTGGAAGCTGGCCTTGATGCTGCGCTCCTTCCGCTCGGGCACGCATGGCGCCTGGCAGGAGGTCCGCACCGCCAAATGCACCGAGTTCACGATCGAGACGCGCAAGCCCATGCCGGTCAATGCGGATGGCGAGATTGTCACGGCGACGCCGGCGCTGTTCAAGGTTCATCCCAGGGCGGTCGCGATCTTCGCGCCGCCGGTGGAGCCGGCCCGCGCCCGGTCCCTGGCGCCGCTGTACCACCGCTAGAGCGGGTCCGCCCCGCTCGGATCGGGGATCGCTCCTGGATCAGGCGGCGAGCGTGGTCATCAGCCGGTCGACCTCGCTGGCCAGCCGCTGGCTCTGGTCGGTGAGCTGGTGCGCCGAGACGTGAACCTGGGCTGCGGCATCCGTGGTGAGCCTGGCGCCGCCATTGACCTCGTCGATGGTGTGGGCGACCTCGGCCGTCAGATGCGCCGTGCGCTGGGCGTTGCTCGAGATCTCCTGGATGATCGCCGTCTGCTCGACGAAGGCGGCGGCTATGGCGGTCGAGATGTCCGACATCTTCCCGATGGTGGTGCTGACCTGCCCAATCGACTCGACGGAGCTGCGTGTCGCGCCCTGCATGTCGGCGACGAGCCTGGCGATATCATGCGTGGCGGCAGCGGTCTGGCCGGCCAGAGCCTTCACCTCGGCGGCGACGACGGCGAAGCCGCGGCCGGCATCGCCGGCGCGCGCCGCCTCGATCGTCGCGTTCAGCGCGAGCAGATTGGTCTGCTGCGCGATATCGGAGATCACGCTCAGCACCAAGCCGATCCGGTCGGCGGCGGTCGACAGCGCCGCCATCTGCTCGTCGGTCAGCCGGGTATGATCGACCGCGCTGCGGGCGAAGCGGCTCGACTCGTCGAGCTGCCGGCTGATCTCGTTGACCGCCATCGCGATTTCCTCGGCGGCGACGGCCATGGAGGTGACGTGGCCCGAGGCCTCCTGCGCCGCGACGCTGACGAGTTCGGAGCGTGTCTGGGAGCGCCCGGCGGTGGCCGACATGTCGTCCGCGGCGGCCTCAAGCTGCACCGAGGCTGCGGCGACGCTGGCGACGATGTCGCCGGCGGCCTCCTGGAATTGGTCCGCCACCTCGCGCAGGAGCAATGATCGCTGTTGAGCGCTGCGCTGCTCGATGGCGGCCATCTCCTGACGGGCCGCATCGGCGGCGATCAGCTGCAGGCGGAAATCCTCGATCGCGCGGGCGATATCGCCGATCTCGTCCGACCGGTTGCAACCGCTGATCGCCGTCTGCCGCTGGCCGGCCGAGACCCGGGCGACCTCGCGCGACAGCGCCACCAGCGGCTTTCCGATGCTGCGGGCCGCGGCCATGGTCAGCAGGATAATGACGAGGAAGCAGGTCAGTTGCAGGCCGAGTCTCGTGCCGATGTCGCGCTCCAGCTGCGCGATCCGGTCACTGAGCAGGCCCGCGAGGCTCGCCTCGGTGACGCGGGTGAGGGCCGCCGCCCCCGCAAACTGGCGCTCAATCGCTCGGTCAGCGTCCGTGACGAGGCGCACCAGCGTTGCGCTGTCCCGCTCCAGGACGATATGGGCCGTCGCGGTGCTGACGGCATGGCTGGCTTGGAGCAGCGCCACTGGCGCATCGCCGAGCTGGGCCAGAATACGCCCATCGGCATTGCCCTCGATGGCCGAGGCGACGGTGTTCTGGACCATGTCGCGGACCCGCTCGAACCGGCTGATGGCTGAAACCAGGGTCGCGAGATCGCCACGCGTGCTGGAGCCCGTCCGAAAGGGCTCAAGAGCGCGCCGCAGGGCGGCCGTGGCGGTCGCGGCCTCCGGCAGCACGACGCTCAGCAGATTCATCAGGTAGTAGCTGTCGATTTTGGGATCGAGCGTGAGGTAGGAGCCGTCGGCAATCTTCACCAGGGCGGTCTGCGCCTGCTCGAAGGCCAGCACGGCATCGGGTCGCCCGGCGGCCCGCAGGAAGCTGTCGACGGCATCGGTCGTTCCGAAGACGCCGTCATGGCGCGCACGAACGGGCTCGAGCGCCGCGATCGTCTCGGGCGGAAGGCCGGTGGCGATGCGCGACAAGTCGAACAGAAGCGGCGTCAGGGCTTGCAGATAGCGGACGCCGTCCAGCTCGCGGCGGGCGAAGCGGATGTCCTTGTTGGCCTGATCGACATAAGCAAAGGTCATCAACCCGAACGGGACCACCACCAGAAGCAGAAGGCAGAGGAGCTTCCGGCTGATCTTGAAGTCTGCGTAGCGGAGAAAACCCATGTTTCAGATGCCTGGAAACGCGCCGGTTCACGGTCGTCGTTTCACAACGCTACGGCAGAAGACCCTATTTTACGTTAATCCGGTGCGGGAAAGTCGGCCCTTTCCCATGCGTCGCCGCCCCTCATCGCTCAGGCGAGCCTTTCGCGCTCCAGCGCGTCCCCGTTTCGCGCCGTTCCGGCCACCAGCACGCGGGCGGTGATCCCGCCATGGCCGCGGACCGCGTTGTAGCCGCCCGGGCCCAGCGTCTCCTCCATCCGCGAGCATGGGTGGCACTCGCCGGTCGCCTCGAGCCGCGCGGAGCCGAGCCTGAAACGGCGATGCTTGAGGGCCGCGAGGTTGATCCCCGCGACGACGATGTTGCGCCGGAGAAGCGCGGGCGCGAGCGTATCGCGGCCGAGATGCGAGGCGATCGCGGCGAGATGCTCGGCCTGGATCAGCGTGACGTGACGGGCGCCGCCGGTGCGGCTGCTGTAGTGATCCCCGATCAGCCCTTGCGCGGGATCGAAGCCGGCCTCCCCGACCGCGAGCATGGCCGCCCGCCGCGCCGGGCGCAGGCCGATCCAGACGATCCGCCCGGGGCGCAGCGGTCCGTCGATCAGCCGGGCGAGCGGGGAGGCGGGGTCGAGCGGCATCCCCGGCTCACGCCAACACGCGCGCCACCGTCTCCTGGAGCGCGCCGGCGTCGCGCTCCAGCCAGCCCGGCACCGGCAGGCCCTTGGAGCGCAGGAACGCGGGGTTGAACAGCTTCGACTGGTAGCGTGTGCCGTAGTCGCAGAGGATCGTCACGATGGTGTGGCCGGGGCCGAGCTGCCGGGCGAGCCGGATTGCGCCCGCGACATTGACGCCCGACGAGCCACCCAGGCACAGGCCCTCATGCTCCAGCAGGTCGAAGACGATCGGGATCGCCTCCGAATCGGGGATCTGGAAGGAGACGTCGATCGGCGCATCCACCAGATTGGCGGTGATGCGGCCCTGGCCGATGCCCTCGGTGATCGAGGAGCCCTCGGACTTGAGTTCGCCGGTGGTGTAGAAGGAATGCAGCGCCGCGCCCATCGGGTCGGCCAGCCCGATGGTGATCCTCGGGTTGAAGCGCTTCAGCGCGATGCCGGTGCCCGCCAGCGTGCCGCCGGTGCCGACCGCGCAGATGAAGCCGTCGACCTTGCCGTCCGTCTGCGCCCAGATCTCGGGGCCAGTCGTCTCGATATGGCTCTGGCGGTTGGCGGTGTTGTCGAACTGGTTGGCCCAGATCGCGCCGTTGGGCTCGGCCTGCGCCAGTTCCGCGGCGAGCCGGCCCGAGACCTTCACATAATTGTTCGGGTTGACGTAGCCGACGGCGGGCACCTCGACCAGCGTCGCGCCGGCCAGCCGCAGCATGTCCTTCTTTTCCTGGCTCTGGGTCTCCGGGATCACGATCACGGAGCGATAGCCCAGCGCGTTGCCGACCAGCGCGATGCCGATGCCGGTGTTGCCGGCCGTGCCCTCGACGATGACGCCGCCGGGCCGCAGCAGCCCCTTCGCCTCGGCGTCGCGGATGATCGCGAGTGCGGCGCGGTCCTTGACCGACTGGCCGGGATTCATGAACTCGGCCTTGCCGAGGATGGTGCAGCCGCTCTGTTCGGAGGCCCGCTTCAGCTTGATGAGAGGCGTGTTGCCGATCGCCTCGATGACGCCGTCGCGGCTCGCCATATCCGGATTTCCCTGTTTGCTCCCAACCTGATAGGCGAAAGCGGCGGACGGGTCACCAGCCTCGCGCCGCTCGGCCCCCGAACGAAACAGGGCGATCGGCGATGGCCGGCGCCGGAGACGATTTTACCCCCGATGACGCTCGCGATGAACGAGATCCTCTCCATAGCCCGGCTGGGCCTGCGGGGCGATGGCATCGCGCAGTCTCCCAGTGGCGATGTCTTCGTGCCCTATGCGCTGCCCGGCGAGACGGTGCGGGCGGTGCGCGACGGCGAGCGCGCCCAGCTGGTCGAGATCATCACCCCCGCCGAATCGCGCATCGCACCGATCTGCTCGCTTTTCACCCGCTGCGGTGGCTGCGCCGCCCAGCACATGTCGGAGAGCCTGTATCGCGAATGGAAGCGGCGCCAGGTCGAGACGGCGCTGGAGCGGGCCGGCATCGCTGCGCCCGTCGCGGCGATCGTCGACGCGCATGGCGCCGGCCGCCGCCGCGTCACCTTCCACGCCAGGCGCGAAGGCCCCGGCATGATCGTCGGCTTCATGGTCGCGCGCAGCCATGATCTGGTCGCCGTTCCGGCCTGCCCGGTGCTGGCGCCCGCGCTGGCGCGCGCCCCGGCCGCGGCCCAGCTCGTTGCCAACCGGCTTGGTGGCTCGAACAAGCCTCTCGACATACAGGTGACCGCCTCGGAAGCCGGGCTCGACATCGACATTCGCGGCCATGGCCCGGCCGGCGGGAAGCTCAGGCTCTCATTGACCGAGGCGGCCGAGCGGCTCGATCTGGCGCGGCTGTCGATGCATGGCGAGATCGTCGTCGAGCGCCGCCCGCCGCAGCAGCGTATGGGCAAGGCGATGGTCGCGCCCGCTCCCGGCGGCTTCCTGCAGGCGACGGCCACGGGCGAGGAGGCGATCGGCGCGCTGGTGCTGGCTGGGCTTCCCACCAAGGCCAAGCGCGTCGCCGATCTCTTCGCCGGTTGCGGGCCGATCTCGTTTCGCCTCGCCGAGCGGGCGCAGGTGCTGGCCGTCGAGAGCGACAGGGCCGCGGTCCTGGCCCTGACGCGCGCCGCGAGCACGACGCAAGGCCTGAAGCCGATCGCCAGCGACGTGCGCGACCTCTTCCGTCGCCCGCTCCTGGAGCACGAGCTGAACGGCTTCGACGCGGTCATCCTCGACCCGCCGCGTGCCGGCGCCGAGGCGCAAGCGCGGCGGCTGGCGGCGGCGAAGACCCCGACTGTGATCTACGTCTCCTGCGACGCCGGCAGCTTCGCGCGCGACGCCGCGATCCTGATCGCGGGCGGATATGCGCTGGATGGCGTGACGCCGGTCGACCAGTTCCGCTATTCCGCCCATATCGAGCTCGTCGGCGTGTTCCGGCGCGCGAAGAAGAGCTGAGACCCCGGAGGCATCCGTGAGCGCATCCATCCTCGACGACATGGCCGCCATCGTCGGCGCGAAGAACATCGTCACCGATGCCGACGCCATGGTGCCCTACCTCAAGGAATGGCGGGACCTGTTCCGCGGCAAGGCGCAGGCGATCGTGCGCCCGGGCTCGACCGCGGAGGTCGCCGAGCTCGTCAAGCTCGCCGCCCGCACCGGCACGCGCCTCGTCCCTCAGGGCGGCAACACCGGCCTCGTCGGCGGCCAGATCCCGATCGCCGAAGGCCGCGAGATCGTGCTCTCGCTGCAACGGATGGATCGCGTCCGCAGCCTCGACACCGACAGCGACACGATGACGGTGGAAGCGGGCCTGACGCTGCAGAAGGCGCAAGAAGCCGCGGAGGCGGCCGGGCGCCTGTTCCCGCTCTCGCTCGCCTCGGAGGGCTCTTGCACCATCGGCGGCAATCTCTCGACCAATGCCGGTGGCACGGCGGTGCTGGCCTATGGCAACGCCCGCGAGCTCTGCATGGGCCTCGAGGTCGTGCTCGCCGACGGGCGGATCTGGAACGGGCTGCGCCAGCTCCGCAAGGACAACACCGGCTACGATTTGAAGAACCTCTTCATCGGCGCCGAGGGGACGCTCGGCATCATCACCGCCGCCGTGCTGAAGCTGTTCCCGCAGCCGGCCGCGCGGGCCACCGCCTTCCTCGCCGTGCCCGACCCTGAAGCGGCGCTGGCGCTGCTCAACGCCGCCAAGGCCGGCGCCGGCGGCACGCTCACGACCTTCGAGCTGATGTCGCGGCTGGGCGTCGACTTCGTCCTGCGCCACGCCGCTGGCGCGCGCGACCCGCTCGCGGAACCCTCGCCCTGGTATGTGCTGATGGAGGTCTCGGCCCAGTCGGCGACCGGGCTCGACGAGGCGGTCGAGGCCTTCCTCGGCGATGCCCTGGAGAACGGCCTGGTGACCGATGCGGCGCTGGCCGGTTCGCTCGCCCAACGCGCCGATTTCTGGAAGCTGCGCGAGATGCTCTCCGAGGTGCAGACCCACGAGGGCGGCTCGATCAAGCACGATGTCTCGGTGCCGCTGCATGCGGTGCCGGCCTTCATCGCCCGCGCCTCGGAGGCCGTCACGGCGATGGTGCCGGGCTGCCGGCCGCTGCCCTTCGGCCATATGGGCGACGGCAACATCCACTTCAACGTCAGCCAGCCGGTCGGCGCCGACAAGGCCGGCTTCATCGCGCGCTGGGAAGAGATGAACACGGCGGTCCACGCCATCGTCAGCGAGATGCACGGCTCGATCTCGGCCGAGCACGGCATCGGCCGCCTCAAGCGCGACCTTTTGCCCGGCGTCAAGGACCCGGTCGAACTCGCCCTGATGAAGACGCTGAAGGTGACGCTCGATCCCCAGGGCATCCTCAACCCCGGCGCCGTGCTGGCCATGTGAGGTCCAACAGTTCGGGCGGGAAAACGCCCCGACTGTTGGAACCGGCAGTCTGCGTCAGAACAGGCTGCCCTGACCGTCGTCCCGGGCCAGCGCGGCCGGTTTGGCCCTGGCGCTGACGATGGTGGCCTTTGGCGCCTCTGCTGTCGCCGGATCGAAGGGCGCCTGCACCTCCGGCCCGTCATTCGCCACCTTGTTCACGGCGCTGCCGATCCGCACCATCGCCAGCAGATCCTCGGGCGGCGGCCGCAGCAGCGCGGTATAGGCCGGGGCTTCGGCCGCGGGATCGAGCCAACAGTCGAAATCGCGCGGATCGAGGATCACCGGGCAGCGGTCATGGATCGCCGACATCAGCCCGTTCGCCGGCCCGTTGACCAGCGCCACGGTGTCGATCTCCGAACCGTCCTGCGAATGCCAGGTCTCCCACAGCGCCGCGAAGGCGAAGAGCCCGCGGTCCGGCCGCCGGAACAGATAGGCGCGGCTCTCGGCCTGGCGGCCCTGGCCGAGCCGGTGCCATTCGTAGAACCCGTCGGCCGGCATCAGGCAGCGCCGCCGCGTCAGCGCCGCGCGGAAGGAGGGCTTCGTCGCGGCGCTCTCGCCGCGGATGTTGATCACGAGCGGGAAGTCCTTGGGGTCCTTGACCCAGCCCGGGATGAAGCCCCAGCGCATCAGCATGAACTGTCTGTGGCCCTCGTGCTGACGCACCACCGGCACGGGCTGCGTCGGCGCGATGTTGTAGCGTGGCGGAAAGTTCGGCTGCTCGGGATAGCCGAACAGGGACCGCATTGCGGTGGGGGGCAGGGTGATGGCGTAGCGGCCGCACATGACCTCGATGTGGCCCTCCCGGCGGGCGCGATCAATACTTTGTTTGGGTTTGGAACAGCATAGTCCCGGCGGTTTGGGGTTCATGATGACCGTCTCCGCGATCAAGGCGCTGGCTGTTGGAGGCGATGGCGGGGGTGAGACGCCTGGGGCGCCGCGCCTCTCGACCGACTTCCTCAATCTCTACGCCGAAGCCCTCATGCTGATCGGGATGGCCGCCGAGGATCTCGACATCGTGGCCGATCTGCAGGCCTGGTGCCCGGTGAGCTACCGCGACCATTTCGCGACGTCGCCCTTGCGCTGCGCGCCCTCGGCGCTCGCGGCCTATGACGCCCTCCCGCCCGGACGCCGGGAGGGGTTCGAGAATCTCTGCCTGGCGATGACCCGACTGGTGGCGACCGCCACCGCGCTGCTGGCCGACCGGCAGGAAGGGCTCGACTCGGCGACCATCGCCGATGTCGCGGGCGATGCGCTGCGGCGGCAGATCGGCCGCGCCACCCATTTCATCAATGCCAACGGCACGATCGACATCGGTGTGGTCGAGAGCCGCGCGCTGCAGGCCGAGGTCGACGCCCTGTTTCGGGTCTGATCAGCCGGTGCGCTGCCCGCCGATCAGGAACTCCCGGTTGCCGTCGCCACCCTCGATCGGGGAGGGGACGGGTTCCCGCACCAGAAAGCCGAGCTGCTCCAGCAGGCTCGCCACATCGGCGCAGACGGCCTGGTGGACCGCCTCGTCGCGCACGATGCCCTTCTTCAGGGCCGCACGCCCCGCCTCGAATTGTGGCTTGATCAGCGCCGCGATCTGCGCCGCCGGCGCCAGCAGGCCGGCCACCGCGGGCAGGACGAGACGCAGCGAGATGAAGCTGACATCGATGGCGGCGAGCGTCGGCGGTTCGGGCAGATCGGCGGGCGTCAGGCTGCGGATGTCGCACGCCTCCAGGCTCATGACGCGCGGATCGCCGCGAAGGGACGCATGGAGCTGGTCCCGGCCGACATCGACGGACACGACCCGGCGCGCGCCGCGTTTCAGCAGCAGGTCGGTGAAACCGCCCGTCGAGGCCCCGACATCGAGGCAGACGCGGCCGGACGGATCGTAGCCGAAGAGGTCGAGCGCCTCGGCGATTTTCAGCCCGCCGCGCGAGACGTAAGGGTGCGGCGCCTGCGCCGTGAGGACGGAGGTGGCGGCGACCATCTCCGAGGCCTTGCGGACGGGGCGACCGTCCACCGTCACCAGTCCCGCCGCGATCGCGGCCTGGGCCCTGGCCCGGCTCTCGCAGAGGCCCCGCTCGACGAGGAGCTGGTCGGCGCGGCTCTTCGGGGCGGCGGCCACGGCCCGGCTCAGGCCCGGCGCACGGCCGTCGCTGCGCCGAAGGCGGCTTCCACGCTCCGGACGATGCCGGCGGCGTCGAGACCCGCGGCGGCATACATCGCCTCGGGCTTGTCGTGCTCCTGATAGAGGTCCGGCAAGGTCAGCGTCCGCGCCTTGAGGCCGCGGTCGAGCGCGCCACTGCGGGCCAGCAGATGCAGCACATGCGCGCCGAAGCCGCCGACGGAGCCTTCCTCGACGGTCACGAGGATCTCGTGCTCGCGGGCGAGCCGCAGGATCAGCGCCTCGTCCAGCGGCTTGGCGAAGCGCGCATCGGCGACGGTCGTCGAAAGCCCGCGCTGGCCGAGCTGCTCGGCCGCCAGCAGACACTCGGCGAGACGCGTGCCCAGCGAGAGCAGCGCAACACGCGAGCCCTCGCGCATGATGCGCCCGCGACCGATCGCGAGCGGTACGCCGACATCGGGAATCTCGACGCCGACGCCTTCGCCGCGCGGATAGCGGAACGCGATCGGCCCTTCGTCGAAGGCCGCCGCGGTGGCGACCATATGCGTCAGCTCCGCCTCGTCGGCTGCCGCCATCACCACCATCTCCGGCAGGCAGGCGAGATAGGCGATGTCGAAGGCGCCCGCATGGGTCGCGCCGTCCGCGCCGACGAGGCCGGCCCGGTCCAGCGCGAAGCGAACGGGCAGCTTCTGGATCGCCACGTCATGGACGACCTGGTCGTAGGCGCGCTGCAGGAAGGTCGAGTAGATCGCGCAGAACGGCTTGTAGCCCTCGGTCGCGAGACCGGCGGCGAAGGTCACCGCATGCTGCTCGGCGATGCCGACATCGAAGGTCCGTGCCGGGAACTCCTTGCCGAAGGCGTCGATGCCGGTGCCCGACGGCATCGCGGCCGTCACCGCGACGATCTTGTCATCCTCACGGGCAGCCTTGATCAGCGCATGGCCGAAGACGGAGGTGTAGCTCGGCGCATTGGCGGGCGCCTTGGCCTGCTGGCCGGTGACGGGGTCGAACTTGACCACGGCGTGGTACTTGTCCGCCGTCGCTTCGGCCGGCGCGTAACCCTTGCCCTTCTGGGTCACGACATGGACGAGGATCGGCCCCTGGCTGGCGTCGCGCACATTGCGCAGCACCGGCAGCAGGTGATCGAGATTGTGCCCGTCGATCGGGCCGACATAGTAGAAGCCGAGCTCCTCGAACAGCGTGCCGCCGGTCCAGAAGCCGCGCGCATATTCCTCGGTGCGCTTGGCCTTGTCATGGAAGAAGCGCGGCAGCCGCTCGGCCAGCTGCTTGGCGATCTCGCGGATCGAGCGATAGGTCCGGCCCGAGACCAGGCGCGCCAGATAAGCCGACATCGCGCCGACCGGCGGGGCGATCGACATGTCGTTGTCGTTGAGGATGACGATCAGGCGCGAGCCGAGCGCACCGGCATTGTTCATCGCCTCATAGGCCATGCCGGCCGACATCGCCCCGTCACCGATCACGGCGATGACGTTGTTGCTGGCGCCGGCGAGGTCACGGGCGACCGCCATGCCCAGCCCGGCCGAGATCGAGGTCGACGAATGCGCGGCACCGAAGGGATCGTAGGCGCTCTCCGAGCGGCGGGTGAAGCCGGACAGCCCGCCGGGCTGGCGCAGCGTCCGGATGCGCTCGCGCCGGCCGGTCAGAATCTTGTGGGGATAGGCCTGGTGGCCGACATCCCAGATCAGCCGGTCGCGCGGCGTGTCGAAGACATGGTGCAGGGCCACCGTCAGCTCGACGACGCCGAGGCCGGCGCCGAGATGACCGCCGGTCACCGAGACGGCACTGATCGTCTCCTGCCGCAGCTCTTCGGCGAGCTGGCGAAGATCGGCGTCGGGGAGCTTGCGGAGGTCCTCGGGCGTGGCGACGCGGTCGAGGATCGGCGTGTGAGGGCGCTGGGTCACGACGCGGGTCTATCGCATCCCGCCGGGGTGGCACAAGGGCGGCAAGGTCGCGCAGCGGGCGCGTCACCGCTCAGACCAATCATCGCCACGAGCCCGGCGCACCGGGGTGTGAAACATTCGTTCACCATAAGGTTATGGATAAGCCGCGTCCGGCTGTCCGGAGCGGCGCGAATCGGCTTGTGCGGCGGCATGCAACTTGCTCCAACGGCAGCGGGAGCGGTGCGGGTTCCGGGGGGAAAACGATGCGGCGGAATGATGCGAGCAGGGTTGCAGGCCGGTTCATCGGGGCGCTCAAGGTCGGCCTGATGGCCGGCCTGGTTTTGGCTGGGCTCTCTGTGCCGGCGGGGGCCCAGGGCACGCTGCGCATCGCCATGACGGCCTCCGACATCCCCACCGCGACGGGCCTGCCCAACAATGGCTTCGAGGGCATGCGCTTCCTGGGTTATCCGGTTTTCGAGAGCCTGGTCCTGTGGGACCTGACGACGACCGACCGCCTGGCGCCGCTGCGTCCGGGACTCGCCGAGCGCTGGGAGCAGGCGGCCGACGATCCCAAGACCTGGATCTTCCATCTGCGCCGCGGCGTCACCTTCCATGACGGCACGCCCTTCGACGCCGACGCCGTGATCTGGAACTTCGAGCGCTATTTCAACAAGGATGCGCCTCAGTTCGAGGCGCCCGCCGCGGCGATCGTCCGGGCCCGGGCGACGATCATGACGGGCTACCGGAAGATTGACGCCTCCACCGTGGCGATCACCACCAGCACGGCCGCCTCCTATTTCCCCTACATGGTCTCGCTGGCGCTGCTCAGCTCGCCCGCCTCCTTCGAGAAGGCCGGGCGCGACTGGGCGAAGACCGCGCTGCTGCCCTCCGCCGGCACCGGCCCGTTCAAGATCTCCAGCGTGGTCCCGCGCGAGCGCGTCGAACTGGTGCGCCATGACGGCTACTGGGACGCCGCCGGCAAGGCGAAGCTCGACAGGGTCGTGCTGTTGCCGATGCCGGAGGCGAATGCGCGGCTTGCGGCGCTGCGCACCGGCCAGGTCGACTGGATCGAGGTGCCCCCGACCGACGGCATCCCGTCCCTGCGCCAGGCTGGCTTCGCCATCACCACCGGCTCCTACCCGCATGTCTGGCCCTGGCTCTTCAACATCGGCGCGACGGGCAGCCCGCTGAAGGATGTCCGGGTCCGCCAGGCCCTGAACTACTGCGTCGACCGCGACGGCATCGTCGCCCTGCTGAACGGCATGGCCGAGCCGGCCATTGGCTGGCTCAAGGCGGGCGACCCTGCCTTCGGCAAGCCCGCCAACCGCTATCGCTTCGACCCCGCCAAGGCGAAGGCGTTGCTGGCCGAGGCCGGTTTCGGCCCGCAGAAGCCGCTGAGCTTCAAGGTCATGATCTCGACCTCCGGCTCCGGCCAGATGGCGCCGCTGCCGATGAACGAGTTCCTCCAGGCCAGCATGAAGGAGGCCTGCGACATCCGGATCGACTTCAACGTGACCGAGTGGCAGGTGCTGCTCAACAGCATGCGGGCGCAGCCCGACCAGCCTTCGCTGGGCGGATCGCTCGCGCTGAACATCAGCGGGCCGTCGACCGATCCGAGCGTGATGGCGCGCTATTTCGGTGCCGCCAGCACCCCGCCCAACGGCTTCAACTTCCCGCAATGGAAGGATGCCGCCTTCGAGGCCGCGCTGGCCAGGCTCGCGGCGGCGAACGATCCCCGCGTTATTGAGGAGCAGACCGCCCTCGCGCATGAGCGGCTGGTGGATGATCCGCCCTGGCTGTATGTTGTCCACGACCTTAACCCGCGCGCCATGTCGAAGAAGGTCCAGGGCTTCGTCTCTCCGCAATCCTGGTTCGTCGATCTGACCCGCATCAGCATGCAGTGACCCTCATGGATGGCGCCTCTCGCAGCAGCACGGACCCGGCCCTGTGGCCGGCCCATGTCCTGGCGCGGGAGATCGCGGCGCGGCGGCTCTCGCCCGTCGACATCGTCGAGGCGCTGCTGGCCCGGATCGCGCGGCTCGAGCCGAAGCTGCATGCCTTCGTCGACATCTATGCCGCCGACGCGCGGCTGGCGGCCGAGGCGGCGGACAAGGCGATCCGCGCCGGCCATGCCGTGGGGCCGCTGCATGGCGTGCCCGTCGCGCTCAAGGATCTGATCGACCTCGAGGGTCGCATCACCACGGGCGGCTCCGCCCATTGGCGCGGGCGCCGCTCGACCGTGACGGCGACCATCGCCCGGCGCATGTTCGCGCAGGGCCTGATCGTGCTCGGCAAGACCCACACGGTCGAGTTCGCCTATGGCGGCTGGGGCACCAACGAACAGATGGGCACGCCCTGGAACCCCTGGGACGCGGCCGTGCCGCACACGCCGGGCGGCTCCTCCAGCGGCTCCGGTGTCGCCGTCGCGGCGCGGCTCGCCCCCTGGGCGATCGGCACCGACACGGGCGGTTCGGTCAGGCTTCCGGCCGCCTTCTGCGGCATCACCGGGCTCAAGGTCACGATCGGGCGCATCCCGGTCACCGGCATCATTCCGCTCTCCGCGTCGCTCGACACGCCCGGCCCGATGGCGCGCAGCGTCGAGGATTGCGCGCTGCTCTACGACATCCTGCAGGGTCCCGATGCCGCCGACCCGAACACCCGCGGCGTCCTGCCCGAGAGCCCGATGCCGACGCTCAGGCGCGGCGTGCGCGGCCTGCGTCTCGCCCGCATGCCGCAGCGCGACCGCGCCGGCTGCGACGCGCAGGTGCTGGCCGCCTATGACCGCTCGCTGACGACGCTGGCCGGCCTCGGTGCCGAGATCGTCGACATCGACCTGCCCTGGCCGCTTGAGCATTTCACCACGACGAGCGGCATCGTCATGGCCGAGGCCTTCTTCAACGGCGGTGCCATGGCGCAGGATCCCGCTCTGCCGCTCGACCCGGCGGTGCGCGCCCGCTTCCTCGCCGGGGCCCATTTGACGGCGCAGGACTATTTGGCCACGAAGGCCTTCCAGGCCCAGGCCAAGCGCGACCTCGCCACGGCGATGGCCGGTATCGACGCGCTGCTGACGCCGAGCACCGTCACCCCGGCGATCCCGCTCGCCACGGTCGATCAGGATGTGATGCCGTCGCGCTTCACCCGTTTCGGCAATGTCATGGAGATGTGCGGGCTGTCGCTGCCCAACGGCTTCACCGCGTCGGGCCTGCCGCTCTCGCTGCAGATCTCCTGCCTCGGCTATCAGGAGGCGATGGCGCTGCGCATCGGCTTCGCCTTCCAGCAGGCGACGGAGCATCACCTCGCTATCCCGCCCATGGTGGCCTGAGCGCGGGCCTCTGCAGGAAACGGGTGGGACGCGCCCGCCCTGGCTGACATCACCTGCCGACCACCCGGCAGGAGTCCCCGATGTCCTCGTCTTCCTTCCCGGCGCTGCTGCTCGCCGGAACCTTTGCCCAGTTCGCCGACCGCCTGGCGCTCGACACGATCACGCTGGCGGCGACGCAGGCCGGCGCCAGCCCGCGCCTCGTCGGTCTTCTGGTGGCGGCTCAGTCGGCGGCCTGGCTGCTGGTTTCGCTCCCGGCCGGCGTGTTCTCGGACAGGCTCGCCCCGCGCGATCTCATCCGCTTCGGCGGGGCCCTGACCGCGGCGGGCGCGGCAGCAGGGGCGGCCCTGCTGGCAGTCGGCCACACCGGCTGGCTTCTGGCCGCGATGAGCTTTGCCGCCGCAGCCGGCGCGGTCGTGATCGCGCTGTCGATTGTCGTGCTGATGCCGCGCACCGTCCTGATCGCCGAGCTACCGCGCGCGAACGGACGGCTCGAACTCGGCCGCGCCGTCTTCAGCCTGGCGGCGCCGCTGATCGCCGGCTGGGCGGTTTCGCGCGGGCAGGGCTGGCTCGGCTTGAGCCTCTGCACGCTCGCGGGCGTGCTGGCGCTGGCCGCAGCCTCTCGCCTCCCGGGCGAGCGCCCGCCATCGCAGCCGCGCCTGCCGCTCCACCGCGCCATCGCCGAGGGCGGCCGCTTCGTCGCGCGCCACCCCTATCTGCGGCCGATTGCGCTCTGCGCCATCGCCTGGAACCTTGCCTTCTTCGCCTTCACCGCGGTGGTGGCGCCTTATGCCGCGCGCATCCTGCTGCTGGCCCCGGAGCGGATCGGCCTCGCCACGGCCGTCTATGGCGCCGGGCTCGTCGCGGGCGCGCTGAGCGGCGCCAGCCTGATCGCGCGGTTGCCGGTGGGGATCGTGCTCGTCTTCGGCCCGGCCTCGTCCTGCATCGGGGCCGCCCTGCTGGCGCTGGCGCCGCCCGCCTTCGGCTGGCCGGCGCTGGCGCTCGCCTTCTTCCTCTTCGGCTTCGGGCCGATCCTCTGGTTCATCGCCCAGACCAGCCTGCGCCAGGCCGTGACGCCGCCGCATCTGCTCGGCCGCGTCAGCGCGACGCTGACCACGGCGATCTACGGCATGCGCCCGCTCGGCGCGCTGGCCGGCGGGCTTGCCGCCGAATACGGAGGGCTGGAGGCGGCGATCGGCCTGCCGGTCGTGCTCTTCGCCCTCTCGACGCTGGCGATCCTCGCCTCGCCGATGCCGCAGCTGAAGGCGATGCCGGAGGGAGAAATGATGGTGCCGGCGCGTGGCTGATCGAAGTCGTCAGCTAGGCAGGCTTGACGCGCTCGACGCCGCTGAGCTTGAAGCCGAGCGCCTTCAGAACGGCCAGAAGCGTGCTCAGAGTCGGATTGCCCTTGGCGCTCAAGGTTCGATAGAGCGTCTCGCGCGACATTCCGGCTTCGCTGGCGAGCGTTGTCATGCCTTGAGCACGGGCGACGATGCCGATGGCCTCTGCGATCTCGGTCGCATCTCCTGAAGCGAAAGCGTCTTCCAGAAATCCCTGTGCGACGTCCGGATCGGTGACGAGTTCGGCGATGTCGAACGGGCGGGAAACATGGTCAGGATTTGTGGGCATGATCCCATTCCTTCAGATCGTAGACGGCTTTGGCGATATCCCCGGACCGACTTTTCTTGTCGCCTCCGCCAAGGAGCAAAATCAAAATGTCGCCGCGCTTCGCATAGTAGATGCGATAGCCGGGCCCGTAGTCGATCTTGAGTTCACGGACTCCCTCGCTCAGAAAGCGGCCATCGCCCGGATTGCCCAGTCTCAGCCGCGACAAACGTGTCGCGATGCGGCGCTTGGCCTCTCCGTCGCGAATTTCGGCGAGCCATCGATCAAACGCGGGCAGCACCTCGAAATTCATCATCGATTTGTATCTTAAAAGCTACAAAAACGGAAGTCCTCGGCCGTGGAGACGAGCGGTTTCGGAACTCACCCCTCGGGCAGCGGGATGAACTCGGCCTCGTCGCCGGGCACCGTGTCGAAGCGCCCGGCCTTCCATTCCGCCTTGGCCTGGTCGATGCGCTCCTTCGAGGAAGAGACGAAGTTCCACCAGATGTGGCGGGGCCCGTCCATCGGCTCGCCGCCGACAATCATCAGCCGGGTCTGGTCGAGGCCGAGGATCGAGATCCGGTCGCCCGGCTTGAAGATCAGCAACTGCCCGGCGCCGAATTCGTCCCCGGCGATGTCGACCTTGCCGGAGACGATGTAGATCGCGCGCTCGTCATAATCGGGGTCGAGCGGCAGGATCGCGCCCGGCGACAGCACGGCCTCGGCATAGAGCGCATCCCACGGAAAGCGGACCGGCGAGGTCTGGCCATAGGCCGAGCCCATGATCAGGCTGACGCGCTTGCCGCCCTCGACGATCCGCGGCAGCTCGGGCGCGGCATGGTGGATGAAGGCCGGCGCCGTCTCCTCATGCAATTTCGGCAAGGCGAGCCAGGCCTGGATGCCGAACAGCTTCGGCGGCTTCTGGCGCTCCTCCAGCCCGGTCCGCTCGGAATGGACGATGCCGCGCCCCGCCGTCATCAGATTGACCGCGCCGGGGCGGATCGGCAGTGCGGTGCCCAGCGAATCCCGGTGCATGATCTCGCCGTCGAAGAGATAGGTCACGGTCGAGAGCCCGATATGCGGGTGCGGGCGCACATCGATGCCCTGGCCGAGCAGGAATTCCGCCGGCCCCATCTGATCGAAGAAGATGAAGGGCCCGACCATCTTGCGCCCGACCGAGGGCAGGGCGCGTCGGACCGAAAAACCGCCGAGATCATGCGCGCGCGGCACGATCACCTGCTCGATCGCCTCGCAGGAGCGGGCATCGCCCAAGACGGGGTCTTCGGCGGGAAGCTGGGACATGGCGAACCTCTCCGGTGATGCCGCCAGAGTGCGGGCTCGCCGGCCAGAGGGCAAGACTGCCGCAGCGCGGCCCGTCGATGTGAGAGACCGACTGCGTTTGCGCGTCGTTTCGGGCGGTGAAGACCGCAGGCCTACCGGTCCACGTCGAGGGCAGCGGTCCCCGTCGGCTTGCCGTCGGCGGAGAGCGTGATCTTCTCGATGCGCGCCTCGGCCTGCTTCAGCAGCGCGTCGCAGCGCGCCTTCAGCGCCTCGCCGCGCGTATAGATCGCGATCGATTCCTCGAGCGGCACGTCGCCCCGCTCCAGCCGGGCGACGATGTCCTCGAGCTGCTTCAGCGCCGCCTCGAAGGGCAGGGCGGCGACGTCGTCATTGGAGATGGCTTCGCTCACGGCCTGATTCCCATTGTCGCGTCGCTTATCCGCCGGAGTGGCCCCGCCTGCAACCCCGGCCGGGCGGCTCACACCGGCAGCGCCGAGCTCTTCTTGATCGAGCGCAGCGTCAGCGTCGACTGGACACGGGTGACGCCGGGCAGCTGCGTGATGATGTCGGTGTGGATGCGCTCGAAATCGGCGCTGTCGCGATAGATCACCCGCATCAGATAGTCATGCGCGCCGGCGAGCAGATGGCATTCGAGGATCTCCGGCAGATTCTGCACCGCCTGTTCGAAGCCCTCCAGCGAGGCGCGGCCCTGCTGGTCGAGCGTCACGAAGACGAAGGCGGTGCCCGGAAACCCCGCGATCTTGTCGTCGAGGATCATCGCATAGCCGCGGATCAGCCCGCTCTCCTCGAGCTGACGCACGCGGCGCAGGCAGGCCGAGGGCGACAGATGCACCTTCTCGGCGAGGTCTGAATTCGTGATCCGGCCATCCGCCTGCAGGATGCGCAGGATGGCGCGGTCGCGTGAATCGAGTTCGATGGTGGTCATGATGCGCTGGCTCCCCCGCGGGGATGAATCCTGCGAAAATCACCCGAGCGCAAGCAATCTTCTGCATCGATTTCAGCAGGCTTGCGCTGCTTTCGGCGTCAATGGCCGCAGTGGCCGCACGATGCTGCCAGCGCGTGCGAGGCGATTCAGTCCCATGTCAGCCGGAAAGGCGTGCCTTCGAAGGCGTCAGCCCCGCGCCCGATGCCGGCGATCGCCTCGCGCATGCGCCCGTCGCGTCTGAGCATGGTGTCGGCGATGGCGACGAGCCGGGCATTGGGCGTGGCGGAGGGGGAGGCCTTCCGCAGACGGTTGGCGAGCTCCGCCTCGTCGCGTTCCGGCGCCAGCGCGCAGGCGGCGATGTAGGCGGCGGCCGTCGAGCGGCTGATCCCGGCCCAGCAATGGATCAGAATCGGTGCCGCGCGGTCCCAGCGTCGCGTGAAGGCGAGGAAGCGCTCGACATGGGCCTCGGCCGGCACGACATGGCCCTCCATCGGCGCGCTGATGTCGGACAGGCCGAGGAACAGATGGTTCGCCTCGCTGATGCCGGCCGGGCGCTCCACAGCGGTGCCGACATTGATCAGTGTGACCAGATGGCTCGGTCGCACGGCGGCGACGGTCTCATGCAGCTTCGACAGCGGGGAGACATGCAGGGTCGGCATTGCGAGGTCTCCGGCTGGGGCGTGCGATGGGCATAATCCACCCGGGCGCGGCCGTCATCCTAGGTCTGCCATTCTCGCCGGCGCAGTCTGGATGTCGGTGGAACGGGACCGCGGGGCAACGTGGGGCGAGCTGGTTCGTTTACATATGAACGATCCTCCCCTAGAAGGTCTCGACCGGGGTCATGTCCTCGCGAAAGTTTGCCATGAATCTCTGGTTCCGCCTGATCTGGCTCCTCGTCACGAGCCCCTTCCGTCCGCGGCTGGAACCGCTGGCCGAGCCGTCGCGGCTGTCCTTCCGTGTCTGGCCTCATGATCTCGACACCAGCTTGCACATGAACAACGGCCGCTACTGGTCGCTGATGGATCTCGGCCGCACCGACCTGATGCTGCGCACGAAGCTGTGGCGGGCCGTGCTGCGCCACCGCTGGGTGCCGGTGGTCAATGGCGGGATGATCCGCTTCCGCCGCGAACTGCGCGCCTTCCGGCCCTTCCGCCTCGACACCGAAATCCTGTGCTGGACGCAAACCTGGCTCGTGATCGAGCATCGCCTGGTGACGCGCGGCCGGGACGGCACCGAGACGATCGCCGCCCATGCCCTGGTGCGTGCGGCGCTCTATGACCGCGCGGCCCGCGGCTATGTTCCGGTCGCGCGGCTGATGGCCGAGATCGGAACGCTGGGCGACAGCCCCGCGCCGCGGCCCGATGTCGCCGCCTTCCTCGCTGCCGAAGACGCCATGCGCAGCAATGCCGCCGCCGGCATGAGCTGAGCGCACCTCCGGCGGGGCTGGCCTCCGCCGCTCATTCCGCCGCGAAGCGTGTCGCCCGCCACTGGGCCAGCAGGGCACGCAGGGCGCCCGGTTTCAGCGGCTTGTTGAGCAGGTGAACGTCGAGCGCGGCGGCCGCCTCGCGCACATTCGGCGAGCGGTCGGCGGTCAGCAGGATCGCGGGCAGAGCCAGGCGCGAGCGTTCGCGCAGGGCGCTGATCGCGGTCAGGCCGTTGCCATGGTCGAGATGGTAGTCGGCGATGAGCGCATCCGGCACGGCGCGCTTCTGCAGCGCCAGCGCCGCATCCAGGCTCGACGCCGTCGTGACCTGGCAGCCCCAGCCCTCGAGCAGGCGCTTCATCCCGTCCAGGATGGCGGGCTCGTTGTCGATCACCAGGAGCTTCAGCCCGGCGAGCTGCCCGGCGGGCACTGCGCGCGGCGCCGGGCCGGTGCTCATCTCGGGCAGCGGCGAGGCGCGTGGCACCAGCACGGCGAAGCGGCTGCCCCGGCCGGGCACCGAATCGAGCGTCAGCTTGTGATCGAGCGTGCGGGCGATGCGCTGCACGATCGACAGGCCGAGCCCGAGCCCGCGCGCCACCTTCGCGCCCTGGTCGAGGCGCTGGAACTCGCGGAACACCGTCTTCTGCTTGCCCTGCGGAATGCCGAGCCCGGTGTCGAGCACCTCGACCGAGACCTGCCCGCCACGGCGGCGAAAGCCGATCAGCACCTTGCCGCTCGGCGTGTACTTGATCGCGTTCGAGACCAGGTTCTGGAGCAGGCGCCGCAGCAGGCGCCGGTCCGAGCGCACGGCCAGGCTCGTCGGCATGAAGACGAGCTTGAGGCCCTTCTCCTGCGCGCTCGGCTCGAATTCGCGCTGGAGCTGGCGCAGCAGCTCGTCCAGCCGGAAGGACGTGATCTCCGGCTTCATCGCCCCGCCGTCGAGCCGCGAGATCTCGAGCAGCGCGGTCAGGATTTCCTCCACGGCATCGAGCGAGGCGTCGATGTTCTCGGCCAGATCGGGGCTGCCGGCGGCACGGTCGCGCTCCACCAGCGAGGTCGCGTAGAGCCGGGCCGCATTGAGCGGCTGCAGGATGTCGTGGCTGGCGGCGGCGAGGAAGCGAGTCTTGGAGGCGTTCGCTTCCTCGGCCTCCGCCTTGGCGCGCTGCAGCTCGGCATTGACGCGCAGGATCTCCTCGGTGCGCTCGACGACGCGCCGCTCCAGGCTCTCATTGGTCCGCTCGAGTTCCTCCTGTGCGGCAACGGCCTCTGTGATGTCGGTATAGGTCGTGACGAAGCCGCCATCGGGCAGTGGGTTGGTCCGGATCTCGATGACCTTCCTGGACGGATAGAGCTTGAGCCGGACCGGCTCGCGGTCGCGCACGAAGCTCTGCAGCCGCGCCGCCATCAGCTCGTCCTGCTGGCCGTCGCCATAGGCGCCGCGGGCGGCGTTGTAGCGCACGATCTCGTCGAGCCCCGTCCCGAAGCGGACCATCGAGGCGGGCAGGTCGTAGAGCTGGATGAAGGCCTGGTTCCAGGCGAGCAGGCGCAGGTCGCGGTCGAGCACCGTGATGCCCTGGCCGGCATGGTCGAGCCCGTGCTGGAGGATGTCGCGGTTGTACTGCAGCGCCGCGGACGCGTCGTCGAGCAGCTTGAAGGCGGCTTCGGTGGTGAGGTTGCGCCGCCGCAGCAGCAGCGACAGCACGAGCCGTGAGGAGGCGGCGCCGATGGCCGACGAGAGCAGATGTTCGCCGAAGCGCAGCAGATGGATATCCGCATCCCGTGTCGGATGAGGCTCCTCGCCGCGGCTGTTGGCGAAGCCCTCGAAGGCGCGCTGCGTCCGCTCCTGCCCGAGATAGCGCCCGATGGTCGATTGCAGTTCGGACTCGGTGACGCTGGAGCGCCAGAGCGAGAAGGATTGCGCCATCGTCGCCCGGTCCGACTCGACAAAGGCGTTGGCCTGCAGGCGCTCCATCGCGGTCGCCGGCCGCAGCAGCGAGAAGCCGATATAGGCGAGCAGGTTGAGGCCCAGGCTCCAGAACACCCCATGGGGCAATGGCGGCAGATCGAGCCCCAACAGCGCCTCGGGCCGCAGCGCCGCATGGCCGAGCGGCCCGTTGGCGACGATGTCGCTCCAGAGGCTGCCCGGGCGCACCAGGCTCGGCATCAGCAGCGTATAGGCCCAGGTGGCGATGCCCACGATCAGCCCGGCCGCGGCGCCCAGCGCCGTCCCGCGGCGCCAGACCAGCCCGCCGAAGAAGGCGGGCGCGATCTGCGCCGTCGCCGCGAAGGACAACAGGCCGATCGCCACGAGGGCCTGCTCGCCGGCCGCCCGGTAATAGGCGTAGCCGAGCAGGATGACGCAGAGGATCGCGACGCGCCGGATGATCACGACCTGCGAGCCGAGATCGCCGCCCATCGTGCCGTTGCCGGCCCCCTGCCGGTCGATCGCCGCGGCCGAGCCGGCCGGATCGCTCAGCGCCCGGCGGCCGCGCAGCAGCACCGGCATGACGAGATGGTTCGAAATCATGATCGCCAGCGCCACCGACGCGACGATCACCATGGCGGTCGCCGCCGAAAGCCCCCCGACGAAGACCAGAAGCGCGAGCAGCCCCTCCTGCTGCTGCAGCGGCAGCAGCAGGACCGTCATGTCGCGGTCGATGCCGTTGCCCGGCATCAGCAGCTCGCCGGCCATCGCCAGCGGCAGCACGAAGAGGTTGATCAGGATGAGGTAGAGCGGAAACATCCAGGCGGCGCGGCGGACGTCCCCCCGGTCGCGGTTCTCGACGATCGTCATGTGGAACTGGCGCGCCAGCAGCAGCGCGGCGCAGGCCGACAGCAGCGTCAGCGTCAGGAAGGTCGGCCAGCTCGAGCTCCGCTCCCAGATCGGCAATTCACCGCCCGGCAGGTTCGCGGCCTGGACGAAGAGGTCGCCGGGCCCGTCATAGAGGCCGTAGACGATGAATACCCCCAGCACGAGAAAGGCGACGAGCTTGACCAGCGATTCGACCGCGATGGCCAGCACCAGCCCGTCCTGGTGCTCGGTGGCATCGATATGGCGCGTGCCGAAGGCGCAGGCGAAGCCGGCCAGCACCATCGCGACAAGAAAGGCGAGGTCAGTCAGGACCGGCGCGTCCGCGGCCGCGGGGCGGCCGCCCGTCGCCGCCAGCAGGACGGAGAGCGAGCTCGCCACCGCCTTGAGCTGGAGGGCGATGTAGGGCAGCGCGCCGATGACCGCGACCAGGCAGACCAGCGCCGCCACGCGCTCGCTCTTGCCGTAGCGCGCGCCGACGAAATCGGCGACCGAGGTGATGTTCTGCGACTTCGCGATGCCGACGATGCGCGAGACGAAGCGGTGGCCGAGGCCGATCACCAGGATCGGCCCGACATAGATGCCGAGGAAATCGAGCCCCGCGCGGCTGGCGAAGCCGACCGAGCCGTAGAAGGTCCAGGAGGTGCAGTAGACGCCCAGCGCCAGCGCATAGATCGTCGCGCGCGCCCGGCCGCTGACGAGGCGGCGGCCCGATGTGTCGGCGGCATGCGCGATCGCAAACAGCGCGCACAGATAGGCCAGCGCCACAAGGACCACGGACCATGCGGGGATCATTCTGCCTCCATCGCAGCCGCGTCACCGGCTGGACCTTAGAGGAGGAGGCCGAAGCGAGGAAACAGGTTTCCAGACGCCTGCTTCTTCCTCTAGCGTCATCAGAGAGACGCAGCACGGCCGAGCGGGATCGGCCGGCCATCACCGGAAGGGTCTGAAGCATGATCGAGGAATTCAAGAAGTTCGCGTTGAAGGGCAACGTCGTCGATCTCGCGATCGGCGTCATCATCGGCGCGGCCTTCAGCAAGATCGTCGATTCGCTGGTGTCGGACATCATCATGCCGTTCTTCGGCGCGCTCGGCGGTCTCGATTTCTCGAACTATTACGTCGGCCTGAACAGCGGCGTCACGGCCCCGGTCCTCGAGGAGGCAAAGAAGCAGGGCGCGGTCCTGGCCTATGGCTCCTTCATGACCGTCGCGCTGAATTTCCTGATCATCGCCTTCGTGCTGTTTCTCGTGGTGAAGGGCATCAACCGGCTGCGCCGCGCCGAGGAGGCGAAGCCCGAAGCGCCGACCCCGCCGGCGGCGGACGTGGCCCTTCTCACCGAGATTCGCGACCTGCTGAAGCAGAAGACAGTCTGACGGCCGCGCGATCGGTCGCGTCGATTCATCACCGCGACCGATCGACCCGATCTCGCGATTTCATGCCTGCGCGCGCCGTCATCGGCTAAAGCAGTGCGGTCAAACCTGTGAGGTCACCAACGATGTCCACCGCTCCTGCCGCCGGCACCAGCCTGCTGTCGTCGCTGCGCCCCGAGGCACGCAACGCGCCGGAAAGTGGCATCGTCGAGGTCGTCAACCACGGCCGAATGAGAGAGGGGCTGATCCCGCTCTGGGTCGGCGAAGGCGATCTGCCGACACCCGACTTTATCGTGCGGGCGGCCAACGCCGCGCTGGCCGCCGGCGAGACCTTCTACACCTGGCAGCGCGGCATCCCGGACCTGCGCGAGGCCCTGGCGCGCTACCACACCGCCCTCTATGGCCGGCCCTTCAGCATGGACTCCTTCTTCGTCACCGGCTCGGGCATGCAGGCGGTCCAGATCGTCGTGCGCATGATCACGGGACCCGGCGACGAGGTCGTCATTCCCACCCCGGCCTGGCCGAATGTCGGCGCCGCGATCGGCGTCGCGGGAGCGATCCCGGTCAACGTGCCCATGGACTATGTCCAGGGCCGCTTTTCGCTCGATCTCGGCCGACTGGCCGCCGCCATCACCCCGAAGACGCGCGCCATCGCCATCAACTCTCCCGCCAACCCGACCGGGTGGACGGCCACGAAGGACGAGCTGGCGGCGATCCTGGCGCTGGCACGCCAGCATGGCCTCTGGATCATCGCCGACGAGATCTATGCTCGCTTCGTCTATGACGGCTCCGCCCGTGCCGCCTCCTTCCATGACGTGATGGAGCCCGAGGATCGCGTCCTCTTCGTCCAGACCCTTTCGAAGAACTGGGCCATGACGGGCTGGCGCGTCGGCTGGATCGAGGCCCCGCCCGCCTTCGGCCAGGTCATCGAAAACCTGATCCAGTACTCGACCTCCGGCGTTCCGGTCTTCGTCCAGCGCGCCGCCATCGCCGCGCTCGACGAGGGCGAGCCCTTCGTCGCCGAGCAGATCGCCCGCGCCACGGAAGGCCGCCGGATCATCGCGGAAGGGCTGAAGGCGACCAACCGGGTCACCCTGTCCCCGCCCGACGGGGCCCTCTACCAGTTCTTCTCGGTCGATGGCTGGCAGGACAGCCGGGCGCTCGCCATCGACCTGGTCGACAGGGCCAATGTCGGCCTCGCGCCCGGAACTGCCTTCGGCCCCGGCGGTGAGACGGGACTGCGGCTCTGTTTCGCCCGCAAGGCCTCCGATCTGGTCGAGACCGTCGCCCGGCTGCAGCGCGCTTTGGCCGGCTGAGGGCGGCCGGAGAGTCAGCGCTCAGGCCCGGCGCGCATGACGGCCGTGCGTCACGCGGGCCGCCCGCCAAATTGACCCCGGCGCGACCTGTCGCCATGACAGTTATGCTGCATTGCAGCAGCGCGGCGGGGCATCATGGCGCAACCGGACCACACTTCGAAGACGCTGACGGTCCTGTCCCGCGAGGCGGTCGTCATCGCCATCGCCGCGATCGGCGGCGCGCTGTTCTCCCTGCTGGGTGCGCCGGCCGCCTGGCTCTCCGGCGCCATGATCCTGAGCGCGCTGGTCGCGTTCGTACGGCCCCTGCCGGTGCTGCGCCGCTCCTGGTTCGATGCGACCGTGCTGCTCTCGGGCACGATCATCGGCTCGGCCGCGACGCCCGAGGCGCTGTCCGCGGCGGTACGATATCCGGCCTCGCTGATCGTCCTGCTCTTCGCCATGGCCGGCATCATGGCCGCCACCGGCGCCTATCTGCGCTATGTCGCGCGCTGGTCCTGGCTCGATGCGCTGCTGGCGGCGGCGCCCGGGGCACTGGCGACGGTGCTGGCGGTCGCCCAGTCGAAAGGCGCCAATATCGGCCGCATCTCGGTGGTCCAGCTGTTTCGGCTGCTGGTTCTGGTCGCGCTGCTGCCCAGCCTGATGCAGCTGACGGGGCTGCATCCCGACGTCCCGGTGCCACCGGCGAAGATCCTCGATCCCTGGACGATGCTCCTGCTGCTGCTCGCCGGTTTCGGCGTCGGGCTCGTGCTCGACCGCATGGGCGTGGCGGCGCCGATGATGTTCGGCGCCACGCTCGCCAGCGCCGTGGCGCATGGCACCGGCCTCGTCGAGGGCAGCCTGCCGCCGGCGGTGCAGATCGCGGTTCTGGTCATGCTGGGCTCGACCATGGGCGGGCGCGTCGGCGCCATTCCGCGGCGCGAGCTTTTGGGGCTGTTCCCGCTGGCCGCGGGCGGTCTGCTCGTCTCGCTCGGCGTCGCCTTCGCCTTCGCCTGGCCGGCGGCGCTGCTCGCCGGTGTGTCCTATGCGGATTCGATGACCGCCTTCGCGCCCGGCGGGCTCGAGGCCATGGCGATGCTCGCCTTCGCGATGGGGCTCGACACACTCTATGTCGGCTCGCACCACCTGATGCGCTTCCTGATCATCGGCTTCGCGATGCCGTTCCTGATCGACCGGATCCCGGGCCGGCCGCCGGAGCGTTGAGGCGGACGCGCCTCGCGGTCAGGCGCTGATCGCAGCCCCGGGCCAGGTCGCTCCATTGGTGTTGGTCATCACCGCATAGAGCGAACTGGTGCCGCAGATGAACAGGCGGTTGAGCCTGGGCCCGCCCCAGCAGACATTGGCGACGACCTCGGGGATCGCGATCTGGCCGATCAGCGCCCCGTCGGGGTGATAGACGTGGACGCCGTCGGCGGCGCTGGTCCAGATCCGGCCCTCGACATCGAGCCGGAAGCCGTCGAACAGGCCGGCCGTGCAGGTGGCGAACACGTGCGAACCCGTCAGCCGCGTGCCGTCGGCCGAGACCTCGCAGGCGCGGATGTGGCGTGGCCCATGGCCAGGATCATGGCTGGCGCCGGTATCGGCGATGTAGAGGAGGCGCTCGTCGGGCGAGAAGGCCAGCCCGTTGGGCTTGACGAAATCATCCGCGACCAGACTCAGCGCGCCGCTCTGCCCATCGATCCGATAGACATGGCAGGCGCCGATCTCGCTCTCGGCCCTGTTGCCTTCGTAGTCGCTGAGGATGCCGTAATCGGGATCGGTGAACCAGATCGACCCGTCCGATTTCACCACGACATCATTGGGCGAGTTCAGCCGCTTCCCCTGCCAGTGGCTGGCCAGCACGGTGACGGAGCCGTCCGGCTCGGTGCGCGTCACCTGCCGCCCGCCATGCTCGCAGGTGACGAGCCGCCCCTGGCTGTCGACGGTGTTGCCGTTGCTGTGGCGCGCCGGCTGCCGGAACACGCTCGTCTGCCCGCTCAGCGCGTCGAAGCGCAGCATCCGGTCGTTGGGGATGTCGGAGAACACCAGCGTGTTGTGCGCCCGGAACCAGGCCGGTCCCTCCGCCCAACGCGCGCCGGTCCAGAGCCGCTCGACCCGGGCCGAGCCGGGAATGATGCGGTGGAAGCGGGGATCGAGCACGGTCGAGCCCGTGCCTTCGAGAATGCCGAACATGGAACCTGTCTCCGCCTGCGTGCTGCCGATGAGCCGGCCTTACGTTTACAGCGTCAGCCCGGCGTCCCAATAGGGCGTCTGGCCATAGAGCTCGGCCAGATAATCGACGAAGGCGCGCACCTTCTGCTCCATGTGCCGGCGGCTCGGATAGACCGCATGGATGGCGACGCGGCTGCCGACCGAATAGGCCGGCAAAACCCGCTGCAGTGCCCCCGATTTCAGCTCCGGTCCGACATCCCAGGTCGAGCGCAAGGCGATGCCGAGCCCCGCCAGCAGCGCCTCGCGCACGACCTCACTGGAATTGGTCCGCAACGGGCCGGCGACACGCACCGTCACCGGCCCGTCAGGGCCGTCCAGCTTCCAATGGTCGGTGTTGTGGGCGATCAGCGTATGGCGCGAGAGATCCTCGATCGTCGCCGGAACGCCCGCTGCCGCGAGATAGCCCGGCGTCGCGCAGAGCACGCGGTGGTTCGGCGCGAGCCGCTTCGCGACCAGGCTCGAATCTCTGAGATCGGCGATGCGGATCGCGAGATCGAAGCCCTCGCCGACGATGTCGATGAAGCCGTCGCCGAGCACCAGCTCGACGCTGACCAGCGGATGCGCGTCGAGAAAGGGCTTGAGATGCGGCGCGATGTGCAGCCGCCCGAAGGAGGTCGGCGCCGAGACGCGCAGCGTGCCGCGCGCCTGGCCGGCGCCGCTGGCGACCCAGGCCTCGGCATCCTCGATCGAGGACAGGATCGAGACGACCCGCTCGTAGAAGCCCTGTCCGGCCTCGGTCAGCGAAAGTTGCCGCGTCGTGCGCTGCAAAAGCCGCACGCCCAGCCGTTCCTCGAGCCGGCGGATGCGTTTGGAAATGACGGCCGGCGACAGGTTGAGCTGCCGCCCGGCGGCCGACATGCTGCGTGCCGTTACGACATGGGCGAAGACGTCGAGGTCGCCGAACCGGTCCATGGCTGCACAGATCCCTCGTCGATTTTTTCGTTCAGGGAAAAGATCATGCGCGTCGGTCGCACTGCAAGTCGTTTCGAATTGGTCTAGGGTCTCACCGGCCCACCACCGTGAGCCCTCATCCTGAGGAGCCGCGAAGCGGCGTCTCGAAGGATGCTCCAGGGCGCTCTGGATCATCCTTCGCAACGCGAGCTTTGCTCGCTCCTCAGGATGAGGTCTGAGGGTGGTCGGAGACGCAGGAGTTCACGATGTCCGCCATCGCCTTCCCCATTCCTGACCAGAGCATCCTCGCCCGCCGCAACGCGATCATTGCCGGCCTGGCACGGCTTGTTCCCGCAGAAGCGCTGATCACCGCCGAGGATGAGCGCCGCCCCTATGAAACGGATGCGCTCACCGCCTATCGCCGCCTGCCGCTGGCGGTGGTGCTGCCCTCGACGACAGCGGAGGTCGCGGCTGTCCTGAAGTTCTGCGGCGAGCAGGGCGTGCCGGTGGTGCCGCGCGGGGCGGGCACCTCGCTCGCCGGCGGCGCCATCCCGCAGGAGGATGCCGTCGTCATCGGCGTCTCCAAGATGAATCGCATCCTCCAGATCGACTATGCCAACCGCACCGCGACGGTGCAGGCCGGCGTCACCAACCTCGCCGTCACCGGCGAGGTCTCGGCGGAAGGATTCTTCTACGCGCCCGACCCGTCCTCCCAGCTCGCCTGCTCGATCGGTGGCAATATCGGCATGAACTCCGGCGGGGCGCATTGCCTGAAATACGGCGTCACCACCAATAATGTGCTCGGCGTGACCATGGTGCTGCTCGACGGCAGCATCGTGGAGATCGGCGGCGCCCATCTCGATGCCGCCGGCTACGACATCCTCGGCCTGATCAACGGCTCCGAAGGCCAGCTCGGCATCATCACCGAGGCGACCGTGCGGATCCTGCGGGCGGCCGAAGGCGCCAGACCCGTGCTGTTCGGCTTTCCCACCAGCGAGCAGGCGGGCGCCGCCGTCGCCGCCATCATCGGCGCGGGCATCATCCCGGTCGCGATGGAATTCATGGACAAGCCCGCCATCGAGATCTGCGAGGCTTTCGCCCATGCCGGCTACCCGATGGATGTCGAGGCGCTGCTGATCATCGAGGTCGAGGGTTCCGACACCGAGATGGACGCCCAGCTCGCCCGCATCGTCGCCATCGCCCGCGAGCACGGCGTCAAGACCGTGAAGGAGAGCCAATCGGCGATGGAATCGGCCGCGATCTGGAAGGGGCGCAAATCGGCCTTCGGTGCCACCGGCCGCATCGCCGACTACATCTGCATGGACGGCACCATTCCCACCGGGCAGCTGCCTTACGTGCTGCGCCGCATGGCCGAGATCGTGAAGGGCTATGGCCTGCGCGTCGCCAATGTCTTCCATGCCGGTGACGGCAATCTCCACCCGCTGATCCTCTACAACTGCAACGATCCCATCGAGGCGCAGAAGGCGGAGGATGCCGGCATGGACATCCTCAAGCTCTGCGTCGAGGTCGGCGGCTGCCTCACCGGCGAGCATGGCGTCGGCATCGAGAAGCGCGACCTGATGACCTTCCAGTTCAACCCGGAGGATCTGAACCAGCAGATGCGTGTGAGGGCAGTGTTCGACCAGCGCTGGCTGCTCAACCCGGCGAAAGTGTTCCCGCTGGAAGGACGGGTGGCGGCCTAATTGTCCTCCTGGGGCTCGCGAAGCGAGAACCCGGAATCCACGACCGGGTGAGAGATGGCCTACTTCCTCTATCTCATGGCCAGCAAACGAAGTGGCACGCTCTATCTCGGTGTCACCAAGGATCTCGCCAGGCGAACCCACGAGCACAAGGCGAAGCAGAACGCCGGTTTCACCAGCCGTTACGATGTCGATCGTCTGGTCTGGTACGAAGAGTTCGCCGACATCCGGGATGCCATCGACCGCGAGAAGGTGTTGAAGAAGTGGCGCAGGGCTTGGAAGATCAAGTTGATCGAGGACATGAACCCCGAATGGAAAGACCTCTATGAAGGGCTCGCTTGAGGGGCATCGCGCCACCCTGTCATTCCGGGGCGGCCCGAAGGGCCGAACCCGGAACCCACGACCGGGTGAAACCTGTTCGATGATGTGCGTTCGCGCGCAAGGCGAGGTGGTTCGCCCGGTCGTGGGTTCCGGGTTTTTCGCTGCGCGAAGCCCCGGAAAGACAGGCAGATGTGCAGGAGGGAGCGCATGACCCTCCACATCCCCACCACCGAGGCGCAGGCCTGCGCCATCGTGAAATCCGTGATCGACAGCGGCGTCCCCCTGTCGGTCGGCGGCGGCGGCACGCGGGCCGGGCTCGGCCGCCCGACGCAGACGCAGAGCACGCTCTCCAGCGCCGGCCTCACCGGCATCACGCTCTATGAGCCGGCCGAAATGGTCATCGCCGCGCGCGCCGGCACGCCGCTGGCCGAGGTCGAGCGCACTTTGGCCGAGCGCGGCCAGATGCTGCCCTTCGAGCCGATGGACCACCGCGCGCTGCTGGGCACGGATGGAGAGCCGACCATCGGCGCGGTTGCGGCCGGCAACATCTCCGGCCCGCGCCGGATCAATGCCGGGGCCGCGCGCGATTCCCTCATCGGAATCCGGCTGGTGAATGGCCGCGGCGAGGCGATCAAATCCGGCGGGCGGGTGATGAAGAACGTCACCGGGCTTGATCTGGTGAAGCTCGTCGCCGGCAGCTATGGCACGCTCGGCTTCCTCACCGAGGTCACTTTCCGCGTGCTGCCGAAGCCGGAGCGCATCGTCACGCTCGCCTGGCGCGGCCTGTCGGACGAGGCGGCGATCGCGCTGCTCTGCACCGCGCTGGGCTCGCCTTTTGAGCCCTTCGCCGCCGCGCATCGGCCGGCCGGCATCGGCGCCGAGCAGCCCCGCACGCTGCTGCGGCTGGAGAACTTCTCCGATTCGATCGGGTACCGCAGCCGCGAGCTGATCGCGCTGCTGGCGGTCCATGGCGCGCCCGAAATGGTCGAAGGCGAGGCCTCCGTCGCGCTCTGGCGCGATGTCCGCGACGCCCGCTTCTTCGCCGGCAGCGAGGAGGCGGTCTGGCGGCTCTCCGTTGCGCCGACCGACGGCCCGAAGGCGACGGCGGCCATCGCGGCGCGGGTGCCGGGCGCGCGCTGGTTCTACGACTGGGGCGGCGGGCTGGTCTGGCTCGCGGTCCCCGCCGGCGCGGATGC
>CALRYW010000032.1:0-47020 GCA_943372485.1 Allobosea thiooxidans
CGGGAGGCTTCGGGGCACCGCCCTGGGGGTACTACGGCCCCTGTGCGAGGAGCTCGCTGGACCGGTCGTCGGCATCACGCCTGCGTCCCATGCCGGACGGCGCGACAACCCGATGAGGGGAACTGGCGCTCGAGGGCTCGCGGCGCAGGCTGGCCTTCGACCCAATAAGCGCGGCCCGGAGTCCGAAATCGCCGATAAGCGGAGCGCCACGGGGCGTGCGGGCAGTGGCTCAATCTGCCCGCGCCGCATCCTGGCTCAATGGATGCGGATTTGAGACCCACGCGCCTCGCGGCGCTCCGCTGCCCCTCGTCATCGACCGACGCCGGAAGGCGGGCGGGGATTGGCCGTGCGCGCTAGGGGTGAAGCGCGAGGAACCCCTCTCCCGGATGGGAGAGGGGCAGGGGTGAGGGACTGCCGCTCCTTACTGAAGCGAGACGGAGCCGTTGTGCTTTTTGCGGAGATGGCGGGCCCTCATCCGGCGCTCCGCGCCACCTTCTCCCATCCGGGAGAAGGGAAGAGGCGTCGCGGCTCTGGCGCCTCTCCACAAGGGGGAGGGGGCGGCGCGGTTCCGGTGCGTCGTCGTCACGCGAGGCCGGGCGCACGCCCAGGCCTGACGAGGCTTTCGCTCAGAACTCGTCCCAGCCGGAGGAGGCGTGGGCGTTGACGGCCTTCTTCATCGGGGGACTTGCCGGGCGCGCGGCGGGGGGCGGTGCCGGCCGGGCGGCCCGGGGCTTCGCGAAGGCGGACTGGAGCTGGCGCTGCAGACCGGTCGCACTCGCGGCCGCGACGGAACCACCCGCCTCGGTGCGGTAGCCCGCGACGAGGGCATTGAGCTGGGTGATGCGATCGGCCAGGGCGTTGGCCGAGGCCGCGCTTTCCTCGGCGAGGGCTGCATTGGACTGGGTCATCTCGTCGAGATGCGCCACGGTCTGGCTCATCTCGTCGATGCCATTGGCCTGTTCGCCGCCGGCCGACGAGATATCCGCGATGGTCGCGGCGACCTTGCGCGAGGCGTCGAGGATGACGGTCAGGGATTCGCCGGCCTTGCGGACGAGCTTGACGCCCTCGCCGACCTCGGCATTCGAGGAGGAGATCAGCGCCGAGATGTCCTTGGCGGCCTCGCCCGACCGTTGGGCCAAGGTGCGGACCTCGCTTGCGACGACGGCGAAGCCCTTGCCCGCATCGCCGGCGCGCGCGGCCTCGACGGCGGCGTTCAGCGCCAGAAGATTGGTCTGGAAGGCGATATCGTCGATGACGCGGGTGATCGCCTGGATCTTCTGCGAGGCGTCCTCGATGCGGGCCATCGCCCGGACGGCCTCGCCGGCGATGTCGCCGCCGGATTGCGCGGCGGCTGTCGCCTCCGAGGCGAGGTTGGCCGCCGCGCGGGCGTTGTTGGCGGAGGCTTTCACGCTCGCGGCGAGCTCCTCGGTCGTCGCCGCCGTCTCCTCGAGGCTGGAGGCCTGTTCCTCGGTGCGCTTCGAGAGATCGTCGGCGCCCGACGAGATTTCCTTGGCGGCCGTGTCGATGCCCTGCGCGGCGACCGCGACCTGACCGACGAGGCTCGCCAGCGTGTCCACGAGCTCGTTCACGCCCTCGCAGAGTTCGACATTCTTGGGATTCAGCTTCTGGAGCGCGATCCGCCGCGTCAGGTCACGGTCCTTCGCCGCCTGGACGACCGTGCCGACCTCGGCGATGGCGAACTCCATCTGCTCCTCGTTTTCTTTGCTGGCCGTGATGTCGGTGGCGTATTTCACCACCTTCACGGGGGCGCCCATGGCGTCGAGGATCGGGTTGTAGCTCGCCTGGATCCAGACGGCCTTGCCGCCCTTGCCGATGCGGCGATAGCGGCCCTCGTCATATTCGCCGCGGCGCAGCTTCTCCCAGAACTGCCCGTAGGCGGCGGCGCTGCGCTCCTGCTCGGCCACGAAGATGCGGTGGTGCTGCCCGACGATCTCGCCGAGGGTGTATCCGGTCACGGCCAGGAAGTTGGCGTTGGCGTGCAGGATCTTGCCGGTGAGATCGAACTCGATCACGGCCTGGACCTTGTTGAGGGCGGCGAGCTGGCCCTCCATATTGGCGATGGCGGTCTTGTGGGCGGTGATGTCGGTGGCGAACTTGACCACCTTCTTCACCTTGCCGCCCTGATCCAGGACCGGCGTGTAGACAGCCTGCAGCCAGATGCGCCGGCCGCCCTTGCCGATGCGGAGGAACTGCGCCTGGATCGCCTCACCGGCCGCCAGGCGTGGCCAAAACGCCTGGTAATCGGGGCTGGTGCGCTCGCCGGCGTCGACGAACATCGCGTGATGCTGGCCCTCGATCTCGGCCAGCGCATAGCCGATGGTCTGCAGAAAGAGTTCGTTCGCTCCCAGGATCTTGCCCGAGGGATCGAATTCGATCACCGCCTGGGTGCGCCGAATGGCGGCAGCCTCTGCGGCCTGCGCGCCCCTGTTCATCAGATCGCGAATCGACATCATATTTTCTCCCGGTAGGCGTCAGTCCAAGGCGCCGCAATTTCCGTCATGAGCTCTGAAATGAGGTGGCTCAGTTTCGTCAACCTGTGACAACGTTAGAATCTGATCTTTAAATTTGGGTAAATGCGAGAATTTCTATCATAATGCGCTTACGTCATATCGGCCATGCCGCTGATTTAGTTGTCGTATTACATGGATGTATTTGAAATCAACCGCGCTGCGCCACAGTATTTGGGCTGCGCGGGTTGACTCGAACAGGGGCTCGATCGTGTTTTCGCGGCTGTTTCGCGAGCGCGTTTTGATCTATCTCAATCGCAGGTGACACTGTCCGGTCTCAGATGTGTCATCTTCGCTTGACGCCGACGGCGTGACGGCTGAAATCTGATCTCGCAATTGGCCGCTCATCCGCAGCGCGCACTGGGCAATACTGGCTCATGGCACAACCCAGAATCATCGATCTGACGCTGAAGCGCCGCACCCGGGTTCTGCGGTCCCATGCCGAAACCAGCGATTGCATGGTCGAGCATGTCGAGACGCGGAATCCGGTCGACTACGAATTCTCGATGACGAGCGACCGGCATTATGTGGCGTTCCACGATCTCGTCTTCCACGATGGCCTGATGCGCGTCGAGGGCGAAAAGCCGAGGCGCGGTCGTGATCTCCGGCAGACGCTGACCTTTTTTCCGGCAGGAATCGCGGTCGAGGGCTGGTGCAAGCCGACGGGCCGCCCCCAGGCCTTCACCGCCCTCTATATCGAGCCCGATGCCGTTCCGGAGCCGTTGCTGACGGAGGCGTGCTGGAGCCGGCCGGCGATCTACTTCCAGTCACCGGCGCTGCAGCGCGTGTTCACGCAGCTCAACGAGGTTCTGCACGGGACGCTGCCGTTCAAGGAGCTTCTCGTCGAGTCCCTCGGGCAGGTCGCGATCGCCACCTTTGCCAGCCTCCAGTCCACCAGCGAACCGCCCGCCCGCGCGGATCGCAAACTGGAGCTGACAGAGATCAGGCGGGTCGACGAATATCTTCGGGAGAACATCGCCCGGGACATCCGTCTCGAGGAGATGGCCGCTGTCCTGGGCATGAGCAAGTTCCACTTCATCCGGTGCTTCCGTGCGACCATGGGCCGGACCCCGTATCGTTCCCTGCTCGACCTGCGATGCGAGATCGCCGTCGAATCGCTGAAAGCCGGACACGCCGCCGGCGAAGCCGCTGCGGCCGCCGGTTTCGAGACGGCCGCCCAGATGTCGCGCGCGCTCCGGGCCACGCTCGGGATCCTGCCCCGCGACGTCCGCGGGTGATGCTCAACCCCGGCGCCCGGTCCGGCCAGGTGATCCCCGTCTCCCACAGCGCCCTTATCCTCCCACCACTCATCCCCGAGGGCAGCCATCCGGACGGCGCGAACCCCGTTCCCGTCGGGGAAGGGAAGAGGCGCCGTGCGCCGTCCCCACAGCTCCGATGGAGGGCCAGAGTCAGTAGCGGATCACGAGATTGGCAAAGCCGCCAGTCCAGCCCTTGATCTGCGTCGGCCCGAGCGCCTTCAGCCCCGCCCCCGGCTCGGAATAGCCGATGCCGAGCGTCAGGAAGGCATTCTGCGACAGAACGCGTGTGTATTCGGCCAGAACATCATCCGACAGATGCGCATTGCTCACGCCGGAGACGATGCCGGGGGCACCCCCGATCAGCGCAAAGCGCGTGCCCTGGCCGAACTGGATCGGGCTGTCGAGCCGCGCGGCCCTGACATGGGCATAGCGCAGCGTCAGAAGATCGCGCTGGGTCAGAGTCATCGCCAGCGTCAGGCGATGGGCGCTGACATTGGAATTGATGAAGACGAAGGAGCCGTTGTAGCCCGTCGCCCAGCCCGTCGGGCTGCCATCGTAAAACAGGGGATCGAAGCGCTCGAGGCGGGCCGTGTTCGGGTCGTCGCCGGAGAACGTCTGGAAACTATAGGACAGGGTCGGCGCGAAGGGCAGCGTGGCGAAGGCATAGCCGATTTCGGCGCGGGCCGCCCAGGCGCGCTGGTCGATCCGGTCGTTCCACTGATAGGCGACATCGCCGGCGATCCAGAGCGCGGGGAGAGCCGAAACCGGGTTCCACCGGCCGTAGCCATGCAGGAAGGACAGGCCCTTGCGGGCATCCGGCAGCACGCTCGGCACGCCGCGGCCGCCCGGCGCCGCCTTCGGATAGGGCGCGAGCGAGTCGAGCACCTTGCCATAGGTCAGCCCCAGCATGCGGCCGGGCTCCGGAGCATAGAGCAGGTTGAGCCCCGCCAGCTCCGTCTTCATATCGTTCGACGCGTATTCATTGGCATCGAGATAGAAGGCCTCCGCCGAAAAGGCTCCGTAGCCGAGCTTGCCGATCCCGGTCATCGACCAGGATTGGCGAGGGCCGAAGATCAGGGCCCCGCGCTCGAAGCCGTCCTGCGAGCCATCGGCGATCAGCATGCCGCTGCCGATCCGGTAAGGCTGAGGCCCGCCCGACAGGTCCGCGAAGAAGCCCGATCCCGGCTGCCCGAAGCGCAGGCCGACAAAACCGTTCTCCAGCAGCATCCGGCCCGTGTTGGCGCTATCGAAGATGTCAGAATCGAGGGTTCGGGCGCCCACCGCGCTGACGCCCCCGTGCAGCCGGATGCCCGGGGCCAGCAGATGCTCGAAGCTCAGACTGGGCTTGATATAGGCTTCGCCCCATCCGAACGACGTCTTGAAAGGCGAGCCGGGCGCGAAGACCTTCGAGAGGTCCCAGAAGGCGCGGTTCTCTCCGACGACCTGGAGCCCCGCCTCGATCCCGAGCTTGACATGCCCCGCGGGGACCTCGAACCGCAGCGGATCCTCCGCAAGGGTCTGCGCGACGGCCGCCCAATCCGCCGCCGCCAGCACGGCCCCGAGAATGGTGAGCGCGGCGAGGATGCGTCGGATCGCGGGCGGGGGAGGATGTGTCTGCAACGTGACCTCAGAAAAACCGTTTGACGGCTGCAGAGACCGAATCGCGATCCTCGCGGCTGCCCGCGTGACACCCCGGCTGGGTGCGGCCGCCGTCGGGGCCGCCAGCATCATCGCGGCTGCGGGAGCGCAGCGGCTAGCCCTCCGAGCCCCGGACAGCAAGGTCACAGACCCTTCGCCGGTCCGAGGATCTGGTTCAGATCGTCCCGCAGGCGCATGGCGCGACCGAGCCCGCGTTGCGAGAGTTCCGCGAGGTCCTGACCAGCCGCGGTGTCGTCCGGCGGGCCCACCAGCACCCACGCCGCATCGCTGTTCTGGATGAGCCAGCCGCGCCTGGCGAGGTCCTGCAGCTTGCGGCGCACCGTCTGCCGCGGCATGTCCGTCACATCCGCGATCCGCGAGGCGGTGATCCCAAAGGGCGTGCCGGGCGTGCGGGCATCCGTTTCCCCCGCCAGGAGGGCCTTGAGGTGGTTCTGGCCGAGGATGGCCAGAACCAGCATGGCGTCGAGATCGCCCCGAAAGGCGCGACGGCAGTCCACCAGATGCTCCGTCAGCATGTGCACGAAGGCATATTGCGCGCCGGCCCATTGAGCCGCGGCCGGTTCGGTCTGCGGAATGTTCACACCGGACAAGCGACGCCCCCTAGCGTGGCCGGAGGTCCCCGCCCTTCTGACGAGGCGGAAACTGCTCCAGAGTCTGGTAGTGCTCTCCGAGAATGTCGCGGATCATGCCGCCGAGAAACGCCTTGCGCATCGCCACGAGGTTCGAGCGATGACCGTCGCGCTGCTCGAACGGGTCCATCCGCAGATTGAACACCAGGGAACTGTCGACGAAGGGATCGAAGAAGCCGGTGCGGGTCTTGAAATGCGACTTCCACGGCCCGAACCGCAGCGCGGTGAGCTGCTGCTCGTTATACATGATGAAATGATCGCGGCTGGAGGGGGCCTCGCCACGCCAGTGCGCGAGATTGTCGAGGCCGTCGATCTTGACCTTGTGGCTGTCCTGCAGGTCTTTCCGGACATCCCCGGCACCGGCCGCCCGGGCCAGGGTCGTAAACAGATCCATATGGCTCTGGATGCCGTTCGACACCGATCCCGGCTTGATCGCCGCCGGCCAGCGGATCAGCATCGGTGCCCTGACGCCGCCCTCCCATGTGGTGGCCTTCTCGGAGCGGAACGGCGTGGTCCCGCCATCGGGCCACCAGGCCGCCATCGCGCCATTGTCCGAGGTGAACAGCACGATCGTGTTGTCCCTGACGCCGAGATCGTCGATTTTCCCGAGGATCGCCGAGACTTGCCGGTCCAGCTCGACCATGCCCGAGCCATAGACGTCGTCGCCCGACGAATAGGGCTGGGCCAGGAGACGGCTTTCCGGGCGAAGATAGGTGTAGATGTGCATCCGGGAGGGTGCATGCCAGATGAAGAAGGGTTCCTTCGCCTTGGCCGCATCGTCCATGAAGGACAATGTCCGGGCGAGGAACTCGTCGTCGACGGTTTCCATGCGCTTGCGCGTCAGCGGGCCGGTATCCGTGCAGCTCTGCTTGCCCCAGGTGCCGAAACGGGCATCCGCCGGTGCGGGATTGTCCTGCGCGGTGGCCACGCAATCGAGCACGCCGCGTGGGCGATACCGGTCGTTGAAGCCCTTGTCCTTCGGCCAATCCGGATCTTCCGGCTCGTCCTCCGAATTGAGATGGTAGAGGTTGCCGAAGAACTGATCGAACCCGTGCACGGTCGGGAGATGCTCGTTGCGGTCGCCGAGATGGTTCTTGCCGAACTGCCCGGTACGGTAGCCGACGCGTTTGAGCACGGTGGCCAAGGTCGGGTCACGCTTGTCGAGCCCCACGGGAGAGCCCGGCAGCCCGACCGTCGTCAGACCCGTCCGGATCGGCATCTGCCCCGTGATGAAAGCGGCCCGACCGGGCGTGCAGGTCGGCTCCGCATAGTGGTCGGTGAACAGCAGGCCTTCCCTGGCAAGGCGATCGATGTTCGGCGTCGGCACCATCATCCCGTGCGAATAGGCGCCGACATTCGTGATGCCGACATCGTCCGGCATGATCATGATGATGTTGGGCCTCGGAGTCTGCTGTGCGAGCACGGGCGGTGCCACAAGCACCAGCAAGGCGGCCCCGGCCAGCGCGAGGACCTTCGAGAACCTAATGCCCATGAGACATCCCCCTATGTTGTCACGATTATGTTGTCACGATGACTTCGAAGCGGCTGCGATCAGTTGCCCGCGCGCAGCACGGTGCGGAATCCGATATGCGCCGTTGCCGCGCTACGCATCGACCGGCGGTTCGGCGACTGTCAGATAGGCGGTGGCATCGGTGAAGCGCTTCAACCGCGCATTGGCGACTTCATGGTGATCAATCCGGATCGTGGAGACCTCCGCTGAAGTCACGGGACGCTCTTCGGGAACGTGTCGGTCTGATCCCATCGGGAGTCGGTGGCCGGCTAGACGGACCAACCCGGCATGGTCAGATCTGCCAAAGCCTTGTGGAAGACCGGCGCGGGTATCGCATCGACATTCTTCAAAGGCCATCGACACGCGGGGCCACAAGCAAATCAACAGGGCGCTTCCTGCCAGGCAGCAGCTCAGAAGCGCCAGACCGATGGTCCTCTTCGTGACGGGTGGTTCCTGCTGCCTAGTCAATGCGGGTGTCCCACAAGCCCGATCCGGCTACTGAACCATGAGTATCAGGCCGGGGCGACATCTCAATTGCCGACCTGCTCAAAATGAGCGGCGGTCGCGTCTCCGCCGGCAGCGGAGTCTGGCGGCTTGCCCTCCCGGGCGGGCCATGGCATCGGTCCGGCCACTTCGAAAGGACCCGTCCCATGGACAAGACCGAACTCGCCAAGCTCGAGGGCTATCTGCGGCGCACCTTCAACAATCACGGCATCAGCGTGCGCGCGCGGATGAAGAAGACCGATTCGGCCGAGGTCTATCTCGCCGACGAGTTCATCGGCATCATCCATGTCGATGACGAGGACGGCGACCGCTCGTTCAACTTCACGATGGCGATCCTCGACGTCGACCTGGAAGACTGACCGGATTTCGCGAGGGCGGCCGCCTGACGCGACCGCCGGCGCATTCCGCTGGCGGCGGGCAGCCGCCCATCAGATTGAGCGGATCAGACCGTCGATGGTGCGGCGGACGCCGCCGAGCATCAGCTCCCAATCGGCGATGATGGCGCGGGGGAAGCGGATGTTCACGTCCATCCCGCGATGGCGGAAGGTGACGCGGCAGGGCTCGTCGAGCTCGGGCCGTGCGGAATCGGATTTCGTCCCGTCGAGTGGGCAGCGGGCGGCGAAGCCGCGCCCGTCGGGCACCGAGACATAGAGCTCGTCGCCCTGATAGGGTGAGCCCTTGCGGAAACCGCGCACGACCAGCCCGCCGGGGTTGGACCAGACCGTCGGCGTCAGGAAACGGGCATAGACCGAGAGCTGCGTCTGCGGGTCGTTGACCTTGTCGGGCGGGCTCAGCGTGACCAGCAGGCGCTGGCGGTTCTGCAGCGCGGTCGGGCCGGTCTGGGCCGGGCCGAGGCTTGGCCAGTCGAGCCGGAGTCGGACCATGCCGACGAGCCGGCTGGTGTCGTCGGGCTCGGTGCCGGTGAGGTTCTGCGGCACCACCAGCGAGACAGTGCCGATCCGGGCGGGCTGGATCACCGGCTCGAGCGGGACCTCGCGATGGCCGAGATAGAGCGCAAGCCCCGTCGCCAGCGCGCCGAGCAGCATGATCGCGGCGGCAGCCTTGAGCAGCGCGCCATCCGCGCGCGGCAGCGGCGGCGGCGGGCGCTTCAGCCGGGTGCGCACGGCCTCGGCGAGCGCGGCGGCGGCCTGGGCAGGGTAGGCCGGCGGCGTCTGATCGAGGGCGGGATCCTGAGGATGATAGGCGGTCACGTCCGGTTCCGTCTGGCTGTGCCGCCACTCAAGCATCCGGCCGTTAACGTGGCGTAAACCATGGCGGTCGCGCTGCGCGCGGCGGCGTTAACCATTGCTTCAGCCTTGTCTTCACACTTTGTAAACCATGAGGCAGTGTCCGGCCGTCGCGACCGCCGGAGCTGACTTCCTTGACGATCGATCCTGCCGCCGTCGAAGTCCTGAAGGCGCTATTCATCGGCTTCGCCTTTGCGGGGCTGCTGGCCTCGGCCTTCGAGCTCTTTACCGCGCAGCGCGCCGATTTCCGCCTGCTCCAGTCGGGCGGGCTGTTCGCGGTGGCGAGCGTGCCGGTGGTGGTGTTCAGCGCGCCCTTCCTGATCCTGCGCAACACGGTGCGCGGCCGGCGCATCGAGGGGCGCCCGATCGTGTTCGTGATGATTGCCAGCATGATCGCCTCGGTCTGGAGCATCTGCTCCGGCCGGGTCGTGCTCGACCTGCTGCAGGTGCTCGCCCCTTGACGGCAGCGGCGGCCCGCGGCCACTCCTGACGACGCCCCAGCGCGGAAGGACAGCGGCCATGCCTCTCTATGCCCTCGACGGACAATCGCCCGAGACGCCCGGTGATGGGCAATGGTGGCTCGCGCCCGATGCCCATGTGATCGGGCGGGTCCGGCTCGGCGTCGAGGTCGGGATCTGGTTCGGCGCGGTGCTGCGCGGCGACAACGAATGGATCGAGATCCGGGCCGGCAGCAACATCCAGGAGGGCTGCGTCCTGCACACCGACATGGGTTTTCCGCTCGTCGTCGGCGAGAACTGCACGATCGGCCATCGCGCGATCCTGCATGGCTGCGTCATTGGCGAGAACAGCCTGGTCGGCATGGGCGCGACGGTGCTGAACGGCGCGAAAATCGGCCGCAACAGCCTCGTCGGCGCCAATGCGCTGGTCACCGAGGGCAAGGAATTCCCGGACCATTCGCTGATCGTCGGAGCGCCGGCGAAGGCCATCCGCACGCTCGACGAGGCCGCGGCCGTCGGCATCACCGCCTCCGCGCGCGGCTATGCAGCCCGCTGGAAGCAGTTCGCGGCGGGGCTTGAGCGCCTCGACTGAGCCGCCCTTGCGGAAACGAAGCGGGCCGGCCCCTGGGGAAGGAGCCGGCCCTTGGCGAAACCCGGCCTGGGGGACGGGTGGGTGGGGACGTGACCAAGTCTCGCCGCCTCAGGGGAACGGGAGGTCCCGTTCCGATCGTCATCGGGCCGCCCGCAGGCAGCCGTCGCGGCTTGCGTCAGCGCACGGAAGCGACCGTGGAGGTCTGCGCGCCGCCGAGCGAGGTCCAGCCCGTCCGCATCTGGGATTCGCGCTTGACGTAGACGTAGCCGGTCTGGCTCCAGGGCAGGACGGCATTGCGCTTGTTGTCGAGGATGAAGTCGCCGCGGTCGGTGCGGACCATCATCACGGCGTGGCCCGCGTTCTCTTCGTCGATCACCACGGTCATCACCATGGCGCGGCGCGGGACGCCGGCCTCGGCCAGGCGCTTGCGCTTCAGCAGCGCGAAATCCTCGCAGTCGCCCTTGCCGTCCGTTGGCAGGTCCCAGCGATCGACGACGCCCCAGTGATCCTCGTCGGTGATCGCCTCGATCTCGCGGTTGACCCGGGTGTTCACCGCCACGATCGTCTTCCAGAGCTTCGGCGTCATCTCGACGATCTCGGGCTCGCGCAGATCGACCCGGCATTCCGCCGGGGTGCGGCGGCAGAGGTCGTTCCAGGCATAGGGCGCCCGGGCATCGCCGGAGGCCGCCGCCGGCAGGCTGGCGACCGGCACGCCGGCCGTCTGGGCTGCGGCGCCCGATGCGAGGCCGGTCATGAGCAGGCAGGCAAAAGCAGCACCGAGGGTGGTTGTGGTCTTTGAAGGCATGTCGTCCCCTTTCTGGTCCCTGGGGAGGACGATGCCGCCGGCTCATGGATTTGACTTGAAATGAAAGCGAACAATTCTAGTGAACTCGCCGATGTCTCCGGGCAATGGAGTTCAGTCTAAATCGTCGGGAAAGCAGTTGTTCGTAAATCGGAGTGATCGATTCAGCGGCTGTTAATCATCGATCAGCCTCTGGGGATATCTGCTTAACCATGCGCGGCCGGGGTGTGGTCCGGTGGCCGGCACCTTCAGGGCGGTCGGGAAGACCGGCGTCGACGAAGCGTCGGGCCTCGATCTCGTCGATGCGGGCGAACAGGAAGGCCGGATCGAGGGACTGCAGGGCAGGGCGGCTGGTGAAGCCCCAGGTGACGGCGCCGAAGGCCATCCCGGCGTCGGAGGCGGCCTCGAAGTCGCGGATCTCGTCGCCGATGCAGAGGCAGTGCCTGTGCTCGACACCCGCGCGCCTGGCGATCTGGCGGAATTTGCCCGCCTTGCCGAACAGGCCGGCGCCGCAGGCATAGTGGCTGAACAGTCCCGCCTTCTCCGGGCCGAGCGCGCGGCGGATGTTGCGCTCGGTGTTGGAACTGACGATGGCGAGCACGAGGCCGGCCTCGCGCAGGTCGCGCAGCATCGCCTCGCTGCCGGGAAAGATCGGCGCGGGCTCGCCGTCATCCGTGGCGAGGCGGCGCAGGTGGCGGGCGATGAAGGGCAGCTTCCAGGCCGGAATGCCCAAATGGACGAGGAGCTGGCGAGCGCTGAGGCCGCGCAGCCGCTCGACCTCGTCCGGCTCGACCCGGCGGAAGCGGTAGCGCGCCGCGACATCGTTCAGAACGCCCGTGAACCAGGGGAAGGTGTCCGCCAGCGTTCCGTCGAAGTCGAAGATGATCAGCTTGTAGGGCATGCCCGGCCGGCGCAGCGTTTCGGAAGCCACAGGCTATGGCGGCTGCGGTTAGCCGGCGCAAGCAGGGTTCGTGCCGCAGGCGGCGTCAGTCGCGGCGGCGCGGTGGTCTTGCGTCAGAGCTCGAGGTTTTCGTCGAGCAGATCGGCCGAGAGGGGAAAGCGGAACTCGGCCGCATAGCCGCCGTCGAAGCGGCGCACGATCTTCGCGGGGGTCGAGCCGATCCGCAGCGGCGTGTTCATCGGCAGGTCGAGATCGCTGGTGAAGGCGGTGCCGGAGAGCGAGATGTCGATGAGGCGCACAACATGCTCGGTGCCGTCATCGAGTGCCACCACGGCGCGCGGATTGCGCGGCACGATGCGCTCGTGGCGGCGATCCTCGGGCAGGCCGAGCTCCTCGCGATTGGCGAGCCAGGTCAACTGGGCGGTGAATTTCTCGCGCTTGCGGCTGGTCGCGGTGATCGTCATCGCGAAGCCTTCCATCGTGGTGCGCACACAGGTGCCCTCGATGCGGCCGAGATGTTCGAGATAGACGATGACGCGGTCGCCGGGGTTGGCCCGGGCCGGAGCGGCGAGGTGCACGCCGCCCGGCGAGATGTCGATCGACTGACAGGGATATTCCATGCGGTTGGGCAGCATGTAGCGGCCCAGAAGGACCACCTTCATACGATGATGACGCCTGCGCTCGGCAGTGCGTGCAGCCGTCCGGGGCGGTTGTAGGGCGCTCAACATCAAAGGTCAGCCTGCTTTCGGGCCGATCCTATAAGCGATCTGGTTAACGCATGGTGTGTCCGTCAGGCGCGGCCGCCCGGAAGGACCATGAATTTCGGGGGGCGCCCCCGCGCCGGCACCGGAGTCGGCTGGCGCGGCGCGAGGCCGGGCCAGAGCATGCGCAGCGAGATCATCCGCATCGACTCAATGGAATCGAGGCCGAGCCATTCCGGGGTTGCCGCGGCCGACAGGCAGCCCAGCATACGGGCATGGGTGCGGCCGCGATAGCGCAGCGGCAGCAGGAGCAGTTCGAGATAGACTGGCGCGCCGGTGCGGGTTTCGCCGGTCAGGCCCGCGACCGCGCCGGCAGACTCGTCCATCACGGTCTGGGCGAGGCGGCGCATCTCGGCCTGCGACTCGACGTCGGACCAGAGCGCGGTGAAGGCGCGGCCGCGCAGTTCGTGGCCGAGCAGCGCGCAGAGCCGCGTGCCAGCAAGCCTGAAGACAGGCCCGATCGGTTCATTCTCCAGGACGAAGGTGTCGGCGAGCGCATGGCGCAGGGCGCCCGGCTCGATCTCGCCACGCTCGGGTGCGGAACGCTCTCCACGGAGAGTGTCCCAGTACTCGAAGACGAGGCGCGTGCTTGTGTTCTTCATTCCGGTATCCAGTGCTGCCGGCCGCCGCCACAGCCGACCTGACGTCCCGCGATGGCGCAGAACCGTCAGGAGGCGGGACGAATCGGCCCTTCGGTCGGCGAAGGACGCAGGCGCCATGCCGTCTTGCCATGCTCGCCGCTCGCTGTTCGGGTAAACGGTGCGTTAGGGTTAACAGGACCTTTCGATTGTGGATAACCCTCTAAAATGATTATCAAATTATCTGTTTTTTGCGGGGTGGTCCGCCCGCAGACGGAGGGGCCGGCGGGGATGTGACCGTGGCGCCGAGCCGCCTGGCTCGCGCCCGATCAGCCGGGGCGAGGGGAGCGGCGCGAGGCCGCTCCCCTTTTTTCATCGCGGCCCGGCGCCTCCCTTGCCAGCGGCGGCGGCTTCGGCAAGGGTTGGAGCACATGTCCCATCCTGCTCCCGGCCATCCCGCCCCCGTCCAGCGCGAGCCGATCCTCAATCTCCCGGCCGTCATCGTCTGGCTGACCGCTGTTCTCGCCCTGATCCAGGGCGGGCGGGAGCTGCTGTCGGCCTATGACGACTATCTCCTTCTGTCCTGGTTCGCCTTCGTTCCCGCCCGGCTGAGCCTCTGGCTCGCGCCCGAGCGCCTCGACGAGATGGTCTCGGCCGTGGCGAGTTCGTCGGCGGGGCAGAATCTGGCCGACCGGCTGCAGCTGGTGCGGCTGCTGCTGGCCGATGGCGGGCCGAGGCTCTGGAACCTGCTGACCTACGGCCTGCTGCACGGGTCCTGGGTGCATCTGATCACCAATGTCGTCTGGCTCGCGGCCTTCGGCAGCCCCGTGGCGCGCCGGCTTGGGAGTGGCCGCTTCCTCAGCCTGATGGGCCTGTCGACGATCGGCGGCGCGCTGCTGCACTGGCTCGCGCGCGACCTCGACGTGCTGCCGCTGGTCGGCGCCTCGGCGGCGGTGTCGGGGGCGACGGCCGCGGCGATCCGCTTCGTCTTTGCGCCGGGCCTCCGCTTCGGCTCGCTCGCCGACGATGCGGTGGTGCAGGCGATTCCCGCCGAACCCCTGGGCGAACTCTGGCGCAATTCGCGCGCCATGCTCTTCATCGTCATCTGGTTTGCGACGAACATCCTGTTCGGGTCGGGCCTGGTGCCGATCCTGGGGGAGGAGACCAGCATCGCCTGGGAGGCCCATATCGGCGGGTTCCTCGTCGGTCTGCTGCTGTTTCCTCTGTTCGACCGGGGCGCGATACGGCGCTGAGCGCGCTCCGCGCTCGCCTTGCCTGCGCCTGCGTCTTCGCCCACACTCCGGGCTTCGCAGCGTTCCCGCGGTCCTGCCGGGTGGTTGGGTTCGGCCCGGATGGCGGGAACAGGACGAATCCGCGCGCCGGGCAACGGCGCCACCGCAAGGAGGACGACGCCATGAATGTCGAGCAGCTTCTGGGGGACAAGGGACGCGAGGTCATCTCGGTCCAGCCGCATCGCACGCTGGGCGAGGCCGTGAAGACACTGAGCGAGAAGCGGATCGGCGCGGTCGTGGTGATGGGCGCGGACGGGGCGCTCGTCGGCATCCTGTCCGAGCGGGACATCATCCGCGCGCTCGGGGAGAGCGGGGCGGCCGCGCTCGACAGCCCGGTGTCGCGGGCGATGACCGCCAAGGTCGTGACCTGCCGGGTCCAGACCAGCGTCGACGAGCTGATGGAGATCATGACGTCGGGCCGTTTCCGGCATGTGCCGGTGGTGGAGGCCGGCCGCGTCGTCGGCCTCGTCTCGATCGGCGACGTGGTCAAGCACCGCGTCGCCGCGATCGAGGCCGAGAGCCGGGCGATGCGCGACTACATCGCGATGGCCTGAGGCGGCTTTCGCCTCAAGGCGAGAGACGGCTGCCGGCGATGGCCGTCTCGATGTCGTCGAGGCAGCGCAGCGTGGCCTGCCGGCCGAGTTCGATCGTCTCCTGCGCGCGGTGGAAATCGAACAGGCCGGTGCGGCCGAGCTTCGGGCCGACCATCACGTCGGGCGGATCGCCCGCCAGGCGCGAGCGCGAGATCCGGTCCTGCGTGATGTTGAAGGCGTCGATCATGACGCCGGCGAGTCCCGGCCGGGCCTCGCTCTGGCGGCCGACGAGCCCGCGCACCCGCCTGGCGGCGCCGGTGATGCCGCCGAGCCAGCGCGAGGTCGGCCGGATGTCGAGCTCGGGCACGATCTCCGGGTCCGGGTCGGCGCTGTGCTGCTGGATGATCGTGCCGCGGCCGGCGAGATCGCTGTTCAGGTTGACGCAGATCACGATGTCGGCGCCAAGCGCGCGGGCGGCCGTCACCGGGACGGGATTGACCAGCGCCCCGTCCATCAGCCAGCGGCCGCCGAGCTTCACCGGATCGAACACGCCCGGCAGGGCATAGGAGGCGCCGAGCGCGTCGACCAGCGTGCCCTGCGTCAGCCAGATCTCATGGCCGGTGCCGAGTTCGGTCGCGATCGCGACGAAGCGCGTCGAGAGGTCCTCGATGCGCAGGCCCGTCAGATCGCGTTCCAGCAGCCGCTTGAGCCGCCCGCCGCCGATCAACCCGGCGCCGCCGATGTGAAAATCCATCAGGCCGACGACCCGGCGCTTGGTCAGGCCCGTGGCGAAATCGGTGAGTTCGGACAGCTTGCCGGCCGCGAAGCAACCGCCGACGACCGCGCCGATCGAGGTGCCGGCGATCACGTCCGGCTGCAACCCCGCCTCGGTCAGAACCTGCAGCACGCCGATATGGGCCCAGCCGCGCGCGGCGCCGCCTCCGAGGGCGAGGCCGATCTTCGGCCGACCGTTCGGACCGGCCTTCGGCATGCTGGCATCGTTCATGGGTCGAATCCCTCCACCCTCGCCCCAGCGACGGGGAGGCAAATCGCCTGCCAGTGCTTCGTGTCCGCGGCGTGACGGCGACGCGATCCCGGCGGCGAAGCACGCGACCGTCACCCACCGCGGGGCGGGTGCCGGTTCGGCCGCGACGGCTCAGACGAAGCGCAGCGCGGCGTCGGCCTCCTGGCGCAGGGGCTGCACCCGGTAGAAGCAGGAGCGGCGCCCGGTGTGGCAGCAGCCGCCATCGCCGGCAACCTGGACCTTCAGCCAGAGCGCGTCCTGGTCGCAATCGACCCGCATCTCGACGATGGTCTGGATCTGGCCGGAGGTCGCGCCCTTGTGCCAGAGCTCGCCGCGCGAGCGCGACCAGTACCAGGCCTCGCCGGTCTCGATCGAACGGGCCAGCGCCTGCGCGTTCATATGCGCGACCATGAGCAGTTCGCCGGTGCCCGCATCGGTGGTGACGCAGGTCACGAGCCCGTTGGCGTCGAAGCGCGGGGCGAAGGTGGTGCCCTCCTCGAGGGCCTGCTTGTCGGGGGCGGCGGGGAAGGGCAGCATGCCGGGCTCCGGAACGAAAGGGGGCGCATCCTTGAGGATGCGCCCTTGTAGAGCCGCCCGCGGTGCGGGCCAATCGCAAAGAGGACCGCCTCAGAGGCCCGGCGACTTGACCATGGTGAAGAAGCGCACCTGCTCGGCCGGCTCGTTGAAGAGGCCTGTGTAGCGGGTCGTCATGGTCGAGGAGCCCTGCTTCTGCACGCCGCGCATCGACATGCACATATGCTCGGCCTCGATCAGGACGGCGACGCCCCGGGGTTTAAGCACGCGATCGATCACGTCGGCGATCTGGGCCGTCATGGTCTCCTGCGTCTGCAGGCGCCGCGCATAGACATCGACGACGCGGGCGAGCTTCGACAGGCCGACGACGCCCTTGGCCGGATAGTAGCCGATATGGGCCTTGCCGACGAAGGGCACCATGTGGTGCTCGCAATGGGAGTAGAACGGGATGTCGCGCACGAGAACCATGTCGCGATAGCCCTCGACCTCCTCGAAGACGCGGTCGAGGATCTCGGCGGCATCCTCCTCGTAACCTTTGTAGAATTCCTTGTAGGCCTTGGCGACGCGCCGCGGCGTGTCCTGCAGCCCCTCGCGCGAGGGATCGTCCCCCGCCCAGAGCAGCAGGGTCCGCACGGCCTCCTCCGCCTGTTCCTGCGTCGGCTGCTTGATCAGAAACTTGTCGGCTGAGGGGCCAAGGGCCCGTTCGACTGACAAGGACTTAACCACAGGGTTCATGTGGCGCCTCCCGTTTTGGTGATCCTGATACGTCGCGCGATCCCGGTTGGACCATGCGGCCAGAACGATGACGCGCTTTTTTTCGCGAGGGCGGGGCGCGACCGCGGATGCTCTCCCGCTGAGGGAGTATCCACCCTATATTGGCGTCGGGCGCCGGTCACGCCAGAGCCGGTGGAGAGCACGATATGTTGAGCGACGTCTACAACAAGCGCATCCTCGAACTCGCCGCGAACATCCCGCTGCTGGACCGGCTGCCGCAGCCGGACGCGACGGCCAAGGCGCATTCGCGCCTCTGCGGCTCGACCGTGATCGTCGATCTCACCATGGAGGGCGATGTCGTCACCGGTTTCGGCCATGAGGTGAAGGCCTGCGCGCTCGGGCAGGCCTCGTCCTCGATCATGGCGCGCCATGTGGTGGGTTCGACGGCCGAGGAGCTGCGCCGCGTGCGCGAGCAGGCCCGCGCCATCCTGAAGGACCAGGCCGAGCCGCCCGAAGGCAAATGGGCGGATCTCTCGGTGCTGGTGCCGGTGCGCGACTACAAGGCGCGCCACGCCTCGACGATGCTGACCTTCGATGCGGTGGTCGAGGCGATCGGCCAGATCGAGCAGCGGCGCCAGGCCGCCGCGGTCGCGTGAGCGGCAGCGCGCCGGCTCACTTCAGGCCGAGCGCCAGCCGGGTCTCGGCGCGGGTCTCGTCGAAGCGGGCCCTGAAGGCGCGGTCAGCGAGCAGCGCCTTGGCGACGGCGCGGCCGGCCTTGTCTCCCGCCGCGAGGTCGCTGCGATAATGGAAGCCGCAGACGAGACGGCTCTCGCCGTAATCCTTGACCCGCTCCTCGAGCCGGGCGGCCATTTCCGGCGCGGCGACGCTCAGGAGCTCGGCATAGAGGGCCGCGGTGGCCGCATGGCCGGCGGGAAAGGAGGTTCCTTCCGGCCGTCCGCCCGGGCAGGGCTTGACCCGTACCTTGTTCCAGACCGTGAAGGGCCGCTGCCGGTTGGTCAGGCGGCGGACGCCGAGCAGCACGATGCCCATCTCGATCTGCGCCTCGCGATAGAGCAGCCGCACCTCGCGGTGCTCGTTGCCGGCGAAGGGGATGTCGGCGCCCTCGAGGAAGCGCGCCAGCGTCTGGTACTGGTCGGCGATCGCCGCCTTCTCGCGCTCGGGCGTGCGGGCGAGGGTGATCTGCAGCACCTCGTCGAATTCCCGCTTCTGCTCGGGCGAGTTCATCGCCGGCGGCAGGCCGATCAGCGTCGCGAGGTCGACCCTGCCGGGTTCGAGCCAGAGCAGGTTGGTGCGCTGCTGGGCGTCGGCCGGGGCCGGCGCCAGCAGAAAAGCCAGCGCGAGCCCCAATGCGGCGGCTCCCAGGCGATTGGAACAGGGTCGCGAAACGGGGCGGTGCATGGCGAATCCCGGCTTGGATGACGAGCGGGATGAAATGGCATCGCCGCAGCGCTTGTCACGTCTTTTCGCGCAGGCCGCTCCGGTCAGGCTGGCGCCGCGGCGCGCCGCGCACTGGGCGATCCGCGGCTACCAGCTCAGCCTGTCGCTGCTGATCGGGCGCCATTGCCGGCACTGGCCGAGCTGCTCGGCCTATACCGACGAGGCGATCCAGCGTTTCGGGCTCTGGCGCGGCGGCTGGATCGGGGTGGCGCGAATCTGCCGCTGCACTCCGCTCGGCACCAGCGGCATCGACCTCGTCTGCGAGGAGCTGCCGCCCGGTGCGTCCTGGTACCGGCCCTGGTCCTATGGCCGCTGGCGCGGGGTGAACGCGCCGCCGGTCGAGGACGAGGAGGCCGGGGCCGAGGCCAGCGCGGTCAGCGCTGGGCCTGGGCCTGCTGCAGGGCGCTCCGGCAGCCCGGCGACAGATCGGCCGCCTTCTCCTTGAAGCAGGCGAGGATGCGCCCGCCGCCCGGCTTCACGCCGGGGCAGAGGCGGGCGGCGTCCGGCCCGCAGGCCTGCCGCATCGCGTTGCGGTCCTGCGCCTGCAACGGCGCGGAGGCGGTGGCGAGGACGAGACCGGCGAAGGCGGCGAAGAGGGCGGGGCGGATGGGCGGCATGGCGGGATCTCCCTGTGGCGAAGCGGGGGCGCAACCAGGGCGATGGTGCGGATCGCGCTTTGCCGGCCGATGAGCGGATCATGACGAAACGGACAGGTGCCGCTCGCGCAGTCGCGGCGTTTTCGGCGGCCGTCCCGATTGCCTGCCGCAGCGCGCTCGTATAGGCGGAGCGCTCCCGGCGCTGTCCTCCCCCGGATACGGACAGCGTCGCGCCGGTCCAGCCCTGGTCCAGCTCTCCCCAGTATCCGGCCTTGACTTACGGGGTTCGTATCCCCGAGTGAGCAGGAGCGACGATCGATGACGATCTCCCTGACCTTTCCCGATGGCGCGACGCGCGAATTTCCCTCCGGCATCACCGGAAAGGCGATCGCCGGCGGCATTTCCCCCTCACTGCTGAAGCGCACCGTGGCCATGGCCATCGACGGCGTGGTCGTCGATCTCGCCGATGCGATCGGCAAGGACGCGAAGATCGAGTTCCTGACGCGCGAGGATCCGCGCGCGCTCGAACTGATCCGGCACGACTGCGCCCATGTGCTCGCGGAAGCCGTGCAGGCGCTCTGGCCCGGCACGCAGGTGACGATTGGCCCGGTGATCGAGGGCGGCTTCTTCTATGATTTCGCCCGCAACGAGCCCTTCACGCCCGACGATCTGCCGGTCATCGAGAAGAAGATGCGGGAGATCATCGCCAGGGACGCGCCTTTCACCAAGGACGAGTGGAGCCGCGACAAGGCGAAAGCGTTCTTCGCGGAGAAGGGCGAGGCCTACAAGGTCGAGCTCGTCGATGCGATTCCGGCAGACCAGACGCTGAAGATGTACAGGCAGGGCGAGTGGATCGATCTCTGCCGCGGCCCGCACATGACCTCGGTCGGCAAGGTCGGCACCGCCTTCAAGCTGATGAAGGTGGCCGGCGCCTATTGGCGCGGCGACAGCAACAACGCCATGCTGACCCGCATCTACGGCACGGCCTTCGCCAAGCAGGAAGAGCTCGACGCCCATCTTCACCAGATCGAGGAGGCGGAGAAGCGCGACCACCGCAAGCTCGGCCGCGAGATGAACCTGTTCCACTTCCAGGAGGAAGGGCCGGGCGTCGTGTTCTGGCACTCCAAGGGCTGGCGGCTGTTCCAGGAGATCCTGACCTATATGCGTCGCCGGCTCGCCGCCGATTACGAGGAGGTCAACGCGCCGCAGATCCTCGACAAGTCGCTGTGGGAGACGTCGGGCCATTGGGGCTGGTACCAGGACAACATGTTCGCGGTGAAGTCGGCCTCGGCCTTCGAGAACCCCAACGATGCGACGAAGGACCAGAAGGTCTTCGCGCTGAAGCCGATGAACTGCCCCGGCCATGTGCAGATCTTCAAGCACGGTCTGAAGAGCTACCGTGATCTGCCGATCCGGCTGGCGGAATTCGGTGCCGTGCATCGCTACGAGCCCTCGGGCGCGCTGCACGGGTTGATGCGCGTGCGCGGCTTCACGCAGGACGACGCGCACATCTTCTGCACCGAGGAGCAACTCGCGGCCGAGTGCCTGAAGATCAACGACCTGATCCTGTCGGTCTATCAGGATTTCGGCTTCACCGACGACCTCGTCATCAAGCTCTCGACGCGGCCCGAGAAGCGCGTCGGCTCGGACGCGCTCTGGGACCATGCCGAGGATGTGATGAACCGCGTCCTGATCGAGATCGCGGCGCAGTCGGGCAACCGGATCAAGACCGAGATCAATCCGGGCGAGGGCGCCTTCTACGGGCCGAAGTTCGAATATGTCCTGCGCGACGCCATCGGCCGCGACTGGCAGTGCGGCACGACGCAGGTCGACTTCAACCTGCCGGAGCGCTTCGGCGCCTTCTATATCGGCGCCGATGGTGAGAAGAAGCAGCCGGTCATGGTCCACCGCGCGATCTGCGGCTCGCTGGAGCGCTTCACCGGCATCCTGATCGAGAATTTCGCCGGGCATTTCCCGCTTTGGCTGGCGCCCGAGCAGATCCTGGTCTGCCCGATCACCTCTGAGGCGGATGCCTATGCCGAGGACGTGACCATGGCCTGCCTCTCGGCCGGCCTGCGGGCGCGTGCCGACCTGCGCAACGAGAAGATCTCCTACAAGGTGCGCGAGCACTCGCTGGCCAAGGTCCCGGTGATCCTGGCCGTCGGCAAGCGCGAGGCCGAGGAGCGCACGGTCACGGTGCGCCGTCTCGGCAGCCAGGCGCAGACGGTGATGAGCCTCGACGCCATGCTGGAGGCGATGCTGGACGAGGCGACGCCGCCGGACCTGAAGCGGGTGAAGGCGGCGCGGGCGGCGAAGGCGGCGAGCTGATCGTCATTGCGCGGAGCGTAGCGACGAAGCAATCCAGAGGCCCGCGCGGCAGGTCGACTGGATTGCTTGGCGGCGCGCGCAAGGACGGCTGACACCCCTCGCCAGACGTTACCCTCCCATGCGAGATTGCGCCCATGCTGACGGGGTCCTATCGCAAGCGGCTCGAGACCGATCTGACGCGCTGGGTCGGTGAAGGGCTGCTGACGGCGGAGTCCGCCGGCGCCATCCGCCGCTCGCTCGCCACGGAGGGCGGCTTCCGGCTGCCGGCGCTGCTCGGCCTGTTCGGCGGGCTCTTGATCGCCGCCAGCGTCTCCGCCTTCGTCGCCGCCAATTGGGAGGCGATGCCGCGGCTTGTGAAGCTCGCGATGATCCTGGTCGGTGTCGTCGGTGCGCTCGGCATCGCGGCGCGGCTGGAGCGCCGGGGTTCTGCTGCCGGCGCAGATGCGGGTGCGACCTGCGCCGTGCTGATCTTCGGTGCCGGCATCGCGTTGATCGGGCAGATGTACCATCTGCCCGCCGACTGGCCGGCGGGCGCGCTGATGGTGGCGCTGGGCGGGCTCGCGGTCGCGGCGCTGATGGGCTCCAACGGCGCGCTGGTGGTGACCTTCGTCGCGCTCTGCGCCTGGAGCGGCGGGCGCTGGCAGGAGAGCCAGGGCGCCATCCACCTGCCGTTCTTCCTGATCTATCTGCCGGCGCTGTGGCTGGCGCTGAACCGCAGCAATCGGCTGGTTCACCACCTCGCCGTGCTGGCGCTGGGCCTGTGGCTGGCGGTGCTGCCGGGGGACTGGATCAACGGCCGCTTCGACTATGGGCTGCTGGCTTATGGGCTCGCCGTGTCCGCGAGCTTCGTCGCGCTCGGGGCTCTGGTGCTGGATCGCGGCGGCCCGGCGCTTCTGACCGCCTGCCTGCCCTGGGGGCTCGTGGGGCTGGTGCTCATGGTCGACATCGAGCTCATCCGCATTCTCGATGCGCGGGAGTCGCGGGGCGGGACGGCGAGCGGGTTGAATTACCTCGCCCATGGCGCCGCGGTCGGACTTGTCGCGGCCCTTGTCGCCGGGGCGCGCGACAGGCGCTTCGCTTGGCCGCTCGCGGTGGGCCTCGTCCTGGCCCTGCTGGTACCGCTGGTGTTCTGGCGCGGCCTTGTCGTCGGGCTGCCGGGCCGTGTCGTCGTCGCGGGGCTCGTGCTCGGCGTCGCCATCGCGCTCGTCGTGGCGGGCGTGTCCGGCGGGGTGCGGCGCCTGACGCTGGCCGGCTCCAGCCTGTTTGGCCTCGCGATCCTGATCCTGCTCTGGCAGACGGTCGGAACGCTGCTCGACCAGTCGCTCTTCTTCCTGGTCGCGGGTGTCGTGCTGATCGGTCTCGCCAGCGGGGCGAGGCGTCTGTTCGCGCGGCTCGCGCAACCGCCCGGAGAGGGCGCGCGATGACGCTTCCCAATGCCGACGCGCTGCTGCGCCGCCTGCCGCTGATCGGGCGGATGCTCGCAGCCATGCTTCTGCTCTGCGGCGGGCTGCTGGCGCTGGTCGAGAGCCGCGCCGCGATCCTGCGCAGCGGCACCGAGGTACGGCTGCGGACGGTGCCGGTCGATCCGCGCGACCTGTTCCGCGGCGACTATGTCGTGCTCGCTTATCCGATGAGCATCGTGGCCGCCGGTCCCGGCGAGGCGAAGGGGCTGCGGCGCGGCGACACGGTCTATGTGACGCTGGTCCGCGATGCCGAGGGCTTTGCCCAGGCGAAGGCCGTCGCCACGAGGCGTCCCGCCCCAGGCGAGGGCGAGGTCGTGATCGCCGGGCGCGTCCTCTCCACCGGTGCCTGCGCGCTGAACGAGGCGGGGGAGGTCGATTGCGGCGCCGGTTCGGGACGCCTGCGCGTCGCCTATGGGCTCGAAAGCTATTTCGTGCCGCAGGGCGAGGGCCGCCGGATCGAGACGATCGCAAAGGCCCGCATCGAGGTTGTCGCCGCGGTGGCCGCGGATGGGACGGCCGCGATCAAGCGCCTGCTGATCGACGGCCAATTGGTCTATGCCGAGCCGCCCTACTGAGCGGCCGTCCGCTCGCGCCGCACAGCCAGCGCGCGCCGCTCGAAGACGCGCGCTGCACCACTCACACAGGGTTGTGATGCGATGTTTAGTGACCCTTAACCCTGCGCGGTTTATGAACGCCACATGAACGAAGTCGGTGCGCTTGTTCATGGCGGGGGAACCCGCAGCGCCGGCCTCGCGGTCGCCCTGTTCCTTCGTCGATGGTCGGATCTCGCCGGTGCAGCCGTCTCCTGCCCTTTCGCGCTTTCTGTTCCTGGGCCATGGTCCGGGCGGCGCGGCCGCGACGGCGGGGCGCGATGCGCGGATCGACGTGATCCGGGGGCTGGCGCTGCTGGTCATCTTCATCAACCACATGCCCGGCAATGTCGTCGCGGCCTGGATGCCGCATAATTTCGGCTTCTCGGACGGGGCGGACGCCTTCGTGCTGCTGGCCGGCATCTCGGCGACGCTGGCCTATGGCAGCCTGATCGAGCGGCGGGGGCTGGCCGTCGGTGCGCTCAAGATCGGCGCGCGGCTGTGGACGCTCTACATCGCCCATATCGCGATGTTCATCGTGGTCTGCGGCGTCGTCGCGGCGGCGGTGACGCGGACGCAGAACCCGCTCTACATCGAAGCCATCAACATCCAGCCCTTCTTCAGCGACACGCTGGCGGCGCTGATCGACGTGCTGACGCTGCGCTACCAGCCGTCCTATCTCGATATCCTGCCGCTCTACATCGTGCTGCTGGGGCTGTTCCCGCTGCTGTATCTGGCGGTCCGGCTCAGCCCTCTGGGCGCTCTGCTGGTCTCGTTGGCGGTCTGGCAGACGGCGCTCGCGCTCGGCCTGAACTTCCCGAACGTCCATGCGGCGGGCTGGTTCTTCAATCCCTTCGCCTGGCAGGTCACTTTCCTGGTCGGCATCATCGTCGGCCTCGCGATGCTGCGGGGCGTCGCTCTGCCGCGCCTGCGCAGCGTCGATGCGCTCGCCGCCGGCTTTCTCGTCTTCGCCTATCTGGCCAAGACCGCGTCCGGCAACCCGACTGGCATCGCCCTGTTCAACGAGTGGTTCGACTCGGTCCAGCTCGGCTCCGACAAGACCCATCTCGCCTGGAGCCGCCTGCTGCATGTCATGGCGCTGGCCTGGCTGGCGATGCGCTGGCTGCCGGCGGGGGCGGGGCTGCTTCGCTTCGCGGCGGGGCGGACGCTCGCGATCGTCGGCAAGCATTCGCTCGACATCTTCTGCGCCGGGACGGTGCTGTCGATCGCCGGGCAGATCGTCATGGCCGAGACGGGCTTCGCGGTCGGCCCACAGTTGCTGGTCTGCCTGGCCGGCGTTACACTTCTCGTCGGGTTGGGGATGTTCCTGACGTGGTACCAGTCGCTCACGCTCTCCGGCGGATCCTCGACAGCGTCCGCGCGACAGGCTTCGCCGCAGTCGCGTTAGGCCTGTGCGCGCCGCTCGCGCCGGCCGCGGCGAGCCCCATGGCTCTCGCCCACGCGGGCGACCAGCGCTGCCGCGCCGGGGCGGCCTCGCAGCAGTTCCAGCCCGTGCTGCCGCGCGCGGCGCAGTCCCTGCGGGAGACCGGGCAACTCATCATCGTCACGATCGGATCGTCGACGACGGCGGGGGCCGGGGCCTCGACCGACGAGAAAAGCTACCCGGCCGTGCTGCAGGACGAGTTGCGCCGGCGCCTGCCGCAGGCCGAGATCCGCGTCATCAACCGGGGGGTCGGCGGGCAGAGCGCCTACGACATGGTGTCCCGGATGGAGACCGACGTGTTCGACCAGGCCCCGGCTCTGGTCATCTGGCAGACGGTCGCGACCGATGTGGTGAACCATATCGGCGAGGACAAGCTCGCCAAGATCCTCAAGAAGGGGATCAGGAAGGTGCAGGCGGCCGGCATCGATCTCGTCATGATGGATCTGCCCTGGCTGACACGGGCGGGCCGCTATCCGCATTACGACGATTATCGCGCCGTGCTGAAGACGGTGGCGGCGGAGTTTTCGGTTCCGGTCTTCCCGCGCTACGGCATGATGCGGGAATGGGCGCAGTCGCGCCGTTTCACCGCCGAGGAGCTGATCGGGATGGACGGCACGGAGCTGGTCGAGGCCGGCTATCGCTGCCTCGCCATCCGTATCGCCGATGGCGTGGCCTCCGCGCTGTCCGGCCCGCGCGTCGAGCGCCCGGCTGCCCCGCGGCCGACCAACTGACCGCGGCGGATTGCGCCGCCAACGCAGCCTGACCTCAGCGCGCCAGCACCTCGATGTCGCGGTCGAGACCGGATTCGACCTTGAAATCGCGCGAGAAGACCTGGCCCTCCTGCCGCGCGATCAGGACATAGTCGCCCTCGGCCAGGATCACCTGCGGGAAGGCGCCGATCGCCTCGCGGATGACGTCGCCGCCCGGTGTCAGCACGCTGAAGGCGGTGCCGGCGAAGGCCTCCCCGCCCGCCGCTGCGACGAGTTTCAACGTCACGCGCGCAGCCCGGTGGTGCAGCGTGGCATCGGTGATCTTGCCGGACTCGACCTTCACATCCGCCCGCTGGATGGCGTTGGAATCGCCATAAGTCGAGACGATGTGATAGGTGCCCTCCGGCAGCCGGATCAACTCGCCGCCGCGCGCATTTGTGACCAGCCGTCCCTCCGAATTGCCCTGAAGCGGCACGAAGACCTGGAAGGCGAGTTGGGCCGGGGGAATCGGTGCATCGCCGATCGAGCCCGCGAGCGAGAGGCCGCCAGCGCTGATCGCCACCTGTTCGCGCAGCCCCTGCGGGCCCAGCGTCACCCGCTTGGTGCCGCTGGCGAAGCCATAGGCTGCATGCAGCAGATAGGTGCCGGGATCGAGCGCGAAGGCGGGCTCGGGCTCGGATGAGCGCGCGACGATGCGTGGCGGCGAGCCATCGGCCGACTCGCTGAGGACACGCCAGACCAGCCCGGAGCGGATCGGCCGGCGGTCGCTGGCGAATTGGGCGGCGACCCGCAGGGAGGCCGGCCGGGCGGATGGCGCCGGGCCGGGCTGGACGGGGGTCGGGTCGACCGTTCCGCCGATCGAGGGCGACGGCGCGGGAGCCGGACCGGTGAGAGGGGCGGGCGTCGCCGGGGCTTGTGCGCGGACGGCGCCGAGCGGCAGCGTCAGCGCGACCGCGAGCAGGCCGATGGCCAGGCGGCGGCGTCTCTCGAACCTCTCGAATTCAAACATGATCCCAGCCCTCGGTACCCTTGCGCCGATGTCTCAGCAGGCTCGCTTGTCGCGATCATGGCGAGAGACTAGGTCTGGTCGGGTTCCTCGCATCCGGATGCTTCATGACTGATACGCTCTCCCTGCTCAAGCTGCGCCGATCGGTGCCGCCGCAATTCCTCGCCGCGCCCGGCCCCGAGGGCGGGCAGCTCCAGGATCTGCTCACCATCGCCTCGCGCGTGCCCGACCATGGCAAGCTGGTGCCCTGGCGCTTCATCGTCTTCTCGGGCAGCGCCCGCGAGAAGGCGGCCGAGGTGGTGGCGCAGGCCTTCCAGAACCGCAATCCCGGCGCCAAGCCGGAGCAGCTCGCCTTCGAGCGCAACCGCCTGCTGCAGGCGCCGGTGATCGTGGCCGTGGTGTCGCGGGCCGCGCCCCATGTGAAGATCCCGCAATGGGAGCAGGAGCTGACGGCCGGGGCCGTCTGCATGACGATGCTGGTCGCGGCGCAGGCGATGGGTTTTGCCGGCTGCTGGCTGACCAACTGGTTTTCCTTCGACCGCAGCGTGCTGAGCGCCTTCGGGCTCGAGGCGGAGGAGCGCATCGCCGGCTTCATCCATCTGGGAACCGCGGCCTCGGTGCCGGCGGATCGCGAGCGGCCGGTCCTTGCCGACATCGTCAGCCACTACGGAGCGTGAGCCCATGATCTATTCGCCCGCCGCGCAGGATCACGGCCTGCCGCACGACCCGTTCAAGGCGATCGTGACGCCGCGCCCGATCGGCTGGATCACGGCGCTGAGCGCCAAGGGCGAGATCAACCTCTCGCCCTACAGCTATTTCAACGCCGTCTCGACGCGGCCGCACATCGTGATGTTCTCGTCCGAGGGCAAGAAGGATGCGGTCGCCTTCATCGAGGAGACCGCTGAGTTCACCTGCTCGATGGTGACGAAGGCGCTGGTCGGCGCGATGAACCTGACCTCGGCGCCGCTGCCGCGCGGCACCAGCGAATACGGCCATGCCGGGCTGGAGATGGCGCCGTCGCACTTCGTCAGGCCGCCGCGCGTGGCCGGGAGCCCGGCCGCGCTCGAATGCAAGCTGCTCTCGGTCCAGCAACTGGTCGATCTCGACGGCGTCAGCGTCGAGCGCTGGATGGTGCTGGGGCAGGTCGTCGGCATCTTCATGGACGACGCCTTCATCCGCGACGGACGCTTCGATACTGCCGCCGCGCACCCTGTGGCGCGCTGTGGCTATGCCGATTATGCCGAGGTCGACCACCTGTTCTCGATCGAGCGCCCGCCGGGCGGCTGACGGGCGACGAAGAGGTCGCCTTGGCCGTTTCGGCTGCAACGTACTCAGCCCGCCGGCTTCACGCGGTAGTCGCCGAGCGGGGCCAGCGCCGCGTTGATGGCGGCGGCGTCGAGCGTCGCCGTCTGCGGCAGGGTCAGCCGCGGCGGTTCCAGCGTCACGATCGTGCCCGGTGCGAGCTTTTCCGCCGCCACCTGGACGCGCGACAGGCAGCCACCGCAATGCATGCCCGAAACCTCGAAAACCCGAGTCATTGGAAAAGCCTCCAGCACTTCATTCAGGCCATTTGCGAGCGCGCGCGACGAGGCGCTGCGCCCTGATCAGATGGGGACGATCGAGCATTTCGCCATCGAGTCCGATCACGCCAAGGCCCGGATTGGCGTCGAACAGCGCGATGATCGCCTGCGCCCGGGCGAGCGCCTCCGGCGAGGGCGAGAAGACCGCGTTGATCGTCGGGACCTGGTCGGGGTGGATCGCCATCTTGCCGGTGAAGCCGTCGCGCCGCGCCGCCAGGCACTCGGCCTGGAAGCCCTCGGCATCGCGGAAGGCGGTGAAGACGGTGTCGATCGCGTCGACCTGCGCGGCAGAGGCAGCAAACAGCGTCAGCGAGCGGGCGAGGCGGTAGGGATCCGTATAGTGCCCGTCCGGCAGGCGGTTGGTCTCGGCGCCGAGATCGGCCGACAGGTCCTCCGCGCCCCAGGTCAGGGCTTCGAGCCGGTGGGTGGCGCCGGCATAGCTGCCGAGGCCAAAGATGCCCTTGCCGGTTTCGGTCGCGATCGGGATGATCCGCGTGCCGCCGTCGGGCAGGTCGCATTCGGCCTCGCGCACCGCGATCTTGGCGGCGAGATGGCCAGTATCGCTGCCGCTCTCGGATTTGGGCAGCATGATCGCATCCGGCGCGCCCGGCATGACCGCATCGAGATCGGCCTCGGTCAGGCCGGTGGCGAGCGCGTTGACGCGCACGATCAGGCGCGGACGGCGGGGCAGGGCGCGTGCTTCCGCGAGGAAGGCGCGGGTGATCTCGCGCGCCTGCGGCTTGGCGTCGCGCGCGACCGAATCCTCGAGGTCGAGGATCAGCGCATCGGCACCGCTGGCGAGGCCCTTCTGCTGCTTGCGGGGGCTGTCGCCGGGTACGAAGAGGAGCGAGCGCATCGGGGTCAGACGTCCAGGGCGACGGGGGCGGGATGCCGGCGCATGAAGGCCTGGCGGCGGCACTGCGCCACCAGCGTGCCGTCCTGCTTGTAGGCGCGGTGGTAAAACTCGACGAAGCCGGCATCCGGCCGCGAGCGCGATTCGCGCTTGGCCACGATCTCGGTCGTCACGTTGATCGTGTCGCCTTCGAAGAGCGGCGCCGGGAAGGTGACGTCGGTCATGCCGAGATTGCCGATGGTGGTGCCCACCGTGGTGTCGTTCACGGAGATGCCGATCATCAGGCCGAGCGTGAACAGCGAGTTCATCAGCGGCTGGCCCCATTCCGTCTCGGTCGCGCAGAAATGCGCATCGATGTGAAGGGGTTGCGGGTTCAGCGTCATGTTGGAGAACAGCATGTTGTCCATCTGCGTGACGGTGCGCGTCAGGCCGTGCTCGATGACGGCGCCGACCTCGAAATCCTCGAAATAGATCCCGCCGCGTTTGTGGCGCTTCAGCTCTGGCATCCTGGCGTCTCCATGCCTCGATCGATTCCAGTACTCTAGCGCATCACGCTGGCGAAAGGGCGCCCCCGACCCCGCGCCAAGACGCGGTGACGAAGCGTCGTGATTAACGCTTCGCTTACCATAACCGGGTCACTCTTCAGACCGCGCCGCAGCGTCCTGCGGCGGCCGCCGCCGGCGGGTGCGCCCGAGAGTTCCGATGTTCCTGTTCACCACTCCGCAAACGCGAGAGACCCAGCCGGTGAACCCGGTGGTGAGCGCCATCCGCGACGGCGCGGCCAAGACCGGGGCGGGGTTCGACTATCTGCTGAAGACCGCCCAGCGCGAATCCTCGCTGGAGCCCGACGCCAAGGCGAAGACCTCGAGCGCGACCGGCCTGTTCCAGTTCATCGAGCAGACCTGGCTGTCCATGGTGAAGCAGGAGGGGCCCAAGCAGGGGCTCGCCAGCTATGCCGACGCGATCAGTGAAACGGGGGGCGGGCGGCTGACCGTCGCCGATCCGGCGGCGCGCGAGAAGATCCTGGAGCTGCGCAAGGACCCGCAGGTCGCCGCCGTGATGGCGGGCGCCCTGACCCAGAAGAACCGTGAGCAGCTCGCCGGCGCGCTTGGCCGCCAGCCGCATGCGGGCGAGCTCTACATGGCCCATGTGCTGGGGGCGCGCGGCGCCTCCGACCTGATCAAGACCGCCGCAGCCGATCCGACCCGCGCCGCCGTGAAGGATTTTCCCGAGGCGGCCGCCGCCAATCGCAGCATCTTCTTCGACAAGGCCGGCCGGGCGCGCAGCGCGCAGGAGGTCTATGGCGTGCTGGCGGCCAGCCATGCCAACACCCAGCTTGCCGCTTCGGCGACCGTCACCCAGACGGCTTCGACGCAGGGCGCTGACAAGCCGGCCGAGATCGCCGCCGCGCTCGCGCCCGGCCGCGCCAAAGGCCTGATCGGCCTGTTCTCGACGGAAGGATCGCGGGCGCCGGTGTCGCGGGCGGTGGCCAATCTCTGGGCGACGCCGCGCGACGGCGCCAGCCGGACCGCCTCGCTCGATGCCGCCGACCGCTTCTATCCGCGGCAGACGGCATCCGACGCCACTGCGACCGCACCGACAGCGGCAGAGGCCGCAGCCGCCAATGCGGCGGCCTCGACAGGGGCCGTCCAGGCGCCGCTGCCGCCCGCGCGCCCCGTGGAGCTGACGCAGCCGACGCCGGCCGTGCAAGAGCGCAGCGCCGGCCGAACCCGCCGGGCGCCGCTCGATCTCTCCGCCTTTATGATCCAGCGGAACGCCCGATGATCGTTCGCCGTTTCCTGCTCTGGGCCCGCACCGCCAATGCCGAGGAGCGCGCCAATGGCGCCGCCGCCCTGGCCGGTGCCTATCTCCGCTCGGGCATGGCCGAGGACGACCGGGCCGAGGCCGAAACCGCGCTGATCTCGCTCATCGACGATCCCTCGCCGCGGGTGCGCCGGGCGATTGCCGAGGAAATGGCCTCGTCGCCGCGGGCGCCGCGCAATCTCGTGCTCGGGCTGATCGCCGACCAAAGCGACGTGGCCGCGTTGGTGCTGGCCCATTCGCCGGTGCTGAGCGAGGCCGATCTGGTCGATGCCGCCGCGATCGGCGACGCGCTGGCGCAGAAGGCGATCGCGCTGCGTTCGCAGCTCTCCGCCGGGGTCTGCGCCGCGCTGGCCGAGGTCGGCTGCGAGGAGGCGCTGATGACGCTCGCCGGCAACCGCACGGCTGATATTCCAGATTTCTCGCTGGAGCGCATGGTCGAGCGCGCCGGCGATTGCGGGCCTCTGCGCGAGGCCTTGCTGGCCCGTGCCGATCTGCCGGCCGGGCTGCGCCAGACCATCGCCGCCAGGGTCTCCGATGCGCTGGCGAGCTTCGTCACCGGCTGCGGCTGGCTGACGCCGGAGCGCAGCGCCCGGCTGGCGCGGGAATCGACCGAGCGTGTCGCGGTCGCGCTCGCGGCCGGCGGCGAGGACAGCGATGCACCGGCCATCGTCGAGGTGCTGCGGGCTCATGGCCGCCTGACGCCGGGCCTGATGCTGCGCTCGCTGCTCTCCGGCGAACCCGCGTTGGCGGAGGCCGCTTTTGTGGCGCTGTCGGGCCTGCCGACGGGCCGTGTCGGCGCCCTCCTGCGCGACCGGCGCGGCGCCGGGCTGAAGGCGCTCTATCGCAAGGCTGGCCTGCCGGACTCGCTTCAGCCCGCCTTCACGGCGGCAATCGTGGCGCTGAATGCGCGCGGCTTCGATGCCGGGGGCAGCGGTCGTGGCATCGACCGCCCCCTGCTACGCGAGGTGCTGATCGCCTGCGAGGGGCTCGACGGTTCGGAGGCCCATGCGCTGATGGGGCTGCTGCGTCGCATGGATGCCGAAGCCGCGCGTGAGGAAGCCAAGGCGATGGCCGATTCACTGGCCGACGACGCGGCGTTTGCCTATCTCGTGGAGGCCGACCCGGCGCTGCTGGTCGAACTCGAGATCGGCGACATCCGGCACGCGGCCTGAGCGGCCGTCATTCTGCTTCCGCCGTCCGCTGCGCCTCGAGCTGGACGCAGTGGCGCATCACGTCGGCGCCGGTCTCGTTCCAGGTGGTGATGCCGCCGGCCATGATGACCTGAACCAGTCCCTCGGCCAGTTCGGGCAGGGTCAGGCCGAGCTTCATCGCGGCGGCCGCGTGGTTCTTCGCGCCGTTCGTCTGGCCGATCAGCGTGTCCATCAGGGCGAAGACCAGTTCCTTGGTCTTGAGGTCGAGCGCGCCGCCCTCGTCCCGGTCGCGCATGATCGCGGCGCGGATCAGGCCGTAGCCGGCGAAGGCGCCCGGCGCATGCTCCGACAGCAGGCTGAAATTGTCCGGCATGCGCCCGAAGGTCGCCATGAAGCTGGCCTTGCCGAGGTCGGCCGCGGCCTCGGTGATCTCGTCTCGGTTCATGGCGCAAAGGCCCTCAGGGGCGGTCTGGGTCGATGCAGGCTAGACCGCCACGGCCACCGCGGCCATGGATTCCCGGGCCGAGACCGCTCAGTACCCGAACTGCTCGCGCAGGATCCGCTCGTCGAGGCTGTGGCCGGGGTCATGCAGCATGACGAGATCGACAGTGCGGTCGATCTCGATCTCGACGCGCAGGACATTGTCGATCTGGACATGGTCGGCCACCGCGCTGACCGGGCGCTTCTGCGCTTCCAGCACCTCGATCGTGACCTTGGCATGGTCGGGCAGCAGCGCGCCGCGCCAGCGGCGCGGGCGGAAGGCCGAAATCGGGGTCAGCGCCAGCAGGGGCGCATCGAGCGGCAGGATCGGCCCGTTGGCGGAGAGGTTGTAGGCGGTGGAGCCGGCGGGCGTCGCCAGCAGCACGCCGTCGGCGACGAGTTCGTCGAGCCGGACCTGGCCGTCGATCGAGATCCTGAGCTTGGCCGCCTGATAGGAGCGGCGCAGCAGCGAGACCTCGTTGATCGCCTCGGCCCGCACCTCGGTGCCGTCCTGGTCGACGGCGCGCATCGAGAGCGGATGGACGACGCTGCGCTGCGCTTCGGTGAGGCGCTTGCGCAGGCCGCGCTCGCGGAACTCGTTCATCAGGAAGCCGACGGAGCCGCGGTTCATGCCGTAGATCGGCGTGCCCGTGCCGATGAAGCGGTGGAGCGTCTGCAGCATCAGGCCGTCGCCACCCAGCGCCACGATCACGTCGGCGGTCGCCGTGTCGGCATTGCCGTAGCGTCCGGTCAGCTTCGCCAGCGCGGCCTGCGCCTCCGGCGTGTCGCTGGCGACGAAGGAGATGGCCTGGAAGCGCTCGGGCATCACGGGTCCTGAAGGCAGTGCGCCGCGGCGGCGCAGGCGTGCCTTAGCACAGGCGGCGGCCGGATCGCGAGCGGGCGTGGCCTGAAATCGCGGCCACGAAAAAGGCCGGGGTTTCCCCCGGCCTTGGCAACCTCGCGCCGTGGCGCGATCTCAGATCGCGGTGCTCCACTGCACCGGCACCAGCTCGAAGCCGTTGCCGGACTTGGCGATGTGGCCGGTGGCCGGGAAGGGCGCATGGTAAAAGGCGACCTGCATCTTGTCGGCCGCGACCATGTCGAGCAGCTTGCGCCGGGTGGCAGCGGCCTGCGGGCCGTCCATGTCGAACACGGCCGACCAGTCGGGATTGCGCACGAACAGGGCGGGATGGTTGGTGGTGTCGGACATCACCATCAGCGCCTTGCCGCCCGAGGCGACGGTGAAGGTGGTGTGGCCCGGCGTATGGCCATAGGCGGCGACGGAGGTGATGCCGGGCATGATTTCCTTGCCGGCCTCGAACTGCTTCACATCCTTGGCGATGGGCGCGAAGACGCGCCGGACATTGCCGAAGGCGCCCTTCATGGCCTCGGGAGCGGCGCCCATCTTGGCGTCGTCCATCCAGAACGCCCATTCGGCGGCCGGGACCATGACCTCGGCATTGGGGAACATCGCCGTGCCGTCCTTGAGGCGGAAGCCGTTAATGTGATCGCCGTGGAAATGGCTGAACACGACGGTCGAGACCGATTTCGGGTCGAGGCCGGCCGCGGTGAAGTTCGCCATCCAGCGGCCCGAGGTCGGCGCGCCGGAATCGCCGTTGCCGGTGTCGATCAGGGTTGTCTTGCCGCCGTTCTGGATGACAAGGGTGGTGAAGGAGATCGGCAGGGCGTCGGCGGGCAGGAAGGCCTGCTCCATCGCCTTCTTGACGTCAGCGAGTTCGGCGTTGCGGACGAAGCCCTCGAGCGGACGGCGGGCGAAGCCGTCATTGATGGCGGTGAGCGTGATGTCGCCGATCTTGTAGCGGTAGAATCCGGGGGCCTGGTTCACGGGAGCTCCTTGGGCATGGGCCGGGCCGAACCCGGGCAGGTCGATTGTGGCGGCAGCGGCGAGGGCGCCCGCACCGGCGATCACGCCGCGGCGCGACAGGTTGAGATCGGTCATCGTTGTTGTCTCCCTCGGCTCGGGCGGAGCCGGTGAGGGACCCTAGCGGGCGGCGTCCACGGTTCAACGGCGGAGCGCTGTCGCAACGGCACGGACGGGGTCAAGTTTTCGTGAGGGCGGGCGGTCGCCGTCAGCCGCGCTCGCCCTCTGCCCGAGCGGGGGCGACGGCGCGGCGGCCGGCAAAGGCGCGCAGCATCGCCGCGCAGAGCGCGAGCGCGCCGATCGTGCCGCTCGCCTGGCATTCGGCCACCAGGGCGTGGAACGTCGCCGTGTCGTCGACGGCCATGGATTGCAGGCTCCAGCGCCAGTCGGGCGCCTTCTGCCGGAGGAGACCGACGGCGACGTCGATATTGGCGCTGACCGTGCCCAGCGTCTTCCACAGGGCGCCTTCCTGATAGATGCCGCCCGGCGGGGTGCGGCGACCAACCAGATGGCTCGGCTTGCGCCGGACGTTGAAGCCCAGCGCCTCATAGATGTCCGCGTCGAGCGCGCGATCCGGCTTCTGCGCGGATTCGCAGCGATCGGCGAGAGCGAGCAGATGTTCGGGGCGGTCCATGCAGGCCTGGTCTCGGGCGGGGAAGGCGGAGCGATCGTCTTTGTGAGTCATGGCTCGCGAGTCATGTCTCGTCTGTGACGCAAAATGCAGGCCCTGACGGGGTCCATCCGGCGCGTCGGATGCATGCCCCGGCTTCGCGGAGCGGGTAGCGGGCGACAGGCCCCAATGGTGCCGGCGGAGAGGATCGAACTCCCGACCTTCGGTTTACAAAACCGCTGCACTACCGCTGTGCTACGCCGGCGTCGGCCACCCCGGATGAGGCAGGGAGGCCGCGCTAGCGGTTAGCAGCCGCGGCGCTGCGGGGCAAGGTCGCCGATCGCGAAGGACCAACGGATAAAGGCCCCGCCTGGGAAGGCGGGGCCCGGTTTGGGCGCGATTCGAGGCTGTGTCAGTTCTCGTGCGTGGTGATGTCGCGGTCCTTGGTCTCTGGTACGAAGAGCATGCCGATGACGAAGGTCATGAGAGCGATCACGATTGGGTACCAGAGGCCGTAGTAGATGTCGCCGGTGCCGGCCACCATGGCGAAGGAGGTGGCGGGCAGCAGGCCGCCGAACCAGCCATTGCCGATATGGTAGGGCAGCGACATGCCGGTGTAGCGGATGCGGGTCGGGAAGAGTTCGACCAGGGCCGCCGCGATCGGCCCGTAGACCATCGTTACGTAGATGACGAGGACCGTCAGGATCGCGATGACGGTCAGCGACTGGCCGTTGGTCAGGGCGCTGAAGAAGCCGACCTTGACGATTCGGGCGTCGCCCGGGGCCGGGTACCCGGCGGCGACGGCTTCCTTCGCGAGATTGGCCGCGAAGGAAGCGTCGATGGCGAGGTCCTTGCCGTTGACGGTGACCCTGGCCGGCGTGCCGGCGGGCGCCGGCGCCTGGGTGTAGACGATGGCCTGGGTGGCCAGCGTGCGGCGGGCGATGTCGCAGGGCGCGGTGAAGGTGCGGATGCCGACCGGATCGAAGACCGAGCCGCAGGTGGCGGGATCGGCGACGACCTGGACCTTGACGTTCTCATGCGCCGCGGCGAGGCCCGGATTGGCGGCCTTGGTCAGGGCGCCGAACAGGGGGAAATAGGTCAGCGCCGCGATCAGGCAGCCGGCCAGGATGACCGGCTTGCGGCCGATCCGGTCCGACAGCGAACCGAAGAAGATGAAGCCGCCCGTGCCGACGATCAGCGACCAGGCGATCAGCACGTTGGCCGAGTAGAGATCGACCTTCAGGATGCTCTGGATGAAGAACAGGGCATAGAACTGGCCGCTGTACCAGACGACCGCCTGGCCGGCGGTGAGGCCGAACAGCGCGATCAACGCGATCCTGGCGTTTTTCCATTGGCCGAAGGCCTCGGAGAGCGGCGCCTTGGAGCCCGTGCCCTCTTCCTTCATCTTCTTGAAGGCGGGGGATTCCTGCATCTGCAGGCGAATCCAGACCGAGATGGCGAGCAGGAAGATCGACAGAAGGAACGGAATGCGCCAGCCCCAGGCGGCGAACTCGGCCTCGCCCATGTTGACGCGGATGGTCAGGATCACCAGCAGCGACAAGAGCAGGCCGAGCGTCGCGGTGGTCTGGATCCAGGAGGTGTAAAAGCCGCGACGGCCGGGAGGCGCATGCTCGGCGACATAGACCGCCGCGCCGCCATATTCGCCGCCCAGCGCCAGGCCCTGCAGCATGCGCAGTGCGATCAGGATGACAGGAGCCGCCCAGCCGATCGTGGCATAGCTCGGCAGCAGGCCGACCAGGAAGGTTGAGGCGCCCATGATCACGATGGTGACGAGGAAGGTGTATTTGCGGCCGATCAGGTCACCCAGGCGACCGAAGAACAGCGCGCCAAAGGGGCGGACGAGGAAGCCGGCGGCGAAGGCGAGCAGCGCGAAGATGGCGCGGGTGTTGGGATCGAAGGCCGAGAAGAAATGCGCCCCGATCATCACGGCAAGCGAGCCGTAGAGGTAGAAATCGTACCATTCGAAGACGGTGCCGAGCGAGGATGCGAGAATGACGCGCTTCTCTTCCTTCGTCATGGGGCGTGGCGCGGTCTTCGCCCCCGATATGTTCGCTGCCATGCTCATGGCGATACTCCCTGCGAGGTCCAGGGCGGCGGGACGATTCCGCGCTGCCTGACTGCCCACCGTCCTTGTTCGACGTGATCTGGCTTCGGCGGAGGCGAAACCTGAGGCTCCGCAGATCCGTCGGCGAGAGGAATGCGCGTGGAAAACTGCGAGTTCAATCAAGCACTTGGTCTTGCATAATTGGTTGTACGACGATGGTCTCAGATGGAACGCGTCCGCGAATCCGCTTCCCAGCCCGGCGCGAGCGCCTATAGTCGGCGGCGGAGGCCTGAGGATGCGGAGAAGGAGGAGCGCCATGATGCGCGCCACGACGATCTGTCTCGGCCTGACGATGATGGGCCTTTGCCTGCCGGGCGGGTGGACTGCGGCGCAGGCCGCGGGGCCGGCGTCCCGATCCTTCGCGACCGCCGCTCCGACCGTCCAACGGGGTGCGGCGGTTCACCAGCGCCTGACGCGTGACCGCTGGGTCCGCACCGATGCCGGACGCTTCCGCGATGGCCATGGCCGCCGCTTCGGACGCGGCCCGCTGGCCGCTGTGGGCTATCCGGGTGCCTGGAGCGCCCCGTCCGGCGGCATCTCCTCCCACGCCCTCGATGCCGAGCGTCCGGTGGATCGCCAGTCTTTCGAGCACATGCCGGTGCGGATGGGCATTGCGCGCGCGCCGACGCCGGAACCGACGCTTTACCGCGTCGAGGGGCGGCGCGACCGCCCGGCGACCCGCGTGATCCGGATCAACGATCCTGAGCCGCGACAGGGCCGGCGCAGCCGCTTCGCCCATGCCGAGACGGGCGCGCTGCTGCTGGTCGTGCCCGGCCGCTGAGGCCGGTCCGGCTCAGCGGCGCCGGCTGGCGGCGTAGAGCGCGATCGCGGTGGCGTTGGAGACGTTGAGGCTGGTGATCGCGCCCGGCACCTCCAGCCGCGCGACCTGGTCGCAGAGTTCGCGCGAGCGCTGGCGCAGGCCCTTGCCCTCGGCGCCCATCACCATGACCAGCGGGCGCGTCAGGGTCACGTCCTCGAAGGCGACCTCGCCATCCGAATCGAAGCCGATGCGCTGGAAGCCGCGCTGGCCCAGTTCGGCGAGCGCGTCGCCGAGATTGCGCACGGCGATCAGCGGGACATGCTCGAGCGCCCCGGATGCCGACTTGGCCAGCACGCCGGTCGCGGCCGGGGAGTGGCGGATGGTGACGATCACCGCCGCGGCGCCGAAGGCGGCGGCCGAGCGCAGGATGGCGCCGACATTATGCGGATCGGTGATCTGGTCGAGCGCCAGCACGATCGCGTCGTCGGGCAGGCTGTCGAGATCGGGCGAGGGCAGGGGATCGCAGACGAGATAGAGCCCCTGATGCACCGAATCGGGGGTGAGCAGCCGGTCGATCTCGGAGGGGCGCACGATCTCGGGTTCGAGCGGCAGCTCGCCGATCTCCTCCTGCAGGCGCTTGACGCCATTCTCCGTCGCGAGCAAGCGGCGATGGCGGCGCCTGGGATTGCGCAGGGCCTCGATCACCGGGTGCACGCCGTAGAGCACGGCCTCGTCGATGTCGCCCGGGCGGTGGTGCAGGGTGCCGTCGGCGCGCCGCGGACTGGTCTGGCGCGGGCCGTCCCCGCGCGCACCCTCGCGGCGCGGCCTGTCGCGGTCTGGCCGATCGCGATCCGATTTGGGGCGGAACGGTGCTGGCATGGGGGGCTCCTGCGGTGCTGGCGCATGCCCTGACATGACATCCGCGGCTTGACCAGCATGGAAATGTCGGGACGGGGCGGGTTGCCGGCGAGCCCGGTGGCTTTTTGGCGTTGACAGGGGGCGGCCCGGTCACCATAAGTCCGGCCGCGCCTGTCGCCGTCACACCAGTGACACGAGAGAGACGCCCGCGGCCTCGCCGCTGGCGGCGCAGGCGGGGGAATGTCCCGAGCGGCAAAGGGGGCGGACTGTAAATCCGCTGGCTATGCCTTCGCAGGTTCGAGTCCTGCTTCCCCCACCACCTTTCTCAGAGCCGTCTTTGCCGGGCCGCACCGCCGAGGCTCAACCCGGCTCCATCTCAGATCATGGGGCATATCAGCGGGCCCCGCGTTGTGCGGGCGCCGCTTGGGGGCGCGCATTCCGCCTTTTGCGCGGGGCGTCCCTCGCCGATGATCGGGGCGATTGCCCTCGCGCGCAAACCATGTCCTATTTCCGTAACGGCCGGGCCGGCAGAGTGCCGGGATCAGAGCGGGGTGGGGGATGGTGACCAGCAACGTCGAGACCAGGCTGCGGCTTTCGCCCCTGTCCACCGCTGCCGCCCTGGCGCTCGCCGCGGCGCTTGGCGGCTGCCTCTCGGGCGCAGACGAGCCGCGGGCGCCGCAAACGCAGGTCGTCGCCTTGGCCGCGGCGCCGAGCACGATCAGCGTCGACACCGTGATCGGGCGATGGGGCATCGCCTCCTTCCACAACGAGAAGGATCGCAAGCGCACGGAGGAGCAGGCCAAGGCGGCCTGCAACCAGCCCTATGTCATCAGCAAGGGGCCGCGCGACGGCGTGATGATGCATGTCGCCGATGACGCCAAGCTCTACGAGCTCAAGCTCAAGGGCGGTCCCGGCGGGCGCAATTTCCTCGGCTTCGAGGCGCCGCCCGGCGATCTGCAGGACCGCGAGATCCTGTCCGCGAGCGAATCGATGCTGGTGATGCGCTTCGTCGATCCCGATGCCCATCGCCGCTACGGCACTTTCATCTATGTGCGCTGCCGCTGACGGGAGGAGGCCGCTCATGACGACATCGACCACGCTTTCGCTCCGCCTGCAGCGCAGCGCCGCGGTTCTGGCGGCCTTGTTCGCGCTGTCGCTGCCGGGCCTCGCCCAGCCGCGCCCGCCCGCCGCGGTCCAGCAGACGATGGATATCGGCGACGAGCCGGGCCGGGTCTCGACCGAGGAGGTCAGCATAACGGAGGGCCCCTTTGCCCGCCAGATGGTGCTGTTCCGTTCGAACGAGGCTCCCGGCACCGTGATCATCCATTCGGCCGAGCGCTTCCTCTATGTCGTCCAGGGCAATGGCCGGGCGCTGCGCTACGGCATCGGCGTCGGGCGCGAGGGCTTCCAGTGGTCGGGGCTCGTGCAGGTCAGCCGCAAGGCGGAATGGCCGGACTGGCGGCCGCCGCCGGAGATGCTGCAGCGCCAGCCCTATCTGCCGCGCTTCATGGCGGGTGGCCCCGGCAATCCGATGGGCGCACGGGCGCTCTATCTCGGCTCGACGGTGTTCCGCATCCACGGCACCAACCAGCCCGAGACGATCGGCGAGGCGATTTCCTCCGGCTGCTTCCGCCTCGCCAATGGCGACATCGCGGATCTCTACGAGCGGGTGCCGCTCGGGACCAAGGTGATCATCCGTCATCAGGCGACGCTGTAGAGCGGGCGCGCCCAGACCACAGGCCAGGGGGAACGTCATGTCGCAGGTCTCATCGCTTCGCCGGTTCACGCTCGGTCTGCTCGCCGCGGTCGCGTCCGCCGCGGCGCTCGCACTGCCGGCCGCGGCCAGCACGCTGGCGACGGTCAAGCAGCGCGGGGTCCTCCATTGCGGCGTCAGCGAGGGGTTGAACGGCTTTTCCGCCAAGGACGCGCAGGGGGCGTGGTCGGGCTTCGACGTCGATTTCTGCCGGGCGCTGGCGGCCGCCGTGCTGGGCGATCCGCAGAAGGTCAGCTTCATGCCGCTCTCGGCGAGCGAGCGCTTCGACGCACTCAAGGCGGCGAAGGTCGACCTACTCTCGCGCAACTCGACCTGGACGCTCGGACGCGAGGCTGAACTCGGCCTCGCCTTCGCCGGCATCACCTATCATGACGGGCAGGGCTTCCTGGCGAAGCGGGCGCTCGGCGTCGACGGGGCGCTGGCCCTCGACAAGGCGAAGATCTGCGTCGAGACGGGCACGACCTCGCAGGCCAACCTCGCCGATTTCTTCCGGGCGAATTCGCTGACCTATGAGGAAAAGCCCTTCGGCAGCGCCGCCGAGGCCTTCAAGGCCTTCGAGGCCGGCGCGTGCGACGTCCTCAGCCGCGACCAGTCGGCGCTCTATGGCGAGAGGCTGAGGCTGGCCAAGCCGGGCGATGCGATCGTGCTGCCGGACGTGATCTCGAAGGAACCGCTCGGCCCGGTCGTGCGCAGCGACGATTTCGCCTGGTTCACCGTGGTCAAATGGGTGAATTTCGCCCTGATCAACGCCGAGGAACTCGGCATCGCCACCACCACCATCCCGGCCGCGCTGGCGTCGCAGAAGCCCGATGTGCGCCGCTTCACCGGTGCCGAGGGTGGGTTCGGCAAGGCGCTGGGGCTCGATCCGGACTGGGCGGTCAAGGCCGTGCGGGCGGGCGGCAACTATGCCGAGATCTATGAGCGCAATCTCGGGACCGGCTCCAAGCTCGCCATTCCGCGCGGGCTCAACCAGCTCTGGAGCATGGGCGGCGTGCTCTATGCGCCGCCGCTGCGCTGACGCCCGACGCTGAACGGGCGGTGCCGATCGCCCGAGATGCGCCTCAGCTGTGATCTGCCGCGGCGGGCGCGGCGAGGCTGCGATACAGCGCATTCGCCCGGCTCAGATGGTCCGTCATCGCCCGGGCCGCGGCGTCGCCATCGCCCGCCGCGATCGCGTCATGGATGCGCTGGTGCTCGGCCAGTGTCAGGCGTTCGGCACCCGGTGCGCGCACCAGCGTGACATAGGACGCGCCGAGCCAGGTCAGCATCGCCTCGACCGCGGCGGGGAAGACCGGGTTGCCGCTCATCACCGCGATCTGGCGGTGAAAGGCGATGTCGCAGCTGAGGAAGTCGTCGAGCCCGGCGGCCCGGTGCTCGTCGAGCCGCTGCTGCAGCAGCGCGAGGCCGCCGGCATCGGCGCGCTGGGCGGCCAGCCGCGCGACGCCGGCTTCGAGCAGGATGCGCGCCTCCTTGAGATGGTCCAGCGCATCGGGATCGACGCTCAGCAGGAAGCGTGCGGGTTCGGTCATCTGCGCGACGACCGCTTCGGCGGTCGGCAGCATTACGCGGGCGCGCTCGCCATGGCTGATTCCGATGATGCCGGAGCGCTCCAGCTGCTGCAGCGCCTCGCGGATCGAGGGGCGGCCGACGCCATAGGCGTCCATCAGCTCGCGCTCGGAGGGCAATTGCGTACCCGGCGCGAACTCGCCGGCGCGGATGCGGGCCATCAGCCGGTCGAGGACCTCCTGATGCAGCTTGCGGCGGGGGATCGGCTCGGTCGTCACGGGGGCTGCATTGCTGGGATACGGGGCATTGTCATCATGTCATCAGACCAGATTGACCGCCAGCCTTCGGTATGGGACGAACTCATCATACCAGTTGGGGGGGTCGACGATGACGATGGTGGCTCTGTTCGGTGCCGGCGGCAAGATGGGGATGCGGCTCGGCCGCAATCTCGCCGGCTCGCGCTTCACGATGCGGCCGGTCGAGGTCAGCCCGGCGGGGCAGGAGCGGGTGCGCGCCGCCATCGGGCTCGATTGCGTGTCGGCGGAGGCTGCGGTCGATGGCGCGGCCGTCGTGGTGCTGGCGGTGCCGGACACGCATGTCGGCGCCGTCGCGCGTTCGCTGCTGCCGCTGCTCGCGTCGGGCACGATCGTGGTGATCCTTGACGCCGCCGCGCCCCATGCCGGGCATCTGCCGGAGCGGGCCGACATCACCTATTTCGTCACCCATCCCTGCCACCCGCCGATCTTCAACGACGAGACCGACCCGGCCGCCAAGGCCGACCATTTCGGCGGCATCGCGGCCAAGCAGCACATCGTCAACGCGTTGATGCAGGGGCCTGAAGAGCATTATGCGCTCGGTGAGGAGGTCGCGCGGGCGATCTGGGCGCCGGTGATGCGCTCGCACCGCGTCACGGTCGAGCAAATGGCGATCCTGGAGCCTGGCCTGTCGGAAACCGTGTGCGCCACGCTGCTCGATGCGATGCGCGAGGCGATGGAGGAGGCGATCGCCCGCGGCGTCCCGCGCGAGGCGGCGCGCGACTTCCTGCTCGGCCATATGAACATCCTCGCCGCCGTCACCTTCGAGCAGGTGCAGGGCGTGTTCTCGGACGCTTGCAACAAGGCGATCGTCTTCGGCAAGGACACGATCCTGAAGCCGGACTGGAAGCGGCTGTTCGAGCCGGAGGAGATCGCGGCGAGCGTGCGCCGCATCACCTGACGGATGATCCGTCGCCACCCCTTGACCTTCCCATGATGGGAAGCCCCATCTCCGGCTTTCATGCGACAGCCGGAGCCTGAGCCGATGACCCTGACCGATCTCCGCACGCCGGCCAGCGCGACGACGCTCGCGATCCCCGTCGAGGGGATGAGCTGCGCCTCCTGCGTCGGGCGCGTCGAGAAGGCGATCCTGGCGGTGCCGGGCGTCCGCGCAGCGTCCGTCAATCTGGCGACGCAGCGGGCGAGCGTCGGGCTCGACGCCGATGCCGGCGCGGCGCCCGTCCTGGCCGCGATCCGGGCGGCCGGCTACACGCCGCAGGAGGACGAGACCGATTTGTCCGTGGAGGGTATGAGCTGCGCTGCTTGCGTCGGACGGGTCGAGCGGGCGCTGCTGTCCGTGCCCGGCGTGCTGGAGGGCAGCGTCAACCTCGCCACGGGCCGCGCCCATGCGCGCCATGTCGGCGGCGAGGGTACGGTGTTGGCCATTGCTGCGGCGCTGGCCCAGGCGGGCTATCCGGCCGAGCCGGTGCAGGAGGCCGGCATCCAGGCCGATCGCGACAGCGCGCGGCGCGCGGCCGAACTGACGGGCCTGCGCCGCGACCTGACCCTGGCCGCGCTGGCGACGCTGCCGATCGTCGTGATCGAGATGGGCTCGCATCTCTCCGACACGCTGCATCACGCGCTGGCCGAGAGCTTTGGCGCGGCCAACCTCCGCATCCTGTCCTTCATCCTGGCGAGCCTGGTGCAGTTCGGGCCGGGGCTGCAGTTCTTCCGAAAGGGTGGGCCGGCGCTGCTGCGCGGCGCGCCCGACATGAATTCGCTCGTCATGTTGGGCACGACGACAGCCTATCTCTATTCGGTGGTCTCGACCTTCGCGCCTAAGCTGCTGCCGGCCGGGCTCGACCACACTTATTTCGAGGCCGGCGCGGTCATCGTCACGCTGATCCTGTTCGGGCGCTATGCCGAGGCCCGGGCCAAGGGCCAGACCGGGGATGCGATCCGCCGGCTTCTGAAGCTCCAGGCCAAGACGGCTCTGGTGCTGCGCGAGGGCCGCGAGCAGGAGTTGGCCGTCGCGCAGGTGCGGCCCGGCGACATCGTGCTGGTGCGGCCCGGCGAGCGGCTGCCGGTCGATGGCGAGGTGCTGGAGGGGGCCTCTTTCGTCGACGAATCGATGTTGACCGGCGAGCCGATCCCGGTCGAGAAGGTGGCCGGCTCCACGGTGATCGGCGGCACGGTCAACGGGACCGGCGCCTTCCGCTTCCGCGCGACCCGGATCGGCGCGGACACGCTTCTGGCGGGAATCGTGCGGACGATGGAGGCAGCCCAAGCCTCGAAGCTGCCGATCCAGGCGCTGGTCGATAAGGTGACGATGTGGTTCGTGCCCGCCGTCATGGCCGCCGCGCTGCTGACCTTCGGGGTCTGGCTGATTGTCGGGCCGAGCCCGGCTTTGTCGCTGGCGATCGTCAATGCGGTCGCCGTGCTGATCATCGCCTGTCCCTGCGCGATGGGGCTGGCGACGCCGACCTCGATCATGGTCGGTACCGGCAAGGCGGCGCAGATGGGCGTGCTGTTCCGGCGCGGCGAGGCGCTGCAGGCCCTGCGCGACGTCACGGTCGTGGCGCTCGACAAGACCGGAACGATCACGCGTGGGCGACCCGAACTGACGGATGTCGAGGTCACCGACGGCTTCGCGCGCGACGAGGTCCTGCGGCTGGTGGCGGCGGTCGAGACGCGCTCGGAGCACCCGATCGCGCAGGCCATCGTCGCGGCGGCCCGGCAGGGCGGCCAAATCCTGCCTGAGCCCGCCGCCTTCGCCGCCGAGCCCGGCTACGGCGTCACGGCCACCGTCGAGGGACGGGCGCTGCTCGTCGGGGCCGACCGGCTGCTGGTGCGGGCGGGCCTCGACTTGTCCCCCTTCGCCACCACGGCGGCGCGGTTGGGCGGGGAGGGCAAGTCGCCGCTCTATGCGGCGGTCGACGGGCGGCTCGCCGCGATCCTCGCCGTCTCGGACCCCGTCAAGGAGACCAGCCGCGAGGCGCTCGAGGCACTGCAGGCGCAGGGCTTACGGATCGTCATGATCACCGGCGACAACCGGCGCACCGCTGAGGCGATCGCGCGCGGCCTGCCGGTCGACGAGGTCGTGGCCGAGGTGCTGCCCGCCGGCAAGGTCGCGGTGATCGAGCGGCTGCAGGCGGGGGGCGCCCGCGTCGCCTTCGTCGGCGACGGCATCAATGACGCGCCGGCGCTGGCCAAGGCCGATGTCGGACTCGCGATCGGCACCGGCACCGATATCGCGATCGAGAGCGCCGATGTCGTGCTGATGTCGGGCGATCTGCGCAATGTGGCGAATGCGGTGGCGCTGTCGCGGGCGACGCTGCGCAACATCGCCGAGAACCTGTTCTGGGCCTTCGGCTACAATGCGGTGCTGATCCCGGTCGCGGCCGGGGTGCTCTACCCGGCCTTCGGCATCCTGATGTCGCCGATGGTGGCGGGTCTCGCCATGGCGCTTTCCAGCGTCAGCGTCGTCGCCAATGCGCTGCGGCTGCGCGGTTTCCGGCCGCCGCTCGCGGCGCATGGCCGGGCTGCGGCCGCAGCCTGAGCGCGGCTGAGAAAGGCGTTTGAACCTGTAGAGGCCACAGGGATTATCGTCCGGCCGGTTCGCGTTTCGCGACGCCCGGTACCCCATGTCCCAACCCGATTTCGCTGTCGTCCCGAAGGTCCCTGACGCCGTTGCTGCGACGCCGGCCTCCTGCGACTCCGCCCGCTGCGGCGGGCATGAGACGTCCCGCTGCCCGCCGCTGCCGCCACCGCCCCGCATCGCCACGGCCCGGGCTGCGGCCAGGATCACGACCATGACCATGACTATGATGATGCGCCTGAGGAGAGGGGTTCGCCCACCAATTCGCTGCCGGAGGATGAGGCCGGGGCGCCGCTTTGGCAGGTGCGGGCATGGATTGCGGCCATTGCGCCAGACCATCGCGCGGCGCTGGAGCTGAAGGCGCTGGTCCTCGTCACCACCCTCATCGACGCGACGGGCCTGTGTGTCGCGATCCTCGGCGGGACCGCGCTGGTGACGCTCAACGCGCTGCGCTTGCTCGGCTATTTCCGGGGCGACGTAGAGGCGCTCGCCACCGCCTCGCCCGAAAGCGGCAGGCCGGCGCTCGCGACGGGTTGACTTCTGGCCGCCGCTGGGGAATTTCGAGGGCAGCGCGGGTGTAGCTCAATGGTAGAGCAGCAGCCTTCCAAGCTGAATACCCGGGTTCGATTCCCGGTACCCGCTCCA
>CALRYW010000033.1:0-46991 GCA_943372485.1 Allobosea thiooxidans
GCGGTAGAGGCCGGCCGCCATCTGCGGCGTCTCGCGGCCGCGGCGGGCGAAGGGGCCGATCTCGGCCTGGCTGGCGGCGAGCTGCAGCAGGAGCATCGCGGACGCCGCCGCAATCGTCTTTCCCGTCTGCTCCCGAGATGCCGCTTCGGCCATGTGCCACTCCGATACGCAAACGCTGCGCCCGGTGGCAAAGTTGCAAGGGCCCGGCCAACCTTAACGGTGTGTTAAGACCGTCCGCCGCATCGTTTCGGAACATTGTCCCTTCGCCCGCGTGCCGTCCGGTCGCGGGTCGGTTCCGCTCTCCCGAGGCTGCTCACCGATGCCGGCGCCGTCGATCTTCAATGCCCGTGACGAGGCCCGCGTCGATCCGCGCAACCTGCTCTCGTCGATCGGCGAGGTCGTCTACAGCTGGGACATCCAGAGCGACAGCCTGACCTGGGGCCCCAATGCGGCCGAGGTGCTGGGGGCGATTCCGGCGGCGGCAATGGCGCGGGGCCTCGGCTTCGCCGGGCTGGTCGAGCCCGGCAGCGGCCGCAGCCGCTATGATGCGGTGTTCTCCTCCGGCGGTCACGACGAGGGCGAGGGCGTGATCTACCGCACGCGCTATGCCGCCGAGCTGGCCGGTCGCCGGATGTGGGTCGAGGATTCCGGCCGCTGGTTCGCCGGCACGGACGGCCGGCCCGCCTGCGCCCGCGGCATGCTCCGGCTCGAGCGCCAGGTCCGCCCCGATGAGTTGCTCGGCCAGTCCGGCGAGCTCGGCGACCGCTCGGCCCTGCTCGACCGTCTCTCCTCGGCGCTCTCCGAACATCTGCCGGCCGAGCGCAACGTCGTCGTTCTCGTCGCGGCGATCGACGAGCTGGCGCGGCTGAACGACGATTTCGGCCATGAGGCGACCGACGAGATTATCGCCGTGGTGCAGGAGCGGCTGCGCTCGGTGACGCGCCGGCGCGACTATCTCGTGCGCTATTCCGGCAACCGCTTCGCCATCCTGCTCACCGGCTGCCCGCTGAACCAGGTCGATGCCGCGGCCCGGCGCTTCGCCAAGGCCGTGGCGCAGGCCGCCATCGAAACCGCGCGCGGCATCGCGCTTGTGCGTCTGCGCGTCGGCGCGGCGATCGCCCCCGATCTGTCGAACCATGCCGGCACGCTGCTCTCGGCGGCCGAGAACGCGCTCGCCGGCGCCAAGGCGGGGTCATCCGACACGGCCGTGATCGCCCGGCGACAGGAGAGCCGCGAACGCACCGACAGCGCCAGCGGCTTCGACATCAGCGCGCTCGCCGCGCTCAACGAGCGGCGGATCGAACTGGCGCTGCAGCCGGTCGTCAGAGCGCAGTCGCGCGAGGTCTCGTTCCACGAGGCGCTGCTGCGCGTCTCCTTCGGACAGGACGGCGCCTTCTTCGCCACCGCCGAGCTGATCCCGATGCTGGAGCGGCGCGGGCTGGTGCGCCTGTTCGATCACCGCGTGCTGGAGCTCGCCGTCGGCCTGCTGGCGAGCGAGCCGTCGCTGTCGCTCTCGGTCAATGTCTCGCCGCGCTCGCTCTCCGATCCGGAGTGGCTCGACGCCTTCCTCGCCTGCACGAGCGGCGCGCGGGGTGTCGCCGAGCGGCTGATCGTCGAGATCACCGAGACCGCCACCATCGACAATCCGACCCGCGTCGCGCGGCTGCTCGGCCAGATCAAGGAGCGCGGGTCGCGCGTCGCGATCGATGATTTCGGTGCGGGCCATACCTCGCTGCGGCATCTGCGCGCCTTCCCGATCGACGTGCTCAAGATCGACGGCACCTTCACGCAGAACCTGCGCCGCTCGACCGACGACCGCTTCTATGTCCGCACGCTGATCGATCTCGCCCGCCATCTCGGCGTCGACACGGTGGCGGAATGGGTCGACGACGAGATGCAGGCGCGCCTGCTCGCCGACTGGGGCGTCACCTATCTGCAGGGGCATCTGGTGGGCAAGGCCGAGCTGCGCCGGCCGGGCGCGGGTGCAACGCCGAGGGCCGCTGTAGGCTAGATTCCGCCTTTGAAAACCAACTCCGTCATCCTGGGCGACCGGAGGTCGACCCGGGATCCATCATCAGGCACCGCGAGCCCTGTGATGGATCCCGGCCGGCGCGGCTTCGCCGCTTGTCCAGGATGACGGCGCGTTTCCAATGGATGGTCGCGCGTTCGCGGTGACGGCGGAAAGTCGAACCGACCTCACTTCGTCTTGGCGAGCTTGTCGAGCCGGTCGCGCATCTCGCTCAGCTCGCGCTTGAGGTCGCCGAGATCGTCGGCCTTGGCGGCGCCGGCGGCGGCGCTCTCCTCCTGCGCCTTGGCGGCGGCCGCGGCGGCGAAGGGGTTGAACATCCGGAAGGCCTCGGTGAAGATCGCCATGTTGGCGCGCGTCTGGGCCTGCATGGCGTCGATGGCGCCGCCGCCGAGCGCGCCGCCCGCGAAGGCCTTGGTCATCTGCTCGCGGAACTGGGCCTGGTCCTTGGTCAGGCTGTCCATCGAAAATTCGAGATAGCGCGGCACCAGCGCCTGCATGCTGTCGCCGTAGAAGCGGATGAGCTGGCGCAGGAAGGCGATCGGCAGCAGGTTCTGCCCGTCCTTGGCCTCCTCGTCGAAGATGATCTGCGCCAGGACCGAACGGGTGATGTCCTCGCCGGACTTCGCGTCATAGACGACGAAATCCTCGCCGCCGCGGACGAGACCGGCGAGATCCTCCAGCGTCACGTAAGAACTCGTGCCGGTGTGGTAGAGGCGGCGGTTGGCGTATTTCTTGATGACGGTCGGTTCTTTGTCGCTGGCCATCAGAATCCTGCATCACGTTGGCCCGAACCCCGGCGCGAAGATCGCGCGACGGCCGGACTGACGGTCTCCCGCCAGCGATGGTAGCCGCTGCGGCGCCCGTCGCAAGTTTTTTGAGCGCCGGCCCGGAAATGGCGATCACAGCATGGGCGATTCGGCATGTCTTTGCGGCATCTCAAGGATCGGCTGCCGCAAGTTTGCGCGCGGCCATCTCTTTCGGCTGACTTGACGGCGGCGCGGCGGGCTTCGAAGGTGCCTCCCGAACAGGCGCCCGGCGGGCCCGGGCGTCGCGGCAACCAGCTGAGGAATTCCCCCATGGCCGATACGGATATCGTGATCGTCAGCGCGGCGCGCACCGCGGTCGGCGCCTTCAACGGCGCCTTCGCCAACACGCCCGCCCATGAGCTCGGCGCGGCCGCCATCAAGGAGGCCCTGGCGCGCGCCAAGGTCGACCCCGCCGATGTCGACGAGGTCATCATGGGCCAGATCCTGACCGCCGGTCAGGGCCAGAACCCGGCACGCCAGGCCGCGATGATCGCGGGCATCCCGCAGGAGAAGACCGCCTGGGGCCTCAACCAGCTCTGCGGCTCGGGCCTGCGCACGGTCGCGATCGGCCTGCAGCAGATCGCCAATGGCGATGCCGACATCATCGTCGCTGGCGGGCAGGAATCGATGTCGATGGCGCAGCACGCCGCGCATCTGCGCTCCGGCACCAAGATGGGCGACCTGAAATTCACGGACACGATGATCAAGGACGGGCTCTGGGACGCCTTCCACGGCTACCACATGGGCACCACCGCCGAGAACGTCGCGACCAAGTGGCAGATCACCCGCGAGGAGCAGGACGCCTTCGCCGTCGCCTCGCAGAACAAGGCCGAGGCCGCGCAGAAGGCCGGCCGGTTCAAGGACGAGATCGTTCCCTTCACGGTCTCGACCCGCAAGGGCGACATCGTCGTCGACACCGACGAATATCCCCGCCATGGCGCGACGATCGAGGCGATGGCCAAGCTCAAACCCGCCTTCTCGAAGGACGGCACCGTCACCGCCGGCAACGCGTCGGGCATCAATGACGGCGCAGCGGCTCTCGTGATCATGTCGGCGAAGGAGGCCGCCAAGCGCGGTCTGACCCCGCTGGCGCGCATCGCCTCCTGGGCGACGGCCGGCGTCGATCCGGCGATCATGGGCTCGGGCCCGATTCCGGCGACGCGCAAGGCGCTGGAAAAGGCCGGCTGGAGCGTCGGCGATCTCGACCTCGTCGAGGCCAACGAGGCCTTCGCGGCGCAGGCGCTGGCGGTCAACAAGGACCTCGGCTGGAACCCCGAGATCGTCAACGTCAATGGCGGCGCGATCGCGATCGGCCATCCGATCGGCGCTTCGGGCGCCCGCGTGCTGGTCACGCTGGTGCACGAGATGATCAAGCGCGATGCCAAGAAGGGCCTCGCCACGCTCTGCATCGGCGGCGGCATGGGCGTCGCCATGGCGCTGGAGCGCTGAGAGCGCGATGGCGCGCCAGACGACGCTCTATCGGTACCTGACCGGGCCTGATGACGCCGTCTTCTGCCATCGGGTCTCGGAGGCGCTGAGCCGGGGTTGGGTGCTCGAGAGCCGGATCGTTTCAGGTCGTCTCGACCTGAAACGTGAATCCGTCTCTCCAACCAAATATCGAAAGCATGATGTCGACCGAAAACCGCTTCGCACTGTTCGGCATCATGCTTTTGGGCACCCGACCCTGACCTTTGATGCAGCGCAAGGCCGGGTCATTTGCGGCCAGGCCATCATCAAGGACGTCGACGGGCCCTACACGCCCGGCATGAAGCTGTCGGAACACTAGACCGCTGCGCGTCCGTCCGGATGCGCGGCGATCGATCACTGAGCAATCGCATCGGATCTGTCCGAACAGTGCAGTCCACTTTTCGGTCCGATGCCAAAGTGCGGCGTCCACGCCGCCATCTGGAGGGGATGAGGTCATGATGAAGGTTGCGTTGGTCACGGGGGGAACGCGCGGCATCGGGGCGGCGATCAGCCGGGCCCTGCAGGAGGCCGGCCACAAGGTCGCCGCCAGCTATGCCGGCAATGACGAGGCGGCCGCCAAGTTCCAGGCCGAGACCGGCATCCCGGTGTTCAAATGGGACGTCGGCGATTACGACGCCTGCGCGGCGGGCGTCGCCAAGGTCGAGGCCGACATCGGGCCGATCGACATCCTCGTCAACAATGCCGGCATCACCCGCGACGGCTTCTTCCACAAGATGACACGGGAGCAGTGGTCGGACGTGATCCGCACCAATCTCGACTCGCTGTTCAACATGACGCGCCCGGTGATCGAGGGCATGCGCGCCCGCTCCTTCGGCCGCATCATCGTGATCTCCTCGATCAACGGCCAGAAGGGCCAGATGGGGCAGGTCAACTACTCCGCCGCCAAGGCCGGCGACATCGGCTTCGTCAAGGCGCTGGCGCACGAGAACGCCAACAAGGGCATCACCGTCAACGCGATCACGCCGGGCTATATCGGCACCGACATGGTCGCCGCCATGCCCGAGGAGGCGCTGAAGCGCGTCGTCGCCGGCATCCCGGTCGGCCGTCTCGGTAGACCTGAGGAGATCGCCGCGATGGTCGTCTTCCTCGCCTCCGAGCAGGGCGCCTTCGCGACGGGGGCGACCTTCGCGGTCAATGGCGGGCAGTACATGGCGTGAGGGATCGGCGCGTTATTCCCGGGCGCCGCAGCGCGGCGACCCGGGAACCGCGTGCCGATGACGATCGCGTCTCCTAAGAGATGCTCGGGTCGAGCCCGAGCATGACGCTGGGTTTCACCCCCGCCGCGATGTCGGCAGCAGGAAGGTGAGCAGGCCCAGCGCCGGCAGCCAGGCGGTGATGCGGAAGACCTCGACGATGCCGATCTTGTCGGCCAGCGCGCCGAGCACGGCGGCCGCGATGCCGGCCAGCCCGAAGGACAGCCCGTAGAATAGGCCACCGACCAGCCCGACGCGATGGGGCACGAGGTCGATGGCGTAGATCAGGATCGCCGAGAAGGCGCTCGCCATGACGAAGCTGATGATCACGCTGAGCACGCCGGTCCAGAACAGATCGGCATGGGGCAGCATGAGCGCGAATGGCAAAGACCCCACGATGGAAAGCCAGATCACCCGGTCGCGGCCGATGCGGTCCCCAATCATGCCGCCGATGATGACGCCGAAGGTCGAGACCAGCAGATAGAGGAACAGCATGATCTGCGAGAGCTGCACCGTCACCTCGAAGCGCGTCATCAGATAGAAGGTGTAGTAGGAGGTGAAGGCGGCGTTGTAGCCGTTCTTCGAGACCAAGAGCAGGATCAGGATCGTCATCGCGAAGAGCACGCGCCCGCGCGCGAGGCCGTGCGCGGCGGTTTCGTCGCCCTGGCCCTTGGGCTGGCTGCGGCGGAAGGCGCTGTAGCGCGAGGCGGTCCAGGACATCAGCACCATCGCGACGAGCACGACGATCGAGAACCAGGCCAGGCTCGCCTGGCCGCGCGGCACGACCACCGCCGCCGCCAGCAGCGGGCCGATGGCGTATCCGGCATGGCCGCCGACCTGGAACAGCCCCTGTGCCAGGCCCTGGCGGCCGGCGGCGGCGTGGCGGGCCATGCGCGTCGCTTCGGGATGGAACACGGCCGAGCCGAGCCCGACCAGCGCGGCGGACAGCAGCACCAGCGGGTAGCTGGTCGCGAAGGCGAGCGTCAGCAGGCCGAGCAGCGTCGCGCCCATGCCGGCGACCATCGCATAGGGCCATGGCCGCCTGTCGGTCAGCCAGCCGAGCAGGGGCTGCAGCAGGGACGACGTCACCTGGAAGGCCAGCGTGATCAGGCCGATCTGGCCGAAATCGAGCTGGAAGTTGTCTTTGATCAGCGGGTAGAGCGCCGGGATCATCGACTGAAGCAGGTCGTTCAGCAGATGCGCCGCGCTGAGCGCGACGAGGATCGGGATCAGCGGGCGGCGCTCGGTGGCCGGCATCGAGAGTGTCGTCATGGCCCTGACGCTTGATCCTTGCGCCCGTCGCGGTCAATGGCGGCGATCCGGCGTCGGGATCATGGCGCCCATGGCGCGGGAGCCGTGCTGCGCTGCGGCGAAGGCGCTCATAGCATGGTCGTTCAGAACCACGCCGTCATCCCGGACGCAGCGAAGCGGAGATCCGGGATCCATTCCGGAACCTATCCGGGCAGGCGTTCCGGAATGGATCCCGGGTCTCCCTCCGGTCGCCCGGGATGACCGCGTATTGATCTGCGCCCTCCCACTATCGGCTTTCCGATGCCCACCTGCTATCGAGCCCTTCAGCCTGCTCCAACCCCTCTCGCCCATGACCAGCCGCACCGCCACCCTCATCGGCGCCCTCGCCATCCTGCTCTGGTCCACGCTCGCGCTGTTCACGGCGATGAGCGGGCGGGTGCCGCCGTTCCAGCTCGTCGGCATGACCTTCGTGATCGGCGGGCTGTTGATCCTCGCGATTGCGGCAGCGCGCGGGCAGCTTGCGCGCATCCGCCCGACGCCGGCTTCCTTCGCGCTCGGGCTCTACGGCCCCTTCGGCGACACGGCGCTGTATTATGCGGCGGTGAAGACCGCGCCGGCCGCCGAGGCCAACCTGATCCACTATCTCTGGCCGCTGCTGATCGTGCTGTTTGCCGCGCTGTTGCCGGGCGGGCGGCTGCGGCCGCGGCATCTGGTCGGCGCGCTGATCGGGCTGGCCGCAACGGCGCTGCTGGTCTCGGGCGGGCTCGGGGCCGGGCAGGGGCTCGCACTCGGCCATATCCTGGCGGCGCTCGGCGCCTTCGTCTGGGCGAGCTATTCGGTGGTCTCGCGCCGCTTTGCGGCTGTGCCCTCGGAGAGCCTGTGCCTCACCATGCTCGGCTGCGCCGTGCCGGCCTTCGCCTGCCATTTCGCCTTCGAGACGACGCTGTGGACGCTGACGACGACCGAATGGGCCGGCGTGCTGGGCCTGGGCCTTGGCTCGATCGGGCTCGCCTTCGTGGTCTGGGACATCGGCATGAAGCAGGGCGATGTCGCGCTGCTCGGCGTTGCCTCCTATGCCGCCCCCGTGCTCTCGACCATCATCCTCGTGCTCGCGGGCTACGCCCAGCCGAGCTGGCTGCTCGCCGTCTCCTGCGTGCTGATCGTCGTCGGGGCGGTGGTGGCGAGCTATGAGCCTCGTCATGGTCGGCCTTGAGCCGACCATCTCCTGCAGGAGATCCTCGGGTCTACGCTACGCTCCGCCCGAGGATGACGGTCGGCGGCCTTTGGCCGCCATCCGTCAATTCCGCCGGAGCAGCCGCTCCAGATAATCCAGCTCCTCCATCGGCCGCGACGGGTCGCCGAGGCGGCGGCGGAGTTCCTCGAGGATGCGGCGGGCGCGCTGCGTCGCGCTCTCGTCGGCGCCGGGCACACGGACGCGGCCATCGGCCCAGTCGCGCTGGCGCTGCGGCCGGCCGAGCGGGTCCTCGCGGCCGCGCTGCTGTGCCGAGGGGCGTCCCGCGGGCTGGCCGTCGGGCTCGCCGAAGGCGCCCTCGCCGGGCTCGCCGCCCTCGCCGGGCTGGCCCTGCATCTGCTGGGCGAGGTTCTGGGCGCCCTTGCGCAGCGCGTCCAGCGCCCGCCCTTGCGCGTCGAGCGCGCCTTCGCCCTGGCCCTGGCCGAGCTGCTCGCCGGCCTCGCCCATGGCGCCCTCGGCCTCGCCGAGCTCGCCCTGCTGGGGCGCGCCCATGCCGCGCATCCGGCGCTGCAGATCCTGGAGACGGTCGCGCAGCTGCTGCTGGCGCTGGGCCAGGCTCTGCCCGCCCTGGCCCTGCTGGCCTTCGCCCTCCTCGCCCTCCTCACCCTGGTCGCCGGGTTGCTGGCCCGGCTGCTGGCCGCGCTGCCCCTGCTGGCGCTGGCCCTGCTGGCCGGGCCGCGCCTGCTGCTGGCCGGGGCGCTGGCCGCGCTGGGCGCGGTTCTGGCGCTGCTGTTCCTGCTGGAAGGTCTCGTCGCGCAGGTTCTGCTGGTCGCGCGTCATCCGGTCGAGATCGGAGAGGGCCTGGTTCATCTCGCGCTGGCGCGGGTCCTGCTGGCCCGGACGCGCCATCTGGAGATTGTTGAGCATCTGGTTGAGCTGCTCCATCAGGCGCTGCGCCTCGGCCATGTCGCCGCGCTTCGACAGCTCCTCGATGCGGTTGAGCATGTTCTGCAGGTCGCGCGGCGTCACCGTCCGGAAGTTCTCCGGCAGCTGCGACATCTGGTTGGGGTCGGCGTTCTGCTGCTGGCGCTGCATCTGCTCGGCGAGCTGGCGCATGAACTGGTCCATGGCCCGGCGCAGATCCTCGGCGAGCTTCTTGATCTCGTCCTCGGAGGCGCCGCGCTCCAGCGCCTGCTGCAGGTTTTCCTGCGCGGCGCGCAGCGCCCGCTCGGCATCGGAGAGGTCGCCGTCCTCCAGCTGGAGGGCGAGCGCCCACATCAGCTCGGCGACCTCGCGCAGCTGATCGTCGGTGCGGGCCTGGCGCAGGCGCTCGCCGATCATGCGCATGCCCAGATAGACACCGGTCTCCTTCATGAAGAGCCCGGGCTCGATCAGCAGCGCGTCCATGGCGAGCTGGACCTTGCTGCGCGTGTCGACGTCCATGACCAGCTTGCGGCGCTGCTCGACCAGCGCCTTGGCCAGCGGCTTGGCGAAGGTGCGCTGCGGCAGGACGACCTCGACCGCCTCGCTGCGGCCTTCCTGGCCGGCCTCGTCGCGCGCGACCAGCGTCATGCGGACCTTGGCGCCGGCCCAGGGATGGGCCGAGAAATCGACGGTGCTCTTCATCTCCTCCTCGCCGGTGGGGGAGGAGGGCACGCTGAGCATCTGCTTGGGCGCCTCGACCAGCGAGCGGCCCGTGGATGGCGGGCCGGCGCGCTCGACCGTCGCCTCGACGGAGGCGAGGCCGTAATCGTCCTTGGCCTCATAGATGATCGACAGCCCGCCCGGCTGCGGGCCGGTCACCGGCTTGGGGGGCTCGCGGAAGGCGATGTCGGGAGCGCGGTCGGGAACGGCGGTGATCGCGAGCGTCGCGCCCGGGGCGCCGGCGCCGGTGAGGCGCAGGGTGCCGTTGCCGGCGAGCGTATAGCGCCGCTCGACGACGCCGGGCGCCTGGCCGGGCGCGGGCTTTGCCGGGGCGGCTGCAGCCCGGCCCTCGGCCGCCTTGCCATTGGTGGCCTTGCCCTCGCCGGGCTTGGCTTCGGCCAGGACATCGAGCCGGCCGGTCACGGCGACGTCCATGGCCGATTTGCCGGCGATGCGCACCACGATCGTCGATTTCTCGGGCGCCGTGATCTGCGGGCTGGCGAGCTTCCCGAAATCGATCAGCATCGGCGGCAGGCGGGTATAGGCCGGCGGATCGATCCAGGCGTCGATGCGGGTGGCGGGCGCCGGCAGCGAGGGGCCGCGCCAGTCGAAGGCGGCGCGCAGGCGCTGCTCGCTCTCCGGGCCGGCGACGAAGAAGGCGGTGACGGCGGCGAGCACCGGCACGGCGCGCAGCGCGCGGCGGTCGCGGTTGGCCATGCGCGGCTGCGGCGCAGCGACGCTCAAGCCGGCGATGCGCTCGCTCTGGCGCTCGACATGCAGGGCCCAGAGCGCCTGCGAGACGGGATCCCTGGCGCCGACGGCGAGGCTGTCCTCCAGCGCCGAGGCCGGGCGGTGGCCGCCTTCCAGCGACTGGTCGAGGCGGGTCAGAGCGTCGCGATGGGTCGGCAGCGCCAGGCGCGCGGCATGCCAGAGGGAGGCCAGCAGCGCGGTGGCGAAGAGCGTCACGCCCAGCGCGCGGCCCTGCCAGGGCAGGGCGGTCCAGAGGCCGAACCAGGAGAGCGCGAGGAAGGTGAGGATGACGGCGACGGGCAGCCAGAGGCGTGGCCAGAGGCGCTCCCAGCCCAGCGAAACCCGCGACGCCATGGCGAGGCGTGCCAGACGCTGCCGCACGCCCTCGATCCGAACCGGCGCCTCGCGGCGCTGCGCTTCCTTCATGCCGTCGCTCCGAGCCGCCCCCACATGCCGCCAGGACTCAATCCGCCTGCAACCCTGCCGATTTCAGCAAGGCTAACACGGGAATGTGGCAAGGCCAGTGCGAAGACGTCGCGCCCGGGCCCGCTCCACGTTTCGTGAACAGGGATGTCGGTCCGGGATCGCGGCTCCGGCAAGCCCTGTTCAGGCCAGCCAGGGCGGTGCACGATCCGTGCCGAGCAGCTCCTCGAAGGTCTGGCGCGGCCGCGTCACGGCGTAGTCGGCGCCCTTGACCAGAACCTCGGGCACCAGCAGGCGCTGGTTGTAGGTCGAGGCCATGCTGGCGCCATAGGCACCGGCGGTCATGAAGGCGATCAGGTCGCCGGGCTTCAGCGCCGGCAGCACGCGGCCGGTGGTGAAGGTGTCGCCCGATTCGCAGATTGGCCCGACGACGTCATAGGCCACCTCCGGCGTGCCGGCCTGGGGCTCCGCCACCGGCCAGATCTCGTGATAGGCCTCGTACATGGCCGGCCGCACGAGGTCGTTCATCGCCGCGTCGACGACGAGGAACTGCTTGCTCGGGCGCGGATTGAGATGCAGCACGCGCGTCATCAGGATGCCGGCATTGCCGACGATCAGGCGCCCCGGCTCGAAGCCGAGCTCGACCTCGAGGCCCCCCGTGACGCGCGCGACCATGTCGGCATAGGCGTCGATCAGGCCCGGGCCATGGTCGAATTCCCGGCCTTTTAGGTCCTGGGGGATGTCGTAGGGGATGCCGAGCCCGCCGCCGAGATCGAGCCGCTCGACGCGGTGGCCCTCGCCGCGCAGCTCGCCGACCAGCGCCGCCATCTTGGCATAGGCCGCCTCGAAGGACTCCGTCTCGCGGATCTGGCTGCCGATATGCAGCGCCAGCCCCATCATTCGCACGCCCGGCAGGTTGGCGGCGCGGGCATAGAGCCGGCCGACCTCCTCGAAGGAGACGCCGAACTTGTTCTCCGACGAGCCGGTGGTGATCTTGGCGTGGCCGCCGGCGCCGATGTCGGGATTGACGCGGAACACCGCCTCCTGGCGCTTGCCGAGCGAGGCCGCCACCTTCGACAGCAGGTCGAGTTCGCCTTCGGTCTCGATGTTGACCTGGTAGATGCCGGCCCCGACGGCGAAGCGCAGCTCGCTCTCGCTCTTGCCGACGCCGGAGAAGACGATGCGGTCGGCCGGGAAGCCGGCGGCGAGCGCCTTGCGGACCTCGCCCTCGGAGACGGTGTCGGCGCCGGCGCCGAGCGCAGCCAGCGTCTTGAGCACGCCGAGATTGCCGTTGGCCTTCATCGCGTAGAAGACATGGGCCCGGCCGCCGCCGGCCGCGCGCGTCATCGCCTGCGCATAGAGCCGGTAGTGCCGTTCGATCGTCGCCGAGGAATAGACATAGACCGGCGTGCCGACCTCATCGGCGATGCGGTGCAGATCGACATCCTCCGCGAAGAGGGCACCGTCGCGATAGCTGAAATGATGCATCGGGGCCGGCTCAGAGGATCGGGTCGAGAACGAAGGGCTTCTCGGGCACGGTGATGGCGCGGTTGGCCTTGGCGGGCCGGGCCAGGATCGAGGTCTCGCCGATGCCGCCGCTGCTGCTCTCGACGGCGCCGATCTGCGAATCGGGCAGGTCGATCGCGCCGGTCGCATTGGGCGGCGCCTCGAGCGGGCCCTTGCGGCCGCAGGCCCCGAGCGCGAGGGCGAGCAGGCCCGCGACCAGGACGGCGCGGCCGAGTTTCAGGCGGGAGTGCAGCACGGAAGCGAACCCTTGGGCGAGGCGAAGATCAGACTGTAGCGAAGGATGGCGGCGGAGGCGAGGCTTTGGACGCCGGGGCCGTCATTCCGGACGAAGCTTCCACCCGTCATGGTCGGGCTTGTCCCGACCAGCCACGTCTTCGCCTCGGGCAGGCGCTCAAGGCGTGGATGCTCGGCACAGGGCCGAGCATGACGGCAAGGATCACGCCTTTGTCGTCGCCAGCTTCTTCAGCCAGCGCCGTGCCTGGCGGCGGACATTGTTGGGCGCCGTGCCGCCATAGCTTACGCGGCTCCTCACTGACTGCTCGACGCCGAGCACGGCGAAGACGGCCTGCGTGATCTGCGGCTCTACCGCCTGCATCTCGGCGAGGCTGAGCTTCTCCAGCCCGATCTTCTTCTCCGAGGCGAGGCCGACGAGGCGGCCGGTGACGTGGTGGGCGTCGCGGAAGGGCATCTTCAGCACGCGCACCAGCCAGTCGGCGAGGTCGGTCGCGGTGGCGTAGCCGAGGCCGGCGGCGCGCTTCATCACCTTCAAATCGGGCTGCATGTCGCGGACCATGCCGGCCATGGCGGCGAGGCAGAGCGAGAGCGTCTGGAGCGCGTCGAAGGTGCCCTCCTTGTCCTCCTGCATGTCCTTGGAATAGGTCAGCGGCAGGCCCTTCATCATCGTCAGCATCGCCTGCAGCGTGCCGAAGACACGGCCCGCCTTGCCGCGCACCAGCTCGGCGGCGTCGGGGTTGCGCTTCTGCGGCATGATCGAGGATCCCGTCGAGAAGGCGTCGGAGAGGCGCACGAAGCCGAATTGCGGCGTCGCCCAGAGCACGATCTCTTCGGCCAGCCGCGACAGGTGCATGGCGCAGATCGAGGCCGCCGCCAGCGTCTCCAGCACGAAGTCGCGGTCGGAGACGGAATCCAGCGAGTTTGCCGTCGGCCGGTCGAAGCCGAGCGCCCTGGCGGTCATCTCGCGGTCGATCGGGAAGGAGGTGCCGGCGAGCGCGGCGGCGCCGAGCGGCGATTCGTTGAGGCGCCGGCGCGCATCGGCGACGCGGCCGCGGTCGCGTCCGAGCATCTCGACATAGGCGAGCAGATGGTGGCCGAAGGTGACCGGCTGGGCCGATTGGAGATGGGTGAAGCCCGGCATCACCGCGCCCGCATAGATCGCGGCCTTCTGCGCCAGCGCGAGCTGGAGATCGGCCATCTGCTCGTCGAGCTGGTCGAGCGTGTCGCGCACCCACAGCTTCATGTCGGTCGCGACCTGGTCGTTGCGGGAGCGGCCGGTGTGGAGCCGGCCGGCGGCGGCGCCGATCCGGTCCTTGAGATTGCTCTCGACATTCATGTGGACGTCCTCGAGCGCACGCGAGAACGTGAAGCTCCCGGCCTCGATATCGGCCTCGACCTGCTTGAGCCCGGCGTCGATCGCCGCCACATCCTCACGCGTCAGGATGCCCGTCTCGCCGAGCATCGCCGCATGGGCGCGCGAACCGCGGATGTCCTGGCGCCAGAGGCGCTGGTCGAAATCGATGGAGGCGTTGATCTCCTCCATGATGGCGTCGGGACCCGTGGCGAAACGCCCACCCCACATGCGATTGCTCACGACGGTCTTTCCTGATTTGAGGACGCCGATGACGTCACGATCGAAATGGTTCGCCGCCGGAGGGGCGCTGCTGCTCGTCGCGCTCGCCGGCGGTGCGGCCTTCTACTCCGTCGCGGGCGATGCCGGCAATTCCGCTTCTTGCAGGGCGGCCCGGCCCGTCGCGGCGGCCATGGCGCCGCTGGCGCGCGGCGAGGTCGCGGCCGTGCAGGTCCATGCGGCACCGATGCCGACGCCCAACCTGGCCTTCGACGGTCCCGACGGGGCGCCGATGACGCTCTCGGCCTTCCGCGGCAAGGTGCTGCTGGTCAATCTCTGGGCGACCTGGTGCCCGCCCTGCCTGAAGGAGATGCCGGAGCTCGACGCGCTGCAGGCGGCGCTCGGAGGCCCGGATTTCGCGGTGGTGGCGATCAACATCGACACCCGCAACCTCGACAAGCCGAAGGCCTGGCTCGCCCAGCGCGAGATCAGGGCGCTGACCTATTACGCCGATCCGCAGGCGCGGGTGTTCCAGGAGCTGCGGGCAGCGCGCAAGGTCGAGGGCATGCCGGTCAGCCTGATCGTCGACCGCGACGGCTGCGAACTCGCGATCCTGCCGGGGCCCGCCGACTGGGCGAGCGCCGATGCCAAGGCGCTCATCGGCGCGGCGCTGAAGCGGCCCTGAGGCGCCCACCCGTCGGAAGTCGATCTGGTCAGACAACAGGGCCTGACTGTAGGGTGTTCCGCAGAAGCGCGGAGACAACCGCATGCCGAACCTGCTCCAGGCCACCCCGCTCTTCGCCGTGCGCGGCGTTGCCCTCGACGCCGAGACCACCGGGCTCGATGTCCGGCGCGCCCGGATGATCGAGTTCGCCGCCGTCCATCTCGACGGTGGGCGGCTCGACCGTGCCAACGCCTTCCAGAGCCTCATCGCCTGCGATGTCGAGATCCCCGCTGCGTCCCGTGCCGTCCATGGGCTCGACCAGGAAGCCCTGCGCGGGGCGCCGGCCTTCGAGGTGCTCTATCCCGGGATCACGGCCTTTCTGGCCGGTCGCGTGGTGATCGGCCACACGATCGGCTTCGACATCGCCATGCTCAAGCAGGAGGCGGAGCGGCTGGGGCAGCGCTTCGTTCAGCCGCTCGCGCTCGACATCCGCCTGCTGGCGCAGCTCGCCGAGCCCGGCCTGCCCTCCTATTCGTTGGAGGCGCTTGGCGCCTGGCTGGAGATTGCGCCGCAGGAGCGCCACCGGGCGCTCGGCGATGCGATGGCCGCCGGCCTCGTCTTCCTCGCGCTCGCCCCGCGCCTGCGCGACCGCGGCATCCGCACGGTCGGAGAGGCGGTGGCGGCCAGCCGCCGGATCACCGACGCGATGGCGGGCGCGGCCCCGCCCGCCTGGGAGCTGCGTGCGCCCACGCAGGACGGCGATCCGCTGCCCAAGCTCGACAGCTATCCCTATCGCCACCGCGTCCGCGACGTGATGCGGGCCGATCCGGTGATCCTGCCGGAGGCAACGCCTGTCGCCGCGGCGCTGGCCGCGATGACGGGCCGGGGCGTCAGCTCGGTCTTCCTTGGCGGCGAGGGGGCCTGTCCCGATGCCACCGCCATCCTGACCGAGCGCGATCTCCTGCGCGCCATCGCCCGGCACGGCGCCGAGGCGCTGGCGCTGCCGGCCGGCCGTTTCGCCTCGCGGCCGGTGGTGGCGGTGCCGGCCGACGCCTTTCTCTATCGCGCGATCGGGCGGATGAGCGCCCGCAATATCCGGCATCTCGCCGTGACCGACGACGAGGACCGGATCGTCGGGGTGGTGACGCCGCTCAAGCTGCTGCAGCTGCGCGCCGGCACGGCGGTCGCGCTGGGCGACGATATCGACGCCGCCCCCGATGCGCCGGCGCTCGGGCAGATCTGGTCGCGTCTGCCGCTGATGGCGCGCGCGCTGCTGGCGGAGGACGTGCCGGCCCGCCTGATCGCGGCGGTGGTCGCGCGCGAGGTCGGGGCGCTGACGCGGCGCGCCGCGATTCTGGCCGAGGCGGAGCTTCTGGCGGAGGGCGCCGGGCCGGCACCCTGCGCCTATGCGGTGCTCGTCCTCGGCTCGGCGGGGCGCGGCGAGAGCCTGCTGGCGATGGACCAGGACAATGCGCTCGTCTTCGCGGAGGGCGAGCCGGAGGGGGAGGCCGACCGCTGGTTCGCGCGGCTCGGCCGGCGCATGGCGGCGATCCTCGACGAGGTCGGTGTGCCCCTGTGCAAGGGCGGGGTGATGGCTTCGGAGCCCGCCTTTCGCGGCTCGCTGACGACTTGGCGCCAGCGCATCGCGCAATGGCTCGGCCGCTCCAGCCCCGAGGATCTGCTCAGCGTCGACATCGTCTTCGACTTCAAGGCCGTGCATGGCGACAAGGCGATGGCGGAGCGGCTCTGGCGCGATGCCTGGGCGGCGGCCAAGGGCCAGATCCCCTTCCTCAAGCTGCTGGCGGAGAATGCCGGCCAGCCGGCGGCGGGGCTGACCCTGTTCGGGGGGCTGCGCACCGAGGATGACGGCCGCATCGACCTGAAGCGGACGGGGCTGAAGGACATCGTCACCACGGCGCGGCTGCTGGCGCTGCATCACGGCCTGCCGCGGCACGCGACGCAGGCGCGGCTGGAGGCGGTGGCGGAACTCGGCGCGGGCGGTGCGAGCGATCTCGCCGAGATCGACCGCGACCATGCGCTGCTGCTCGACTGCATCCTGAGCCAGCAGCTCGCCGACATCGCCGAGGGGCTGAGCCCGTCCAACCGGGTTGCGCCCGGCACGATCGGCAAGGCCCGCACGGCGGCGCTGAAACAGGCGCTCGGGCGGCTCTCGATCCTCGACGATCTGCGCCGCGACCAGCTCTCGGGGTGATCCCCGCCGATTTCATGCTAGGGAGGGCGGTGCTCACCGGATGCCCGACCTGCCAGCATGACCTACACGATCGGCCTCGCCACCACCTTCCATGATCCCGCCATCGCGATCATCGGCCCCGACGGCCGCGTCCTCTTCGCCGAGGCGACCGAGCGCTATCTCCAGTTCAAGCGCGCGCCGAACTGCGAGCCCGACCCCGCGCCGCGGATGGAGGCGCTGCTCAAGCGCTACATCCCCGCCGATGCGCAGGTCGCGATCGCAACGAGCTGGGGCGCGGAGTTCACCGGCTTCCTCGACCAGATGAGCCGCGCCGGCTCTTTCACGCTCGACGCGCTGCTCAAGCTCTCGCCAGAGCTCAACCGCTCGCTGGTGCCCGAGCGCACCGAGCGGGCGCTGATCGCCTCGCTGCATCAGGGCCAGCAGCGCGCCGGCATCGGCACGTTGCTCGGGCTCGACCGCGCCTTCGGCCGCGCCAACGTCACCGGCCTCACGCGCTTCGGCCACCATCTCAGCCATGCCGCCTATGCCTGCTGGTCCTCACCCTTCACCGACGCCGCCTGCCTCGTCGTCGACGGCATGGGCGAGACCGGGGCGTCCGCCATCTTCGCGCTCGAGGGCGGGCGTATCCGCGAGGTCAAGCGCCATCGCGGGCGCGAATCGATCGGCTTCTATTTCGGCCTCGTCACCGATCTCGCCGGCTTCGACCAGGCCAAGGGCGAGGAGTGGAAGATCATGGGGCTGGCGCCCTATGGCCGGACCGACGAGCGGCTGATGGCGCTGCTGCGCCGGCTCTATACGATCGAGGGCCACAGACTCTCCTTCGCCAAGGCCGATGTCGTGCAGGCGGTGGCGGCGGAGATCCTGAGCCTGCGGCCGGCCGACGCGCTCGACAGCGGCTGGGCCGATCTCGCCCGCTGCGGGCAGGATGTCTTCGCGGAGATGATGGAGGCGCTGCTGGGGGAGACGGCGGCGCTGGTGTCGTCGCCCCACCTCGTGCTGGCCGGTGGCTGCGCGCTCAACTCCTCCTTCAACGGCAGGATCGCCGGGCGCCACGGCTTCACCGAGGTCTTCGTGCCCTCGGCGCCGGCCGATGACGGCAATGCGATCGGCGCCGCCTGGCTCAGCCACGCCCAGCGGAATCCGGACTGGCGCGCGCCGAAGGGGCCGCTCTCGCCCTATCTCGGCTCGACCGTCTCGACCGAACCGTTGGAGCGGATGCAGGCCTGGGAGAAGCGGCTGCGCCGGCTCGCGCCGGACGAGGTCGCGCCGGTGACGGCCAGGCTCCTCACCGAAGGCAAGCTGATCGGCTGGGTGCAGGGGCGCGCCGAGTTCGGGCCGCGCGCGCTCGGCAACCGCTCGATCATCGCCGATCCGCGCCCGGCCGACGCCAAGGACATCCTCAACGCCAAGGTGAAGTACCGCGAGGCGTTCCGGCCGTTTGCGCCCTCGATCCTGGCCGAGCAGGCGCCGGACTGGTTCGAGGGCTATCAGGACGCGCCCTATATGGAGCGCACTTTGGTCTGGAAGGAGGCGGTGCGCGCCCTTGTGCCGGCGGTGGTGCATGAGGACGCGACGGGGCGGCTGCAGAGCGTCACGGCGGAGCGCAACCCGCGCTACCACGCGCTGATTTCGGCCTTCCACGCGCTGACGGGGGTGCCGGTGATCCTCAACACCTCCTTCAACATCATGGGCAAGCCGATCCTGCACAGTGCGGAGGACGCCATCCTGATGTTCTACACCAGCGGGCTCGACGCGCTGGTGATCGAGGACTGGCTCCTGGTGAAGTAGCCAGTCCTCGCGCGATGGTCAGAACTTCAGCCGCCGGGCACGCTTGACCATCGGGATCTCGTGGATCTGGTCGAGCAGCGCGTCCGAGATCGGCTCGTCGACCGCGACATAGCAGATCGCGTCGCCGCCCGGCTTGTCGCGGCCGAGCGAGAAGGTCGCGACATTGACGCCGGCTTGCCCGAGCAGCGAGCCGAACTGGCCGATGAAGCCGGCCTTGTCGGCGTTGCGGACATAGAGCATGTGCGGCGCGAATTCGGCATCGACCTGGATGTCGCGGATCTCGACGATGCGCGGCTTGCCATCCTGGAACACCGTGCCGGCGGCGTGGCGCGGCATGTCCTCGGCCTCGACCACGATCTTGATGCGGCTTTCGAGATTGCCGGCGATTTCGCGGGTCAGCTCCTCGACGACGATGCCCTTCTCCTTCGCCACCATGGCGGAGTTGACCATGTTGATCTCGGGCAGGAAGGGCCGGAGCACGCCGGTGATGGCGGCGGCCGAGATCGCCTTCAGGTTCAGGCTGGCGACCGCGCCCTCATATTCGATGCGGATGCCCTTGACCGGGGCCTCGGTGAGCTGGCCGAGGAAGGAGCCGAGCTTCTCGGCGAGATCGACGAAGGGCTTCACCCGCGGCGCCTCTTCCGCCGTGATCGAGGGGAAGTTCACCGCATTGGTGATGGCGCCCTTGAGCAGATAGTCGCTCATCTGCTCGGCGACCTGGAGGGCGACATTCTCCTGCGCCTCATTGGTGGCGGCGCCGAGATGGGGCGTGCAGACGACGTTTTCCAATCCGAACAGAGCATTCGACTCGGCCGGCTCGACCGAGAACACGTCGAAGGCCGCGCCGGCGACATGGCCGGACTTGAGGAGTTCGGCCAGCGCCGCCTCGTCGACGAGCCCGCCGCGGGCGCAGTTGATGATGCGCACGCCCTTCTTCGTCTTCGCCAGCGCCTCGGCCGAGAGGATGTTCTTGGTCATCGCCGTCATCGGCACATGCAGGGTGATGAAGTCGGCGCGCTTGAGCAGATCCTCGAGCTCGACCTTCTCGACGCCGAGCGCCACGGCGCGCTCCGGCGAGAGATAGGGGTCATAGGCGATGACGCGCATCTTCAGGCCGATCGCGCGGTCGGCGACGATCGAGCCGATATTGCCGGCGCCGATCAGCCCGAGCGTCTTGGCCGTGATCTCGACGCCCATGAAGCGGTTCTTCTCCCATTTTCCCGCCTGGGTAGAGAGATCTGCAGCAGGGATCTGGCGGGCGAGGGCGAACATCATCGCGATGGCGTGCTCGGCGGTGGTGATCGAATTGCCGAAGGGCGTGTTCATCACGATCACGCCGCGCGCGGTGGCGGCGGGGATCTCGACATTGTCGACGCCGATGCCGGCGCGGCCGATGACCTTCAGCCGGGTCGCGGCCTCCAGCAGCTTGGCGGTGGCCTTGGTCGCCGAGCGGATGGCGAGGCCGTCATACTCGCCGATCAGCTGGCTGAGCTTGTCCTTGTCCTTGCCGAGATTGGGATCGAAGGTCACGTCGATGCCGCGATCCCGAAAGATCTGGACGGCGGCGGGGGAGAGGGCGTCGGAGATCAGAACGCGGGGGGCTGGGTTCTGAGCGGTCATTGGCGATGGCTCTCGGCTGGCGCGGCGCATCGGCGCTCTGCGCGGGACAGGGGAAAGGCGCTCCCCACCTGTCATTCCGGGGCGGCGCAACGCGCCGAACCCGGAACCCATGACGGGGTGCAACGGTCGGAATAGCGGCGATAAAGGGCTCGCCCGGTCGTGGGTTCCGGGTTCGCGGGCATGCGCCCGCGCCCCGGAATGACAGGTGGCTGCTTACGCCGCCTTCTGGCCCAGCCCCGCCTTCGCCTCGGCGAAGGCATAGGTGATCCACGGCAGCAGCGCCTTGAGGTCGCGCGACTGGACGGTCGCGCCGCACCAGATGCGCAGGCCGGGAGGGGCGTCGCGATAGTGGCCGAGATCGTAGCCGGCGCCGGCCTTCTCGATGATCGAGACGACCTGCTTGGCGAAGGCGGCCTGCGCGTCGGGAGCCAGCGCGGTCACGGCCGGGTCGGTGAAGGTCAGGCAGACGGAGGTGTTCGAGCGCGTCTTCGGCTTCACCGCGAGGAAGTCGATCCAGTCGTTCTCGCGCACGAATGTCGCGATGACGCGCAGGTTCCCGTCGGCGCGCTTCACCAGCCCGTCGAGCCCGCCGACCTTCTTGGCCCAGTGCAGCGCATCGAGATAATCCTCGACCGCGAGCATGGAGGGGGTGTTGATCGTCTCGCCCGAGAAGATGCCCTCGATCAGCTTGCCTCCGCTCGTCATGCGGAAGATCTTCGGCAGCGGCCAGGCCGGCTTGTAGGTCACCAGCCGCTCGACCGCACGCGGCGAGAGAATGATCATGCCATGGGCCGCCTCGCCGCCCAGCACCTTCTGCCAGGAGAAGGTGGTGACATCGAGCTTGGGCCAGTCGAGGCGCTGGGCAAAGGCGGCCGAGGTCGCGTCGCAGATCGTCAGCCCCTCGCGGTCCTCCGCGATCCAGCTGGCATCGGGCACGCGAACGCCGGAGGTCGTGCCGTTCCAGGTGAAGACGACGTCGCGGGTCTTGGTGTCGACCTTCTTCAGGTTCGGCAGTTCGCCATAGGGCGCCTCGAAGGTGCGGACATCGGCCAGCTTGAGCTGCTTGACGACATCGGTGACCCAGCCGGCGCCAAAACTCTCCCAGGAGACCATGTCGACGCCGCGCGCTCCGAGCAGCGACCACATCGCCATCTCGACGGCGCCGGTGTCGGAGGCGGGCACGATGCCGATGCGGTAATCGGCCGGCACCTGCAGCACCTCGCGCGTCAGGTCGATCGCGAGCTTGAGCTTGTCCTTGCCGATTTTGGCGCGGTGCGAGCGGCCGAGCGCCGCGTCACCGAGTGCCTTGAGGGACCAGCCGGGGCGCTTGGCGCAGGGGCCGGACGAGAAATGCGGCACGCGCGGACGCGCGGCCGGAACCGAATTCACCATCGCTATCTCCATCCTTACAGATGGGCGCGCCGCGTTGGGGCGGCGTGTCCCGTCGATGGGGGTAAGGGGGGAGGGCGGGGGGAGTCAAGGGTGGGGACGAAAGCAAATATTCGTTGCAGATTATCGCGAAAATTGCGTATTTTGTTTACGTTCGAAATTTCTTATCTCAAAATTGAGCGTTGAAAAATTGGTCAAGCCTTACCGCTTCGTTGCCTACATTGATGAATCTGGCGATCCTGGACTCACTCGAGTGAAGCCGATCGATCACAACGGCTCAAGCGAGTGGCTCATTGTATCTGCTGTTGTCGTATCGGAATCCAATGAGGTCGAGTGCGACAATCTGGTGCGCGCCATAGCTTCAAATTTCAAAAATTACCAGTCGAATCAATTGCATTTCACGAGGATGAATGAGGCGAAGAAACTATTCGCTTGCGAGAAACTGGCGAGTTTCCCATGTAGGATATTTACTGTCGCATCAAACAAGAAAAACATGAAGGGATGGAGGAATAAATTCGCCGAATTAAAGTCTCTAGATACGAATTGGTTTTACTGTTGGCTTACCCGAATTCTATTAGAACGTGTAACGCATTGGGTCGAAAAACGCTCGATCAACGATTTCGGCTTACCTGAGAAAATGAAGATTGTCTTTAGCAATCGAGGTGGACTTTCTTACTCTCAGATGAAAACATATTTTGATTGGCTAAAAATGAAGTCAAATGCGGGTAGCTTATTTTTGCCGCTTGGAGATCTGCGCTGGAGTATAATGTCTAGAGAATTAGTCGAGATTGCGCCGTCTTACGAGAGGGGTGGATTGCAACTGGCTGACATCGCAGCGAGTGCGTTCTTCAAAGCATGCGATAAATTCGATACAGGAGCGTGCGATCCGCGTTTTGCAAAAGCTCTCAAGCCACGCGTAGCCTCAATTTACGATGAGAACGGATACCGCATCTATTCCGGATATGGTCTTAAATTGATGCCTTCGTTCAAGGCGGCCAATTTGTTGTCGGAGCAAAAAGAAATATTTGAATACTTTGGCTATCCGAGACAATGGTGGGATCCGACACCGTCTACTCCGGAGGCAGCTAGCCCAGCTTCAAAGTGCTGAGCGTCCCATCGGACGCCACGGATCAAATCGTCCGCAACCCGATGCCGGAATCCCTTATTGAAGGTATCTGATTCTTTAAAAAAAGCAATTAGAATCATACATTTAGATAAGTCTTTGATGCGACTCGTGTTTTCGCGCGCTTAGGCGGAAATTACCAAATCGGTAAAGAAAATTGCGCGCCGTTGCCAGACCGAGTGCGCAGGCCGGTCGCTGTTCGCAAGGCGGGCGCGGATAATCCTGTCTCGGTTGCGGCGAAGGGCGCGGGGAACCCCTCTCCCGGATGGGAGAAGGGCAGGGATGAGGGACCGCCGCTGATTGTTTGAAGCGAGACGGAGCCGTTGCACCTCCCTGCTGCGGCGGCAGGCCCTCATCCGGCGCTCCGCGCCACCTTCTCCTATCCGGGAGAAGGGGAGAGGCGTCGCGGTTGCGGCTGAGGGCGCGGGGAACCCCTCTCCCGGATGGGAGAGGGGCAGGGGTGAGGGACCGCCGCTTGTTGCAAGACGTGCGACGGAGCCGTTGCGCCTTCCATTGAAACGGCAGGCCCTCATCCGGCGCTCCGCGCCACCGTCTCCCATCCGGGAGAAGGGGAGAGGCGTCGCGGTTGTGGCGAGGGGCGCGGGAAACCCCTCTCCCGGATGGGAGAGGGGCAGGGGTGAGGGACCGCCGTTGGTTGTTGAATCGACACGGAGCCGTTGCGCCTTCCATTAAAGCGGCAGGCCCTCATCCGGCGCTCCGCGCCACCTTCTCCCATCCGGGAGAAGGGAAGGGGCGCCGCGGCTGCGGCGAAGGGCGCTTTACGCGTGGTCCCGCGTCAACCGCTCGGCGAAGGAGATGCCGATGGCGGACAGAACGAAGGTGAAGTGGATCACGGCCACCACCGCGACGATCTGGATGTTTTCGAAACTCAGGCCGCTGCCCAGATACGTCTTCAACGCATGAACGCCGGAAATGGAGATGATGGCGAAGGCGAGCTTCAGCTTGAGGTTGTAGGTGTTGACGTGGTCCAGCCAGTCCGGCTTTTTCACGTCATGGTCGTCAAAATGTCCCGTGGTCACGAAGAGCGAGACACCCGCCAGCCCCACGACCCAGACCAGCTGCGCCACCATCGTCATGTCGACCAGTTCGAGCACCTTGATGATCAGGTCGATCTTGCTGAGGTCGCCGAACATCAAGGTGATCATCAGCTTGTAGGCTTCGACCAGGAACTTGCCGAGGATGCCGAGAATGATCGCCACCAGGCCCACATAGAAGAACAGCATGGTGAATCTCATGCCGTAGAGCAGAGACCCGACCCAGGACAGTAGTTTTTCCATTTCTGACGACCTTCAACCAACATTCCCCAGATGGGCGCTGGATTCAGGCGGCTTCTGCCCGGTTTCGTGATGTTTGACAAGGCCGGGCCGGGGTCGCCCGCCTGCGCAGGACGTTGCCGCGATGACCGGCGAGCGCGTGACGCCGGAGGCGAACCGCGTTGGCGGCGCAGGGCGCGGGAACCCCCCTCCCGGATGGGAGTGGGGCTGGGGTGAGGGACCGCCATTGATCGCTTAAACGAAACGGAGCCGTCGCGCCTGCTTGGGGCGACGGCAGGCCCTCATCCGGCGCTCCGCGCCACCTTCTCCCATCCGGGAGAAGGGAAGAGGCGTCGCGACGCCGGCACCTCTCCTGCTGGGATGGGAGCGCCTTCGGGGCAGCATCCCTGCGGCGATCGTGCTAGGGCGACCCCAGTGCAAGGGAAACGGACCATGGCCCAGAAGACGCCCGAACAGCTCGCCCGCGAATTCGAGGGGCGCAAGGCCAAGGGGCTGGCCAAGGGCGCCGCCGCCTTCTGGCCGAACATCCTCGCCAATGCGGTGCTGAAGCTGACCGCGGCGCGCGAGGAGATCACGGTCGCGGCGCTGACCGAATTGCTGGTGAAGGACGCCGACTCCAAGGACACGACGCTCGCCGCCGGGGCCAGCGAGGCGCTGGCGCGGCTGCGCCAGGCGGTGGCGAAGGGGGAGGGTTGAGGGTTGTGGAGCCTCACCCCGGCTCGCCGGCGATGACGCCCTTGCGCAGCAGGAAGCAGCCATAGGGGCGGGGGTCGCCGACCTGGACCACGGCGAAGGCGTGCCGTGCGGTCTCGTAGAAGGCGAAGCGCTCCATGCCGGCGAGCGGGTGGGGCGCGCCCAGCGCGGCTTCGACCTCGCGCTGCACGGCGGCCTGCACGGCGGGAATCGTCTTGGGCTCGTCGACGACATACATGCGGCGCACCGCGTCGGGCTCGAAATCGTCGATCGGCAGCACGGAGAGGATGGCGCGGGCCGCCCGCTCCATGGTGAGCCCCGGCAGGCGCACGAGCCGGCCGCTGGTGGTGGCCCGCGCGATCGTCTCGGCGGGGTGATTGGCGTCGACCAGCGCGAGATCGTCGCCATGGCCCATGGCGGCGAGGATCCAGAGCAGATCGGCGGAGAGGACGGGGTCGAGGGTCTTCAGCATGGGGGCGTCCTCTCCGGCGAAAGGCGGGTCACAGCCGCCCCCGCCGGGCGCAATAGACGCGCTGGGCGGTGCCGCCGAAGATCGCAGCTCGCTCGTCCTCGTTGCAGCCGCCGAGCAGCGTCTGCGCCGCGTCGAACCAGCGCTCGTAGGGCGCGCGCAGCGTCACCACCGGCCAGTCGCTGCCGAAGATCAGGCGGTCCGGGCCGAAGGTCAACAGCAGATGCGCGACGACCGGGCGCAGCGTGGCGAGGTTCCAGTCGCTCCCGGCTTCGGTGACGAGGCCGGAGAGCTTGCAGAAGGTCCCTGGATGGGCGGCGAGCGCCGCGATGCCCTCGCGCCAGGCGCGGAGATCGCCGGCGACGAGATCGGGCTTGGCGCCGTGGTCGATGACGACGGTGAGTTCCGGCTGGCGGGCGAGCAGGGCGAGCGTGGCGGGGATATGCTCCGTCTTGATCAGCGCATCGAAGACGAGGCCATGGGCGACCATCGCGGCCAGGGCCGGTGCGAGCGAGGGGCGCGCGAGAAAGGCGAGGTCGGGGATGTCCTGCACCATCGGACGCAGGCCGACCAGCAGCGGGTCGGCGGCCAGCGCGGCGATGCGGGCGGGCGCATCGGGGGCCTCGACATCCACCCAACCGACGACGCCGGCGACAAAGGGCGTGCGCGCGGCGGTGTCGAGCAGGAAGCGCGTCTCGGCCTCGGTCGGCGCGGCCTGAACGAGGAGGGTGCGGTCGATGCCATGGCGGGCAAGCAGGGGGGCGAGATCCTCGGGCGCGAAGTCGCGGTGGATCGGCGCCAGCGCGGGCGTCAGCCAGCCATAATCGCCACGGGCGATCTGCCAGAGATGCTGGTGGGCATCGATGCGAAGGGTCCGTGCCGCGCTCATCGCCGGCATCCTCCAGCCCTCATCCTGAGGAGCGCTCCGCAGGAGCGCGTCTCGAAGGATGTTTCAGGAAGTTCCGGCGACAACGGGACCATCCTTCGAGACGCCGCTGCGCGGCTCCTCAGGATGAGGGCTCGGTTGAGGCTGGCGGACCTCATGCCGGCACCGGCACATCGGCAGCGAGCAGGCTCTGCGCCTTGAGATCGGCCCAGAGCGCGGCCGGGACGGGCTGGGCGAGTTCGGCGATCTGGTCGGCGACCTCGGCGGGCGAGACCGCGCCCATGACGAGGCTCGCCACCGCGGCATGGCCGAGCGGGAACTGCAGCGCGGCGCGGCGTAAGGGAACGCCATGGCGGGTGCAGACGGCCTCGATCGCCGCGACGCGGGCGAGGATCCCGGGCGGGGCGGGGTTGTAGTTGTAGCGCGCGCCGGTGACCGGGCCGGTGGCGAGGATGCCGGAGTTGAAGACGCCGCCGAGCATCAGGCCGATGCCCTTCTCCAGCGCGAGCGGCATGAAGCAGGCGAGCGCCGGCTGCTCCAGCAGCGAGTAGCGCCCGGCGAGCAGCATGGTGTCGAAATCGCCGGCGCGGGCGAAGCGCTCGCACATCTGCGCCTCGTTGACGCCGATGCCGATCGCGCGGACGGCGCCGGCCGCCCGCAGGTTTTCCAACGCGCGATAGGCACCGTCCATCGCCTCGCCGAAGCGCTGCTCGATTAGCGCCGCGCCATGCGTCCAGACATCGACATCGTGGATCAGGACGATGTCGATGTGGTCGACGCCGAGCCGCAGCGCCGACTGCTCGAGCGAGCGCATCGCGCCGTCATAGGAGTAGTCGAAGCGCATCCCATGCGGCAGGCCGCCGCGATAGCCCGAGCCGTCGCCGCGCCCGGCGAAGGGCTCTGCCACGCGCCCGACCTTGGTCGAGAGGACGAGCCCCGCGCGCGGCACCCGCCGGAGCGCCGCGCCGATGCGATGCTCGGACAGGCCGTGGCCGTAGAGCGGGGAGGTGTCGAACAGGGTGACGCCGCTGGCGATCGCGGCCTCGACGGTGGCGACGGCTTTGGCCTCGTCGAGACGGGCATAGAGATCGCCGAGCGGCGCGCCGCCGAATCCGAGCGTCGAGACGGGCAGGCGGCTGCGGCCGAGCGGGCGCGGCGCGAGAGCTGAGGCGGGCGGCATCGGGCGTTTCCGTTTGTGTTGCGCAGGTCAGGCCCGTCGGCTTCGGCCGGAAGAGCGACCGGGACATCCTGCTTGCCTCATCGTTATCATCACACTAACATGTCAGTCGACATCTCGCTCCGAAAGATCCGACTCCATGTCCATCGATCCCAACCGCTTCGGCCTCTCCTGCGCCATCACCACCCCGATGCGGGAGGGCGGCAGCGTCGACCTGCCGCGGCTGGCGACCCATGCCCGCCATGTCCTCGCCCAGGGCTGCGACAGCGTCACGCTGTTCGGCACGACGGGCGAGGGGGCCGCGCTCGGCCTGCCGGCGCGCGGGGCGATGATGGGTGCCCTGATGGGGGCGGGCATCGATCCGGCGAGCCGGATCTATGCCGGCGTCGCGGCAGCCTCGCTGCATGAAGCGGTGGAGCAGGGGCGCCTCGCGCTCGATGCCGGCGCCAGGGGGCTGCTGGTCGCGCCGCCCTTCTACTTCAAGGGCGTCAGCGACGAGGGGCTCTATCGCTGGTTCTCGCAGCTCTTCGAGAAGCTCGGCCCCTCCGTGCGCAACGTCATCCTCTACCATATCCCCTCGGTCACGGCGGTGGGCTTGAGCGTCGGGCTGATCGACCGGCTGAAGAAGGCTTTTCCCGGCGTGGTCACCGGCGTGAAGGATTCGTCGGGAGACTATGCCAACACCGAGGCCTATCTGAAGGCGCATGGCGAACTCGCCATCCTCGTCGGCGACGAGCGCCTGCTGGCCAAGGCGGTGCGCAACGGCGCGCAGGGCTCGATCTGCGGCGTCGCCAATCTCGTTCCACATCTGCTGCGCCCGATCGTCCATGAGGGCAAGGACTCTCCCGTCGTCAACGCGTTGGTCGACGAGATCTGCTCGCATCCGGTGCTGGCGGCGGTGAAGGCGCTGGTCGGCCACTTGCACGGCGATGCCGGCTATGGCGCGATGCGCGCGCCGCTGGAGGCGCTGGACGAGGCGAGGCGCCAGCGGCTCTTTGCGGCCTATGACCGGATCACACAGGCCCAGGCGGCCTGAAGGAGGGTGTCTTGAGCCAGTCCGAGCCGGATGCGCGCGAGGGCGAGCCGCTGAAGCTGAGGGAGCGCGCCTATGCCTCCTTCACGGAGCGGCTGCTGGCCCGCGAGATCAAGCCCGGGCAGTTCGTGACCCAGCGCGAACTGGTGGCGATGACCGGCATGCCGCTCGGTGCCATCCGCGAGCTGATCCCGCGGCTGGAGGCGGAAGGGCTGATCAAGACCGTGCCGCAGCGCGGCATGCAGGTCGCCCATGTCGACCTCAACCTGATCCGCAACGCCTTCCAGTTCCGGCTCTTCCTCGAAAAGGAGGCGACCGCGCTCTACGCGGTCAACGCGACGGACGAGGACATCGCAGAGCAGCGCGCCCGGCACGAGGCGATCATCGCCCGGGCCGAGGCCGGCGGCGACCCGCAGCTGATCGAGGATGCGGAGGATATCGACCGGCTGATGCACGAGGCGATCATCGATCATCTCGACAACGACATCGTTGCCAAGGCCTTCCGCGTCACCTGGCTGAAGATCAGGCTGATCCGGCAATATGAGACGCGCATCCAGAACCATATCCTGGTGCCGGTGATGCGCGACCACCTCAAGATCATCACCGCCATCGAGGCGCGCGACCCGGTCCGCGCCGCGGAGGAGATGAGCATCCATATCGGCAACGCCCGCACGCGGGCGATGAGCTACTGAGGACGTCAAGCAGGCGAGCCGGGCGAACCGGCCGTCATTCGGGAGGGACCAGCGTCGAGATCCCACAGCCCTCATCCTGAGGAGCCGCGAAGCGGCGTCTCGAAGGATGCGCCCGGAGGCTCCGGAACCATCTGGAGCATCCTTCGAGACGCGCCCCTGCGGAGCGCTCCTCAGGATGAGGGCTGTGAATCGAGGCGACGGTCCGCACAGGGAAGGAACCATCATGACCAAGATCACCAAACGCGACTTCCTCGCCGGCTCCGCTGCCCTCGCGGGCGGGGCCATCGCCATGCCGACCATCCTGCGCGCGCAGGCGACCGTGCTGCGCTGGGGCGAGATGCTCCCCGTCACGCATCCGCAGGTGCAGATGGTCGAGCGCATCGCCAGGCAGGTGAAGGAGAAGAGCTCCGGGCGCATCGACATCCAGACCTTCCCGGCCGGCCAGCTCGGCTCGGGCAAGGACATGATGGAGTCGGTCGCCTCGGGCGCGCTGACCATGACCACGGACGGGGCGGCCGCGCTCGGCTCCTTCCTGCCGCAGCTCTCGGTGGTCGAGGCGCCCTATCTCTGGCGCGACGCCGCCCATATGGCGAAGGTCGCCAAGGCCCCGGTCTTCACGCAGATGAATGCCGAGCTGGAGAAGAAGCGCGGCATGCGCATGGCCGCCGTGACCTATTACGGCAAGCGCCACCTGACCACGGGCTCCAAGCCGGTCAAGAGCGTCGCCGACGTCGCCGGCCTGAAGCTGCGGGTGCCGCCGGTCGACACCTTCCGCGCCATGGTCGAGGCCTGGGGCGCCAAGGCGACGCCGGTGAACTTCAACGAGCTCTACCTGGCGCTGAGCCAGGGCGCGGTCGACGGGCAGGAGAACCCGCTGCCGACGATCCACAGCGCCAAGCTGCAGGAGGTGCAGAAGCATCTGATCCTGACCGGCCACATCATCACGCCGCGCCTGGTCATCGTGAACGGCGATTTCTGGAAGGGGCTGAAGGATGCCGACCGCAGCCTGCTGGAGGCGGCCATCACTGAGGGCGTCGCCTGGCAGGACGCCGAACTCGCCAGCCAGGAGGGCAGCCTCGTGGCGACGCTGAAGGCCGCCGGCATGAGCGTGACCGAGCCCGACCTCGAGAGCTTCTCCAAGCCGGTGCTGGCGACACTGCCCAAGCAGTTCGAAAGCAAATGGGGCAAGGGCACCTGGGACGCTCTGGCGGCGCTGTGAGCTGAGGCCGTTCCACCACCTCCCGGTCATCCCGGACAAGCCGCGGAGCGGCGCTGATCCGGGATCCATGCCTGAACCGTTCCGGCATGGATCCCGGGTCTCCGCTTCGCTGCGCCCGGGATGACCCGCGTGTTTTTTTGACGTCATCGTCAATGAGGCCGATGTTTTGAAATCCCTCCTCCACCTCTCCGACCGCATCGTGCGCATGGCGGCCGTGGCGCTGCTCCTGTCGCTGCTGGTCGCGGTGCTGCTCGGCGTGCTGTCGCGCCAGCTCAGCGCGCCGCTGGCCTGGACCGACGAGCTCGCGCAATACCTCCTGGTCTGGACGGGCTTCGTCGGCTGGATCATCGCGGCGCGGCGGCGCTCGCATATCCGCATCACCGTCTTCGCCGAGAAGCTGCCGGCCGGGGCGGGGCGGGTGCTGGAGGTGGTGACGCAAGCCGCGATCATCGTCTTCGCGGCCGTGCTGATCCGCTATTCCTTCGCGCTGATCGAGCGCAACTGGGATGTCGAGTCGATCGCGCTGCCGATCTCGGGGGCGGCGCTCTACATCGTCATGCCGCTGGCCGGACTCGCCTTGATCCTGCAGGCGCTGGCCGAGATCGGCGATGTCGTGGCGGGGCGCCGCCATGTCGCGGCCGAGCCGGGGAGCCAGCCGCTGTGACGATGCTAATGGTCCAGCTCCTGCCCATCTGGTTCGCCGCGCTCCTGATCGGCGTGCCGCTCTTCGTCTCGATGGGGCTGGCGGCGATCGCCTTCGCCTTGCTCGGCGGCTTTCCGCTCGGAATCGTGCCGCAGAAGATCGCGCAATCGGCCAATTCCTTCCCGCTGCTGGCGGCGCCGCTGTTCATCCTGATGGGCAACATCATGAACTCGGCCGGCATCACCGACCGGATCTTCGCCTTCGCCACGGCCTGCGTCGGCTGGCTGCGCGGTGGCCTCTGCCATGCCAACATCCTCGCCAGCGTGATCTTCGCGGGCATGTCGGGCTCGGCGGTGGCGGATGCCGGCGGCGTCGGCACGCTCGAGATCAAGGCGATGAAGGACGAGGGCTACGACGCCGAGACGGCGGCCGCGATCACGGCGGCGTCGGCGACGATCGGCCCGATCATCCCACCCTCGCTGCCGATGGTGATCTATGGTGTCTCGGCGGATGTCTCGATCGGCGGGCTGTTCCTCGCCGGAATCATCCCCGGGCTGCTGATGGCCGGCGGGCTGATGGCGATGGTCGTGCATGTCGCCAGGAAGCGCGGTTTGCCGCGCCATCCCTTCCCCGGCGCGGCGCAGCTCTGGGTCGCCTACAAGGAGGCGCATTGGGCGCTGATGACGCCGGTGATCCTGTTCGGCGGGATGATGGCCGGTATCTTCACGCCGACCGAGGCGGCGGCGGTGGCCACGGCCTATGCGCTGGTGCTCGGGCTCTTCGTCTATCGCAGCTTTGATCTCGACGATCTGCCGGAGCTGGTCGTGCAGACGGTCGAGACCACCGGCGTCGTGCTGGCGCTGGTGATGACGGCCGCCGCGCTCGGCTGGTGCCTGTCGATCTCGCGCATCCCGCAGGTGGTCGGGCCGATGCTGGTCGATCTCGCCGGCAACCCGCTGGTCTTCCTCCTGATCGTCAACCTGCTGCTGATCTTCATCGGCTGCTTCATGGAGGCGCTCGCCGCCATGCTGATCCTGATCCCGATCCTGACGCCGGCGGCGGCGCAGTTCGGGATCGACCCGATCCAGTTCGGGCTGATCTTCGTGCTCAACCTGATGATCGGCACGATCACGCCGCCGGTCGGCGTCGTCCTCTTCGTCACGGCGAAGGTCGCCAATATCAGCTTCGAGTCGATGTCGCGGGCGATCGTGCCCTGGCTGATGCCGCTGCTGGCGGTGCTGGTCGCGATCACGCTCTGGCCGCCGCTGACGACCTGGCTGCCGAACCTGATGATGGGGCGCTGAGGCGACCGTCCCGGCGGCAGTCGGTCCCGGTCGCGCCGCCCTTCCGCGGGATGTTCGACGCCGCCTCGCAGGACCTTGTGGCGAGCCAGGGTGCAGGCGGGCCTTCATCGCCTTGTCATGGCCGGTGGTTGTGCTGCAAACCGGCAGGCACGATCAGGCGCGCTGCGTTGCGCGCCTGTGTGAGCCTGACGAGGACAGCATGACGAAGACGATCCTGATCTCCGGCGCCACCGCCGGCTTCGGTGCCGCCACCGCGCGGCGTTTCGTACAAGCGGGCTGGCGGGTCGTGGGCACCGGCCGACGCGCGGACCGCCTCGCCGCGCTGAAGACGGAACTGGGCGACGCGTTCTGCCCCGCCGCCTTCGACATCACCGACGAGGCGGCGATGCACGCCGTGCTGGCGGCATTGCCCGAGCCGTTCCGCGCCATCGACGTGCTGGTCAACAATGCCGGGCTGGCGCTCGGCGTGAAGCCCGTGCCCCAGGCTTCGCTCTCCGACTGGCGCACGATGATCGCGACCAACATCACCGGCCTCACCACGCTGACGCATCACCTGCTGCCGGGGCTGATCGAGCGCCGGGGAGCGATCGTCAACATCGCCTCGGTCGCGGCGAACTGGCCCTATTCCGGCGGCAACGTCTATGGCGGCACCAAAGCCTTCGTGCAGCAATTCTCGCTGGGGCTGCGCTCGGACCTTCATGGCAAGGGCGTGCGCGTCACCTCGATCGAACCCGGCCTGTGCGAGAGCGAGTTCACGCTGGTGCGCAATGGCGGCGACCAGGCCGCCTATGACGCGCTCTACAAGGGCGCACACGCCTTGCAGCCGCACGACATCGCCGAGACGATCCTGTGGGTCGCGACGCTGCCGCCGCATGTCAACATCAACAGCCTCGAGATCATGCCGGTGAGCCAGTCCTTCGGCGGCTTCCAGGTTCATCGCGAGGGCTGAGCCGTGGCCTATGATCTCGCCATCGTCGGCGCCGGAATCGTCGGGCTGGCCCATGCGCTCGCCGCGGCCCGGCTGCGCAAGCGCGTCGTCGTCATTGACCGCGATGCACAGGCCAACGGCGCTTCGGTCCGCAATTTCGGCTTCGTCACGGTGACCGGGCAGGAAGCGGGCGATTGCTGGCAGATGGCGCGGCGTAGCCGCGACATCTGGCGCGAGATCGCGGAGCCGGCCGGCATCGCGATCCTGCAGCGCGGCCTCGTCCTCGCGGCGCGGCTGCCGGAATCGGAGGCCGTGATCGAGGCTTTCCTCGCGACGCAGATGGGCGAAGGCTGCGAGCGGCTGACCGCGGCGCAGGCGCAGGCCTTCGTGCCCTGCCTGCGAGACAGCGCCGCGCGGCTCGCGCTCTACAGCCCCCATGAGGTGCGCGTCGAATCGCGGCAGGCGGTGCCGCGCGTCGCGCGCTATCTCGCCGACCATTACGGCGTCGATTTCCGCTGGTCGACGAGCGTCGTCGCCGTCGAGGCGCCGCGCCTGGTCATGGCCGATGGCGGACTGATCGAGGCGGAGACGGTCGTGGTCTGCCCCGGAGACGAATACACGGCGCTGTTTCCTGAACGGATCGCCGCCTACGGCGTCACTCGTTGCAAGCTGCAGATGATGCGTGTCGTCCCGGCCGCTCCCGTCGCGCTGCGCACGGCGGTGATGTCGGATCTCGGGCTCGGGCGTTATCTCGGCTATGCGGCCTTGCCGGAGGCGCGGGTGCTGACGGCGCGTCTCGAGGCCGAGATGGCGGCCAAGCGCGCCCATGGAATTCATTTGATCGTGACGCAGTCGGCGGACGGGTCGCTCGTCGTCGGCGACAGCCATCACTACGCCGCCACGCCCGATCCGTTCGGTTCGAGCGCGGTCGACGACCTCATCCTCGACGAATGCGACGCCGTGCTCGATTTGCCGGGCCGCATCGTCAGCGAGCGCTGGATCGGCAGCTACGCCTCGGCGCCGGGGCGCTGGCGCTTCACCGATGCGCCATCGGATGCGGTGCGGATCGTCATCGTCACCGCCGGTTGCGGCGCCTCGACCGCCTTCGCGATCGGCGAGGAAACCATCGCAAATCTCTATGGGAGAGCGGCATGAGCCGATTCAAGGCGGTGGTGTTCGACTGGGCCGGCACCATGATCGATTTCGGCTCCTTCGCCCCGATGGGCGCTTTCGTCGAAACCTTCGCGCGGTTCGGCGTCGCGACGTCGATCGCCGATGCGCGCAAGCCGATGGGCCTGCCCAAGCGCAGCCATATCGCCGCGATGCTGGCCGAGCCGCATATCGCTGCGGGCTGGGCACGCGCGCAGGGCTCCGCCCCCGACGAGGCGGCGATCGATGCGGTCTACGGCGTCTTCGTGCCGCTCAACGAGGCCGTGGTGAAGGATTATTGCGGCCTTGTACCCGGCGCGCTCGAAGCCGTCGGCTATCTCCGCGGCAAGGGCCTGAAGATCGGCTCGACCACCGGCTATACCCGCTCGATCATGGCGCATGTCCTGCCGCTTGCCGCGGCCCAAGGATATGAGCCCGACAATCTTGTCTGCGCCGACGACCTGCCACTGGGCCGCCCGACGCCGATCGGCATGTATAAATGCTTCCTCGACCTGATGGTCTTTCCGGCGGCGGCCGTGATCAAGGTCGATGACACGGCGCCTGGCATTGCCGAGGGCGTCGCGGCCGGCTGCGTCACCGTGGGGCTGACGCTGTCGGGCAACGAAGCGGGGTTGACGCCGGAGGAACTGGCGGGTTTGAGCCCGGCGGCGCGGCAGGCGCTGCATGAGCGCGTCGCGGCCACGCTGGTGGCGGCGGGCGCCGACCATGTCATCGGCACGGTGGCGGAACTGCCCGCGCTGATCGAGCGGCTGGAAGCGCAGAGCCGGCCCGCCCATCGCTGAGCGGCCGGCAGCAACCAATATCCTGCTCGTGACCGCCAATCAGTGCCGCGGCGGGGGCGCTCAGACCTCGCCGCCCTTGTGGAGATAGTGCCTCACATCGACGACGATCTTGTGGTCGAGCTCGCCGATCGCCGCTTCGTCGCGGCCGTCATAGGGGATCGAGAGCAGGACGTGGCGGATGGCGTTGAGGCGGGCGCGCAGCTTGTCGTTGCCGCGGATGACGTGCCAGGGCGCCCAGTCGGTCGAGCTGCGCTCGAGCATCGCGTCGAAGGCCTCGGAATAGGCGGCGAAGCGCGGGATCGCCTCGAAATCGATCGGCGAGAGCTTCCAGCGCTTGAGCGGGTCGTGCCAGCGCGCATGCAGCCGCAGCATCTGCATCTCCGGCCCGATGGTGATGAAGAGCTTGATCAGCCTGATGCCGTCGCGCACCAGCATGCCCTCGAAGGCCGGTGCCTCGTGCAGCAGCGTCTCGGTCTGCGCGGGCGTGCAGAAGCCCATGACGCGCTCGACGCCGGCGCGGTTGTACCAGGAGCGGTCGAAGAAGACGATCTCGCCAGCGGTCGGCATCTCGAGAGCGTAACGCTGGAAATACCATTGCCCCGCCTCGCTGTCGGAGGGTTTGGACAGGGCGACGACGCGGGCCTGGCGGGGGTTGAGATGCTGGGTGAAGCGCCCGATCGTGCCGCCCTTGCCGGCGCCGTCGCGGCCCTCGAAGAGGATGACGACACGCTCTTTTCGCTCGCGCACCCAGGTCGCGAGCTTCTGAAGCTCGATCTGAAGCGGCGCGATCTCGGCCTCGTAGCGCTTGCGCTTCATGCGCTTGCCGTAAGGGTAGTCGCCGCTGCGGAAGGCGGCGTCGGTGATGGCGTCGGGCAGCGTCTGCGCCTCGATGTCGAAACCCTTGATGGCATAGCCCTTGGGGCCGAGCACCGCGCGCGCCGGCGCGCCCTTGCGGCCGACGGTTTTGGGCTTCTCGGTCTTGGGCTTCTCGGTCTTGGGCGTCACGGTCTTGGCTTTCGCGGTCTTGGCTTTCGCGATCTTGGGTGTCTTGGCCTCGGCTGCGACGGTCTCGTCTGCTGGCGCCTCCGGCCTGGGGACGAGGCGGAGGGCGGTTTTCGCCTTGCCGGAGATTTGGGTCTTGGCCATCGGGACGCTCCTGTGGTTGGCGCGAAGCTTAGCCGGGGCCGGCGGCAAAGGGAATTGACGCGCGCCGGGCTTGCGATCAGGAAGGGCGTCCGCGTCCCGCAGCCGGCCGCCCAGCGCCGGCGCAGCGCGCGTCGAGGTTTCTCCCGATGCCCGATACCGTCGATCCCCAAGCGCTTCCGATCCTGGCCCTGGTCGAGGCGATCGGCTCGGCTGCCGTGCTGCTCGACGGGCAGGGCATCGCCCAGGCGCTGAGCCCGGCGATGCGCGCCCTGGTCCCGGCGCTGGAGCGCGGGCAGCCGCTGACGCTGGTGATGCGCGATCCGGACCTGATCGAGGCGATCGACGGCGTCGCCCGCCAGGGCGGCCGTCAGGTGATCGAGCTGGTCGAGCGGGTGCCGGTCGAGCGCACCTTCCGCATCCATATCGCGGCGCTGACGGGTGCGGGCTGGCGGCGCCCGGTGCTCCTGACCTTCGAGGATCTGAGCGAGCAGCGCGTCACGGAGCGGATGCGCGTCGATTTCGTCGCCAATGCCAGCCACGAGCTGCGCACGCCGCTCGCCTCGCTGCTCGGCTTCGTCGAGACGCTGCAGGGGCCGGCGCGCAACGACGCCGGCGCGCGCGACCGGTTTCTCGCGATCATGCGCGAGCAGGGGCTGCGCATGGCGCGGCTCGTCGACGATCTGCTCTCGCTCTCGCGCATCGAGCTGCGCGCGCATCTGGCGCCCGAAACGCCGGTCGATCTCACCGGAATTTCGCGCGAGATCGTGGATTCACTGACGCTGATGGCGCGCGAGCGCGAGGTGACGCTGACGCTGCGGGCGCCGGCCGAGCCGGTGAAGGTCGCGGGCGACCGCGACGAGTTGCTGCGGCTGATGGAGAACCTCGTCGAGAACGCGATCAAATACGGCAAGAGCGGCGGCGAGGTCGTGATCGACGTGGTCGACGGTCCGCTGGAAGTCAGCGTCGGCGTGCGCGACGACGGGCCCGGCATCGCGCCGGAGCATCTGCCGCGGCTGACGGAGCGATTCTACCGCGTCGATACGGCCGCCAGCCGCGAGGCCGGCGGCACGGGGCTCGGCCTCGCCATCGTCAAGCACATCGTGCTGCGCCATCGCGGGCGGCTGACGATCGAGAGCGCGCTCGGCCAGGGGGCGACGTTTCGGGCCGTCCTGCCCCGTTTCGGGGCACCGCCGCGCAAGCCGTGAGCGCCAGTCCTTAACGCTGCGTGACGGCTCTGTGACAACTGACGTGACGAAATGTCATGAAGATGTCATGCAGACAGTGTTCTGAACGGGTCGCTGAACCTGCGACCCAGAGAGGACATCTCATGCGCAAACTTCTCATTCTCGCGGCCGCGACGATCGGTCTGTCCGGCATGGCCCAGGCCGCCGACATCACCGGCGCGGGCGCGACCTTCCCCTTCCCGGTCTATTCGAAGTGGGCCGAAGCCTACAAGAAGGAGTCCGGCATCGGTCTCAACTACCAGTCGATCGGCTCGGGTGGCGGCATCCGCCAGATCAAGGCCAAGACGGTCGCCTTCGGCGCCACCGATGCCCCGCTCAAGGGCGAGGACCTTGCCAAGGACGGCCTCATCCAGTTCCCGACCGTGATGGGCGGCGTCGTTCCCGCGATCAACATCGCCGGCATCGACGCCCGCCAGCTCAAGCTGACCGGCCCGATCCTGGCCGAGATCTACATGGGCACCATCAAGAAGTGGAACGATCCGAAGATCGTTGCGCTCAACCCCGGCCTGAAGCTGCCCGACGCCAACATCACCCCCGTCTACCGTTCGGACGGATCGGGCACGACCTTCGTCTTCACCGACTATCTCTCGAAGGTCTCGGCCGACTGGAAGTCCAAGGTCGGCGCCAACACCTCGGTGCAGTGGGCTGTCGGTATCGGCGGCAAGGGCAATGAGGGCGTCTCGGCGTCGGTCAAGCAGGTCGCCAACTCGATCGGCTATGTCGAGTATGCCTATGCCAAGCAGAACAAGCTGAGCTACGCGCTGATCCAGAACGCCGACGGCAACTTCCCGAATCCGGACGACAAGTCCTTCCAGGCCGCCGCCGCCAATGCCGACTGGAACGCTGCTCCCGGCTTCGGCATCTCGCTGAACAACCAGAAGGGCGCCGAGGCCTGGCCGATCACCGCCGCGACCTTCCTGCTCGTCCACGCCAAGCCGGAGAAGCCGGAAGAGGTCGGCGCCGCGCTGAAGTTCGTCGATTGGGCCTTCAAGAACGGCGACAAGCTCGCTCTCGACCTCGAATACGTGCCGCTGCCGGCCAACGTTAAGGATCAGGTGCGCGCCGCTTGGAAGGGCGTGACCGATCCGTCGGGCAAGCCGATCTTCTGAACAAGCCAAGCAGGGGCGAGGCGGGTCATCCCGCCTCGCCTCGTCTCTCCCGGCCCCCATCCCCAGCAGCGGCGCTCGCGGCTGCTGGGGATGGGGGCCCGCCCGAGAGGCCCGCTCCCCTCCGCCGCCAAGACCCTTTCCGCTACGACCGGAGTTCCACGGATGACAGCCGTGACCGACCCAATGAGCATTCCGGCCGCGCACCCCCAGCGCAAGACGCCGAAGGGCACCTTCGACATCATCTTCCGCAATGCCAGCTTCGCCTCGGCGCTGTTCGTGCTGATCCTGCTCGCCGGCATCATGCTGTCGATGATCATCGGCGGCTGGCCGGCCTTCAAGGCCTTCGGGCTCGGCTTCATCACCGGCTCGCAATGGGACACGCAGGCCGATGTCTATGGCGCCTGGCCGGCGATCGCCGGCACGCTCTCGACGGCGCTGATCGCGCTCCTGATCGGCGTGCCGCTCTCGCTGGGCATCGCGGTCTATCTGACGCAGCTCGCCCCGCTCTGGTTCAAGCAGCCGGTCTCGACTGCCATCGAGCTGCTCGCGGCCGTGCCCTCGATCATCTATGGCATGTGGGGCCTGTTCGTCTTCGTGCCGCTGTTTGCCGCCTATGTGCAGGTGCCGCTCTCGAACATCGTCGAGGGCATGCCGATCGTCGGCACGATCCTGTATTCACGCTCGCCCTCGGGGCTGGGCATCCTGACGGCCGGCATCATCCTCGCCTTCATGATCATCCCCTTCATCGCCTCGATCGTGCGCGACATGCTCGACCAGATTCCCTCCGTGCTGCGCGAGAGCGCCTATGGCATCGGGGCGACGACCTGGGAGGTGGTTCGCCATGTGCTGGTGCCGCAGGCCGGCGTCTCGATCATCGGCGCGATCATGCTCGGGCTCGGCCGCGCGCTCGGCGAGACGATGGCCGTGACCTTCGTCGTCGGCAACGCCAACCGGCTGTCGGGCTCGATCTTGGATCCGGGCTCGACCATCGCCTCGCGCATCGCCAACGAATTCAATGAAGCGCTCGGCCTGCAGATGAACGCCCTGATCGCGCTCGGCTGCATCCTGTTCTTCGTCACCTTCGTCGTCCTCGTCATCGCGCGCATTCTCGTCGCACGCGTCAAGACCTTCTGAGCGGGTTGCAGATCATGAGCCTGACGACACCCTCCACCGTTCGCGAACTGCCCCCCACGACCTGGGGCCGGGTCCGCAAGTCGCGTCGTATCGCGGACAAGACGATGCGGATCACTGCCGCCGGCTTCACCTTCCTGGCGATCTCCGTGCTGTTCTGGATCCTCGGCATGCTGATCGTGAAGGGCCTCGGCGGCTTGTCCGTCGCCACCTTCACGCAGATCACACCCGGCCCAGGCTCGGAGGGGGGCGGCCTCGCCAACGCCATTGTCGGCTCGGTCATCCTGACCTTCCTCGGCATCGTCGTGGCGACGCCGATCGGCGTGCTCGCCGGGACCTATCTCGCCGAATACGGCAAGGGCTCGAAGCTCGCCGACCTGATCCGCTTCATCAACGACATCCTGCTCTCGGCGCCGTCGATCCTGATCGGTCTGTTCGTCTATGTCATCCTGGTCGAGCCGCTCGGCGGCTATTCCGGCTGGGCCGGCGGCGTCGCGCTCGGCATCATCGCCATCCCCGTGATCGTGCGCACCACCGAGGACATGCTGCGCCTCGTGCCGGGGCCGCTGCGCGAGGCCGGTTCGGCGCTCGGCGCGCCGCCCTCCGTGGTCATCACCTCGATCACCTGGAAGGCCGCCAAGGCCGGCATGGTCACCGGCATCCTGCTCGCGCTCGCCCGCATCGCCGGCGAGACGGCGCCGCTGATCTTCACCGCGCTGAACAACAATTTCTGGTTCTCGTCGAACCTGATGGGCGGCGTCTCCAACCTGCCGGTGACGATCTACCAGTTCGCCTCCGCGCCTTACGAGAACTGGCAGCAGCTCGCCTGGGCCGGTTCGCTGATCATCACCATGTCCATCCTGCTGCTTTCGATCATCGCCCGCCGCATCGTGCGCGGCGCGAAGTAAGACCAGCGCCTTCCCACCGTCGCGTCCGATCCGAAGGAACCCTGCGATGCTCTCGACCCTGGAACTCAGCCCGCAGACGCTCGACGCCGACGCGCCCGTCCGGATCGCGGTGAAGAACCTCGATTTCTACTATGGCGAGCACAAGGCGCTGAAGGATATCAATCTCGACTTCCGCGACCGGCACGTCACGGCGCTGATCGGCCCCTCGGGCTGCGGCAAGTCGACCCTGCTGCGCATCTTCAACCGGATCTACTCGCTCTATCCCGAGCAGAAGGCGACCGGCCAGGTGATGCTCGACGGGCGCAACGTCATCTCCAACGATGTCGACGTCAACGAGCTGCGCTCGCGCATCGGCATGGTGTTCCAGAAGCCGACGCCGTTCCCGATGTCGATCTACGACAATGTCGCCTTCGGCATCCGCCTCTACGAGAAGCCGCCGAAGTCCGAACTCGACGACCGCGTCGAGGGTGCGCTGCGTCGCGCCGCGCTCTGGGACGAGGTCAAGGACAAGCTGAAGACCTCCGGCATGGGCCTGTCGGGCGGCCAGCAGCAGCGCCTCTGCATTGCGCGCACCATCGCGCAGAAGCCGGAGGTCATCCTGTTCGACGAGCCGACCTCGGCGCTCGACCCGATCTCGACCGGCAAGATCGAGGACCTGCTCGAGCAGCTCAAGGCCGACTTCACCATCGTCATCGTCACCCACAACATGCAGCAGGCGGCGCGCATCTCGCAGTACACCGCCTTCATGTATCTGGGTGAGGTGATCGAGTTCGACGCGACCAACACGATCTTCATGAACCCGAACAAGAAGCAGACGCAGGACTACGTCACCGGCCGTTTCGGCTGACTGCCCTCCGCTTCAGCCCCGAATTCGAAGGATCTAGCCGCGATGACCGAACATATCGTCCGCTCCTACGACGCCGATCTCGAGTCGCTGCGCCGCAGCCTCGCCGAGATGGGCGGCATGTCCGAGCGCATGCTCGGCGATGCCACCGTGGCGCTGGTGCGCCGCGACACCACGCTGGCCCAGAAGGTGATCTCGGCCGACCAGCGCCTCGACAACCTGCAGCGCGATGTCGAAGAGCGCGCCGTGCTGACGATCGCCCGGCGCCAGCCGCTCGCCCAGGATCTGCGCGAGCTGATTTCGGCGATCCGCATCGCCGCCGACATCGAGCGCGTCGGCGATCTCGCCAAGAACATCGCCAAGCGCGCCGTGGCGATCTCCGGCCAGTTCTCGCCGCCGCACCGCGCGGTGATCGGGCTTGAGCATATGAGCCGACTGGTCCAGGCGCAGCTCAAGGACGTGCTCGATGCCTATGCCTCCGGCAACGAGCAGAAGGCCCTCGAGGTCTGGCACCGCGACGGCGAGATCGATGCGCTCTACACCTCGCTCTTCCGCGAGCTGCTGACCTATATGATGGAAGATCCGCGCAACATCACCTTCTGCACGCATCTCCTGTTCTGCGCCAAGAATGTCGAGCGCATCGGCGACCACACCACCAACATCGCCGAGACGATCCACTATCTCGTCACCGGCGAGACGCTCGACATCAACCGGCCCAAGCTCGAAACCACCGACATCATGGTCGAGGCGGTGGCGGGAAGCTGACATTGCAGCACGTCATGGTCGGGCTTGACCCGACCGTCTCGGCGACCCGGACCCTCCGGTCGCCGAGAGCCTCGGGTCAAGCCCGAGAATGACGCCTGCACCACCCATTATCCGGAACCGTGCCATGGCCGCCCGCATCCTGATCGTCGAGGACGAGGAACCGCTTACGCTGCTGCTGCGCTACAATCTCGAGGCGGAGGGCTTCGTGGTCGACAGCGTCGCGCGCGGCGACGATGCGGAGCTGCACTTGCGCGACCATACGCCCGATCTCGTGCTGCTGGACTGGATGCTGCCGGGGTTGTCGGGCATCGAACTCTGCCGTCGTCTTCGGGCGCGCCGCGACACCGAGCGGGTGCCGATCATCATGCTCACAGCCCGCGGCGAGGAGACCGAGCGGGTGCGCGGGCTCGCCACTGGCGCCGATGACTATGTCGTCAAGCCGTTCTCGCTGCCGGAACTGATCGCACGCATCCAGGCACTGCTGCGCCGGGCCAAGCCCGGGCATGTGGTGGGGCTTCTGACCGCCGGCGACCTTGAGCTCGACCGCACGACGCGGCGCGTGCGCCGCTCCGGCGAGGAGCTGCATCTGGGCCCCACCGAGTTCCGACTGCTCGAGTTTCTGATGCAGGCGCCGGGCCGGGTCTATTCCCGCGCGCAGCTGCTCGACGCGGTCTGGGGCCGCGACGTCTATATCGACGAGCGCACGGTCGACGTCCATGTCGGGCGGCTTCGCAAAGCGATCACGCCGGGCGACGCCAAGGACCCGCTGCGTACGGTCCGCGGCGCGGGCTACGCCTTCGACGAGACGTTTGCGCGGGTCTGAGGGCAGAGGGGCGTTATGCTCGGGCGCAGACCTGAGCATCTCGTGACGATGAGGCTCCCCTGCCGTGCCGGCCAGAGATTCTCGGGTCAAGCCCGAGAATGACGAGCTTGCGGCCGCCGCCGCCAGATCGCTTGACCCGCAGCGTGCGACGGCGCAAGCCGGCGCGATGCACAGCAAAGACATCGCCATCATCGGCGCCGGCCCCGCCGGTCTGATCGCGGCCGAGCGGCTGGCCCAGGCCGGCCATCGTGTCACGATCCATGAGCGGATGCCGTCGCCGGCGCGGAAATTCCTGCTCGCCGGGCGCGGCGGACTGAACCTGACCCATTCCGAGCCGCTGGAGACCTTTCTGTCGCATTACGGCGCGGCGCGGGTCTGGCTCGAACCGGCCGTCGCGGCCTTCCCGCCGCAGGCGCTGCGCGACTGGGCCGACGGGCTGGGCGCGGAGAGCTTCATTGGCACCAGCGGGCGCGTCTTCCCCAAGGCGATGAAGGCCTCGCCGCTGCTGCGCAGCTGGCTGCGCCGGCTCGACGGGCTCGGCGTCAGGCTCGAAGCCGGCCGGCGCTGGACCGGCTGGAACGCCCAGGGCGCGCTGACCTTCGCCACGGCGGCCGGCGAGGTGACGCTCACCCCCGATGCGACATTGCTGGCGCTGGGCGGGGCAAGCTGGGCGCGGCTCGGCTCGGATGGCGGCTGGGTGTCGTTGCTGGCGGGGAGGGGGATCGCGGTGTCGCCGCTGCGGCCGGCCAATGGCGGCTTCGCCGTGGCCTGGTCCGACACGCTGCGCGCGCGTTTCGCCGGCGCGCCGCTGAAGCGGATCACATTGAACTTTGCCGGCAAATCTGTCGCAGGCGAGGCGATGATCGACGCACATGGACTCGAGGGCGGCGCGATCTATGCGCTGTCGCAGCCGCTGCGCGAGGCGATTGCGCGCGAGGGTTCGGCCTGGCTCACCATCGATCTGCGGCCCGATCTCGACCTCGCCCGGCTGACGGACAAACTCGGCAAGCGCCGCAAGGCCGAGACGCTGAGCAACCATCTGCGCAAGGCGGCGGGACTGTCGCCGGCCGCGGTCGCCGTGCTGCGCGACAGCGTTCCGGGGAAACTCGACGAGACGCCGGCCGCGCTGGCCGCCGCGATCAAATCCGCGCGCCTGCGCCTCACCGGGACGATGCCGATCGAGCGGGCGATCTCCAGCGCCGGGGGCATCGAGGCCGGCGAGATCGACGAAGGCTTCATGCTGCGGCGCCTGCCGGGCGTCTTCGTCGCCGGCGAGATGCTGGATTGGGAGGCGCCGACCGGCGGCTATCTGCTGCAGGGCTGCTTCGCGACCGGCGTCGCGGCGGCGGCGGGGATGGCGGGGTGGCTGGGGCGGGATTGACGGCTCCCCCTACCGCCCCTCCGCCTTCCGGATGGCCTCGTCGAGATCCTGCCATTCGTGGCAGCGGCCGCAGAGGCTGGCGAGCTTGGCGAGATTGGCCTTGGCCGAAGCCATGTCGCCGGTCTCGATGAACCATTCGCCCTGGTATTCGAGCGCGGGCAGGAAGGTCGGGTCGCGCATCAGCGCGGCATCGTAAAACTGCTTCGAGAGCGGATAGTTCTTCAGCTTGCGATGCGAGAAGGCGAGCCAGTTCAGCAGCACGGGCGAGTGCGGCGAGCGCTTCAGCAGCACCTCCAGCTTCTCGATGGCGGGCGGGAAGTTCTTCTCCTCGATCCAGCGCCGCGCCTGGCGGTACTCCGGGTCGTCGTCGAGCCAGGTCCAGTCCGGCCCAACCGCCTGCGCCCCGGCGCCGGCGAGCAGGGCTGCGGCTCCGGTCATCATCGCGATCAGGCGGCGGCGCATGGCGTGTCCCTCCCGCAGTCAATGCGGGCCGCCATTCCGCCACACCTCGTCATTTCGGACAAGCGGCAAGCCTTGCGGGATCATGGTTTCATCTCGCAGCCGGCCCCGGTCGCCTTCCCCACCGCAGGCGGGGGGAGGGCGAAGCCTCTCCTGCCAACTCCTGTCACCAGTGCGCTCCCCCATGCGCCGCCCCCTCTCGCGCGTGGCGCAGATGCGCCCCATATTGCCGGCATGTCCGACACACCCGCCAAAGACTCGCCCGCCAAGCCCAAGCCCGCCAAATCCGCTGCGGCCAAGAAGCCCTCCTCGGCGCGCACGCCCAATTCCAAGGCGTCGCGGCAGGAACTGAAGCCGCTCGAGGGCTATCTCGCCGATCTGCTCAACCCGGCGATCAACCGCGGCAACGCCGTGCCCGGCGGCGCGGCCGGGTTTTCCGACAAGCCGCAGGCCGGCTATGAGGCGAAGCCGAGCTACGCCACGGAACGGCCCGGCGGCGAGGAGAGGCCCAAGCGCAAGCTCTCGAAGAAGGCCGACGGCGCCTTCATCGGGGCCGAGGGCGCGGCGGCCGCGACCGCGACCTCGCTGCAGACGCTGCTGGAGAGCGGCAACCCTTTCATCGAGCCGGGCAAGGCCTGGGTGCCGCACCGCCCGCCGCGGCCGGACAAATCCGAGGGCGGCATCCGCTTCCGGATGAATTCGGAATATGAGCCGGCCGGCGACCAGCCGGCCGCGATCGCCGAGCTGGTGGAGGGGATCGCGCGGCAGGAGCGCGACCAGGTGCTGCTCGGCGTCACCGGCTCGGGCAAGACCTTCACCATGGCGCAGGTGATCGAGAAGACGCAGCGCCCGGCGCTGATCCTGGCGCCGAACAAAACGCTGGCGGCGCAGCTCTATGGCGAGTTCAAGAGCTTCTTCCCCGACAACGCGGTCGAGTATTTCGTCTCCTATTACGACTACTACCAGCCCGAGGCCTATGTCCCGCGCTCGGACACCTTCATCGAGAAGGAATCCTCGATCAACGAGCAGATCGACCGGATGCGCCATTCGGCGACGCGTTCGCTGATCGAGCGCGACGACGTCATCATCGTCGCCTCGGTGTCCTGCATCTACGGCATCGGCTCGGTCGAGACCTATACGGCGATGACCTTCGGCATCAAGCTGGGCGAGCGCGTCGAGCAGCGCCAGCTCATCGCCGATCTGGTGGCGCTGCAATACAAGCGCACCCAGCATGATTTCACCCGCGGCAGCTTCCGCGTCCGCGGCGACGTGATCGAATTGTTCCCGGCCCATTATGAGGATCGCGCCTGGCGCATCGGCCTGTTCGGCGACGAGATCGAGAGCATTGCGGAGTTCGACCCGCTGACGGGGCAGAGGACGGCCGATCTCGAATTCGTCAAGGTCTACGGCAATTCGCACTACACCACGCCGCGGCCGACGCTGACCCAGGCCGTGAAGAGCATCAAGCAGGAGCTCAAGGCCCGGCTCGACGAACTCAATTCGATGGGCCGCTTTCTCGAGGCGCAGCGGCTCGACCAGCGCTGCACCTTCGACATCGAGATGATCGAGGCCACCGGCTCCTGCAACGGCATCGAGAACTATTCGCGCTATCTCACCGGCCGCAAGCCGGGCGAGCCGCCGCCGACTTTGTTCGAATATCTGCCCGACAACGCGCTGGTCTTCACCGATGAGAGCCATGTCACCGTGCCGCAGATCGGCGGCATGTATCGCGGCGACTTTCGGCGCAAGGCGACGCTGGCGGAATATGGCTTCCGCCTGCCCTCCTGCATGGACAACCGGCCGCTGCGCTTCGAGGAATGGGACGCGATGCGCCCGCAATCGGTGCATGTCTCGGCGACGCCGGGCAGCTGGGAGATGGAGCAGACCGGCGGCGTCTTCACCGAGCAGGTCATCCGCCCGACCGGGCTGATCGACCCGCCGGTCGAGATCCGCCCTGCCAAGCATCAGGTCGCGGATCTGCTCGACG
>CALRYW010000034.1:0-45873 GCA_943372485.1 Allobosea thiooxidans
CTAGCGGTAGACTGTCGCCGTGACGCGGCGGTGACGGCAGCCTTCCGGCAACGCACGCCGGACATGCCCATCGCCCGCGCAGCCCCTTCCGGTCGAAGGCTCTTTCTGGTTGAAGGAGCGCCCTTCCGCCGCGCAGGACCCGCATGTCCCTCGTCTTCTCAGCCTTCGTCGCGGTCTTTGTCGGCTTTGCCGCCTCGGTCGCGGTCGTACTGGCGGCGGCGGAGTCGCTCGGCGCGACGCCCGCCCAGACCGTGTCCTGGGTCGCGGGGCTCGCGCTCGCCAAGGGCGCCGCCAGCCTGTGGCTGTCCTGGCGCCACCGCCTGCCGATCATCTGCGCCTGGTCGACACCGGGCGCCGCGCTCATCGCCGCCAGCAGCGGGCTCGACATGGCCGCCGCCGTCGGCGCCTTCCTGCTCGCGGCCGTGCTGATGATGCTGACAGCCGCCTTCCGACCGCTCGGCACGCTGATCGAGAAGATCCCGATGCCGATCGCCGCCGCCATGCTGGCGGGCGTGATCTTCCGCTTCGTCGTCGCGGTCTTCGACGAGATGCGGGTCTCGCCCGGCCTCGTCCTGCCGCTGCTGGCGGTGTTCCTGCTGGCGCGGCTGGTCAATCCCTTCCTCGGGGTCATCGCCGCGCTCGGGGCCGGCATCGTCCTCAGCTTCGCCGGCGGTCTGGCGGCGTGGCCGGCGGGCGGGCTTGCCCTCTCCGGCCTCGAATTCGTCACACCGCGCTTCGATACCGCCGCCATGCTCGGCATCGGCATCCCGCTCTATCTCGTCACCATGGCGGCGCAGAACCTGCCCGGCTTCGCCGTGCTGCGCGCCGCCGGCTACCAGCCCCCGGTTCCGGCCTGCCTCTTCGCCACGGGCCTCGCCTCCGCCCTCACCGCCCCCTTCGGCGCCCATATGGTCAACATGGCCGCGATATCAGCCTCGATCTGCACCGGGCCCGATACCCATCCCGATCCCGCGCAACGCTGGAAGGCCGGAATCGTCTATGGCCTCGCCTGGCTCGCCATCGCCGCGACCGCGGGGCTGCTGCTCGCCCTCATTCTCGCCATGCCCAAGGCGCTGATCGTCGCGGTCGCCGGCCTCGGCCTCGTCGGCTCCCTGACCGGCGCCCTGACGCAGGCGACCTCCTCGGACGGGCATCGCTTCGCCGCGGTCGTCGCCTTCGCCGTCGCGGCCTCGAGCTTGACGCTGTTCGGGGTCGGCTCGGCCTTCTGGAGCCTCGTTGCTGGCCTCGGAGTCTTGACATTGGACGCCATCGCGGGCCGTTTGCGCGCAAGATCATGACCACGACCTCTCCCCCCACCCGCCTGATGCTCGTAACCCCGCTCGTGGCGGATGCCGACGCGATGGCCTTCCGGCTCATGCAGGCCCAGGCCGGCGGCGACCTCGCGGCCGTGCTGCTGCGGCTGGCGCCCGGCGACGAGCGCAGCCGCATCGAGCGCGTGAAACGCCTCGCCGGCCCGGTCCAGGCCGCCAACGTCGCGCTGGTCGTCGAGGACAGCGCCCTCGTCGCCACGCGCGGCGGTGCCGATGGCGTCCACCTGACCGGCGGGCCCGACGTGATCGCCGAAGCGCGCTCCAGCCTCAAGGGCGAGCGTATCATCGGCGCCGGCGGCCTGCGCGCCCGCCACGACGCCATGGATGTCGGCGAGGCCGGCGTCGACTACGTCCTCTTCGGCGAGCCCCGCCCCGACGGTTCGATGCCGCCGCTGCCGGCCGTGATCGAGCGGGCCGGCTGGTGGGCCGAGATCTTCCAGACGCCCTGCGTCGCCTATGCGCCCGACGCTGACTCGGTCGCCGCGCTCGCCGAGACGGGGGCGGAGTTCATCGCGCTGGGCGACTGGGCCTTCGCGGAGGGCAGCGACATCCGCGCCATCGTCGGCGAGGCCAACGAGGCCATCGCCGCCTGCGCGCTCCGCAGGACCGCGGCGCGATGAGGCGCTGCCGCCGGGCCCTCGCCGGCCTGTTGCTGGCCGGCCTTGCCTTCCCCCAGCCCGCCGGGGCAACCGAGCGCGACGTCGCCTATGCGGCCTACCAGACCGGCCATTACCGCCGCGCCCTCTCCGAAGCGCTGAAGCGCATCGAGGCCGACAGCAAGGATGCCGCCGCAATGACGCTGGTCGGCGAGATCTACCGCCAGGGCCTCGGCGTCCGGCCGGACCAGACGGTGGCGACCGAATGGTACGAGCGCGCCGCCGAGCGCGGTGACATCAACGCCGCCTATGCGCTCGCCATCGCCCTGCTCGACACGACCGGCCCGAAGCGCGATCCGGACCGCGCCGCCGGCCTGATGCGCCGCGCCGCCGAGGCCGGGCACCCGGCCGCGAACTACAACCTCGCCCTCGCCTGGCTCGCCACCGGCCAGGTCGACGACGAGGCGCGTGCGATCAGCAGTCTCGAGATCGCGGCCAAGGGCGGGATTCCGGACGCGCTGCATGCGCTGGCGACCCTGGCGCGGCAGGGCCGCGGCATGCCCCGCAGCGACGAACAGGCCGCGCGCTGGATGGCGCAGGCCGCCGCCGCGGGACACCTGCCCGCCGAGATCGAATACGCGATCATGCTGTTCAACGGCACCGGCGTCGCGGCCGACGAGACGGCCGCCGCGAAGCTCTTCCTGCGCGCCGCCGGCAAGGGCAACCCGATCGCGCAGAACCGCATCGCGCGGCTCTACCAGAGCGGGCGGGGCATTCCCCCGGACTCGATCGAGGCCGCCGCCTGGCATCTGGCGGCGCGCGCGCGCGGCCTCGACGATCCCGCGCTGGCCCAGCTCTTCGACCGGCTCAACCCCGAGCAGCAGGGTCGTGCCGCACGCCTCGCAGCCGGCCGCATCGAGGGCGCGGCCTTGACGTCGCCCTGACGGGCGAGCAAGGGACGGGCGAGTTTTCTCAAGCCCCCCGAGCGCGCCCCGCGCCTCGGACCCCGGGCACGCTGTCTGAACCGGATGCTCGGTTGCCGAGATCCGCCTGCTGCGCCGAAACGGCGCGAACGAGGTTACCGATGATCCGCTCTCCCCTGATGACCGTGATGACCGACGCCGTGATGAAGGCGTCCCGCTCCCTGAAGCGCGATTTCGGCGAGGTCGAGAACCTGCAGGTGCTGGCCAAGGGCCCGGGCGACTTCGTCTCCAAGGCCGACACCAAGGCCGAGGAGATCATCCGCGCCGCGCTCGAGAAGGCCCGCCCCGGCTACGGCTTCGTCATGGAGGAGGCCGGCAACGTCGCCGGCACCGACGAGAGCAACCGCTGGCACATCGACCCGCTCGACGGCACCCACAACTTCCTGCGCGGCATCCCGCACTGGAACATCTCGGTGGCGCTGGAGCGCGACAACCAGTTCGTCGCGGGCGTGATCTACGACGCCGCCAAGGACGAGCTCTTCATCGCCGAGAAGGGCAAGGGCGCCTATGTCAACAACCGCCGCATGCGCGTCTCGGGCCGTCGCGAGCCGACCGAGATGCTCGTCGGCATGGGCGTGCCCCATATCGGCAAGGGCGGCCACCCGCTCTTCCTGCGCGAGCTCGGCGCGGTGATGACCCGCTTCTCCAATGTCCGCCGCATGGGCTGTGCGGCGCTCGACATCGCCTATGTCGCGGCCGGCCGCTTTGACGCCTGGTGGGAGCGCGACCTCAACACCTGGGACTTCGCGGCCGGCGCCGTAATGATCCGCGAGGCGGGCGGCACCTTCGGCACGCTCGACGGCAAGCAGCCCAGCATGGCCCGCGACATCATCTGCGGCAACGAGATCGGCGAGCAGGCCCTGCGCGCGGCACTCAAGGCGGCCTGAACCGCGCAGCCTCGCGGCAACAGCCCGGGCTTTGGTCATATCTCCTTGATCTTTCGCGCTTGATCATCGCGGCACGGGAAGCGACAGTCCCTCCCGTCACGATGGCGAACGGAAGACGAAGCATGGCGACTGAGGATCTGGCAGCCGAACGGGACGTCGCCGCGCCCCCGCGTGACGAGACGCGCTTCTCGCGGCCGCTGCGCTATGTCGTCCGCGCCCTCGTCTTCCTCGCCCTGATCGGATTCCTCGGCTTCATCCTACAGGCCGGGCTCGTCACCGCCTTCATGACCAATCCGGGCCTGAACGGCCTGATCCTCGGCGCGCTCTTCGTCGGCGTGCTGATCGCGCTGCGCGAGCTCTGGCGCCTCCACTCCGAGGCCCGCGCCGCCACCCGCCTGGCCGCCGACCCCGGCGCCGCACAGATTCGCCGCGGCCAGGTCATCGCGCCGCTCGGCCCCGTCCTGCCCGCACTCGACAGCCGAAGCCTCGCCCCTGCCCAGGCGGCGACCGTGCTCGAATCGGTTGCCGTCCGGCTCGACGACGGCCGCGAGGTGCTGCGCTATCTCGCCGGCCTGCTGGTCTTCCTCGGCCTGCTCGGCACCTTCTGGGGCCTGCTCGACACGGTCTCCTCGGTCGGCAACGTCATCAAGAGCCTGCGCACCGGCGCCGAGGCCGGCGTGCTGTTCGACGAGCTCAAGGCCGGTCTCGCCGCGCCACTGGCGGGCATGGGCCTGTCCTTCTCCTCCTCGCTCTTCGGCATCGCCGGCTCGCTGATCCTCGGCTTCCTCGAACTGCAGGTCGCTCAGGCGCAGAGGCGCTTCCGCAACGAGATGGAAAGCTGGCTCGGCAGCCGCACCGGCAGCGCGAGCCTGCCGGGCCTCCAGCCGCTGGCCGGCGATCCGCTCGGTGACCGGCTCGACCGGCTCGGCGCCGCCATGGCCGAGAGCGGCGCCAACAACCGCGCCGCGACGCAGGCGCTGGCCAGTCTGGCCGAGGGCATCCAGGGTCTCGTCCAGCACATGCGCTCCGAGCAGCAGCTGATTCGCGACTGGGTCGAGGCCCAGGCCGCCCGCGAGAAGGACATGAAGCGCCTGCTCGAACGCCTCACCGCCGACAATGTGATGGAGCCCTGACGGCGATGGCCCTCTCCCGCTCCCACCGCCGCGACGAGGTCAATTTCTGGCCTGGCTTCGTCGATGCGCTCTCGACGATGCTGATCGGCATCGTCTTCCTGCTCTCGGTCTTCGTGCTCGGGCAGTTCTTCCTGTCGCAGGAGCTGACCGGCAAGGACACGGCGCTCGACCGGCTCAACCGGCAGATCTCGGAGCTGACGGACCTACTCGCCCTCGAGCGCGCCTCGAACCGCCAGGCCCAGGAGAGCCTGACGCTGCTGCAGTCCTCGCTGACCCGCGAGCAGGCCGAGCGCGGCCGTATCCAGGACATGCTCGCCGCCCAGCCCAGCAACCAGGCGGCCCAGCTCGGCGAGGCGCAGAAAGCGCTGGAGGCCGAGAAGCAGCTCTCCGCCCGCGCCCAGGCCACCGTCGAGCTGGTCAACCAGCAGATCCAGGCCATGCGCCGCCAGCTCGCGGCGCTGGAAGAGGCTCTCAGCGCGTCTGAGGCGAAGGACAAGGAGGCGCAGGCCCGGATTTCGGAACTGGGTTCCCGGCTCAATGTAGCGCTCGCCCAGCGCGTCCAGGAACTGGCGCGCTACCGCTCGGACTTCTTCGGCCGGCTGCGCCAGGTGCTCGGCACGAGGCCCGACATCCGCGTCGTCGGCGACCGCTTCGTCTTCCAGTCGGAGGTGTTCTTCGACGCCGGCCAGGCCGTGCTGAAGCCGGAAGGACGCGGCGAACTCGACAAGCTCGGCGCGATCATCGCCGATCTCGGCCGCGAGATGCCGCCCGACCTGCCCTGGATCCTGCGCGTCGACGGCCACACCGACAACCGGCCGATCCGCTCCGCTCAATTCCCCTCGAACTGGCACCTCTCCGCGGGTCGCGCCATCGCGGTCGTCGAGTATCTCGTCACCAAGGGCATTTCGGCCGACCGCATCGCCGCCACCGGCTTCGGCGAGTTCCAGCCCCTCGACGTCGCCAACACCGACGACGCCTGGCGCCGCAATCGCCGCATCGAATTCAAGATCACCGAGCGGTGAGGCGGGTGGCTCACGTGCGGACGACGGTCAGGGGGCTCGCCATTCTGCTCGCCCTGGCAGCCGCCGCCGCTCCCGCCCTGGCCGAGCCGCGCCGCTCAGCGGTCGAGGACTGCGCTGCCTGCCACGGCCTCGACGGCATCGCGCGCGACACCGAGGTGCCTCATCTCGCCGGCCAGAACGAGCGCTATCTCTTCAACCAGATGATGGCCTTCCGGACCGGCAAGCGCGTCCACAAGGAGATGCGCTATATGGCCCGCCATATGAGCGTCGAGGAGATCGCGGCACTCGCCGCCTATTACGCGGCGCTACCGCCGCGCTGACCGCCGTCCGATCGGGGGGAGAAGAACACATGACGACAGTCGAGCCCGCCGACGCCGCGCAACGCCGCGCCAGACCCCTGACCGTCTGCTATCCCGTCGAGAGCCTGCCGAAACCCGATATGGCGATGCTGGCGCGGGCGCGCGAGCAGCTGACCAAGATCGACGAGGTTCTCGTCGCCCCCCGCGACGCCGAGGCCTTCCAGGTGCCCGCCGGCCATTTCTTCCGGATCATCGGCGTCGACGGCCCACAGGTCGGCGATCTCAACCTCTGGAATGCGCACGATCTCTCCGAGCGCTTCTTCAGCGGCAAGACCCGCCAGCTCCACGCCACCCATGTCTCGACCGGCGACCGGCTCTGGAGCAGCCTGCCTTGCCTGCGGCCCATGGCCACGATCACCCACGACACGCTGGCCTGGTATGGCTGGGACGAGGATGGCGGCGGCATCCATGACGTCATCGGCACGCGCTGCGACCCCTACACCAACCGCCTGCTCTCGGGCGGCGACTACGACCATTGCTGCCATTCCAACCTGACGCGGGCTCTGGCGAAGGCGACGGGGCTGCCGGTGAAGGAGGCCGAGATGCATGTCCACGACGTGCTCAACGTCTTCATGTGCACCGGCTTCACCCGCGACACGCATCAGTATTTCATGAAGGCGAGCCCGGTGCGCCCGGGCGACTACCTTGAGTTCTTCGCCGAGATCGACCTGCTCGGCGCGCTCTCGGCCTGCCCGGGCGGCGATTGCAGCACGACCCATTCCAGCGACGTGGCCGCCTGCTACCCGCTCAAGGTCGAGATCTTCCGCACCGAGCCGGGCCTTCTGGCGGGCTGGACCTCGCCGCAGCCCAGCGCCTATCCGCGCACGCATGGGCTCTGAGGCGCCAGAACCCAACGCAGCCCCTTCGACGGACGCCCGGACGCCGCGTTTGACAAATCTGCCCTCGCGGAAGCCAGTTGCGCGCGGGACTGAGCATGGATCGGCAGGGGATTTTGATGAGGATGGCAGCCTTGGTGGCCGTCGCCGCCGTGATGTCGGTCGGCACGCCGGCCGTCGCCCAACAGCAGCAGAGCGAGATCATCTTCTGCAACAAGACCGGCTCGAAGATTTTCACCGCGCTGGCCCATGTCCCCCAGACGACCAAGAAATGGACGCTGACCGCCTGGCAGACGATTCCCGCCGGAGGCTGCAGGAGCGTCGGCCGCTGGAACACCGCGCTGTTCTACTACTATGCGGAGAAGGAGGGGCGGACCTATCACTGGCCGGCCAAGGCCGGCGTCGACAAGACCTTCTGTGTGCCCTCGCGCGCCATCACCCGCGAGATCGTCGGCGGCACCTGCGCCACGGGCGAACGCAGCGTCGGCTTTAAGGGCACGGTGCCCAACGCCGGCAAGTACACGATCAACCTGACCTCCTGAGCGCGGGCCCCCGAGGCGGCGCTCACGCCGCCTCCAGCCCGAACTGCAGCGCTGCCAGCCGCGTAGAGAGCCCGCCGCGGGGCCTTGAGTTAGGCCTGCGTCCCCTCCTCGACGACGCGGCCGTCCTCCATCACCAGGATGCCGGTGCGAGGAAGCGGTCGGAGAATGCCTCAAATGCCGATCATTGCGGCTTCGTAAACCGCGCGACATCGCCTTTAGCGTTCACCTTGACCTGGCATTAGAGCGACATCGCCTAAGGAGGACATCGACCCCAGGGAGACCTCCGGCGATGGCTCTGCCGCTTTCCATTCCCATGTTGTTGGCAGGTCTGCTGGGCGTCATGGCCGCGCCTGCCTGGGCGCGCGGCCCAAATCTCTGCACGGTCGAGCGGATGGAGACCGATCCGGCCTCGGTGGAGGCCCCCTGCAGCGCACGCCTCGACACCGCCAAGCTCAGCCCCAAAGCGCGGGCCGAAGCCCTGCACATCCGTGGAAAGGGGCGCGACCGTACCGGCGCGGCACAACTCGCTCTTCAAGATTACGAGGCCGCAATCGTGCTGCAGCCGAAGAACGGCGACCTCTATGCCAGCAGGGCCAGCGCCCGTTTCAACCGTACCGATTTCGAAGGCGGCGTCGCCGATCTGCAAACTGCGCTGCAACTCGACGAACGGAATACGCGTGCCTTGGTCAGCATCGGGAATCTGATGATCGAGTCCGGCCAGCCCGATGGGCTCAAGCTGCTCGACAAGGCCCTCAGGATAGACCCGAAGCAACCTTTCGGGCTGCTTTTCCGGCTGCGAGCCTATGCGGAACTCGGTCGCTGGCAGGAGGCCTTCAAAGATGCCGACGCGCTGGTGGCCTTGCCGCGCAAGAGCCTCAACCGCGCCAGCTACCGCGGCCGCGACGGCCTGCCCGAAGATTTCCACATCGTCGCTCTGGAAGAGCGGGCGAAACTCTTCAATGCCCGCCGCCAAACCGCCGAAGCGGAGGCGGATCTGAACGCGGCCGTCGCCTACAAGGAAGGGCCTCAATCTTATCTTGCCCGGGCTACCTTTCTCTTCGGCAAGGTTGGCCGTGAAACCGATGCGCTGCGCGACTTTGACAGGCTGGTCGACACCCAATCGCATCAAGCCTGGTTCCATTCAGCCCGAGCCGAATTGTTGCTTCGCCTCAAGCGATCGACAGATGCCCTGGAGGCCTCAGAGCGAGCCATCGTCATCGACGATAGCGAGGGGGTAGCCTACGAAATCCGCGGGAACGCGCTGACGCAACTCGGGCGCTTCGACGAAGCCTTCGCCGATTTCACCACGGCCCTGGATCGCGACCCGTCACTCATTCCAAAGCATCTCGACCGCCTCGAAATGGCCGGCTATTTCCCCAGTCGGCAGGCTCCAACGGAGATGACGCCCCTGCTCAGGGACGCACTCAAGGCCTGCTCGCTCGATCCCCAGTGCCGGAAGCCTTGACGGTCATGAAGCGCCTTGCCCTTCTGTCGCTGTTGCTCCTATCGGCCGCCTTGCCCTGCGCTGCGGCAAACGATGCAGGCTTGTCCGGACCGTTCCGCATGATGGGCGGAGCGACCTGCGACGCTGGCGGCCTCGCCCAGCACCAGGGCGCCTGCGATCCGCCCGCCCTGGACACGACCGGCCTTCCGGCCGCGACGGCAGCCGCCGCCCGTTTCGAGCGCGCGCGCAAGCTGCTCGCGCTCGTGCGGCTCGATGCGGCCAAGGAAGAACTCGGCAAGGCAATCGCGGCCGAGCCGACCGCCGTCGAAGCGCTGCATTTCCGCGCCCGCCTTCGGCTCAGCATGGGCGATCCCAAGGGCGCGCAACAGGATCTGGACGCGGCCATCAAGGCCGCTCCCGACAACGCCCTGGTCAGGAGTTCGCTCGCCTATCTGCATCTGCAGATGCGGCACTTGCCGGAGGCACTGCGCGAGATCGAGACCGCCTTGGCGGCGATGCCCGACGATCCGGACGCCCGCTGGATTCGTGCCTCGATCCTGATCGCCCTCGGCCAGAGCGACAAGGCGATCGCGGATCTCGATGTCGCCGTCCGCGACGCCGGCAATGTCAGGGCACGGGAAACCCGGGCCGCTCTGCATCTCCGGCAAAACCGCCTGGAAGCCGCGGTCGCGGATGCCGACCGCGTGCAGCAGGCGCGTCCAGAAGACCCGACCACGCTGACCATCCGCGTGCTTGCGAAGATCGGCGCCGGCAAGACCGACGAGGCGCTCGCTGACCTCGACAAGCTGATCGGCCCGCCGGGCGGGCCCTACCGAATGCCCGTGGAGTATCAGGACTTCGGACGGCTGACCTATCAGCGGGCGATGTTGCTGGCGTCTGCAGGTCGCGGGGAGGATGCGATGAAGGACGTCGCCTATGTCCTCGACAAGGGCGGTATCAAAGCGATTCTCCGGCTTCAGATCTTCCTGCGCCACAATGGAATGCCCGATGTGGTCCTCGACGGACAGCGCTCATCACAACTCGACGCTGCCGTCATGGCCTGTTTTGGCCACGCGGCCTGCGGGCGCGGTCTGAGCCGGCCGCTGTGAACCGCCGCCCGGTCCACCTCTAAGCCGCCTCCAGCCCGAACTGCAGCGCCGCCAGCCGCGCATAGAGCCCGCCGCGGGCCTTGAGTTCGGCATGCGTCCCCTCCTCGACGACGCGGCCGTCCTCCATCACCAGGATGCGGTCGGCCGAGAGGATGGTGGCGAGGCGGTGCGCCACGACCAGCGTGGTGCGGCCCTTCATCAGCGCGTCGAGCGCATCCTGCACCGCCCGCTCGCTCTCGGAATCGAGCGCGCTCGTGGCCTCGTCGAGCAGCAGGATCGGCGCGTCCTTCAGCACCGCGCGCGCGATCGCCAGCCGCTGCCGCTGCCCGCCCGACAGCGTCACGCCGCGCTCGCCGACGATGGTGTCGTAGCCCTGTGGCAGCTCCCGGATGAAGCCGTCGGCCGCCGCCAGCCGCGCCGCCTCCTCGACCTCGGCCAGCGTCGCCTCGGGCCGGCCATAGGCGATGTTGTCGCGCACCGAGACGCCGAAGACGGTCGGCTCCTGCGGCACCAGCGCGAAGCGCTGCCGCCAGGCCTCGGGGTCGACCTGCGGCCCGGCCATGCCGTCGACCACGACGCGCCCGGCGGCCGGATCGTAGAAGCGCAGCGCCAGCTGCAGCACGGTGCTCTTGCCGGCGCCCGAGGGCCCGACCAGCGCCACCCGCTCGCCGGCCCGCACCGAGAAGGTGAGGTCCGACAGCGCCTGGACGCTGCGGCCGGGATAGCTGAAGGAGACGCCCTCGAAAGCGAGTTCGCCGCGCGCCGGCTCCGGCATCGGCGCCGGGTTCGGCGGGGCGGCGATGGCCGGCTTCAGGGCGAGGATCTCGCCGAGCCGCCCGGCGGCGCCGGCCGCCGCCGAGACATCGCCATAGACCTCCGAGAGCTGACCGAGCGAACTCGCCGCCAGCACGGCATAGAGCAGGAACTGCGACAGCCGCCCGCCGCTCATCCGCCCTTCGAAGACCTCCGTCGCCCCCGTCCAGAGCACCCACACCACGCTGGCGCTGACCAGGAAGATCGCCACGCCCGAGAGCAGCGCGCGCGAGGCGGTCGCGGCGCGCGAGGCGCCATAAGCCTCGTCCGAGGCCTGGCCGAAGCGGGCCGCCGTCTGCCGCGCCGCGCCGAAGGACTGCATGGTGCGGATCGCGCCGACCGCTTCCGAGGCGAAGGCGGAGGCGTCGGCGAGCCGGTCCTGCGCCGCCCGGGCGCGCCGGCGCACCGAGCGCCCGGAAAAGACCAGCGGCAGTACGATCAGCGGGATCGCGCCGATTACAATGGCCGCGAGCTGCGGGCTGGTCGCGATCATCAGCGAGAGCGCGCCGATCGTCATGATCACGTTGCGCAGCGCGATCGAGGCCGTCGAGCCGAAGGTCGACTTGATCTGCGTCGTGTCGGCGGTCAGCCGCGAGACCAGGTCGCCCGCACGGCTCGAATCGAAGAAGGCGGGCTCCAGCCGCGTCAGATGCGCGAAGACGTCGGCACGCAGATCGGCGACGATGCGCTCGCCCACCGTCATGACCAGGTAGAACCGCGCCGAGCTCGCCAGCGCCAGCACCGCGACCACGCCGATCAGCAGCACGAAATAGCTGTTGGCGAGCTGCTGCTCGCCGCCGGAGAAGCCGACATCGATCACCCGCCGCACCGCCACCGGTAGCGCCAGCGTCGCCGCCGACGCGATGACGAGGGCCAGCAGCGCCAGCGCGATGCGCTTGCGATATCTCAGCGCATAGGGCCAGAAGGACGCCAGGGAGCGGAAGTCGGGCCGTGCTTTGGTCTTGTCTTTTTCGGCTGCGGGCACGCGTCTTTGTCCTGTTCTGCTTGCGCTGTCGGCCCGGCTGAGATATGTGCACGCGACTTCACGACAGGCTCATACGAATTTTTCGACGGGCCGGGCAGGCTTGCCTGCTTGTCGACCACGCCCGTTTTCGACGTTTGAGGATTTAGCCATGGCCAAGACCGGCATCCACCCCGACTACCACACCATCAAGGTCGTCATGACCAATGGCACGGAATACTTCACGCGTTCGACGCTCGGCAAGGAGGGCGACACGCTGAACCTCGACATCGACCCGACGACGCACCCGGCCTGGACCGGTGGCTCGCAGCAGATGCTCGATCGTGGCGGCCGCGTTTCGCGCTTCAACTCGCGTTTCTCCGCGATCGGCGCGCTCGGCAAGAAGTGATCTGCCGGCGGGTGCGCCCGCCCGCGCTGATCTGAATCAAGAACGGCCCGGTCTTTCGACCGGGCCGTTTCATTTTGGCGCGTGTCCCGGCGCGGCGATCGGCCGCGCCGCGAAATCAGAGCGCGAGACCGAGGCGGGCGTGCAGGCTGGCGAGCTGGTCCTGGACCGGATTGGCCTTCTCGGCCGGAGCGGGCGCGTTCATCTGGCCCTCGAGATGGCGGATGCGGGCTTGTAGCCGGAAGGAATGGGCGATCAGGTCGCTCAGGCCCTGCGGCAGGCGCTCCAGCTCGGCGGGCGTGCCCGACACGCCGGTCTCGGGGATGCGGACCTTGGCGTTCTCGGCGCGGGCCTGTTCGGCGGTCATCTCGCCCTCGGCGACGGCGCGCTGGACCAGGAGCCAGGAGGCGATCTGCATCAGCCGCGTCGTCAGGCGCATGCTCTCGGTCGCATAGCTGAGCGCAACCTCGCGCGGCAGCGCCGCGGACTGGGTGCGGCCCTCGCCGTCGAGATAGGCGGCGGTGTTCTCGACCAGCCCCATCCCCTCGCGGAACAGCACCATGAAGGCATCGGACTTCACGAAGCCGCGCGCGAAGGAGATCGCGCCGTCGGCGTTGGCGGGCTCGCGGATCAGCAGGTCGTTCATGGCCTTGTCTCCCATCGGCACAACACCGTGTCCGCATGGCACGCGTCACGGCTCATGCCGCCGATGTCGCAAGGATAGCGCCGATGGGCAGGCGCCGCGCCGGTAAGGTGTGGTTAACCTTAACGCGGGTAAAGACCATAAAAAAGAGCCGCCCGGGGGCGGCTCGAAGGTCAACAGGGAGGCGTCAAACAGAGCGGGCAGGAGCCACTCGCATCCAGACAAACTGGATGATGCGATTCATACTTTGGAATCGTTAAGGGCCCCTTAACGGCGCGGCCGGCTGCCGTTTTCTCAATCGGTTTTCCGGAAGAAGGCGTCGGCGGCGCTGCGCGAGGCGGCCTTCTTCACCCGCGCCTCCGCCAGCCGCTCGATCTCGGCCTGGAGCGCCGCCACCCGCAGGTCGATCTCGGCCAGGGACAGCATCGACAGATCCTGCCCGATTTCGTGAACGGGCTTCGGCTTGGGCCGATCATCATCGGAAAACAGCGACATCGGCGCCTCCTCTCCACGATCGCCCGCGTGACAATCGCGGCAGATTACGCCCCTCGACCAGCCCGCGCCACCGCCACGGCGAGGCATCTCGCCGGCTCTTTTTCTTGGACAGAAGCCCCCGCCTCCCCTATAAGCCGGCCATCCTGTTCATCGTCGATGATTTGGATGGCCGGCCGAAGAGGCCGGTCGGCGCCCGAGAGCTATTGTCCGCGACGTTGCCCCGGCCGAGCGCCGGATTCCGAGATTCCAGGAGACAGCCCGTGTCGTTACCCCCGCTGATGCCGAAAGCCACCGCGGTCTGGCTGGTCGAGAACACGTCCCTGACCTTCGAGCAGATCGCCGAGTTCTGCAAACTCCACCCGCTCGAGGTGCGCGGCATCGCCGATGGCGAGGTCGCGGCCGGCATCAAGGGGATGGACCCGATCAACTCCGGACAGCTCACCCGCGAGGAGCTCGAGCGCGCCGCCGCCAACCCGGCCCACCACCTCAAGCTCGCCGAGCGCAAGGTCAAGGTGCCCGAGATGAAGAAGACGAAGGGGCCGCGCTACACCCCCGTCTCGAAGCGGCAGGACCGGCCCAACGCCATCCTCTGGCTGCTGCGCAACCATCCCGAGCTCAAGGACGCGCAGATCATCCGCCTGATCGGCACGACCAAATCGACGATCGCGCAGATCCGCGACCGCACCCACTGGAACGCCCAGACGCTCTCGCCGATCGATCCGGTCAGCCTCGGTCTGTGCTCGCAGATCGATCTCGATTTCGAGGTCGGCCGCGCCGCCAAGGACCGCCCGGCCATGGTCGCCGAGATCGGCTCGACCCTGCTGCCCGCCGAGGAGACCACGGCGCCGGAGCCCGCGCCGCTGAGCCAGACCTTCGCCGACATGGGCAAGCCCAAGCGCGAGGAAGAGGCGGCCATCGACGTCGACTCCGTCTTCGCCAAGCTCAAGCAGATGAAGCGTCCGGTCGACGAGGACGACGAGGCCTGAGGCGTCTGCGGCTTGCCGAGAACGGCTCGCGCTGACACCTTGCCGGAATGAGTGCCGGACTAGCCTTCACCTTTCTCGGAACCGGCGCGCCGCCTGTCAGCCTGCGGCGCGCCGGTCCCTCGCATCTCGTCGAGGCCGGCGGCTGCAAGCTGCTGATCGATTGCGGCTCGGGTGTCAGCCAACGGCTCGTGGCGAGCGGCCATCGCGGCGCCGACATCGACCTGCTGATCGTCACCCACGAGCATTCCGACCACCTGGTCGACTTCTATCAGCTCGTCATCTCCTCCTGGCATCAGGGCCGCAACCGCCCCTGGCGGGTGCTGGCGCCCGCCCCCGCACTGGCCAATCTGCGGGACCAGTACGAGGCCTTCGCGCGCGAGCGCCGCCTGCGCATCGCCTTCGAGCAGCGTCCCGATGCCAGCGGACTCGATGTCGTCTTCGAGGAACTGCGGGAAGGGCCGGTCGCCGGACTCCAGGGCCTCTCCGTGACGGCATTCCTGGTGGACCACAAGCCGGTGGAGCCGGCTTTCGGGTTGACGCTGAGCGACGGCCCGAGCCGGATCGTTTTCTCCGGGGACACGCGCCTGACCCCGACGCTCGAGCAGGCCGCCGAGAATTGCGATCTGCTCGTCAGCGAAGTCTATGTCGAGAGCCAGATGCCGGTCGTCGCCGGCATCCGCTCGGCCGCCACCGTCGCAGCCGTGAAGAGCTACCACATGACGCCGCAGGTGGTGGGCGACCTGGCGCGCAGAAGCGGTGCGAAAGCCCTGGCGATCACCCACATCGTGCCGCCCGGCGCCGAAACGGCGCTGGTCGCGGAGGAGATTCGGGCGAGCGGCTATGCCGGGCCGCTGATCATCGGCGAGGATCTGATGCGGCTGGACTGGCCGCAGCGCCTGCTCCGGTGGAACGGCGCGACCATCGGCTTCTAGCCTGGCGATCCGCGCCGGAGCCCTACCCCAGCCCCTTCGCCTTCAGCGCCAGCCCGATCTCGTCCAGCACGGCGGGGTCCTCGATCGTCGCGGGCATGGCGTAGTCCTCGCCATCGGCGATCTTCTTCATCGTCGCGCGCAGGATCTTGCCGGAGCGCGTCTTGGGCAGCCGCCCGACCGTCAGCGCCAGCCGGAAGGCGGCGACCGGGCCGATCTTCTCGCGCACCAGCGCCACCAGTTCGCGCTCGACCGCATCCGGGCTCTGGGTGATGCCGGATTTCAGCACCACGAAGCCGCAGGGCTGCTCGCCCTTGATCATGTCGCGGATGCCGACGACCGCACATTCCGCCACCGCCGGATGCGAGGCCAGCACCTCCTCCATGCCGCCGGTGGAGAGGCGGTGGCCGGCGACATTGATGATGTCGTCGGTGCGCCCCATGATGAAGACATAGCCGTCGGCGTCGATGAAGCCGGCATCCGAGGTGTTGTAGAAGCCCGGGAAGGCCGCGAGGTAGGATTCGACGAAGCGCTCGTCGGCCTGCCACAAAGTCGGCAGGGCGCAGGGCGGCAGCGGCAGCTTGATCACGATCGCGCCCATCGTACCCGCCGGCAGCGGCCGCCCGCCCTCGTCGACGCATTGCACGTCGTAGCCCGGCATTGGCACCGTCGGGGAGCCCGGCTTCACCGGCAGCAATTCCAGGCCGATCGGGTTGCCGACGATCGGCGAGCCGGTTTCCGTCTGCCACCAATGGTCGATGACCGGTACCTTCAGGATGTCCTGCGCCCAGACCAGCGTATCGGGGTCGGCCCGCTCGCCGGCCAGGAACAGCGCCCGGAACCGTGACAGGTCATAGGCCGGCAGCAGCGTCGCCTGCGGGTCCTCCTTGCGGATGGCGCGGAAGGCGGTGGGCGCAGTGAACAGCACGACCGCCTTGTGCTCGGCGATCAGCCGCCAGAAGGCGCCGGCATCGGGCGTGCCCACCGGCTTGCCCTCGTAGAGCACCGAGGTCGCGCCCTGGATCAGCGGCGCGTAGACGATGTAGCTGTGGCCGACGACCCAGCCGACATCCGACGCCGTGATCATCACCTCGCCCGGCTTCACGCCGTAGAGATTGTCCATCGTCCATTTCAGCGCGACCATGTGGCCGCCATTGTCGCGCACCACGCCTTTGGGCTTACCCGTCGTTCCGGAGGTGTAGAGGATGTAGAGCGGGTCGGTCGCCGCGACGGGGACGCACTCGGCCCGTCGCCCCTGCGCCTTGGCGGCTGCGACCAGCATGCGCCAGTTCTTGTCGCGGGTGGCATGCATCGAGGCCTCGACCTGCGGCCGCTGCAGGATCAGGCAGGTCTGCGGCTTATGCGCGGAAAGCTCGATCGCCTGGTCGAGCAGCGGCTTGTACTCGACGACGCGGCTGGGCTCGATGCCGCAGGTCGCGGCCAGGATGACCTTGGGCGTCGCATCCTCGATGCGCGTCGCCAGTTCCTTGGCCGCAAACCCGCCGAACACGACCGAATGCACCGCGCCGATGCGGGCGCAGGCGAGCATGGCGAAGGCCGCCTCCGGCACCATCGGCATGTAGAGAACGACACGGTCACCCTTGGCGACGCCGAGATCCTGCAGCACCGCCGCCAGCGCCCCGACCTCGTCGAGCATCTGCGCATAGGTGAAGACGCTCTTGCTGCCCGTGACCGGGCTGTCATGGATCAGCGCCGGCTGCTCGCCGCGCCCGTCGCGCACATGCCGGTCGAGCGCGTTGAAGCAGGTGTTGCAGGTCGCATCCGGGAACCAGCGGCCATAGGCGCCCCGGGAGGCATCGAAGATGCGCTGCGGCGGCGAAATCCAGTCGATCGCCTGCGCGGCCTCGGCCCAGAACCCCTCCGGATCAGCCTGCCAGCGCCCATAGACTTCGCCGTAGCGGCCCTGCTCCGTCATCGCACCCTCCCCTCGCCTTTTGTTGTCGCCATCCCTTCACAGAGGCGTGGCGTGCCGTCGAGAGCGACTTTCGCACATGGCGCCCCTGCGCCCTTGATCTTCTACCGCGCTTCGGGAGATGCCACGGTTGATCTGGCGCAAGCGCCGCCCTTCGCCTTTCGGACCCCTCCCGATCATGCTGCTCGACCCCGCCTTCTTCGCCGCCATGGTGCCGGCGGTCATCCTGATGGGGCTGTCGAAGGGCGGTTTCTCGGGACTCGGCCTGCTCTCGCTGCCGCTGATGGCACAGGTCGTCTCGCCGGTGACGGCGGCCGCGATCATGCTGCCGGTGCTGATGTCGCAAGATGTCGTCACGGTCTGGTCCTACCGCCGCGATTTCGACCGCCGCACGCTGGCGACGCTCCTGCCTGGCGCCGCGCTCGGCATCTTCGCGGGCTATCTCCTGGCGGCGCGGGTGGCGGATGGCGCCGTCGTTCTCGCGGTCGGGCTGATCTCGGTCGTTTTCGCGCTGCGCAATCTCGTCTCCGGCGGCCAGGCGGAGCGGCCGCCGACACGGTCGAACTATCCGCAGGGCACCTTCTGGGGCGCGCTCTCGGGCTTCACCAGCATGATCGCCCATGCCGGCGGGCCGCCCTACCAGATCTACACCATGCCGCTGCGGTTAGCCCCGGCCGTCTTCGTCGGGACCGGGGCGATCTTCTTCGCGCTGATCAACGTCATCAAGGTCTTCCCCTATATCGCGCTCGGCCAGTTCACGGCCGCCAACCTGACCGCCTCGCTGGCGCTGCTGCCGGTCGCCATCGTTTCGACGGTGGCGGGCGTCTGGCTGGTCCGGAAGGTGCCGGTCAAGCGCTTCTACCGGATCATCTATGGCCTGCTGCTGCTGGTCGGCCTGAAGCTGACCTATGACGGGCTGAGGGGGCTGCACTGGCTCGGCTGAGGGGCGAGCGCTTTCACCGGTGAAAGCAGCAAACGGCTCTGCGCGCGTTCAGTCGTTCAGATCCGCCATGAGCGCGTCGATGCTCGTGAAGGCAGGCAGCTTGCGTTGCTCGGCTTCCTCGAGCGCTGCGATCGTCTCCTTGTTCGGAGCGCGCACCTCGAACGGCATCGCCCGATCGGCGGCGATCCGGACCATGAGCAGCCGGATCGCGTCGGAAACCGACAATCCCATCTCGTCGAGAACCTGCGTGGCCTGCTTCTTGAGATCGGGATCGATCCGGGCGCGGACAATTTCGGCACCGTGCATGTGATACTCCGGGCGACCACCGCGCCACTTGTAGCTACATCGTAGCACATATTGACCTGTCCCATCCGAACGTCAACCCTCGGTGCTTTGATGCCGTTGGCGGCTCGTGGCAGATTGAGAGCGAAGGAGAACCGCGGACGCCCAAGGAGCGAGCGCTCTATGGGCAAGGGCATCAATTCATGCGGCAGACGATTCCGACCGGGGCCTTCAAGCGCGATTACAAGCGCATCAAACGGGGCGACCCGCAGCTCGACGCCGTCCTGGTCCCGGTCCTGACACTGCTCGCCAATGGCAGCCCGCTTCCTGCCAGACACGTAGACCACCCGCTCGGTGGCTCCTGGAAAGGCTATCGCGACTGCCACATTCGGCCCGACCTCGTCCTGATCTACAAGATGGACGAGATGACCCTCACGCTGGTCCGCCTTGGCTCGCATAGCGAGTTGTTCGGATAGCCCCGACGCCTTCGCCCTTGCGCGATCTCGGCCGAAGGGATGGATTACGGTGAAGGCCCGCAGAGGCTAAGCCGAACGGGAGGGGACACCGCATGACGACATCCGCCTACGACACCGATCTCGACCGCAACCCGGCCAACCACCAGCCGCTGACGCCGCTGCCCTTCCTCGAGCGTGCGGCCTCGGTCTTCCCCGACCACATCGCGATCATCCACGGCCCGCTGCGGCGCTCTTATGCCGAATTCTATGCCCGCTCGCGCCGCCTCGCCTCGGCGCTGGCCCGCCATGGCATCGGCAAGAACGACACCGTCGCCGCCATGCTGCCCAATACCCCGGCGATGCTCGAATGCCATTACGGCGTGCCGATGTGCGGCGCCGTGCTCAACACGCTCAACACCCGCCTCGACGCCGCGATCATCGCGTTTTCGCTCGACCATGGCGAGGCCAAGGTCCTGATCACCGACCGCGAGTTCTCCAAGACGATCAACGAGGCATTGGCGCTGTGCAAGGCGAAGCCCCTCGTCATCGACTATGACGACCCCGTCTATGACGGCCCCGGCGAGCGTCTCGGCAGTGTCGAGTACGAGGATTTCATCGCCGGCGGCGACCCCGATTTCGGTTGGCAGATGCCCGATGACGAGTGGGACGCGATTGCGCTGAACTACACCTCCGGCACGACCGGAGACCCCAAGGGCGTGGTCTACCATCATCGCGGCGCCAATCTGCTGGCGACCTCGAACATCCTCACCGGGCAGATGGGCCGCCATCCGGTCTATCTCTGGACGCTGCCGATGTTTCACTGCAACGGCTGGTGCTTCCCCTGGTCGATCTCGCTCGTCGCCGGCACCCATGTCTGCCTGCGCCAGGTCCGCGCCAAGGCGATGTACGACGCGCTCGCCGACCATGGCGTGACCCATCTCTGCGGCGCGCCGATCGTGATGTCGGCGCTGCTCAACGCGCCCGCCGAGGAGCGCCGCGACTTCCCGCAGACAGTCGCCTTCTTCACCGCCGCAGCCCCGCCGCCAGAGGCCGTGCTCGCCGGCATGAAGCAGGCCGGCTTCGAGGTGACGCATCTCTACGGACTGACAGAGGTCTATGGCCCCGCCGTCGTCAACGACTGGAACCGGGCCTGGGACGCCCTGCCGGCACCCGAGCAGGCGGCGCTGAAGGCGCGCCAGGGCGTGCGCTATCCCGCGCTGGAAGGGCTCGACGTGCTCGACCCCGAGACGATGCAGCCTGTCCCGCGCGACGGCGCCACGATGGGCGAGGTGATGATGCGCGGCAATGTCGTGATGAAGGGTTATCTCAAGAACGCCAGATCGACGAAAGCCGCCTTCGCGGGCGGCTGGTTCCACACCGGCGATCTCGGCGTGCGCCACCCGGACGGCTACATCCAGCTCAAGGACCGCTCCAAGGACATCATCATCTCCGGCGGCGAGAACATCTCCTCGATCGAGGTCGAGGACGCGCTCTACAAGCACCCGGCGATCCAGGCCGCCGCCGTCGTCGCGCGGCCCGACGAGAAATGGGGCGAGACGCCCTGCGCCTTCGTCGAACTCAAGCCCGGCCAGACGGCGACCGAGGCCGAGATCGTCGCCTGGTGCCGCCAGCATCTGGCGGCGTTCAAATGCCCGCGGATCGTGGTCTTCACCGAGGTTCCGAAGACCTCCACCGGCAAGATTCAGAAGTTCAGGCTGCGCGAGATGGCGAAGGCGCTGTGAGCGAGCGGACTGACACTCCGTCGCGCCGGCCGCGCCGGATCAGGCCGGGCTGGTCGTCGACGGCGGCAGCGTGACCTCCGCCCGGCCCTCGCGCCAAAAGGCCCTGTCGTTGTAGCAGGCGATCTCGCCAGAGCATCGCAGCTCCGTTGCGATGGTGATTCGGCGATTGCGGCGGCTTCAAAGGCTGCGCGGGAGCCGGGCCGGGACGCCGCCAGAATGCATCGGGGTTTGGCCGCATCGTCTCGTCATCCTGCCTGTGGTGCAGCCCCAACAAGGGCGGCCGGCAGAAGTTCCGGCCCGATGACGCGCGCCGAGCGCGGCCACAAAAAAGCCGGCCCGCGAGGGCCGGCGACGATCTCGACACAACCTCGAACCGAGCCCGCGGGCTCGGCCGGCGCTCAATGCAGCGTTCGGTCCGGCATGGTCTGCCGCACGCGCTCGATCTCCTCCTTCAGCAGCAGCTTCTTTCGCTTCATCTCGACCACGGTGAGATCGTCGGAGGAGGGGCGGGCCACGGCCTGGGCGATGGCTTCCTCGAGCTGACGATGCTTGCGTTCGAGTTCGACGAGATGGGTCTGCAGCGACATCTGGATCCTCCTGATGAGCGGTTGACGGAAGCAGTGTGACATAGAGCCGGCTTCGCGTCTGCGGCGGTTTCGTGCCGGGCAAGCATGACATTCTGTGATCGTCACCAACGCCTTTCCGCGACATCATGAATGCGACAGGCCGCGAAGGCTGCGCTGCGCTCGCTCTTGCGGGGCGCCCGGCCTCTGACCATAGTCGCCGCCAATCGCGGCGATGATGGGACGGCCATGGGATTTGAACTGAGCCCGGAAGAGGTTGAGGCCTTCACCACCGAACTCGCCCGCCTGCGCGAGGAGCACCGCGATCTCGACAGCGCGATCGATGCGCTGGAGCGTGTCGGCGCGATCAACCAGGTCCAGGTCCAGCGGCTGAAGAAGCGCAAGCTCTACCTGAAGGACCGGATCTCGCAGATCGAGGACGCGCTCACCCCCGACATCATCGCCTGAGCCGATCGGCGAGCGCCCAACCGTCCATTTAAATCGATTTACATAGCCGCTCCTTCGCATTGGAGCCGGGCCGCGCCGATAGGGGGCCCGTCGCTGCGACCGGGCGCGATCGGCCCTCCGTTGCCGACCTCCCGCAGGTGCGCTACAGGCAAGCGACGAGCGTTTTCTTGGGATCAGACCATGGCCGATCACGGACACCCCGCCTCCGACATCCCGCAGATGGACTACCGCGAGCATGAGCGGACCTATCAGGGCTTCGTGCATTTCGCCGAGGTCGGGACGGTCGCCTGCCTTGCCATCGTCGCGGCCCTCGCGGTCGGCGGCACGAAGCATGCCTGGGGCTTCGCCATCATCGGCACGCTGCTGACGCTGGTCGGCACGGCCGTGGGCATCGCCTCGAAGTCGATCGGCTGGCGCGCGCCGGCGGTTCCCTTTGGGCTGCTGATGCTGGCGCTGCTGCTCCTGCCCGCCTCGCACTGACCCCCGCACCCGCGCCCGAGAGGTTCCGCCGCAATGCGCATCGCCGTGCCTGCCGAAACGCAAGGGGCCGAAACCCGCGTCGCCGTGACGCCGGAGACCGTCCGCAAGTTCAAGGGCCTCGGGGCCGAGGTCGTCGTCGAGACCGGAGCCGGCCTCGCCTCGGGCATCTCGGACGCCGATTATGAGGCCGCGGGCGCGTCGATCGCCGCCACTGCGGCCGCCGCGCTGGCAGGCGCCGCCATCGTGCTGAAGGTCCGTCGTCCCGCCGAGAGCGAGATCGAGGGCCTGCCCGCCGGGGCGCTGGTCGTCGCGACGATGGATCCCTATGGCAACGAGGCCGCGCTCGCAGCGCTCGCCAAGGCCAAGGTGTCCGCCTTCGCGATGGAATTCATGCCCCGCATCACCCGCGCGCAGGTGATGGACGTGCTCTCCTCCCAGGCCAACCTCGCCGGCTACCGCGCCGTCATCGACGGCGCCGCCGAATATGGCCGCGCCCTGCCGATGATGATGACGGCGGCGGGCACCGTGCCGGCCGCGCGCATCTTCATCATGGGCGTCGGCGTCGCCGGCCTGCAGGCGATCGCGACCGCGCGGCGCCTCGGCGCCATCGTCACCGCCACCGACGTCCGCCCCGCCACCAAGGAACAGGTCGAATCGCTCGGCGCCAAGTTCCTCGCCGTCGAGGACGAGGAGTTCAAGCAGGCGCAGACGGCCGGCGGCTACGCCAAGGAAATGTCGAGGGAATACCAGGCCAAGCAGGCCGAGCTCACGGCGAGCCACATCGCCAAGCAGGACATCGTCATCACCACCGCGCTGATTCCCGGCCGCCCGGCCCCGAAGCTGATCTCGGCCGCCATGGTCGAGAGCATGAAGGCGGGCTCCGTCATCGTCGATCTCGCGGTCGAGCGCGGCGGCAACTGCGAGCTCGCCAAGCCGGGCGAGGTCGTGGTGACGCCCAACGGCGTCAAGATCGTCGGCCATCTCAACGTGCCCGGCCGCCTGCCCGCGACCGCCTCGCAGCTCTACGCCAAGAACCTGCTCGCCTTCGTCGAGACGCTGATCGACAAGGCCGAGAAGAAGGTCGCGGTGAACTGGGACGACGAGCTGGTCAAGGCCACCGCCCTGACCCGCGACGGCGCCGTGATCCACCCGAATTTCGCGGCCAAGCCCGCGCCCAAGCCAGAACCAGAGCCCGTGCCGGCCGTCGAGGGGAGCGTCACCAATGGCTAATCCGACACCCGAACAGGCCCTCGAGCAGGCCCGCTCCGTCGCCGCGGCGGCCAGGCAGGCCGCCGATCTCGCCGCCCAGCATGCCGACAGCATCGCCGCTGGCGCCAGCGCCGCGACGGGCGGCTTCGTCGATCCCACGGTGTTCCGCCTCGCCATCTTCGTGCTCGCCGTCTTCGTCGGCTACTACGTCGTCTGGTCGGTGACCCCGGCGCTACACACCCCGCTGATGTCGGTCACCAACGCGATCTCCTCGGTCATCGTCGTCGGCGCGCTGCTCGCGGTCGGCGTCGAGGCGGCGCCTGCGCTCGGCGACGGCCCGGTCTGGGCCAAGATCTTCGGCTTCCTTGCGCTGGTCCTCGCCTCGGTCAACATCTTCGGCGGCTTCCTCGTCACCGAGCGGATGCTGTCCATGTACAAGAAGAAGGGCTGAGCGCCGATGGCCGCGAACCTCTCCGCCCTTCTCTACGTCGTCGCCGGCGTCCTCTTCATCATGGCCCTGCGGGGCCTGTCGCACCCGACGACCTCCCGCCAGGGCAATCTCTACGGCATGGTCGGCATGGGCATCGCCATCGCCACCACGGTCGTGTTCTTCCCGCCGGCCGGCTTCTCGGGCTGGCTCCTGGTCATCGCGGGCATCGCCATCGGCGGCGGCATCGGCGCCTTCATGGCCAAGCGCGTCCAGATGACGCAGATGCCGCAGCTCGTCGCCTTCTTCCACTCGCTCGTCGGCCTCGCCGCGGTGCTGGTGGCGGCGGCCGCGCTCTATGCGCCGAGCGCCTTCGGCATCGGCAAGGTCGGCGGCATCAGCGGCGCCAGCCTGTTCGAGATGGGACTCGGCGTCGCCATCGGCGCGATCACCTTCACCGGCTCGATCATCGCCTTCCTCAAGCTCGACGGGCGCATGAGCGGCAAGCCGATCATGCTGCCGCAGCGCCACGGCATCAACATCGGGCTCGGCATCGCGCTCGTCGTGCTGTTGCTGATTTTCCTGAAAACCGAGAGCCATGTCGTCTTCTGGCTGATCGTCGCGGTCTCGTTTGCGCTCGGCGTGCTGCTGATCATCCCGATCGGCGGCGCCGACATGCCCGTCGTCGTCTCGATGCTGAACTCCTATTCGGGCTGGGCGGCCGCGGGCATCGGCTTCACGCTCGGCAACATGGCGCTGATCATCACCGGCGCGCTGGTCGGCTCGTCGGGCGCCATCCTGTCCTACATCATGTGCAAGGCGATGAACCGGAGCTTCCTTTCGGTCATCCTCGGCGGCTTCGGCGGCGACGATGCCGCGGCCGGCGCCGGTGGTGCGGTCGAGGCGCGGCCCGTCAAGCAGGGCTCGGCGGACGATGCCGCCTACATCATGAAGAACGCCGGCAAGGTCATCATCGTGCCCGGCTACGGCATGGCGGTGGCGCAGGCCCAGCACACGCTGCGCGAGATGGCCGACCTTCTCAAGAAGGAGGGCGTCGAGGTGAAGTACGCCATCCATCCGGTGGCGGGCCGCATGCCCGGCCATATGAACGTGCTGCTGGCTGAGGCCAACGTGCCCTATGACGAGGTCTTCGAGCTCGAGGACATCAACTCGGAATTCGGCCAGGCCGACGTCGCCTTCGTCATCGGCGCCAACGACGTCACCAACCCGGCCGCCAAGACCGACAAGACCTCGCCGATCTACGGCATGCCGATCCTCGACGTCGAGAAGGCCAAGACCGTGCTCTTCATCAAGCGCGGCATGGCCGCCGGCTATGCCGGCGTCGAGAACGAGCTGTTCTTCCGCCCCAACACGATGATGCTGTTCGGCGACGCCAAGAAGGTCACCGACGACATCGTCAAGGCGATGGCGCATTGAGGCGCCTTCGCCTGCCCTGTTGCGAAAGACCGGCCTCGTGCCGGTCTTTTTCGTTTGGAGACAACCCTTGAGCACGATCATCCGCAGAATGCTGGCGAGCGACCGTGAGGCCGTGCTCGGCCTGCTCGGCGAACTCAACGATCATGAGGCGACGCTAAGCGACGACCGCGCCACCGGGCCCGATACGGCGGCGGCTTGCTTGGCTGACGATACCGAGAAGGCGAGCGAGACCGGCGGGGCGCAGATCGTTGCCGATATCGAGGGCCGTGTGGTCGGTTATCTGGCGTTGCAGCTCGGCCGAGCCGGTCCCTATGTCCATGACCATCTGCGCGACCATGTGCATATCGAGAACATCGTCGTCGCAAGCGAGCATCGAAAGGTCGGAATCGGCCAGGCTCTGCTTGCGGAGGCCGAGCGTTTCGCCCGCGCCGCGGGCCGCAAGGTTATTCTGCTCGGGGTCCTGCCGCGCAACGACCTCGCCTTGAGCGCCTATCGGCGCGCAGGCTTTGCGGAGCTGTCGATCGAAATGGTCAAGGTTCTCGACTGAACGCCGCGCGATCGCCACCTTGCTAGGGGAGAAGCGCTGCGATGATGATCCTGATCCGTCTGCTCGGCCTTGCTCTCGCCGTCTATGTCGGCCTGCTCGGGCTGCTCTTCGTTCGGCAGCGCGATCTGGTCTTCCCGCGCAATCCGGCCCGGGCCGACCTCGCCGCCGCCGGGCTCCCTGCGGCGGAAGAACTGACCCTGACCGCCGCCGATGGCGAGCGCATCATGGCCTGGGCGGTGCCGCCACGCGCGGGTAAGCCGGTGATCCTCTATTTCCACGGCAATGCCGGCCATCTCGGCAGCCCCGGCCGCGTCGCCCGCTTCCGCGCCCTGACGGAGGACGGCACCGGCCTCCTCGCCGTCAGCTATCGCGGCTATGGCGGCTCGACCGGGCGGCCCAGCGAAGCGGGGCTGCATCTCGACGCCCGCGCCGCCTATGGCTTCGCCGCCGAGCGCTTCGGGGCCGCGCAGCTCGTCGGCTATGGCGAATCGCTGGGAACCGGCGTGGTGCTGAAGCTCGCCGCCGAGACGCCGCTGGCCGCCATCGTGCTGGAGGCGCCCTATCTCTCCACCGTCGCGGTGGCGCAGGGAATCTATCCTTACGTGCCCGTGTCCTGGCTGATGCTCGACAGCTTCCGGTCGGACGCGGTGATCGGCCGCGTCAGAGCGCCGCTGCTGGTGCTGCATGGCGAGCGGGACCGGGTCATCCCCTTCGCCCAGGGCGAGGCTCTCTACGGCCTCGCCAACGCCCCCAAGCGCTTCCTGCGCTTCCCCAGGGGCGGGCATGAGGATCTGCCGGCGCACGGTTCGCTGCCGGAGGTCCGGCGCTTCCTCGCCGAGGTGACGCGCGGGGCCGTCCAGGCGGCGGAGAGCCGCACCGTCGAGTGATCAGCTGCGGAACAGCCCACCGCCGCCGAGACGCCCCTGCCCGGCACGCGCGGCCGCATTGTTGCCGTCCAGTCCCAGCGCCCGCTGGTAGCTCTGCGAGGCTTCCGACTTCTGGCCGAGCTTTTCCTGCGCGAAGCCGCGGCCGGCCCAGGCATCGGCGTTGCGGTTGTCGACATTGAGCGCGGCGGTGAAATCCTCGAGCGCCGAATCATACTTGCCCACAGCGTTCAGGCTCTGCCCGCGGGCGATATAGGGCGGCGCGTTATAGGGATTGCGGTCGATCACCGAGTCGAAATCCGAGATCGCATACTGGTGCTGGCCCTCGCGCTGATAGACCAGCCCGCGCGCGTGGAAGGCTTCCGCCGATTCCGGGTTGAGGCGGATCGCGGTGTTGAGGTCGGCCAGCGCCTGCGGGCTGTTGCCCTGGGCCCGCAGCAGATTGGCCCGGGCGATGAAGGCCGGCGCATAGTTCGGCGCGACGCTGGTCGCCTTGTTGAAATCGGCCAGCGCCGCCTCGTTGCGGCCGCTCTGGCGCAGCGCCAGGCCGCGATTGGTGTAGGCCGCGGCGAGATTGGGATCGAGCTGCACCGCCTTGGTGAAGTCGGCGATCGCATCCGAGAAGCGGCCGACGCGGGCATAGGCCGCACCGCGCGTGTTGTAGGCGCCGGGATCGTTGGGATTGCGGTTGATGACCTCGCTCAACGAGCCGATGTTGACGCTGGCCTCGGCCGCAGAGGCGGTGTCGAGTTCGGCGATCGGCTGGGCCGTCATGGTCGAAACGGTGTCGCAGCCCGCCAGCGCCACCGCCAGGCCCGCCGCTGCAAGCCAGTTCCTGCCACGCATCATGCTTCGCCTCATCGGTCCGGTTTCGTGCCTCGTCCGCCGCGCCGATCCATCCGGATCGACGCCGCCTGGTCGCGCTCCCCAACCGACCGCGCTCCGCTGAGGAAAGCGCCCGCTTGTGACAAGAGTTGGTTAACGCCGCCGGAAAAGCAACAGCGCCCGGAGACGGCTCCAGGCGCAGTCGGGTCTCTTGTCGGATCGTCGAGGGCGGGCGAAACGCCGCAGCCCTGGCGAGATCAGGGGCGCTTCGGCTTCACCGGCGCCGGCAGCAGGCCTTCGCGCTGGAGCTTCTTGCGCTGCAGCTTGCGGGCGCGACGAACGGCTTCCGCCTTCTCGCGGGCCTTCTTCTCGGAGGGCTTCTCGTAATGGCCGCGGAGCTTCATCTCGCGGAAGACGCCTTCGCGCTGCAGCTTCTTCTTGAGAGCGCGGAGAGCCTGATCGACGTTGTTGTCGCGAACGAGAACCTGCACGTGAGTGTCCGTCTTTAGCGGGTTGGTCTAATAAGGGTGAACGGAGGATCGGCGAAGCAGACCCTTCGAAGGATCGTGCGGATAACAGAAAAGCATGCGGCTGTCCACGCCGCCAAACCGGGAAAATCGATGACGAACGCCGCCCCCGAACAGCCCCATGATTCCGAGGCCGAACGGCGCATCATGATTCTCGCCAACGACCTCGCGATTCCCGCTTGGGCGCGGGTCGAGCAGGCCTATGCCAAGGGCGCGACCTTCCTCGAGGCCAAGCATGCGGTGCTGGAGGCCGATCTCGCCAGCCTCGCCGGCACGACCGACGAGGCGATCCTCGACCGGCTGGTGCAGCTGATCATGCAGACGCCGCCATCGGCCCTGCGACCGGCCGCGCGCCAGCGCCATCGCAAGATCGTGCTGGAGCGGCTGATGGAGCCCTATCGCGCCAGCGGCGGCGCCGAGCCCGGCGCCTTCGCCCTGTTCCTCTACCGCAAGCTGGGCATCGTCCCGGGCCCGCTCAAGGCGTTCTGGCTCGCCCGCGGCGAGCCGCTGCAGCGGGTGCTCTAAGGAGGCTTCAGCCCGGTTCGGGGACAACCCGCGTGACATGGCCCATCTTGCGCCCCGGACGGGCCTCGCGCTTGCCGTAGAGATGCAGATGTGCGCCCGGCTCGGCCAGGAGCTCGCGCCAGCGCAGCGCCGCATCGCCGATCAGATTCTCCATCTCGACACGGCCGCGGCGGGCGGCCGAGCCGAGCGGGAAGCCGCAGACGGCGCGCACATGCTGGTGGAACTGCGAGGTCTGGGCGCCCTCGCTGGTCCAGTGACCGGAGTTGTGCACCCGCGGCGCGATCTCGTTGACGACGACGCTCTCGCTTGACCCCTCGTCGACGATGAACATCTCGACCGCGAAGACGCCGACATAGCCGAGCGCCGCCCCGATTCGCCGCGCCGCCTCGATGGCGCTGGCTTCCGTCGCGGCCGAGACCTGCGCAGGAATGCGGGTGAAGGCGAGGATGTGGTCGCGATGCTCGTTTTCGCAGAGGTCGAAAGCGGCGAAGCTGCCATCCGCCCCGCGCGCCGCGACCACCGAGACCTCGCGCGCAAAGCTGACGAAGCCTTCCAGCACCGCCGGCGCCCGGCCGATCGCCTCATAGGCTTCCGCGAGATCGGTCCCGGGCAGGATCTTGACCTGGCCCTTGCCGTCATAGCCGAAGCGGCGTGTCTTCAGCACGCAAGGCCGCCCGAGCGCGGCGGCCGCGGCCTCGAGATCGGCCAGGCAATCCACGGCGCGGAAGGGCGCGACGGTGAGGCCCTGGTCGGAAATGAAGCGCTTCTCGCTCAGCCGGTCCTGCGTCACCGCCAGCGCATGCGCGCCCGGATGCAGCGGCTTGCGGGCTGCGAGGAAGGCCGCCGTCGCCGCCGGCACATTCTCGAATTCATAGGTCACGACATCGACGGCATCCGCGAAGCGGGCGAGCGCCGCCTCATCCTCGTAAGGCGCCACGGTCTTCGCCGCCGCCACGTCGAAGGCGGGGTTCTCCGGCTCGGGCGCGAAGATATGGCTGGCGACGCCGAGATCGGCGGCTGCCAGCGCGATCATCCGGGCGAGCTGGCCGCCGCCGAGGATGCCCAGCACGGCGCCGGGCGCGAGTCCCTCGAACGGCACGCCCTCGACCACCGGCGCGCTCACGCCTCGTCCTTTGCCGGGCGTTCCGCGATCGCCGCGCTCTGGCGGGCGCGATAGGCATCGAGCCGCTCAGCCAGGCCCTCATCCGACAGCGCCAGCACCGCCGCCGCCAGCAGCGCCGCATTGACCGCGCCGGCCCGGCCGATGGCGAGCGTGCCGACAGGGATGCCGGCCGGCATCTGCACGATCGAGAGCAGCGAATCCTGCCCCGACAGCGCCTTGGATTCGACGGGCACGCCGAAGACCGGCAGCGGCGTCAGCGACGCCGTCATCCCCGGCAGATGGGCCGCGCCGCCGGCACCCGCGATCACCACCTTGAAGCCTTCCGCCTTGGCGCCGGTCGCGAATGCGACCATGCGCTGCGGCGTGCGGTGGGCGGAGACGATACGGTCGTCATGGCCGATGCCGAGCGCATCGAGCGTCTCGGCGGCATGGCGCATGGTCGCCCAGTCGGACTGGCTGCCCATGATGATGGCGACGGGCGCGGAGGTGGTGGCCATGGCGGGGAGCGCTTCCGGAAACGCTGGACGGGAAGCGCGCGATCTAGACCGCCCACCGCCGCACAAGCAAGCGCCGAATCGGGAAAGGGCCCTTATTCGGACGGAAACAACCCCGCGCCGTCATCCCGGGCGCAGCCCTCGGGTCCGATCTACGATCGGCCCAAGGATGAACTCAGCGGAGACCCGGGATCCATGCCGGAACGCTGATCCGGAAAAGCTCCGGCATGGATCCCGGATCGGCGCGGCTTCGCCGCTTGTCCGGGATGACCGCGCGGGTGGAAAAACGCGAGACAGACTAAGCCGTCGCGACCAGCCCCGCCCGCGCCAGCGCGGAGGCCTGATCGGCCGCAACCGTCTCGATCTGGAAACCCTCGATCTCCGCCTCGAACAGCCGGTGGAAGTTCAGTTCCGCGTCGAGATGCAGGAAGACGCCGCCGAGCCCGATCGCGGCGCGGTCCATGAAGACGAATTCGCGCGGCACCGTCACCGGCCCGCGCTTCTTCAGCGCCTGATGCACCTCGAAGGCCTGGCGGCGGCCATACTCCGCCGGGCTGACATCCTCGGCGATGCGGCGCGTCCGGTCCTCCAGCAGCGGCCCGTAGATGAAGCGCGCCCAGATGTTGAGCGTGTCGACCAGCTCCTTGGTCAGCCCCTTGAAGCCCCAGACCTCATAGGCATGGACGACGCGCGCCTCGTCGCCCTCCAGCAGGCCGCGATAGAGATCGACAACGCCGCCCACGAAGGACGGCGGGAAGATGCGGATGCAGCCATAATCGAGCAGGTTGATGCCCTGCGGGGCGCCGTCCTCAGAGAAGACGGTGTAGTTGCCCAGATGCGGGTCGCCATGGATGATGCCGTGATGGCTGAAGGGCCGCCACCAGGCCTTGAACATCGCCGTCGAGATTCGGTCGCGCGCCTGCTGCTCGTCCTGCTTATGGTTCAGGATGCCGTCGCCCTCGAGCCAGTGCATGGTCAGGAGCCGCTTGGTCGAGAGCGCGCTCTCCAGCGCCGGCACGCGGATCTCCGGCGTCTGCGCCAGCACCTCCCGATAGAGCGCGATGTGCTTGGCCTCGCGCTGGTAGTCGAGCTCCTCGCGGACGCGCGCGCCGATCTCCTTGGCGATCTCGCTGGTGTCGATCACCGGGTCCATGCGCCGGTGCAGCGCGAACAGAATGTCGAGCTGCGAGATGTCGGCCTCCACAGCCGATTCCATGTCCGGATATTGCAGCTTGCAGGCGAGCGCGACGCCCTCCAGCGTGGTGGCGCGATGCACCTGCCCGAGCGAGGCCGCCGCCGCCGGCTGGAGATCGAATTCGCCGAAGCGCGCGCGCCAGTTGGCGCCCAGCTCCGCCATCATCCGGCGCTTGACGAAGGCCGCGCCCATCGGCGGCGCCTGCGACTGCAGCTTCTGCAGCTCGGCGGCATATTCCGGCGGCACCACATCGGGAATCGTGGCAACGAGCTGCGCCACCTTCATGATCGGGCCCTTCAAGCCGCCCAGCGCCTTGGCCAGCGCCTCGGCATTGGAGGCGTTGCGCCCCTCCATCCCGAACAGCCGGGCGCCCGCGATCCGCGCCGCCACCCCGCCGACATTGGCCCCGACACGCGCATAGCGCACTGCCCGGGCAGAAAAGCGGTTGGCTTCGGAGTCGCGGTCGGACATGGGGCGGGGCGCTTTCGGCGGGTGTCGGCGCTTCACATGTAGGGTGGCGGCGACGGGACACCAATGCGGCGGGTGGTCTCGTGGAGGCGGGAGGCTGTCGGCTTGGCCGGCCGCCCAGCTCAGGCATTCGCGACTGGCTGTTTCTGGGCAAAAGCGGAATGGTGCTGCCAGTCGCGCGTAAGACTGAGCTTCCGGAGATGGTCCATAGCCGCCGCCTCGAACGTCGGCTCCCCGGCAACCCGCTGAGGACGGCGGCGAGCAGCCGAAGCTGTCCCAATCGATCTTGTGCAGCCCCTCATAGCCGCCAAAGCGCGCCTAGCGGATCTTGATCACTCCTCCAGACGCGAGGCCGTATTTTGCTAGTGCATCAGCCGTCAACTGTCGCTGGATTTCGATCGTCGATCCCGCGGCCAGCGATTGGTCGCGCTGAAGAATCCGCTCAGCGCTGGATTGCGTCGCTGCCGCCACGACAAAAACCTGGACGCCGGGCTGCGTCCGGGAAGTCACTGCAAACTGAAAACCCTGCACGGTCATCGCGGCCTCCTCGGTTTTCGCGCATGTAACGCCGCAGCGCTCGGCAACCCGGATAGGCACAAGCGATTGCCGATCCGAAATTCGCTGCGCCGAACGGCCGTGTTCGGACATTTATGATTACCGGGTGAGCGCGTCCTGGGTGACTGTTCGATTTCGCCCGGTGCGCTTGGCAGCCAATAGAGCCTGGTCTGCGCGCTCGATCAACGAAGTTGGGGTGTCTCCCATTTTATAGGCCGCGACGCCAGATGAGATCGTGATCCGGCCCAGTTTCTCATTGGTGGACCGTTTGATCAGTTCGCGCTTCAACAGCGCCTGCCGAACGGCTTCTGCGTAGAGCTTTCCGTCATTCAGGTTTGTATCGGGCAGGATGATGGCAAACTCCTCGCCACCGAAGCGCGTGATGACAGCGCGATCGACCATGTGCTCCGTCATGGTGTGGGCGACCAGCCGCAGAACCTGATCGCCTGTGGCATGACCGTGATCGTCGTTGAAGCGCTTGAAGTAATCAACGTCGGCAATGACCAAGGTGAGAGGATTGCCGTCCGATGTCGCAACCTCGAAACACTGCTGCAGCGTCTCCTCGAAATGCCGCCGATTGGCGAGACCCGTCAGCGCGTCCGTCTGTGCCTCGATCCGGGTGGTTTCGAGCGCGTCTCGGAGGTTACGAATCTCCCGTGAACTGTCGCGCAACTGCAGTTCGAGCTTCGTTTTGCTGGCAACTTCGTTGCGGGTCGATAGGACCAGGGCCTCAACCCATTTGCGGAGCATGGGTCGATCCGCCGAAGATGGGCCTTGTTCCGAGAGGGCAGAGATTTCGCCGTGATAGCGCTCGCTCGCGTCCAAGGCCTCGTTGATTTGGTGGGTCAGCGTGGCGATTTCGTCCAGAATTTGAGAACTGGTCCGGTTCGCCTTCTGAGCGAAATGCTCGCTGCCCACATATCGATTGTACAGGCCGTCGATGATCGTCGCGCCGACGAAGCCGCCGCTGTCCAGAACCTGTTGCAATTCTGCGCTCAGCGCCGGGACTGCGCCCGACAGATGCGCATACCAGAGCTCAAAGGCCCGAGGATAGGTTGGCGATCTGTGTAGGCGCATCGCCGCGACGACGCGATCAGCAAGATCGTCTTGATCGACACGCTGCGCAACGACGTTAGTCATGCCACATTACCATTTCAGAACTCCTCCCAGCCCGCATCGCCGCTGCGGCTATTGGCGACCTTCCTGGCGGGTGCCCGACGCCCGTCCCGGCTTGTTGGGGCCGGAGCCTACACCAGGCTCTTCGACCGGTCTGAAGCTCTGAATCGACGCACATGCCTCGATCTGAACGGCCCGCGGTTTCTGCGCCGCTTGAGAGGCACGCAAGGATCGACATCTGAACTTCTCGTCGGTGAAACACGATGCATCCCCGCTACTGTGCCGCATGGTCACCTAAGGGGACGTAAAGGCTTTAGAGCAGGCCGCCGGCCGGTGAGCCGCTGTGCCTCACCAAACGTCTGCTGCGTGATGGGCTACCAATTTCTGCGTTTGGCGCGGTCACAACGGCCATCGACACACCTGCCGTCCCGGCAACTCCGCCCTCACGCCCTCCGGCGGCCTCGACCAGCCCACCATCTCCGCCACTGGACCAGCATTGGTTCACCGCACGCGAAAGGCGCACCGGCCCGGATCGGCCCTCAGAACCTCTTGCGGCGCCGGTCGACCAGCACGGCCGTCGCGGCATTATACCCCGGCGCGCCGGTGACGCCGCCGCCGGGATGGGCGCCTGAGCCGCAGAGATAGAGCCCCGGCACCGGCATGCGGTAGTCGGCATGGCCGAGCACGGGGCGGGCCGAGAAGAGCTGGTCGAGCGTCAGCCGGCCATGGAAGATGTCGCCGCTGACCAGCCCGAAGCGCGCCTCCAGATCGGCCGGCCCCAGCGCCAGCCGCCCGACCACCGAGGCCTTGAAGCCCGGCGCATGGCGATCGACCGTCTCGATCATCAGATCGGCGACCCTGTCGCGGCAGGAATCCCAGTCGAGCCCGTCGGGCAGCACCGGCGCGACATGCTGGCAGAACAGGCTCGCGACATGGCTGCCGGGCGGGGCCAGCGTGTCGTCGAGCGTCGAGGGGATCAGCATCTCGACGATCGGCTCCTGCGACCAGCCTGAGAGACGCGCCTGCGCATGGGCGCGGTCCATATAGGCCAGGCTCGGCGCGATGATGATGCCGGCAGTGTGATGGTCGCCGGGTTCCGGCAGGCTGGTGAAGCGCGGCAGCTCCGACAGCGCGACATTCATCCGGAAGGTGCCCGAGCCCGAGGCATAGCGCGTCATCCGCTCGGTGAAATCCGCAGGCACGATCGCCGGATCGACCTTGGAGAACAGCAGCCGCGGATGGAGATTCGAGACGACCGCGCGCGCCCGCACCACATCGCCGGCCTCCGTCACCGCACCGACCGCCCGGCCCTTCTCGCTCAGCACCTGCGCGACCGGGCTGTCGAGCCGGATCGCGACGCCGGCTTCCGCGCAGGCCTTCGCCATCGCCTGCGTGATCGCGCCCATGCCGCCGATGGCATGGCCCCAGGCGCCCTTGTTGCCGTTCACCTCGCCGAAGACATGGTGCAGCAGCACATAGGCGCAGCCCGGCGTATAGGGGCTGGCATAGTTGCCGACGACGGAATCGAAGCCGAGCAGCGCCTTGATCGGCTCGCTCTCGAACCAGCCATCGAGCCAGTCGCCGGCCGATTTGGTGAAGAGGTCGATCACGTCGCGCTTGGCGGTGAGATCGAGCCGCGACAGCCGCCGCGCCACCCGGCCGGCGTCGATCAGATCCGGCAGCGCCGCCAGCCAGCCGCCCTCAGCCAGATTGGGCGGCGCCTGCAGCACAAGGTCGCGCAGCACGGCGGCGACCGTCTCCAGCCGCGCCTCATAGGCCGGCAGACGCTGCGCATCGCGGGTCGAGAAGGCGGCGACGGAAGCCGCCGTTCGGCCCGGCCCGGCCGCGAGATGGCGCCCATCCGGCAGCGGCAGGAAGTTGGCCATGCGCCGCTCGACGATGCGCAGGCCGTGCCGGTGCAGCTCCATCGCGGCGATGATCTCGGGCCGCAGCAGGCTGACCGTGTAGCTCGCGGTCGAGTTACGGAAACCGGGATGAAACGTCTCGGTCACCGCCGCCCCGCCGACGACGCCGCGCCGCTCCAGAACCGTGACCGACAGCCCCGCCTGGGCGAGCCGGTGCGCGCAGACGAGGCCGTTATGGCCCGCGCCGAGGATCACGACATCGCAGCTCGTCGTCGCCATGGCCGGCCGGTGTCCTGTCGTCGTCGCGGACCAGGGTTCTGGCCGCATGTCTCATGGGTCATCGGGAGCCACCGGGTGCCTGCGAGGTATCAGCCGCGCTCTCGCCATCCCATGGAGGCAAGACCGGGATGATCAGACAGCGGCATCCTTCGGCCAGTTGTCGCGGATCCAGCGCGTCAGCCCCTCCTCCTCGACCTCGCCGGCGGCGAGCGCGAGAATGGCGGCGGCGGCCTCCGCGTTCGAAACGGCAAGAGCGACACCGTTCAGACCGAGGAAGGTGACCATTGCAAGCAGCGCGACGCGCTTGTTTCCGTCGACAAACGGGTGGTTGCGAGCAATGCCGAAGGCATAGCTCGCCGCAAGCGCCGCCAAGTCGCTTTCGCCATAGGCAAAGCGGTTCTTCGGGCGCGTAAGCGCCGATTCAAGCAGGCCGACATCGCGAACGCCATCGGGCCCGCCGAACAGGGCAAGCTGCTCCGTATGGATATCGACAACCGCCTCTAGCATAAGCCAAGTGGGCTCAGACGCAGCGTTCATTTCGCAAGTTCGCGCAGCGCGCCCGAATATTGTTTCATGGCCTTGCGTGCGATTGCCATGGTGCGCGCGTGCAGATCATCATATGGCTTAAGCCGGACGCCGCCCCCAGGCTGCAGGACGACTTGGAATTTGTCCCCTTCAGCGAAGTCGAGCTGCGCGAGCAACTCCTTTGGCAGGATCAGTCCCAGAGAATTGCCGATTTTGCGGATTTGCAGGATGGCTGCCGCATCGGTCTCCGGTTTGGTGATCTCATTCATGGCGAGCCCTCAACAACGTTATACATAACGTATAACGTTGTTGAGGGCTCTTGTCACGATCGGTAGAGCGCGTCCATCCGCTCTTGCGAACCTTCTCCATCGTCCGTCTAATCCCGGTGGACGATGAAACGAAGAGGCCGATGCTCCAGCGCCACGCGACCTACGCCGAGACCGTCGAGCGGTTCCGCTGGGAGATCCCCGAACGGTTCAACATCGGCGTCGCCTGCTGTGACCGCCATGCCGATGGCACCGCCAAGCCCGCGCTGGTCTATGAGGACGGCGAGAATGGCGTCGCCACCATCAGCTTCGACGATCTCAAGCGCGCCTCCAACCGCATCGCCAATCTTCTGCGCGGCCATGGTGTCGCCCCGGGCGAGCGCGTCGGCATCCTTCTGCCGCAGCGGCCCGAGACCGCGATGGCGCATCTCGCGGTCTACAAGATGGGCGCCATCGCGCTGCCGCTCTTTATCCAGTTCGGGCCCGAGGCGCTGGAGCACCGGCTGCAGCACAGCGGCGCGGCGGCGCTGATCACGGATGCCGAAAACCTGCCGAAGATCGAGGCGATCCGCCACGCCCTGCCCGAGCTGCGGCTGATCCTCCTGGTCGACGGCCCCGGTCCCGGCGGCACGCTCGACCTCGTAGCGGAGATGGCGAAAACCTCCGACACGTTCACCCCGGTCGAGACCCGTGCCGATGATCCCGCCGTGATCATCTACACCTCCGGCACCACCGGAAAGCCCAAGGGCGCACTCCACGCCCATCGCGTCCTGCTCGGCCATCTGCCGGGCGTGCAGATGCCACAGGGCTTCTTCCCGCAGGCCGGCGACCTGTTCTGGACTCCGGCCGACTGGGCCTGGATCGGCGGGCTGCTCGACGTGCTGCTGCCGAGCCTCTGTTTCGGTGTCCCCGTGCTGGCCTCGCGCGCCCGCAAATTCGACCCCGAAGCCGCCTTCGAACTGATGGCACGGCACAGGGTCCGCAACGCCTTCCTGCCGCCGACCGCGCTGAAGCTGATGCGCCAGGTCCGCGATCCCCGCCGCTTCGGCTATTCGATGCGCTCGATCGGCAGTGGCGGCGAGACGCTCGGCGCCGACCTGCTGGACTGGAGCGCTGAGACCTTCGGCTTTGCGGTCAACGAGTTCTACGGCCAGACCGAGGCCAATCTGCTGGTCGCCAACAATGCCGATCTCTTTCCGATCCGCCCGGGTTCGATGGGCCGCGCCGTGCCCGGCCACCGCGTCGCGGTGGTCTCGCCCGAGGGGCAGCCCCTGCCGGCGGGCACGCACGGCCTGATCGCGGTCGCCCGGCCCGACCCGGTGATGATGCTCGGCTACTGGCGCCAGCCGGAGGAAACGGCGCGAAAGTTCGCCGGCGACTGGCTCCTCACCGGCGACACCGGCCATTGCGACGAGGACGGCTATCTCTGGTTCCAGGGCCGCGACGACGACATCATCTCCTCGGGCTCCTACCGCATCGGGCCGGGCGACATCGAGGACTGCATCATCCGCCATCCCGCCGTGCTGATGGTGGCCGTCATCGGCGTGCCCGATCCGGTCCGCACCGAGGCGGTCAAGGCCTTCGTGCTGCCGCGGCCCGGCATCGCGCCGTCGGCGGCGCTGGCCGCCGAGATCCAGGCCTTCGTTCGCGACCGCCTCGCCGCCTATCAGTATCCGCGCCATGTCGAGTTCGTCACCGAACTGCCGATGACCGCGACGGGGAAGATCCGGCGGAAGGATTTGAGGGAGATGGAGGCGGCGAAGGCGCGGGTTCTCTGACGCCCATTCCCAGAGAGCCCTCATCCTGAGGAGCGCCAAAGGCGCGTCTCGAAGGATGCTCCAGGCGTTTCCGGAGGTATCTGGAACATCCTTCGAGACGCCGCTGCGCGGCTCCTCAGGATGAGGGCTATGGGGACGTTGCCCCCTACCCCACCTCCAGCACCAGCTCGAAGGTCATCAGCACCGGGTTGTCGCCGCGCCGGTAGCGGCCGGCGGCCATCGCCCCGGTATAGTCGACCAGCGCCACATCGATCCGCGCCTCCAGCCCCGCGCCGCCATCGGCGAGATGGCCGCCCGTGACCGCGACCTCGGTGGCGAAGTTCTCGACGACCCCGCCCTCCGCGAAGCGCGCCCCGATGGTCGAGCCGACGCCGCCATGAATGGTGGCACGGGCGATGCCGCGCTCGGCACAGAAGCCCTCCAGCGCCCCGCAGACATCGATGTTGGGCTTGACGCGCAGCGCGAAGAAGCGGCCCTCGCGGGTCGCGCCGAGGGGCTCGGCCGGCTTCGGCCCGAACAGCTTGAAGTTGGTTTCCGGATCGACCTCGCCGAGGAAGGCCGCCCCATCGAGCCCGACCGCTGCCAGCGTGATCGCCTCGGCCACCGTCGTCTCGTCGGGCAGGATATGGCCGCCGCTGCGCCGCCCGTTGCCCTCGATCCAGAGCGCATGGGCGTGGAAGAAGGGCGCGCCGTCGCGCAGGCCGAAGGTCATCGCGCCCACCTCGATGCGGGCGACGCCGACGGGCCTGAAGGTGTCGCTGTAGAAGGCGGCATGCTCCGGCGTCTGCGACAGCGCCGGCATCACATAGGCGAAGGGCGACAGCGCCAGCCCGTCGAGCTTCACCGTCCCGCTGACGAAGCCCGCCGCCGCGAAGCCGCGCCTGATGCCCTCGAGCAGCGTCAGGCCGGGCTGCAGCGTCAAGGGAAAGCGCAAGCCGTGGCACTCCGCCCATTGGATGCGGCCGGGCGTCTCCGGTCCGGGCTGCTGGACGCGCCTCACGAGCCCTGCCCCCTCAGCCAGTCCAGCTGCCCGCGCGCCTCGAGTTCGTCGCGCACCAGCCGCTTGGGCACCTTGCCATAGCCGGATTTCGGCAGCGCCTCCCAGAAGAAGAAGCGCTTTGGCATCTTGTAGCGGGCGATCTTCTCCGCGAGGAAGCCGGCGATCTCCGCCTCGCTCGCCTGCGCGCCACCGCGGCAGACGCAGACCGCGACCCCGATCTCGCCCCAGACCGGATCGGGCAGGCCGAGCACCGCGACCTCCGCGATCGCGGGATGGGTCAGGATCTTCTCCTCGATCTCGCGCGGATAGATGTTCGAGCCGCCGGAGATGTACATGTCCGAGGCGCGCCCGGTGATGTAGACGAAGCCCTCCTCGTCCATATGGCCGAGATCGCCGGTGCGGAACCAGCCGTTCCGGAACGACTTCGCATTGGCCTCCGGGTTGTCGTAATAGCCGGCGAAGACGGCCGGCCCGATCACGCAGATCTCACCCTGCACGCCCGCAGCGACCTCCTCGCCCGCATCGTCCTGGATCTGGACCTGCATCGCCGTGCGGGCATAGCCGCAGCTGCCGATGCGGGCGCCCGGCCCATCCTCCGCGACATGCAGCGCGGGCGGCAGCACGGTGATGTTGCCGGTGACCTCGCCCAGCCCGAAATACTGCACGAGCACGGAGCCCAGCGTCGCCAGCGCGCGCTTCTGGTCCTCGCGATACATCGGCGCGCCGGCATAGATGACGTAGCGCAGGCTCGAATGGTCGTGCTGCTCGACGGCCGGATGCTCGACCAGCATCTTCAGGATCGTCGGCACGGTGAACAGGCTGGTGACGCGGTGGCGCGCGATCAGCCGCCAGGCCTCGTCGATGTCGAAGCGCTCGGTCGGCAGCAGGATCGAGGCCGCCCCGCGCGAAGCCAGCATCAGCTGGTGGACGCCGGCACCATGCGAGAGCGGCGCCACCACCAGCGAGCAATCGGCCTCCGTCGTGCCGGGCACGAGGTCGCAGAGATGGTTGGTGATGACGAAGCCCATCTGGCCATGGGTCAGCACTGCAGCCTTCGAGCGCCCGGTCGTGCCGGAGGTGAAGAAGAACCAGCAGGGATCGTCATGCTCGACCGCGACATCCGCGACGCGCTCGCCCAAGTGCCGCGCGATCACCGCGCCGACCTCGTCCTCGCCGAAGCCGCCAGGCCCGATCCGCCAGGTGAACTCCGGCGCCGGAACCGCCTTCGCCACGGCCGCCGCATGGTCGGGGAAGTCGCCATGGCAGAGGAACGCCTTGGCGCCCGAGGAGGTCGAGAGATAGGCGACCTCGTCCGGCAGCAGCCGGAAATTGGTGGGCACCCAGACCGCACCGATCCGGAAGGTCGCGAACATGGAGACGAACATCGCGTCGCAGTTCTTGGAATGCACCAGGATGCGGTCGCCCTTGCCGATGCCGCGCGCCCTCAAACCCGCCGCCAGCGCCGAGACCTGCGCATCGAGATCGGCCCAGCTCAGCGTCAGATCGCCCCAGACGAAGGCCGGGTGCGCCGCCAGCCGCCGCCCGTTCTGCGCGACGATATGGCCGAGATTCATCACCCGTCGCGTCATCGGCGCAACGCCGCCTGCGGGGGCGGAGGTTTGCTGTTCGCTCATATCAATCTCTCCAGGGCGATAGGGCGCCGTCGTCCCGGGCACAGCGCAGCGAAGACCCGGGACCCATGCCGGAACGGTTCAGGAATGGGTCCCGGATCGGCGCCGCTGACGCGGTTTGTCCGGGATGACCCACACCTCGACAGTCGGCTGGGCAAGATGAAGCGGCTTTCTGCCATCAGGCCCGCCTCGCCTCGAGCGCCGGTGCGGTGATGCGCCCGGCCCGGTCCGCGGCCTTGCGGCCCGGCACGAACATCTCCGCCAGCAGCCGCTCCATCCGCGTGACCTCGGCGCGCAGATGACCGGACAGTTCGTCCTGTCGCTCTGGCGCCATGCGGCTGTCGATCGCCGCCAGGCTGAGCGCGCCGGCGACGCGCCCGTCCGGATAGCGAAAGGCCATGCCGACGCCCCAGGAGCTGGCGACGAGCCGACCGGGGTTGAGGGCGAAGCCGCGCTGGCGGGCAAGCTCGAGATCGTCGCGCAGGATCTCCGGCGCAAACCCCTGGTAGCGGGCACGCAAGGCGGGCTCATTGGCGGCCAGGAGGCGGTCCACATCGTCGTCGGGCAACGCCGCCAACAGGGCAAGCGAGCCCGCGCCGACGCCGAGCGGATGCTGGTCGCCCATCTGCAGCGCATGGGTGCGCACCGGATAGGTGCCCTCCTCGCGATGCAGGCAGACGCAGTAGTGGTCGCGCCGCACGGAGAGGAAGCTGGTGTCCATCGTCACGGCGGCGAGACGGCGCAGGCTCTCCATCGCGAGCTCGAGCAGGCCGTGCCGGCGCGCCGCCAACACGCCGAGCACGAAGGCCTCCTCGCCGAGGCAGTAATGGCGTGTCCGCGGCTCCTGCTCGACGAGGCCTGCCCGGATCAGGGCCAGCAGCAGCCGGCGTGCGGTCGGCTTGTTCAGCCCGCTGCCAGCGACGATCTCGACCAGCGGCAACCCGCCCGCCGGCTCGCGACCGATCAGCGCGAGCAGCTGCAGCGCGCGGTCCACGCTCTGCGAGCCGGAGATCCCGGCCCGTGCCTCGTCGCTTCCTGCCACCCTGGCATCCTCACCCAAGATCCATAATATGGACCTGATTTTTATGCCTTCAGCCTAGTTCGCCTGATTGCCGATTGCAATGCGGCTTACCTTGTGTAATCTCCGGCCCGATCCACAGTGATCTTGATCACAATGTGGACCGCATCGGCGGCCGCCCGACAGGCGAGAGAAGATCGATGCGACGGGAGGACGAACCAATGTCGATGCAGGCGCCCTGTGACGGGTCCGGCCCCACGCTCGCAACCGGGACGCCGCCGGCCGGCCTGGCCGTCGCGCGCCGCAGGCGCTGAGCGTCGCCATGGTCGACGTCGCCGACAGGATCGCTCTGCCCGAGACCATCGCGGAGCTCGAGGACGTCCGCCCGGGCTCGCCCTTCATGCGCCCGGTCGAGGCGGTCGCCGCCGGCCTTGTCGCGCTCATCATCGGCGTCCTGCTGCTCGGCGTCACCTCGCGCTACGTCTTCTCGCTGCCGGTGATCTGGATCGACGAGGTCGCCTCGATCTCGTTTCTCTGGCTGGCCATGCTGGGCTCGGCGATCGCGATCGACCGCAACGAGCATCTGCGGCTGACGCTCTTCATCGGCATGGTGCCGGAGCGCCTGCGCGGCTTCGCCAACAGCTTCGCGCTGCTCGTCGTCGCCGCCTTCCTGCTGGCGATGATTTACCCGGCGATCGACTATGCGATCGAGGAAAGCTACGTCACCTCCGCCGCGCTCAACATTCCCAACAGCTGGCGCGTCTCGGCGCTCGCCACCGGCATCGTCCTGATGTCGCTGCTGGCGCTGCGCCACGCCTGGCGCACCTCGACGCTGCGCGATCTCGTCCTGGCGGCGGCGCTGATCCTCGCCATTGGCGCCGCCTTCTGGTGGCTGACGCCAACGCTGAAAGGGCTGGGCTACGGCAACATCCTGATCTTCCTGGTCGTCGTCGTCGCGCTCTGCCTCGTCGCCGGCGTGCCGATCGCCTTCTGCTTCGGCATGGGCACGCTGTGCTTCCTCATCTTCTCGACCAATGTGCCGATGCTGGTGATGGTCGGCCGCATGGACGAGGGCATGTCGAGCATCATCCTGCTCTCGGTGCCGATCTTCGTGCTGCTCGGCTGCATCCTTGATGCGACGGGCATGGGCAAGGCGATCGTCGACTTCCTCGCCTCCATGCTCGGCCATGTCCGTGCCGGCATGTCCTATGTCCTGCTCGGCTCGCTCTTCCTGGTCTCGGGCATTTCCGGCTCGAAGGTCTCGGACATGGCGACGGTGGCGCCCGCGCTCTTCCCGGAGATGAAGCGGCGCGGCTACAAGCCCAAGGAACTCATCGCGCTGCTCTCCACCGGCGCGGCCATGGCCGACACGGTGCCGCCCTCGATCGTGCTGATCGTGCTCGGCTCCGTCGCCGGCGTCTCGATCGCCGGCCTGTTCAACGCCGGCTTCGCCATCGCCATGGTGCTGCTGCTGGCCCTCGCCATCCTCGCGCGCTGGAAGGCGCGCCATGAGGACCTCGCAGGCGTGCGCCGGCTCTCGCTCTCCGTCATCGGCAAGACCGCGCTGATCGCGGGCCCCGCCCTGGTGCTGCCCTTCATCATCCGCGCAGCGGTCGGCGGCGGCGTCGCCACCGCCACGGAAGTCTCGACCATCGCGGTGCTCTACGCGCTGATCATCGGCATGGTGCTCTATGGCGGCATCAGCCGGCGCAAATTCTACGCGATGTTCGTCGAGACGGCGGCTCTCTCGGGCGCCATCCTGATGATCCTCGGCACCGCGCTCGCCATGGCCTGGGCCCTGACCCAGACCGGCTTCGCCCGCGACCTCGCGACCTTCATGACTGGCCTGCCCGGCGGCTGGCTGACCTTCATGGTGGTGACGATCGTCGTGTTCCTGGTGCTGGGTTGCGTGCTCGAGGGGCTGCCCGCCATCGTGCTGATGGCGCCGCTGATGTTCCCGATCGCCAAGAGCCTCGGCATCAACGACGTGCATTATTCGATGGTGGTGGTCACCGCGATGAACATCGGCCTGATGACGCCGCCGATCGGCATCGGCTTCTACATCGCCTGCAAGATCGGCAACGTCTCGCCCGACGAGGCGATGGGCGCGATTTGGCCCTATCTGATCGCGCTGCTCGCGGGCCTGCTCGTCATCGCCTTCGTGCCCGGCCTCTCGACCTGGGTGCTGTGAGGAAGCCGCCGCAACACCCTTCGTTCGTCAGACCAAAACGCCACCAGAAACCACAGGGAGAAACGACCATGACCATCTCACGCCGCACCCTGCTCCAGGGCACCGCCGCCACCTCGGCGATCGGCACCTTCCACATCGGTTCCGCCTTGGCGCAGACGCCTGAATTCACCTACAAATACGCCAATAACCTGCCGCTGGCGCACCCCCTGAATCTGCGCGCCAATGAGGCGGTGGAGAAGATCAAGGCCGAGACCAAGGGCCGCGTCGTCATCCAGATCTTCCCGAACAACCAGCTCGGTTCCGACACCGACATGCTGAGCCAGGTCCGCTCCGGCGGCGTCGAGTTCTTCACGCTCTCGCCGCTGATCCTCTCGACCCTGGTGCCCAACGCCTCGGTCTCGGGCATCGGCTTCGCCTTCCCGAACTACGACGCGGTCTGGAAGGCGATGGACGGCGAGCTCGGCGCCTATGTGCGCGGCCAGATCGGCAAGGCCAACCTCGTCGTCATGGACAAGATCTGGGACAACGGCTTCCGCCAGATGACTTCGTCGAAGGGCCCGATCAGCACCCCCGACGACCTCAAGGGCCTGAAGATCCGCGTGCCGGTCTCGCCGCTCTGGACCTCGATGTTCACCGCCTTCCAGTCGGCCCCCGCCAGCATCAACTTCGCCGAGGTCTACACCGCGCTGCAGACCAAGATCGTCGACGCGCAGGAAAACCCGCTGGCGATCATCTCGACCGCGAAGCTGTTCGAGGTGCAGAAGTTCTGCTCGCTGACCAACCACATGTGGGACGGCTTCTGGTTCCTCGGCAACCGCCGCGCCTGGGAGCGCCTGCCCGACGACCTGCGCGCCATCGTCGCCAAGAACCTCAACGCCGCCGCCGAGCTGGAGCGCGCCGACGTCGCCAAGCTCAATGCCGGCCTGCGCGACGACCTGACGTCCAAGGGCATGGTCTTCAACGAGACCAAGGCGGAGGCCTTCCGCGACGCCCTGCGCAAGGCCGGCTTCTACGCCGAGTGGAAGAAGAAGTATGGCGACGAGGCCTGGGCGATCCTCGAGAAGGCCGTCGGCGGCTCGCTGAGCTGAGAGCCTTCGACGACCGCGCCCGTCATTCTCGGGCGAAGCGCAGCGCAGACCCGAGAATCTCCTGAGGGAGATGCTCGGGTCGAGCCCGAGCATGACGGCGCGGTTCCACCGCGAGACGAAAGAAGTCCACCATGGCCGACCGCCTCAAGGGCAAGATCGCCGTCGTCTTCGGCGCCGGCTCCTCCGGCGAGGGCTGGGGCAACGGCAAGGCAGCCGCCGTCGCCTTCGCCCGCGAGGGCGCCCGCATCGCCTGCATCGACATCAGCCAGGCGGCGGCCGAGGAGACCGCGGCGATCATCAATGGCGAGGGCGGCGTCGCCATCGCGCTGGCCGCCGACGTCACCCGACAGGCCTCGATCGACTCGGCCGTCGCCGCGACGATGACGCGCTTCGGGCGCATCAACATCCTCCACAACAATGTCGGCGTGACCCATATGGGCGGGCCGGTCGAATTGTCGGAAGAGCAGTTCCAGGCCGCGATCGACCTCAATCTCGGCCCGGTCTATCGCTGCTCCAAGGCGGTGATCCCGCATATGCTGGCCGGCGGCGGCGGCGCGAT
>CALRYW010000035.1:0-43374 GCA_943372485.1 Allobosea thiooxidans
GCGGCGCGATCGTCAACATCTCCTCGATCGCCGCGATCCGCTGGGTCGGCTATCCCTATTTCGCCTATTACGCGACCAAGGCCGCCGTGAACCAGGCGACGGTGGCGCTCGCCATGCAGTATGCAAGGCAGGGCATCCGGGCGAACTGCATCATGCCCGGGCTGATCGACACGCCGATGATCTACAAGCAGATCTCGGCGCAGTATGCCTCGGTGGAAGAGATGGTCGCCGCCCGCGACGCGCTCGTGCCGATGGGCAAGATGGGCACCGCCTGGGACATCGCCAACGCCGCCGTCTTCCTCGCTTCCGACGAGGCGAAGTTCATCACAGGGGTCTGCCTGCCCGTGGATGGCGGCCAGACCTGCGGCGCGAGCGGGGTGGGGTGAGCGCTGCCGTCATTCTGGTCATGCTCCGAAATACGCCGTCATCCTGGGCGGCCAAAGGCCGACTGGGATCCATCATCGGGCGCCGCGGCGCCCGATGATGGATCCCGGCCTGCGCCGCTGCGCGGCTTGTCCAGGATGACGCGGGTGGTGCTGGAGTGAACAGGGGGAGGTCACCCCCGCCTTGCGATCCAGTCCGCCAGCGGCCCCGCCAGCCCCACGCTCTCTTTCCCCGCCGGCCGCGCGAAGCTGCCCGTGCGCGCCTTGAGCGGGCGCAGCAGCGCCAGCGTCTCGGCCTGTTTCACCGCCGCCTGAACCTGGTCGATCACCGGCACCGGAATGCGCTCGCGCACCTTCGCCGCCAGCCCGGCGAGCGGCGCGCCGGCCAGGATCACGACATCGGCCTGCGTGCTGGCGACTGCGTCATTGGCGAGCGCCACGAGCAAGTCCTCCTTCTCCTCCTGCACCTCCGAGATCGAGCGGAAGGCGCCGTCGAGCATGCGGATGCCGGCGCAGCGATCGGTCATGCCATGCATCTCGACGCATTCCTGATACCAGGGCCCCAGCGCACTCGCGAAGGTGACGATCGCAAAGCGCCGGCCCAGCATGCAGGCGGTCAGCATCGCCGCCTCCGCCATGCCGACAACGGGAACCTCAAACAATTCGCGCGCCGCGAACAGGCCGGGGTCGCCAAAGGCCGCGATCACCGCCGCGTCATAGCCCCCCGCCCGCTCCGCCAGCATGTCGAGCGCGATCGCCCCGCCGATCTGCGCCTCTGCCCGTGTCGAGATGTAGGGAACCCCGCGCGGGGCCGTGGCGGGCAGGATCTGCGTGTCCGGGCCGACGACCTGCACCGCCGCCTCGCGCAGCCGTGTCGTCAGGCTCTCGCTGGTGTTGGGGTTCAGCAGCAGGATCTTCATCGCATCTCGCTCTCTCGGCCTGGGCGCGCCGCGCTTGCAGGCTGCGTGCCATGGCGCAGGCCACCGATCCAGCCCTGCGCCGGCCCGCGGCGAAGCCCGTTCCATCTCTGGAACACTTGATCCATTCCGCGCGCGCTGCCAGAAGGGCAGACGTGCGGCGCGCGGCCGGGAGAGCGATTCCATGACGGACGAGACGGCCCTTTCGGCCCCTCGCGATTTCGACGGCCTGAGATCGCTGATCCTCGCCCGCCGCCAGTCGCTGCCCAAGCGCATCGCCCAGGTCGCCGCCTATGCGCTCGACAACCCCGACGAGATCGCCTTCGGCACGGCGGCCAGCATCGCCGACGCTGCGGGCGTGCAGCCCTCGACTCTGGTGCGCTTCGCCCAGCATTTCGGCTTCGACGGCTTCACCAGCCTGCAGAGCGTCTTCCGCGAACGCCTGCGCGAGCGCAATTCGAGCTATGAGGAACGGCTCAACGCGCTGCGGGCCGATGTCGGCGACAACGGCGCCAATCACCGCATCCTCGAGGGATTCCTGACCGCCTCGGGCACATCGCTCGACCTCCTGGCCCGCTCGCTCGATGAGGCGCAGCTCGACCGCGCCATCGCGGCGCTCGCGGGCGCGGAAACGGTCTTCATCCTGGCGCGGCGGCGCTCCTATCCGGTGGCGAGCTACATGGCCTATGCGCTGGGCAAGCTCGGCGTGCGCAACCAGCTCGTCGAATCGGCGGCGGGCCTCGGCCCGGAAATCCTCTCCTTCGCGACACCGCGCGATGTCGCGCTCGCCGTCAGCTTCTCCTCCTATGCCGCCGAGACGATCGACGAGGCCCGCCAGCTCTCGGAGCGCGGTGTTCCGGTCGTCGCCATCACCGACAGCGCCTTTTCGCCGCTGGTCCAGTTCGCCACGCTCTGGTTCGAGGTCGCGGAGGCCGATTTTGGCGGCTTCCGCACGCTCTCGGCCACCATGGCCCTGTCGATGGCGCTGGCCGTCGGCATCGGTGACGCGCGCCGGCACCGCAAGCCCGGCAAACCCGGCAAGCCGCGCGGACGCGCGCGCAGCCCTTCCTGACGCCCTCGGCCCCACCCTCCAAATCGGGAACATGTATTCCGAATTGACTAGAAAGTAGAACCATCATTTCGTAGACGACGGATCGCCGGAACGCGCAGCGCAGCCGGGACCAGGGGCAGGACGAGGCGGGAGAACGACATGGCGGCATCGCAGGGCGGAACCGCGCCGTCGCTCGACGTCATCACCATCGGGCGCGCATCGGTCGATCTCTACGGCCAGCAGATCGGCTCGCGGCTCGAGGATGTTGGCAGCTTCGCCAAATCGGTCGGCGGCTGCCCGGCCAACATCGCCATCGGCACGGCCCGGCTGGGCCTGCGCTCGGCGCTGCTGACACGCGTCGGCGACGAGCAGTTCGGCCGCTTCCTGCGCGAGCAGCTCGCGCGCGAGGGTGTCGATCTCGGCGGGCTGAAGACGGACCCGACGCGGCTCACCGCGCTCGCCATCCTCTCGGTCGAGAGCGACGCCTCCTTCCCGCTGCTGTTCTACCGCGAGAACTGCGCCGACATGGCGCTGGAGGAGGCGGACGTCGACGCGGCCTTCCTCGCCACGGCCCGCGCCGTCGTCGTCACCGGCACCCATTTCGCCCGCCCCAACACCGAGGCCGCCCAGCGCAAGGCGATGCGCCTGATGCGGGCGCAGGGCGGCAAGGTCATCCTCGACATCGACTACCGTCCCAATCTCTGGGGGCTCGCCGGCCATGCCGCGGGCGACAAGCGCTACATTGTCTCTAGCGCCGTCTCCGAGCGGATGAAGAGCGTCCTGCCCGGCTGCGACCTCGTCGTCGGCACCGAAGAGGAGGTGCTGATCGCCTCGGGCGAGAGCGAGTTGCTGCCGGCGCTGAAAACGATCCGCGCCCTCACCCCCGCCACCATCGTGCTCAAGCGCGGCCCGATGGGCTGCATCGTCTATGAGGGCGCGATCTCCGACGAACTCGAGGACGGGATCATCGGCAAGGGCTTCCCGATCGAGGTCTATAATGTGCTGGGCGCGGGCGATGCCTTCCTATCCGGCTTCCTGCGCGGCTGGCTCGGCGGCGAGACCCTGCAGACGGCGGCGACCTGGGCCAATGCCTGCGGCGCCTTCGCCGTCTCGCGCCTGCTCTGCTCGCCGGAAAGCCCGACCTTCGCGGAGCTGCAGTATTTCCTCAAGAACGGCAGCCCGCATCGCGCACTCCGCAAGGACGAGGCGATCAACCACATCCACTGGGCGACGACGCGCCGCCGCGACATCCCCTCGCTGATGGCGCTCGCCTGCGATCACCGCGCCCAGCTCGAGGAGGTCGCGCAGAAGGTCAGTGCCGACCCCGCCCGCATCCGCGACTTCAAGGTGCTGGCGGTCAGGGCCGCCGCGCGCGTCGCGGCCGGCCGGCCGGGCTACGGCATGCTGCTCGACGAGAAGCATGGCCGCGAGGCAATGTTCGAATTCGCCCGCCACCCCTTCTCCTGGCTCGGCCGCCCGGTCGAGCTGCCGGGCTCGCGGCCGCTGCGCTTCGAGGGCAGCCAGGACATCGGCTCGGCTCTGCCGGAATGGCCGGTCGATCACTGCATCAAGGCGCTCTGCCTCTACCACCCGGACGACGAGCTCGCGTTGAAGCAAACCCAGCAGGAGAAGCTGCGCGCCCTCTTCGAGGCGGCCCGCAAGATCGGCCGCGAATTGCTGATCGAGATCATCGCCGGCAAGCACGGCCCGCTCGGCCCCGACACCATCGCCCGCGCGATGCAGGAGCTCTACGGCCTCGGCATCAAGCCCGACTGGTGGAAGCTCGAGCCGCAGGCCTCGCCTGCCGCCTGGGCCGCGATCGAGCAGACCATCGCCCGCCACGATCCCTGGTGCCGTGGCGTGCTGCTGCTCGGGCTCGACGCCCCCGCCGATGAGCTGGTGGCCGGCTTCGCCGCCACGGCGGCCACCCCCATTGTCAAGGGCTTCGCCGTCGGCCGCACCATCTTCATGGCCGCCGCCGAGAGCTGGCTCGCCGGCCGGATGGACGACGAGGCGGCGATCGCCGACATGGCCCGCCGCTTCGGCGCGCTGACCGAACTCTGGCTCGCCACCCGCGACCGCAAGGCGGCGTAGGCCGTGTTCGGCCGGAAGCCACCTCTGTCATTCCGGGGCGCGCCACAGGCGCGCCCCGGAATGACATCGTTGTTCGTGATGGAAAGTTGAAACCCGACATGACCGCCACCATCCGCCTCACCATGGCCCAGGCGCTGACGCGCTATCTCAGGCGCCAGATGACCGAGATCGATGGAACGCGCCTGCCCATCTTCGGCGGCGTCTGGGCGATCTTCGGCCATGGCAATGTCGCGGGCCTCGGCGAGGCGCTCTGGCAGGAGCGCGAGCATCTGCCGACCTTCCGCGCCCATCACGAGCAGGCTATGGCCCATGCGGCCATCGCCTATGCCAAGGCGAACATGCGCCGCCGCTTCATGGCGGCGACGACCTCGATCGGCCCCGGCGCGACCAATCTGGTGACCGCCGCCGCGCTCGCCCATGTCAACCGCCTGCCGGTGCTGTTGCTGCCGGGCGACATCTTCGCCAACCGCATTCCCGATCCGGTCCTCCAGCAGGTCGAGCATTTCAGCGACGGCACGATCTCGGCCAATGACTGCTTCCGGCCGGTCTCGCGCCATTTCGACCGCATCACCCGACCCGAGCAGATCATCCCCGCGCTCCAGCGCGCCATGCAGGTGCTGACCGACCCGGCCGAATGCGGCCCCGTGACGCTCGCGCTCTGCCAGGACGTGCAGGCCGAGGCCTATGATTATCCCGAGAGCTTCTTCGACGAGCGTCTCTGGACGCCGCGCCGACCGCGGCCCGACCGCGGCGAACTGGCTGCGGCAGCCGCCGCGCTCAAGGCCGCGAAGAAGCCGCTGATCGTGGCCGGCGGCGGCGTGCTCTATTCCGGCGCGAGCGACGAACTCGCCCGCTTCGCGACGCAGACCGGCATCCCCGTCTGCGAGACGCAAGGCGGCAAGTCGGCCCTGCCCGATGACGCGCCGCTGAACATGGCGGCCATCGGCGTCACCGGCACGAGCGCCGCCAACCGCCTCGCGGCGGAGGCCGATCTCATCCTCGCGGTGGGCACGCGCCTGCAGGATTTCACTACCGGTTCCAGGGCGCTCTTCGCCGCCGGCAAGAGCGTGATCGGCCTCAACGTCCAGGCCTTCGATGCCGGCAAGCATCGCGCCCTGCCGCTGGTCGCCGACGCCAGCGAGGGCCTCGCCGAGCTGCGTGAGGCGCTTGGTGGCTGGACGGCCCCTGCCAGCTGGACCAGCGACGCCAAGGCCGGCAAGGCGGCGTGGCGGAGGGAGGCCGAGGCCGTCACCGCCGCGACCAATGCGGCGCTCCCCTCGGACGCGCAGGTCATCGGCGCCGTGCAGCGCAGCCTCGGCGCGGAGGTCATCCTGCTGCATGCGGCCGGCGGCCTGCCCGGCGAACTGCACAAGCTCTGGCAGGCGGGCCCGCCCGGCTCCTACCATGCCGAATACGGCTTCTCCTGCATGGGCTACGAGATCGCCGGCGGGCTCGGCGCCAAGATGGCGCGGCCCGAGCGCGAGGTCGTCGTCATGCTCGGCGACGGCTCCTATCTGATGATGAACTCCGAGATCGCGACCTCGGTGATGCTCGGTCTCAAGCTCACCATCGTGCTGCTCGACAACCGCGGCTTCGGCTGCATCAACCGCCTCCAGAACGCGACCGGCAGCGCCTCTTTCAACAACCTGCTGAAGGACGCCCGCCACGAGACCCTGCCCGAGATCAACTTCGTCCAGCACGCCACCAGCCTGGGCGCGATCGCGGTGAAAGCCGCCTCGATCGCCGAACTGGAAGTCGCTCTGGCCCAGGCGAAGGCGAACACCCGCACCACGGTCGTCGTCATCGACACCGACCCGCTGGCCTCGACCGGCGCGGGCGGCGCCTGGTGGGATGTCGCGGTGCCGGAGGTCAGCGAGCGGGCGGAGGTCCGCGCCGCGCGGGCGCAGTACGACACCAAACGGCAGCACCAGCGTGTCGGGAATTAAGCGCGCCGTCATCCCGGGCGGAGCGAAGCGAAGACCCGGGATCCATTCCCGAACCGTTCCGGAATGGATCCCGGATCGGCGCCGCTGACGCGGCTAGTCCGGGATGACGGCGTGTTTCCATCAACAACAGTTTGCGAAAGACCCCATACATGATCCGCATCGGCGCAAACCCCATCGGCTGGTCGAATGACGACATGCTGGAGATCGGCGGCGAGATTCCGCTCGAGACCTGCCTGAGCGAGGCCCGCTCCGCCGGCTTCACCGGCATGGAGCTCGGCAACAAGTTTCCACGCACCGCCGCCGCGCTCAAGCCGATCCTCGACGCCCATGGCCACGCGCTCGTCTCCGGCTGGTACTCGACCGAGCTGCTGATCCGCGACGTCGCCGCTGAGATGGAAACCGTGAAGGCTCACGCCACCCTGCTGCGCGACATGGGCTGCAACGTTCTGATCGCCGCCGAGACCTCGAACGCCATCCATTCCGACATGGCCAAGCCACTCTCGGCCCGCCCCGTGCTGGCGAAGGATGGCTGGGCGCCGTTCGGCGCGCGCTACACGAGCTTCGCCGAAGGCGTGAAAGCGCAGTACGGCCTCCAGCTCGTCTACCATCACCACATGGGCACGGTGGTGCAGACCGAATCCGAGATCGACCGCTTCATGGCCGTCACCGGCGACGCCGTCGGCCTCCTGCTCGACACCGGCCACGCCACCTGGGGCGGCGGCGATCCCGCCCGCATCGCCCGGCACTGGAAAGCGCGCATCCACCATGTCCATTGCAAGGACATCCGCGAGGCGGTGATGTGGCAGTCCAACCAGGAGGACTGGTCCTTCCTGCAATCGGTGCTGGCCGGCGTCTACACCGTGCCGGGCGACGGGCTGATCGACTATGTCCGCGTGCTCCGGGAGTTGCAGGGCTATTGCGGCTGGATCGTCGTCGAGGCCGAACAGGACCCGAAGAAGGCTGAGCCCGCGGCTTACGCCAGGCTCGGCCATGCCAATCTCAGCCGCTTCATCCAGGAAGCGGGGCTGGGCTGAGTACGACACAGGAAACCACCCATGTCCCACCTCAAGATCCGCCCCTCCGGCCGCCACGGCCTCGTCACCCGCGTCACGCCGGAGAGCGCCGGCTGGACCTATGTCGGCTTCGAGCTGCACCGGCTCCAATCCGGCGAGAGCGTGGCGGCGGCAACCGGCGACCGCGAGGCCTGCCTGGTCTTCGTCACCGGCAAGGGGCAGGTCGCGGCCGGCGGGCAGGCTCTCGGCGAACTCGGCCAGCGCATGTCGCCCTTCGAGGGCAAGCCCTGGTCGGTCTATCTCCCGCAGGGGTCGGACTGGTCGGTCACGGCGACCACCGATCTGGAACTGGCGGTCTGCACCGCGCCCGGCCTGAACGGCGGCCTGCCGGTGCGGGTGATCGCGCCCGACGCGCTCGGCCAGGAGGTCCGCGGCAAGGGCTCCAACACCCGCCACGTCACCAACATCCTCCCCGAAGTCGAGCCGGCGGATTCGCTCCTCGTCGTCGAGGTGATCACGCCCGCCGGCAACACCTCGAGCTACCCGCCGCACAAGCACGACCAGGACGACCTGCCGCGCGAATCTCATCTCGAGGAGACCTACTACCACCGGCTGAACCCGCCGCAGGGCTTCGGCTTCCAGCGCGTCTACACCGACGACCGCAGCCTGGACGAAGCCATGGCCATCGAGGATGGCGACGTCGTGCTGGTGCCCCGGGGGTACCACCCCTGCGCCACCTGCCATGGCTACGACCTCTATTATCTCAACGTCATGGCCGGCCCGAAGCGGAGCTGGAAGTTCCACAACGCCGCCGAGCATGAGTGGCTGACGAAGCTGTGAGCCCAACAGGGTAACGCGTCATCCTGGGCAGCCGAAGGCCGACCGGGATCCATCATCGGGAGGGCCGGTCCTCGATGATGGATCCCGGCCTGCGCGGCTGCGCCGCTGGTCCAGGATGACGGCCTAAAGTCGGACGGTCAGAGCCCCCCTCACGCCCCGCATTTGTAAACCGTCCCGGTCGTCGACGGACCCTTCCACTTGATGTCGGCGACGCTGCTGAGGACATGCGTGCCGCCGAGATCGGCCGCTCGGGATTTCAGACGGGCGATGGCGGCATCGCGCGCCTTGTCGAGGATCAGCACGGCGTGAAGTTCAGAAGCGCCGTCGATCTCGCCGAGCTTCGTGCAGGGCTCGACCACACTCTTGTTGTCCGTCAGCACGACGATGTTCGAGCGCGAGGTCGGGATCGCGCAGGCGCCGAGCAGGAGGGGCAGCGCCAGAGCGGGCAGCGGCGGGAGACGGGGCATGAAGGCTGTCCTCGGGCGGTGACGAAACTTCGGGCGCCATGATCCGCCGCTTTGGCGCAAATTCAAGGCCGGATCGACGGCGCCTCAGCGAACTGTCGGGCCGCCGAGATGCAGCACGGCCTCCAGCAGCGTGCGGGCATAGTCGGTCTGCGGCGCCGCAAACAGCGCCAGGCTCTCGCCCTGCTCGACGATGGCGCCGTTCTGCATCACGACCGTGCGCTCGCACATCATCCGGACGACGTTGAGGTCGTGGCTGACGAAGAGCAACGCCAGATCGTCCTCGCGCCGCAACCGGTCGAGCAGCTGCAGGATCACCGCCTGGACGGAGACGTCGAGCGCCGCCGTTGGCTCGTCGAGGATCAGCAGCCGCGGCCGGCAGGCAATGGCGCGCGCGATGCCGACACGCGCCTTCTGCCCGCCCGAGAGCTGGTGCGGGAAGCGCTCCAGCAGGCTGCTCGGCAGCCCGGCGCGTTCGGCGCATTCGCTGACGCGGGCGGTGAGCGCCGCCCCGTCCGTCATGTTCAGCAGGCGCCGCAGCGGATGGGCGATGCAGTCGAAGGCGTTGAAGCGCGGATTGAGGCTGTCGGTCGGGTCCTGGAAGACGATCTGGATGTCCTTGCGCAGCGGCGAGCGGTGAAAGTCGCGGGCCGGCTGCGTGCCGATCGCCTGCCCGTCGAACAGGATCTCGCCCTCGCTGGCGTCGATCAGCCGGCAGACCAGCCGTGATATCGTGCTCTTGCCCGAGCCGGACTCGCCGACGAGGCCGAGGCTCTCCCCGGCCCGGATCGCGAAGGAGACGTCGTTCACCGCGACCACGCCGCGGTCGTAGCGCTTCACGAGATTCTGGACTTCCAGCAGCAGCGGCGTGCCGGGGGCGGGCTTCTTTCCTGAGCCCTCATCCTGAGGAGAAGCCGCAGGCTTCGTCTCGAAGGATGAGCCGGGAGGCTGCGAGACCACGGCACCATCCTTCGAGATGGCCGCTGGCGCGGCCTCCTCAGGATGAGGGTCGTGGGAGACGGCTGACGGCGCCAATGCCTCGGGTGCCAGATCGGCGATCGTCGAGGTCGCGGTCGGCGAGGCGGCGACGAGGCGCTTGGTGTAGGGGTGCTGCGGCGCGCTGAACAGGGACAGCGGCTGCGCCTCCTCGACGACCTTGCCCTGCTCCATCACGCAGACGCGCTGGCAGTAGCGCGAGGCCAGCCCGAGATCATGCGTGATCAGGATCATCGCCATGCCGCGCTCGGCGGTGATCTTCGACAGCAGGTCCATCACCGTCTTCTGCGTGGTGACGTCGAGCCCCGTCGTCGGCTCGTCGGCGATCAGGAGCTTCGGCGCGCAGGCGATCGCCATGGCGATCATGACGCGCTGGCACATGCCGCCCGAGAGCTCGTGCGGATAGGCGTCGAGCCGCTTTTCGGGCTCGCGGATCAGCACCGCCTTGAGCAGCTCGAGCGCCCGCGCCCGGCCCTCAGCTGAAGAGATCGGCTCATGCGCCAGGATCGCGTCGGCGATCTGCTGGCCGACCGTGCGGATCGGGTTCAGCGCGCCCCGCGGGTTCTGGAAGATCATCGAGATCGCTGCGCCATGCAGGCGGCGCAACTGCTTCGAGGAGGCCGCGGTGATGTCCTCGCCGGCGAAGCGGATGCGCCCCTGGCTGACCCGGCCGGAGGCGTCGAGCAGCCGCGTCACCGCAAACGCCGTCACCGATTTGCCCGAGCCGCTCTCGCCGACGACGCCGAGCGTCTCGCCAGCAGCCACCGAAAAGGACACGCCGCGCACCGCCTCGACCAGCCCGCGCCGTGTCGAGAAGGTGACGTGCAAATCGTCGATCGCGAGAAGCGGGGCGTCTGGTGTAGCGCTCACGGTCAAAACTCTGACGCCTGCCAATCCACAAACGCCGTCATCCTGGGCCGAAGGCCCGGGATCCATCGAAGGGCGCCGGAGCCCTCCGATGGATCCCGGAGCTTCGCCGCTGCGCGGCTTGTCCAGGATGACGCTGTGGTTCCGAGATCAATCATCGAGCGCTTCACGTCCGCATCCGCGGGTCGAGGATGTCGCGCAGGCCGTCGCCGAGCAGGTTGAAGCAGAGCACGGTCAGCATCAGCGCCAGCCCCGGAAAGGCGACGAGCCACCATTTCCCGGTCGAGATGAAGCGCGCGCCCTCCGCGACCATGATGCCCCATTCCGGCGTCGGGGCGGAGACGCCGAGCCCGATGAAGGAAAGCCCGGCCGCATTCAGGATCGCCCAGCCGAGATTGAGCGAGACCTGCACGGCCATCGCCGGCAGCACATTCGGCAGCAGGAAGCGCAGGACCACCGAGACATGGCTGTCGCCGCTGGCGCGCGCCGCCTCGACCCAGCCGGCATTGCGCCGGACATTCACCTCGGCCCGCGCGAAGCGGATGTAGAATGGCAGGTTGATGATCGCGGTGGCGATCACGATGTTCTCGACCCGGTTGCCGAGCGCCGCCACCATCGCCATCGCCAGCACGAAGAGCGGGAAGGCCATCAGCACGTCGACGAAGCGCCCGACATAGCGGTCGAGCCGCCCGCCGGTATAGCCACAGAGCGCGCCGACCACCGCACCGAGCACGAAGGACAGGCTCACCGCCGACGCCGCAATCGCGAGATCGAGCCGCGCCGCCACGATCAGCCGGCTGAACACGTCGCGGCCGAGTTGGTCAGTGCCCGCCCAGTAGGTCGCGCTCGGCGGCTTCAGCGCATTGGCGACATCCGACGCGATCGGGTCGAAGGGCACGATCCAGGGCCCGATCACGGCGAGCACGCAGAGGATGAAGGCGCCTGCAGCCGCGACGGCCGTGACCGGATTGCCGCGCAGGATCCAGACGGTGTGGCGGAGGGTGGAGGAGGTCATGGGGTGGCTCCGCCCCTGTCATGCCGGGGCGCGCCAAAGGCGCGAACCCGGAACCCACGACCGGGCGTGCCCTGGCCGTCATTGCGAGCCCTCGGGTCTTGCCTCCGGCAAGCCCAAGGACAGGCTCCGCGAAGCAATCCAGACAGGCGCCGAACTCTGCCGCTCCTGGATTGCTTCGTCGCTAGCGCTCCTCGCAATGACGGTTGGCACGGCCTCACCCGGTCGTGGGTTCCGGGTTCATCGCTGCGCGATGCCCCGGAATGACAATCATGGGCGCAGGTGATCATTCCACCGACACCCGGGGATCGGCGATGCCGTAGAGCACGTCCACGGTCAGGTTCACCACGACGAAGATCGAGGCCATCAGCAGCACGAAGCCCTGCACAGGGGCGTAGTCAGACGAGAGCAGCGCATCGAGCGCATAGGAGGCGACGCCGGGCCAGGAGAACACCTTCTCGACCAGGACATTGGCGCCGAGCATGGTCGAGAACACGATGCCCGCGATGGTCAGCACCGGCAAAAGCGCGTTCCTGAGCGCGTAGGTGACGATGACCTTGGCCGGCGGCAGGCCGAGCGAACGCGCCGTGCGGACGAAATCGCTGCCGAGCGAGGCCAGCATCGCCGCCCGCGTGATGCGCGCCAGCGGCGCCACCACGAACAGCGCCATCGTCATCGCCGGCAGGACGAGCTGCGCCGCCGCCGCGCGCCAGCCCTCCCAGTCGCCGGCCAGCGCGAAGTCGATCAGCAGGAAGCCAGTCAGGCGCGGCGGCAGCGAGGTGAAGATGTCGACGCGGCCGGTCGGATCCGGCGCGAGCCCGAGCAGGTAGTAGAAGGCGTAGATGAGCAGAAGCCCCGAGACGAAGGTCGGCACGCAGACGCCGAGCGCACAGATGAAGCGCACGACGTGGTCGATCCAGGAGCCCTGCCGCAGCGCCGCCGCGACGCCGAGCGGGATCGCCGTTAGCAGCGCGATCAGCAGCGCCGAGAAGGTCAGCTCCAGCGAAGCCGGCAGCCGCGACTGCAGATCCGCCAGCACCGGCTGCCCGGTCGTCAGCGAGCGGCCGAGATTGCCCGAGCCGATATCGCCGAGATAGCGCAGCAGCTGCTCGGGCACCGGCTTGTCGAGGCCCATCTGCTTGCGGATCATCTCGATCTCCTCCTTGCCCGCAGTGGGTCCGGAGGCGAAGAACACCGCCGGATCGCCCGGCAGCACCCGCATCAGCAGGAAGGTGAAGACCAGCACGCCAAACAGCGCCGGCAGCGACGAGGCGAAGCGCCAGCCGGCCCGTTTGGCGGTGGTGGAGAGTTGCGACATGGGTTCTCGCTCGCCTGGCTCACCCCTGCAGCGTCATCCTGGCCAAGCCGCAAAGCGGCGCGGGCCGGGATCCATCCGAGGGCACTGTCGTGCTTTACGATGGATCCCGGGACTTCGCCGACGCGAAGCCCAGGATGACGTCGTAGGTTGTCGAGCCACTCAGGCCGATATCACTTCCGGCTCAGATCCCGGAAGTCGATCTGCCGGTGGAACTGGTAGACATAGCCTTCGACGGAAGGCGCCATCACCGCGTCCTGCGAGGGCTGCCAGAGCGGGATCTGCGGCATCAGCTCGAAATGCCGCGTGTTGAGCTGCTTGCCCAGCGCCGCGTACTTGGCCGCATCCGGCTCGAAACGGGCGGCCTGCGCCCATTCCGTGATCTGCGCGTCGTTCAGCGAGGAGTAGTTCCAGCGGATCGGACCGATGTAGAAGTTGCGGTAGAAATAGTCCATCGAGGGCAGCCAGGCGACGATGCCCTCGGTGAAGAACGGCAGCTTCTTCTCGTTGATCAGCGTCGACATCTGCGCATCCGGCAGCTTCTGGATGTCGACCTTGATGCCGATCTTGGCGAGTGCCTCCTTCAGCAGCGCGGCCATCGGCTCGGCCGTGCCGGCCTGGCCGACATTGAAGGAGAAGGTCGTCGAGAACCCGTCGGGGAAGCCCGCCGCGGTCAGGAGCTTCTTGGCCTCGACGAGGTCGGTCTTCACCGGCTGCGGGATCGGGAAGGTCGCCCCCGTCGGCGCCTTGCCGTCCGCCCAGGTCGCGCCATAGAGCGGCGCGCCACGGCCGAACAGCGCCGCCTTGAACATGTCCTCATAGGGCAGCGCGGCGGCAATCGCCTTGCGCACTTCGATCTTGTCGAAGGGCGGCATCTGGTTGTTGAACGAGACGAAGGTGATGGCGTTGTACTGTGGGGTCGAAATGACCTTCAGCTTGCCTTTCTTCTCGAGATCGGCGGCGTCGGTTGCCTGCAGGTCGATGGCGATGTCGGCATCGCCCTTCTCCACCAGATTGGCGCGGGTCGCGGCCTCGGGGATCGTCTGGGTGATGATGCGCTTGAAGGCGGCGGGCTTCTCGGCCGAGCCGCGGTTCCAGTCCGGGTTGCGGCGCAGGATGGTGGTCTCGCCCGGCTTGAAGCTCTCGATGATATAGGCCCCCGAACCCGCGGTGTTCTCCTTCAGCCAGGCCAGCGCCCAGGGGTCTTCGGCTGTGGCCTTCGACTTGGCGAGCTTGGAGTTGAAGATCACCGGATAGACCACGGCGAGGTTGGCCAGAGCCAGCTTGTCGGGCTTGGGCAGCGTCACCTCGAAGGTGTGGGCGTCGACGACCTTGAACTGGTCGGGGCTGGTCAGCGAACCGGTCAGGAGCTGGCCCTTGCCGAGCACATTGGCGGTCACGGCGCGGTCGAGCGACCATTTCACGTCCTCGGCCGTCACCGGCGTGCCGTCGTGGAACTTGGCGTCCTTGCGCAGCTTGAAGGTAATCTTCAGCCCGTCCGGGCTGACCGTGTAGCTCTCGGCGAGCTCCGGCTTGAAGGTGTCGAGATCGAAGACCCATTTGCCGTCGAGCTGCTTCTTCCCGAAGGAGAGCAGGCGGTCATAGGTCAGGAGCGAGAGGCCGAAGGCCTCGCGGGTCGAGCCCGGGATGTTGGGGTCGAGCGTGTTGATCGCAGCGCCGGTGACGTGGCGCAGCGTCTCGGCGCGGGTCTGGGCCAGTGCCGGCATTGCCGTGGATGCCAGCAGCGCCGCCACCAGGCCGGCGTTCCTCAGGATGCTCATGTTTGATCCCCTCGATTTTATGGTTGCAGGCGACAGGTTGGTTCCGAACGGAACGGGATGCAAGCCCGGTGCCATGCAGGCCCGTATCACCTGCCCCGCGCCGGGGAGCGCAGCACCGCCTGCGGCACGTCATAGGCCTGGAACTCCTCCCAGAGACGCCCGACATCGGCCCGGAACAGCCCGCGCGTCAGGCCCGCGACCAGCTTCGGCACCGCGGTGGTCATGGCGTTGATCGAGGAGCCCGAGGCGCCGAAGCTCATGGTCGAGGCGATGCTGAACAGATGGATGTCGGCGATCCAGGGCGTCGCGCCGGGCACCCGCTCGCTCAGCGCGTAGTCGTCGCCGAGATAGGGAAAGCGTGCCAGCCGCTCGTCCCGCTCGGCCGCCGGCGGCGTGTAGCGGTCGCCCCAGGAGGCGATGTTGCCGGCGAAGCGCGCGAGCTCCGGCCGCGCGGCGAGGTCGATCTCGATGCCCGACGCGCAGATCACGAAATCCGCCGTGACGGAGCCCGACGGCGTCGCCAGCACGACCCCGCCCGAACCGTCGATGGCGCTGACGACGGGCGATCCCAGATGCAGCCGGAAGGCCGCGTGGTCGGCGCAACGGTCATAGGTCGCCTGCGGGAAGCCTTCCCGCAGGCCCAGCACCGCGCTCATGAAGCGCCAGCGCCAGGCGTCGTCGAGATCGCCGAGATGGCGCAGGAAGCCCCGGAAGGTCAGCCAGCGATAGGGCTGCACCACCTGGATGTCCTGGCGCCGGCAGAGCAGGTGAACCTCGGCGGCCCCCGCTTCCAGCGCGGTGGCGGCATTGTCGAAGGCCGACGCTCCCGCCCCGATCACGGCGACGCGCTTGCCCGCCAGCGCCGAAAAGTCGATGGCTTCCGCGCAATGCGCGCGCCGCCCCGCCGGCAGCGCCGCGATCGGCGCCGGCAGGCTCCAGTCACCCATGCTCTCCTGGCCCGTGGCGAGCACGACCTTGCGCGCGTAAAGCCGGCTCTCGACGCCGCGGCTGCGCATGGTCACCGCCAGCAGACCCGAATCCGGGGCGATGTCGACGACTTCGGCCTCGTTGCGCACGGGCAGGCCGGTGACATGCCGGAACCAGTCGAGATAATCCGCCCAGTGTCCCTTCGGGATCAGGACGAGCTCGTCCCAACTGTCGGCGCCGAACTTCGCCTCGTGCCAGGACTGGTAGGTCAGGCAGGGCATGTCGAGGTCGGGGCCGGTGAAGTCCTTCGGGCTGCGCAGCGTGTGCATGCGCGCGTACGTCCGCCAGGGGCCCTCCTGCCCGGCCGGCGCCTTGTCCAGCACCAAGATGTTGTCGACGCGCGAGCGCAAGAGCCCGAAGGCCGTGGCGAGGCCGGATTGGCCGCCGCCGACGATGACGACGTCATGGGCGCGCGAGCCGTCCGGGCCGGTCACGGGCTTCAGCCAGGGCGCACGCGGATGGGCGGTGCGCGCGAGATCGGCCGCGACGCGGCTTTCGAGCAGGGAGAGACCGTCATGTTTCATGGCCTCCCTCGATGCAGCGTTCATGCCGTCCATCGCGCCCTCCTTCGCCGGCTTCAGGCCGCCAGCCAGCCGCCATCGACGACCATCGTGGTGCCCGTGCTGAAGGATGAGGCATCGCTGGCGAGATAGAGGGCGGCCTGCGCGACCTCCTCCGCCCGGCCGAAGCGCTTCATCGCATGGCGGCTGCGCGAGGCCTCCCGCACCGGCTCCGGATCGGCATGGCGGGCGAAGCTGCGCCGCAGCATCGGCGTGTCGATAGCGCCCGGCGCGATTGCGTTCACGCGGATACCATCGGCTGCATAGTCCAGCGCCATCGTCCGCGTCAGCGAGAGGATGGCGCCCTTGGCCGCGATATAGGCGCTGTTGCCGCGCCCGCCGGCGAGCGCGAGCTGCGAGGCGAAGGTGACGATCGCCCCGCCGCCGCGGGCCTGCATGAGCGGGATCACGGCGCGCGCGAACAGGAAGGTGCCGCCGACATTGGCGCGGAACACCGCGTCCCAGTCCTCCGGCGCCGTCGTCGTCACCGTGCCGCCACAGGAGAAGCCCGCCGCCGTCACCAGCACCTCGGGTCCGCCAAGACGCGCGGCGCAGGCCGCGACCGCTGCATCCGCGAAACCGGGAGCGCCGACATCGCCGCACTGGATGATCGCCACGCCACCCGCCGCCGCGATCTGTGCCTGCGTCCCGGCGAGCCCGGCCTCGTCGCGGTCGACCAGCGCGAGCTGCGCGCCTTGCGTCGCGAACAGACGCGCGATCGCCTGGCCGATGCCCGAGCCCGCGCCCGTCACCAGTGCTGTCTTGCCGGCGAGTTTCATCGTCCCGTCTCCATGGCCCGTCCGTGGGTATGCCACCAGGCGGCGAGCCGGTCGGCCGAGTCCAGCCCCTCCGTCTTCGCCGCCCAGCCAAGGTCCTGCGCGATCCGGACCACGGCCATCGGGGCTCGGTCGGAGGGGCCGTGGAAGTCGATCGTCGCCGCCTCGCCCGGCTCCGCCAGGCGGCAGACGAAGCCGGGAAAGGCCTGCGCCAGCCGCCGGCCCCAGTCGAGCAGCGTGAAGCGCCGGCCGGTCGAAACATTGTAGACGCCGTGGCCGAGTGTGCCGGCGCCCGCGACCGCGAGCACCGCGTCCGCAACGTCCGGGGCATAGATCCAGTCGCGCAGGCCCGGCCGCGGCAGGATCGCAGGCTCTCCCGCGACGGCCGCCGCCAGGACCTGGCAATGCGGGCTCAGCGTGTCGCGTACGCCGGTCGCATGCTCCCAGGGTCCGAAGACGCCGCTCAGCCGCAGGCTGACAACGTCGAGCCCCCAGAGATCGCCGAGCCGCGCGCCGACGCGCTCGCTCGCCCATTTGGTGATGGCGTAAAGCCCGACCGGATCGCCCGGCGTCGCCTCGTCGAGTTCGGGCAGACGCTCGCCGGCCGTGCCATAGGCGGCGGCCGAGCTCAGATTGACCACCCGCCTCACCCCCGCCGCCCGCGCCGCCGCCAGGATCGGCACCTGCGCGAGCAGATTGACCTTCAGTGTCGTCGCCGGGTCGCTCGCGTCGCGCTCGCGCCCGGCCGTGATCGCCGCGCCCATGACCACGAAATCCGTCCCGGCCGACACCGCCGACGCCACCGCGGCTTCGTCGGTGACGTCGCCCGTCAGCGCAGTGAAGCGGCCCGGCAGGGCGGCGAAGGCGTCAGTGGCCGCCGCGGGGATCGGCGAGCGGTCGAAGGCGACGACCTCGTGGCCAGCCCGCAGCAGCGTCTCCGCGATGTTGAGGCCGACGAAGCCGGCGCCGCCGAAGATCAGGGTTCTCACGGTTGGCCTCACGCAGCGGGACAAGCTCCGCCGACGGCGGAGAGGAGGGGCGGGTTCGCGCCCCGGTTCCGTCGTCGGACAGCCGGGAGCGCCATGAGCTAAGGCCGCCGGCAGGACCGCCGCAAGCCCGTATCCTGCGGGGGCGCCTGCGGATTCGGCACGTCCCGGCGCATTGCAAGGCACCGCCTCATGGGCTAGGCGTCCCCCCATCACTCTTCGGCCCCGTCCCCGCACTGGCCTTGCGCGTCCTCGCAGGGCGTGGCGCGCCATCGCCCTGCGGCGCCGACATGACCATCGTTGAGAGGAGCCTGCCATGGCCCGGAAGAAATCGAAGCCGCTCGAGGCCGAGTTCGTGATGTTCGACGTCGTCTATGTCGATGGCTCGCGCCGCTCCAACCGGCGCGTGCCGACGGAACTGCTCGGCGGGCTCGACGGCGACGAGCCGGCCCGCGACGCCATCATGGAGCAGGACCGGATCATCGCCGAGAAGTCCGGCATGCCCCCCCTGGAGATCGCCAGCCTGACGCGTTCGGGCAAGCCCGTCGAGAAGCCGGCGCGCAAGGCCGGCTGAACGGCGCCTGGCCTGCAGCCGAAGCCCTGCGGCGACAGGGCTGCAACCATGGCCGAAGTATTGCTGAACGTATCGCTGTTTGTCTTGACCTGCCGGAGGTCCTGCATTTTAGTCCGATCAGCCTTTGGGAGGCTGCAAAAAGGGACACGAAATGCGTACCATTCTGATTGTCGGAGCTCTGGCGGCCGTGCTTGCCGGCTGCCAGACGGCGCAGGAATCGCTCGCTGACGCCGAGATCACCTGCGAGTCGCAGGGCTTCCGCCCCGGCACCCGCGCCTATCAGCAGTGCCGCTCCGCCAATTACGTGGAGAACCGCCGCGCCTCGAACGAAGCCAGCAGCGCCGTTGCGGCCGGCGTCGCCGCCGGTGTCGTCGGTGGCGCGATCGCGGCCTCGGCCAATCGCGGCTATTACCGCCGCGGCTATTACTACGGCGGCCCCGGCTACTGGTGGTGAGCTCGGCGCCTCCCGCTGTGGGGGCGTGGCGAATTGAGCCGACGAAACAAGCCCTGCCGCAGCGATGCGGCAGGGCTTCTCGTTGGGGCGGAGCGTGACGCGCGCTCAGCGCCTGGTGGCGCGACGGCGTACCGGCGCGCTGTCACTGGTCGTGGCCGAGGCGATCAGCGAACCGATCACATAGACGGCGATGCCGACGCCGATGATTGCCGCGATCGGCTCGCGCTCGGCGCGATGGGCGATCGCGCGCCCGCCGAAATCGGCATAGTCGCGCGCCTGGGCCGCATAGTCCCGCGCCTGATCGCGCGCCGTGCCGGACTGGCTGCGCAGCCAGCTCTCGCCACCCTTCAGCAGGCCCTCGCCGGTGTCGGCGGCCTCGCTGCCATAGCCCTGTAGCAAGCGGCTCCAGCGGCCGAAATCGGGCTGGTAGCGGTCGTAGCGGGGCTGCGAGGAACCGCGCATCGTCGCCCAGGCGATCAGGCCGACGCTGAGCGCACCCAATCCGAAAGCGGCCAGCGGATGGCGCTCGACGGCGCCCTTCACGGCCTCGCCGCCCTCGCGCACGATCTCGATCGGGTCGGCCTCGGTCAGCGCGTCCTTGGCGCGGGTGTAGCCGACGCGGACCGACTCGGTCGCCTTGTCGGCGAGATGCGCCGCCGTGGCGCGCACGGCGCCGACGGCGCCCTCGACGTCTTCGCGAGCCTCGTCGATGCCCTTCGGAACGTCCGGCGGAAAGCTGTTCATGGTCGCCATGGCGAAATCTCCATCATGCGGTTGGGCACAGGGCACGGTGCGGACGCGGTCGCCCGCCATGCGTCGTGAACTGTTGAGGACAGAACGGGCCATTGCCGACAGAGTTCCCCTGCCTATCGAGAAAGCTCGCGGCGGTCGGCAGCGGAGACCCACCGAAACACTTTGGGCGGGCTTGCGGCGGCAGCGGCCATGACGAGGCCGCGATTCACTGCGACAAGCCCGCTGCATGGCTTGCGACGCAAGGAGACGCTCATGGACATCCAGCACCTCCTGATCCGGCATCCCGGCGTGCTGTCCGATCCCGAATGGATCGCGCTCGAGAGCATCGGCGAGGAGACCTCCCGCTTCGTCTTCGACGATTCGATGCTTCACCTGCTCGAGGACCGCGGCCTCGTCGAGACCGCGGGCCCGCGCTGGCGCATCACGGAAACCGGCCAGCGCCGCCTGAGCGAGCGCGCCGGCTGAAGCCGGCAGCGTTGCGGTGACGTGAGGGCCGGCTCGCGCCTCGCGCCGGCCGGCCTTCTTTCATGCCGAAGCGCCCCTTCTGGACATCGCCAGGGGCCGTTCCCATTCTCCGGGGCGGAACCCCGATCATGCCGACCCCGGCGAACCGAGAACCGCATGGCCAAGCCCGTCAGCATCACCGTCTCCCATGAACTGGGCCGTGAAGGCGCCGTGGCCCGTCTGCGCGACGGCATCGATCGCATCCGCGACCGGCTCGGCATGGTGAAGATGCAGCTCGTCGAGGAACGCTGGGAGGGCGACAGCCTGCATTTCGGCGTCGCTGCCCTCGGTTACACCGTCCGCGGCCGGCTCGACGTCGAGCCGGCGCTGGTCCGGGTCGAGGTGATGCTGCCCTGGATGCTCGCCATGTTCGCCGAGAAGCTCAAGATCGGGGTCGAGAAACAGGGGCAGATCTTGCTGGAGAAGCCGCGCGCCTGACCGCCCAAGGCCGGTGCTTTCATGGGGCTGACCCGGCCTGCGTGGTGCCGCGGACCAGCGCGCGAGTCCGTATCTGCCCGGTTGAAATCGCAGGGTGCGGCCGCCATGGTCGCAGGCGACCCCGATATCCACCCTCCTCTCGCGCACCATCTGGGAGAACCATGCATCACGGCCCGCTGATCGCCATTCTCGTCGCGGGCCTCGGTCTGGCCTTCGTCTTCGGCGCGCTCGCCCACAAGCTGCGCATCTCGCCGCTGGTCGGCTATCTCGTCGCGGGCGTCGCCGTCGGCCCCTTCACGCCGGGCTTCGTCGCCGACCAGAACCTCGCCAACGAGCTCGCCGAAATCGGCGTCATCCTGCTGATGTTCGGCGTCGGCCTGCATTTCTCGCTGAAGGACCTGCTCTCGGTGAAGGCGATCGCCGTGCCCGGCGCCATCGTCCAGATCGGCACCGCCACGCTGCTCGGCATGGGGCTCGGCCTGCTGATGGGCTGGGGCTGGGTCGCGGGGCTGGTCTTCGGCCTCGCCCTCTCCGTGGCGAGCACGGTCGTGCTGCTGCGGGCCCTGCAGGAGCGCCGTCTCGTCCAGAGCGAAAAGGGCAAGATCGCCGTCGGCTGGCTGATCGTGGAAGACCTCGCCATGGTGCTGGCGCTGGTCATGATCCCCGCCGTCGCCGACGCCATCCGGGGCGCTCAGCCCGGCATCCCCTCCCCGCTATCGGGCCAGTTCGATCTCGGCCTCTGGGGCGTGCTCGGCTTCACCCTGATGAAGGTCATAGCCTTCATCGCCTTCATGCTCGTCGTCGGCCGGCGCGTCATCCCCTGGATCCTGCACTGGGTCGCCCAGACCGGCTCGCGCGAGCTGTTCCGCCTTGCCGTGCTGGCGGTGGCGCTCGGCGTCGCCTTCATCGCGGCGAGCCTGTTCGGCGTCTCCTTCGCGCTTGGCGCCTTCTTCGCCGGCATGATCCTGAGCGAATCGCCGCTGAGCCAGCGCGCGGCGGAGGAATCGCTGCCCCTGCGCGACGCTTTCGCCGTGCTGTTCTTTGTCTCGGTCGGCATGCTGTTCGACCCCGCGATCCTGCTGCGCGCGCCGGGCCCGCTGCTGGCGACGCTGGCGATCATCCTCGTCGGCAAGTCGCTCGCCGCCTGGCTGATCATGCGCGCCTTCGGCAAGTCGAACGGGGTGGCGCTGACGATCTCGGCCTCGCTGGCGCAGATCGGCGAGTTCTCCTTCATCCTGGCGGGGCTCGGCGTCTCCCTCGCGCTGCTGCCGCCACAGGGGCGCGACCTCATTCTGGCCGGCGCGATCCTCTCGATCCTGCTGAACCCGGTCCTGTTCGCGCTCGTCGACCGCTTCGCCGGCCAGCCCGCGGCCGCCGCCAGGGCCAAGCCCGGTCCGGGCCTTGGCGCCGATGCGCCCCGACCCGAGCCGGCTCCAGAGGCCAAGCCGGACCTCGACATCGTGCCGACGGCGCTGTCTGGCCACATGGTCGTGGTCGGTTATGGCCGCGTCGGCGCGCTGCTGGGTGCCGGGCTGCTGGCGCACGGCGAGAAACTGCTGGTGATCGAGGAACGGGACGACGCCGTCGCCACGGCACGCCGTGACGGCGCCGACCTCCTGCACGGCAACGCGGCGGACCCGGCGGTGCTGGCGGCGGCCGGTCTCGACCGGGCGAAGCGGCTCTTCGTCGCCATTCCGCAGAGCTTCGAGGCGGGGCAGGTCTGCGAGCAGGCGAGGCGCGACAACCCGGCCCTGCCGATCGTCGCCCGCGCCCATTCGGACGCCGAGGTCGCGCATCTGACGCGCTGCGGCGCCACGTTGACGATCATGGGCGAGGCCGAGATCGCCCGCGCCATGCTGGCGCTCTGCGGGGCAGGAGAGCCGCCGCCAGCGGCGCAGGACGCGACGCCGGCGGCGTGACCGGCGGGGGCATCAGCTCGGAAACACCTCCGTCATCCTGGGCGGCCGCAGGCCGGCCGGGATCCATCATGGAACGCGACCGCGCCCCATGATGGATCCCGGTCTGCGCCGCTGCGCGGCTGGCCCAGGATGACGCCGAGTTTTATGGATAGGCGGGTCCTGGCGCCCCCGGCGTCAGACCATCTCGAACCGGATGTCCTGAGCGCCTTCCCAGAGCGTCTTGCGGCCGAGCGTGTAGAGGTTCTCCAGCCCCGAGGTCAGGGTGATGAAGTGGTTGCCGGCGAGCTGGCCCATCTTGCTGGCGAAATGCACGCCGCCATAGGCGAGCAGGATCTCGGTCTCGCTGATGCCGCCGGGATAGAGGATGATCTGGCCCGGCGCCGGATAGCTGGTGTGGTTCTCGTAGCCGACGCCGAAATCGAGATCGCCGAGCGGCATCCAGACGCCCTCGCCGCTCCAGCGCACATGCACGATCTTGCTGGTGAACGGCATGTGCCGGAGGAAGGCGGCGCAGGTCTTGGGCGCGTTCTCGAGCTCGAGCTTGGCTTCGAAGCTGAAGGGGCCGGCGGTGACGATGAGCTGGGACATGGGACGACCTTTCGCGTGGCTTCGCCGGGATCCGATGAGGCGAGGAGGATTTAGCCTTGAGCCCTCATCCTGAGGAGCCGCGAAGGCGGCGTCTCGAAGGATGCTTCAGGAGGCTCGCGAACCATCTGGAGCATCCTTCGAGACGCGGGCTGCGCCCGCTCCTCAGGATGAGGGCTGGTGAGATATCCCGCGCTCTCTACGAGAACGCCGCCTTCAGGTCGAGCGTCCCGACCGTGCCGATCGCCTCGTAATTGCGCTTCAACCAACGTCGGGCCGCCGCCCGGCCGATGTCGCGCAGGCGCAGCAGGAAATCCCAGTCGGCGTTGAGCCGTGAGGAGGAGGTCATCTCCGCCAGCGGCGGGCCGCCGTCGATGCGGTGCATCAGCACGCGCTTGTATTCGGTTCTGTCGAGCTTGCCGCCATCGACCAGCCGGTTGACGAAGTCGATCGCACGCAGCTCGCGCAGCAGCGAGGCGTTGAAGGTGATCTCGTTCAGCCGGTCCTGGATGTCGCGCGCCTTGGTCGGCAGGTCCTTGCGCAGCAGCGGGTTGATCTGCACCAGCAGGATGTCGTCGCCGGCCGCCTCGTAGAACAGCGGGAACAGCGCCGGATTGCCCATGTAGCCGCCATCCCAATAGGCCTCCTTGCCGATCTCGACCGCCTGGAACAGCATCGGCAGGCAGGCCGAGGCCATCAGATGGTCGGGCGTCAGCTCCGGGCCGTTGAACAATCTGATCTTGCCGGTGCGGACATTGGTGGCGGCGATGAACAGCTTCACCTGCGTGCAGGCGCGGACCTTGTCGAAATCGATCAGGTCCGCGATCACGCCGCGCAGCGGATTGATGTTGAGCGGGTTGATGTCGTAGGGGCTCGCCACCTTCGAGAACATCTCGAACCAGATCATGCCCGGCGGCACGCCGTTGGAGCCGCCCCAGGCACCCAGCATCGTGTCGATCAGCGAGCGCTCCGAGCCGCCATATTTCCCGTCGACGCTGATCGCCCGCCAAAACGCCTCGAGCTTGCCGCGCGCACCATCCGCGCCGCCCTCGATCCAGCCCTCCGCCAGCACGACGGCGTTCATCGCCCCGGCGCTGGTGCCCGACAGGGCCTCGATGGCGAGCCGCCCGTCCTCGAGGAGCGCGTCCAGCACGCCCCAGGTGAAGGCGCCATGCGCGCCTCCGCCCTGCAAGGCGAGCGAGACCGATTTCTGCGCCTTCGGGCCGGCGAGACCCTGAATGGGCGCCGCCGCCGTCTTGCGGCCGCTCACGCGGCGGTCCAGCCGCCATCCATCGGCAGCGTCGTGCCGGTGATGGACTTGGCCGCATCGGTGCAGAGGAAGACGGCCAGCGCCGCCACCTGCTCGACCGTGACGAACTCCTTGGTCGGCTGGGCGGTCAGCAGCACGTCGTTGATGACCTGCTCCTTGGTCAGCCCGCGCGCCTTCATCGTGTCCGGGATCTGCTTCTCGACCAGTGGCGTCCAGACATAGCCCGGCGCGATCGCGTTGACCGTGATGCCCTTGGTCGCGACCTCGAGCGCCACCGTCTTGGTGAAGCCGGCGATGCCGTGCTTGGCGGCGACATAGGCGCTCTTGAAGGGCGAAGCGACGAAGGCATGCGCCGAGGCGGTGTTGATGATGCGGCCCCAGCCCTTCGCCTTCATCTTCGGCAGCGCGGCGCGGGTGGTGTGGAAGGCCGAAGACAGGTTGATCGCGATGATCTGGTCCCATTTGGCCAGCGGAAACTCGTCGACCGGCGCGACATGCTGGATGCCGGCATTGTTGACGAGGATGTCGACCGCCCCGAATGCGGCCTCCGCCTGGGCGATGAAGCCGGCGATCTCCTCGGGCTTGGTCATGTCGGCCGCCGAGAACAGCACCTTGACGCCGAACTCGTTGGCCAGTTCGGAGCGCAGCTTCTCGGCTTCGTCGGCCGGCAGGATGCCGTTGATGACGAGATGCGCCCCTTCCTTGGCCAGCGCCCGCGCATAGGCGAGCCCGATGCCCGAGGTCGAACCGGTGATGGCGGCCGCGCGGTCTTTGAGAAACATCGGCGTCAAGGCTCCTGACAATCGCTTCGAAATTGCTTAGGTTCGGGCCGGACAGGGCAGCGCCGCCGAGGCGCGACCGCCCGGACAGGAACGCGCGCACGTTGCCCGATGACCCCTTGCAACGCAACATGACCAAAATGCAGCCGCACGCCCACAGCCATGGCGATCATGACCATGCCTCCCACGCGGGTGGCGGGTGCCGCCACGCCCATGATCATCGCGCCCATGCGGCGCAAGCCCTGGCCCGGGCCGAGCAGATCTGCCGCGAGCGCGGCCTGCGCCTGACGCCGATCCGCGCCAGAGCGCTGCAGGCGCTCCATGCCGATCACCGCCCCGTCGGAGCCTATGATCTCGCCGACCGCATTTCGCCGGAGGGGGGGCGGCGTCTCGCGCCGATCTCGATCTATCGCGCGCTCGATTTCCTGGTCGAGCAGGGCTTCGTCCACCGGCTCTCCTCGCGCAACGCCTATGTCGCCTGCCTGCACGGCCATGGCGCCGACGAGGTCGTCGCCTTCCTGATCTGCGAGGCCTGCGGCGGCGTCGACGAGGATTCCTCGCCCGCGATGAAACAGGCCGTCGCCGCCATCGCCCAGTCGCGCCAGTTCGCGCCCTCGCATCAGGTCGTCGAGATCGTCGGGCGCTGCGAGCATTGCCGGAACCTGCAGTCATGAGCGGAACGCGCGAGACGGAGCACGGCCGATGAACGAGCGGGCCCTTCCCTGCCTGGGTGCCGAGCAATCCGGGCCGCAGCCGCGGCACCTCACGGTGCCCGTGCGCGTCGGCAACGTATTGGTCGGCGGCGGCGCGCCGATCGTCGTCCAGTCGATGACCAACACCGACACCGCCGACATCGACGGGACGGTGGCGCAGGTCGCCGCGCTGGCGCGGCAGGGCTCGGAACTGGTCCGGATCACCGTCGACCGCGACGAGGCCGCGGCCGCCGTGCCGAAGATCCGCGAGCGGCTCGACCGCATCGGCATCGACGTGCCGCTGATCGGCGACTTCCACTATATCGGCCACAAGCTGCTGGCGGAGCATCCGGCCTGCGCCGAGGCCCTGGCGAAGTACCGCATCAACCCCGGCAATGTCGGGTTCAAGGACAAGAAGGACCGCCAGTTCGGCCAGATCGTCGAACTTGCGATCAAGCATGGCAAGGCGGTCCGCATCGGCGCCAACTGGGGCTCGCTCGACCAGGAACTGCTGACCGCGCTGATGGACGAGAACGCGCTTCAGCCGCGCCCGCTCGACGCCCGCGCCATCATGCGCGAGGCGATGGTCCAGTCGGCCCTGCTCTCGGCCGTGCGGGCGGAGGAGATCGGGCTGGGCAAGGACAAGATCATCCTCTCCGCCAAGGTTTCCGGGGTGCAGGACCTGATCACCGTCTACCGCATGCTGGCTCAGCGCTCCGACTACGCCATCCATCTCGGCCTCACCGAGGCCGGCATGGGCTCGAAGGGCATCGTCGCCTCCTCGGCGGCGCTGGGCATCCTCCTGCAGGAGGGGATCGGCGACACGATCCGCTTCTCGCTGACGCCAGAGCCCGGCGGCGATCGCACGCTCGAGGTCAAGGCGGCGCAGGAACTGCTCCAGACCATGGGCTTCCGCGCCTTCGTGCCGCAGGTCGCCGCCTGCCCCGGCTGCGGGCGCACCACCTCGACCGTGTTCCAGGAACTCGCCCGCGATATCCAGGACTGGATCGCCGGCTCGATGCAGGACTGGAAGACGCGCTATCCCGGCGTCGAGGCGCTGAACGTCGCGGTGATGGGCTGCATCGTCAACGGGCCGGGCGAATCGAAGCACGCCGACATCGGCATTTCCCTGCCGGGCACCGGCGAGGAGCCGACCGCCCCCGTCTTCGTCGACGGCAAGAAGGTCAAGACACTGCGCGGCCCCGGCATCGCCGCCGAATTCAAAACAATGGTCGAGGATTACGTCACGCAACGCTACGGCCGGCGTGTCGATGCGGCGGAGTAGCGACGCGGCAGGACAGCGGCCCTGTGCCGAATGCATGACAGCGCCTTTGCGCGATCACGGCATTGTGCTAGAGCCCCCGGCCTTTCGCTGCAGCGCAGCGCGCGCGGAGATCCCCGATGGGGCATGACCTGACGAATCCTCCGACCCCTCAGGGGGAGGATTCCCGTATCGGCCTGGACAACGGACATAACGGGCAACACGGCCCGTCCAAGCACGGCCATGGCAGCTATGCCGCGCTGGCGCTGGGCGCGCTCGGCGTCGTCTATGGCGACATCGGCACGAGCCCGCTCTATGCGCTGCGCGAGACCGTGCTGGCCGCGACCGGCGCGGCCGCGGGCGGCCATGGCAGCGGCGGCGCCATCGCACTGGCCGCGCCGATCCCGCGCGAGGTCATCATCGGCGTGCTGTCGCTGATCCTGTGGTCGCTCGTGATCGTGGTGACGCTCAAATACGTCGTCCTGCTGCTCAGCGCCGACAACAATGGCGAGGGCGGCACGCTGACGCTGGTCGCCCTGGCGCAGCGCGCGCTCGGGCGCATGCGCGGCGGCGTCGTGCTCTTCCTCGGCATGGCCGGCGCCGCCCTGTTCTATGGCGATGCCGTCATCACCCCGGCGATCTCGGTTCTCTCGGCGGTGGAGGGCATCAAGCTCGTGACGCCGGCGCTGAACGACTATGTCGTGATGATCGCCTCGGGCATCCTGATCGCGCTGTTCCTGGTCCAGAGCCGCGGCACGGCGAAGGTGGCGAATTTCTTCGGCCCGATCATGATGGTCTGGTTTCTCACGCTCGCGGGGCTGGGCATCTACCACATCGCCGACGATCTCGGCGTTTTCGCCTCGATCAACCCCTATTGGGGCTTCCGCTTCTTTTTCGACCATCCCGGCGTCTCGCTCGCCGTGCTCGGCTCGGTCTGCCTCGCGGTCACCGGTGCCGAGGCGCTCTATGCCGATATGGGCCATTTCGGCCGCGGGCCGATCCGCAGCGCCTGGATCTGGATGGTCTTCCCCGCTCTCTGGCTGAACTATCTCGGCCAGGGCGCGCTGATCCTGTCCGACCCGACCGCGATCGACAATCCATTCTACAAGCTGGCTCCGGACGGCTTCATCCTGCCGCTGGTGGTGATGGCGACGATCGCCACGATCATCGCCAGCCAGGCGGTGATCACGGGGGCCTTCTCGCTGACCCGCCAGGCGATCCAGCTCGGCCTGCTGCCGCGGCTCGAAATCCGCCACACCTCGGAGACCACCTCGGGCCAGATCTACATCCCGCGCATCAACATCATGCTGCTGGTCGTCGTGCTGCTGCTGGTCTGGACCTTCCGGACCTCGTCGAACCTGTCCCACGCCTATGGCATCTCGGTCTTCGGCGCGATGATGGTGGATTCGCTGCTGGCCTTCATCGTCATCTGGAAGGGCTGGCGCTGGTCGCTGGCCGCCACGCTCGCCGTGGTGGCGCCCTTCCTGATCATCGACGTGGCCTTCTTCTCGGCCAACATGCTGAAGCTCTTCAGCGGCGGCTATGTCCCGGTGCTGCTCGCGATCGTCCTCGTCATCCTGATGTGGACCTGGGTGCGCGGCACCAAGATCCTCTTCGACAAGACCCGCAAGACCGACGTACCGCTGCTCGAGCTCGTCGGCATGCTCGCCAAGAGCCCGCCCTACCGGGTCAAGGGCATGGCCGTGTTCCTGACCAGCGACCCCGAGACCGCGCCGGCCTCGCTGCTGCACAACCTCAAGCACAACAAGGTCCTGCACGAGCGCAATGTCGTCCTCACCGTGCGCTCGGCCGACACGCCGCGCGTCGCCGAGGAGGAGCGCGTGCGCCTCTCCCGCATCACCGACGATTTCTGGCGGGTCGATCTGGTCTATGGCTACATGGAGAGCCCCAACGTGCCCAAGGGGCTGGCCGTGCTGCGCAAGCAGGGCTTCAAGTTCGACATCATGTCGACCTCGTTCTTCCTCTCGCGCCGCTCGATCAAGGCCTCGCCGCAATCGGGCATGCCGGTCTGGCAGGACAACCTCTACATCTCGCTGACCAAGAGCGCGACGGACGCCACGAGCTTCTTCCAGATCCCGACCGGCCGCGTCGTCGAGGTGGGCACGCAGGTCACGGTCTGACCCGCCTTCATCATCGTTTCGGACCGAGCCACAGCCGTCATCCTGGGCGGCCGCAGGCCGACCGGGATCCATCATAAGGCGCGACCGACCTCTATGATGGATCCCGGCCTGCGCCGCTGCGCGGCTGGTCCAGGATGACGGCGTGTTTCTGAGCGATCGGACACGAAAGGCTCCGCTCCGCCCGAGAATGACCCACACGCTCAATCGATCCGCGCCGCGGTCCCCGGCACCTTCCGCACCCGCTCGCGATAGAGCAGGTAGAGGCCCGACGCGATGACGATCGTCGCCCCGGCGAAGGTCCAGCCATCCGGGAACTGCCCGAAGACGACCCAGCCCAGCAGCACCATCCAGACGATCTGCGAATAGATGAAGGGCGCCAGCACGGTCGCCGGAGCCAGCCGGTGCGCCAGGATCAGCAGCCAGTGGCCGAAGCCGCCGAGCAGCCCGGTCCCCAGCAGGATCGCCCAGGCGAGCGGCGTCTGCGGCATCGTCCAGACGAAGGGGATCACCGGCAGCATGACCAGCGTCCCGGCGACGCCGGAATAGACCATCGTCGTCTCGGGCGGATCATAGGCCGCGAGCTGGCGCGTCGCGAGCGCATAGAAGCTGTAGCAGATGCAGCCGAAGATGCTGAGGATCGCAGCCGGATGCATGCCGCCGAAGCCAGGCCGCGTGATCACCAGCACGCCGAGGAAACCGACCGCGATCGCCACCATGCGGCGCGGCCCCGGCCATTCGCCGAGCAGGGGGCCCGCCACGAGCGCCACCAGCAGCGGCCCCGCGAACATGATCGAGACGGCCTCCGCGAGCTGGAGATACTTGATCGCGATGAAGTTCAGGACGGTCGAGCCGAGCAGCAGCAGCGACCGCACGCCCTGCAGCACCGGCCGCTTCGTCCGCAGCACGCCCGGCCGGCTCCAGGGGTTCAGCAGCATCAGCACCAGAACCATGCTGCCAGCATAGCGTGCAAACACCACCTGCAGCGGGTCCATCTGCGCCGAGAGCCATTTGGCGCTGGCGTCGAGCAGGGCGAAGAACAGCACCGCGCCGCAGATCAGCCCGATGGCGATCAGCCGCGAGCGGCGCGTTTCCGGAAGATGGCTGGAGGCGGCGGGCAATTCGGGTCCGTCAGGGGCGGCGAGAATGGCCACGCCAGAGTGGACCGATTTGCGCCGGCGGGCCAGCGGCACGACGCATGCGCTCCATGCGCCGCCGGGTTCGGCCGCCCCGGTGGCTTGCGGTTGCCGGCTCAGGCGTCGCTGTCGGCCTCGTCGCCATCCGCCTCGGCGTCGTCCACGTCGACACCGGCCTTGGAGAGGCCCTTGGCGGCCTTGCGCAGCAGCCGGCGCAGCTGCTTGCGCTCCTTGCCGTCGAGACGGTCGAGCAGTTCCTCCTCGACCTGCGTCCAGACCGCATCCAGCGCCTGCGCCGTCTTGTGGCCGCTCTCGGTGAGGGCGACCTGCACCAGACGCCCGTCGCGGCCACCGCCCTCGCGCGTCACCAGACCCTGCAGCGACAGCCGGCCGATGGTCTTGGAGACGGTCGGCGGCTTGACCCTGAGCAGCGAGGCGAGCTCGCCCATCGTCATCGGCGCGGGCTGCAGCGCCTTCAGCGCCTGCTCCTGGCCGGGGAAAAGGCCCAGCGCATTGAGTCGCTCGCCCATGCGGGCGCGGTGCAGACGCGCGGTGACGAGCAAGGCCCGGCCCACGCTCTTTTCGAGTGCCTTGGTCATCTCGCGCGATCCCCAGCTCAACCTCGGTCTCGATCCTTATGCGGATCAGGAAGTCGCTTCGCCGGCTGCCTGTTCGCGCGCCAAGATGACAGTGTGATGACAGCCTCTGCGGCCGCTGTCACAGAGCCCGCATCCGCTCCGTCACCGAGGCGAGGAAGGCCGCCCGGCTTTCCGGCGTCGCCCGGTTCATGTCGTAATGGGCGAGATAGCGCGGCCGCGCCGTCGGGTGGCAGACCGCCCGCAGCACCCGGCAGACCGCCTTGCGCGGGGGGTCGCCCATCAGCCAGGCGCGCCAGCGCGTGCCGCCATAGGTGGTGACGGCGACGAGCTTGCGGATGGTCCAGAGATTGGGCCGGAGCTTGCCGTCGACCAGCCTGAAGGAGATGCCGGGCAGGAAGACGCGGTCGAAGAAGCCCTTCAGGATCGCCGGATAACCGAAATTCCAGACCGGGAAGCACAGCACCAGCGCCTCTGCCGCCTGCACCCGCGCCACATAGCCGGCGACGGGATCGGTGTTCGTGGCGAGGTCGTGATAGCCGAGGCGCTCGGCCCGGCTCAGCACCGGATCGAAGCCCTCCGCATAGAGATCGCAGTCGTCGACCTCGTGCCCGGCCGCCGTCAGCGCCTCGACCACCGCCGCATGCAGCGCGGCGCCGTAGCTCTCGGGATTGGGATGGGCATAGAGGACGAGCACGCGCATCCTTAGCCGACCCCGGCTTCGGACAGGCTGCGGAACAGAAAGGTGCCGCCCGCCTTGTAGTCGCAGGACGGGTCCTCCCAGGCGATCATCTTGCCCGGGTTGAGCAGGCCCTGCGGGTCCGCCTCGCGCTTGAACGAGAGCTGCGCCGCGTCGGTCTGCTTCATGCCGCCCTCCTCCAGCGTGTAGCGGTGCGGGTTGAAGATCGGCGCGCCCATCGCCTCATGGATGATCATGATCTCCTCCAGCCGCTCCTCCGTGGTGAAGCGCACCAGCGGCAGGCCGAAGCAGGTGACCTTGCCGTCGAAGCGGACGAATTCGAGATGGCAGATCACCTCGTCCCCGAAGCGGGCATGGATGGCCTCGACCAGCTCGACCTGGTTGGGGAAGGGATAGAGCACCTGCAGATAGGTGATCGCGGGATCGACCCGCAGCGCCCGCAGCGTGGTGTGGTTCCAGCCCAGCTCGTAAGCCGGCGGCAGGCCCTTCGCTTCTTCCGGCGAGAGTCTGTCCGAGCGCAGCAGCAGCTCGGCTCCCTTGAAACGCCGCGCATAGGCGAGCAGCGAGTCCAGCGCGAAATCGGCGACCATGACGATGACGAGATGGCTGTCGCGCGGCAGGAACTTGCGGTGGCGCAGGAAATAATCATGCGGGGCCGGCGCGGCGACGACGCAGAGATTCTTCAGCGCCAGCCCATCCTGCTCGCCGAGGCTGTTGGCGAACTCCGTCGCCGCGCGCAGGGTATCGAATCCCAGGATCGCGTCGACCCACGCATAAGCCGGCCCCAGCGGCATCTCGACCTGGGTGATGATGCCGTTGGTGCCATAGGCATGGGCGACCTTGTGCAAATCCTCGCCCTGCAATTCGAGGATGCGGGGGCTTGCCTCCATCGTCGCGACCCGCAGGCGGATGATGTTGCCCCAGTCGCGCAGGCCCCCCCATTTGATCGAGCCGACGCCGCCCGAGCCGCCGGCGATGAAACCGCCGATCGAGGCCGTCTGGTAGGTCGAGGGGTGGAGCCTGAGTTCCTGGCGCGAATGCGCCCGCGTCTGCTCGTCGATCCGGGCCATGATCGCGCCGGGCTCCGCGACATAGCGGCCGGGCGCGATGTCGAGCACCTTGTCGAAGCCCGAGAGATCGAGCAGCACCCCGCCCGAGAGCGGCATCGCCTGGCCATAATTGCCCGTGCCCGTGCCGCGCGGCGTCACCGGGATGCCGAGCGCGTGGCAGGCCGCCAGCACCTCCAGCACCTGCGCCTCGCTCACCGGCGAGACCACGAGATCGGCGGTGACATGGTCGAGCTGGCGCTTCAGCACCGGCGAGTACCAGAAGAAGTCGCGGCTCTTCTGCTTCACCAGCGCCGGATTGTCCTCGCTGCGGATCGAGCCGAGGCGGGCCTTGAGCGCGGCGATGTCGTAGCGGGTGGTCATGGCTCTCGGGTTTCCCAGGTTGGCTCGACCCCTTCGATCCCCTCAGCCGTCATCCTGGCGCAAGCGCAGCGAAGCGCCGGGATCCATCGAAGGGCGATGCGCTCGACGATGGATCCCGGGCCGGCCTTCGGCCGCCCAGGATGACGTCGAGGTTGGGTCGACGGTTTGGACGTCACGACCGCCCGCCCATCAGATGGTCCAGTTCGCGATGGTCGGGCAGCGTCGTGTCGATCGCCCGGCCGGCGACCAGCACCGTGCGGTCCGACTGCGGGCGGGCGAAGAACTCGGTCCAGTCGCGTGCGCGGGTCAGGATCAGGTCGGCCGGGCCGCCGGGCGACAGCACGCCCTTCCCGTCCAGCCCCATGATGGAAGCCGGAGTCCGCGCCACCGCATTGGCCCAGTCGGTCCCGGCATGGTCGAGCTGGAGGATGCGGGTGCCCTCGCGCAGCACCTCGATCAGGTCGAGATCGCCATAGGCGTAGAACGGGTCGCGCGTGTTGTCGGACGCGATCATCACCGGCACGCCCGCCGCCTTCAGCTCATGCAGCGCGGTAACGCCGCGCCAGCGCGGGGTGCGTCCGGGCTGGCGGTCCTGCAGATACATATTGCACATCGGCAGCGAGACCACCGCAATGCCGGCCTCCCTGACCTTGGCGATGATGCGGGCCTCGACGTCCGGCTCCTGCAGCGCCAGCGAGCAGCAATGCCCGGCCAGGATCTTGCCGGTGAAGCGATGCCGGATCGCCGCATCGGCGATGTGCTCCAGAGAGCGCGCGGCCGGGTCGTTGGTCTCATCGACATGGAAATCGAGATCGAAGCCATTCTCGATCGCGGTCCGGAAGATCACGTCCAGCGCCGCGTCCAATTCGGGGATCATGTAGCTGACGCAGCCGAACAGCCGGTCGCCATGCGCCTTCACCGCCGCGACCACGTCGCGAATATGGCCTTCGTCGAGCGCGAACTGGATGCCGAAGAGCGGCGAGCCCTGGATCGCGACGCGCCCGGCCCATTCCGCCCGCAGCTCCGCCAGCACCGGCCAGGAGAGGCCGATCTGCTTCCCCAGCGAATCGATATGGGTCCGGACGGCGGCCGTGCCATGCGCGAAGGCGCAGCGCAGGCCGAACGCCATCCGCGCGCGGACATCGGTGGCCGACCAGTTCGCCTCGCGGTCGGCCATGACGCTGTTCAGCGCGCCCATGAAGCTGCCATCGGGATTGCGCCGGCGCGGCCAGATATGGCCCTTGTCGAGATGGATATGGCCGTCGACCAGCCGCGGCAGCACGATGCCGCCGTCGAGATCGACGACCGACCCCGCTGCCAGCCCTTCCGTGCCCGCCGGCAGGATCGAGGCGATCCGCCCCGCCTCAACCGCAAGATCGACCAGCGCCAGCCCGTCGCTGTCGGCGGCGAGCCCGCCCGCCGCGACGAGGCAGAGCGGCACGCGGGCCTGCGTCAGACGAAAGGACGGCGCGGACGGCACAGCGGCGAAACCAGTACTCACGGGAACAGCATCTCCATCGGCCTCGCCATGCACGATCGATACCGGCGCGCTTGACGGCGGGCAAGCCGGCGCCGCGAGTCGGGTCGTCACAGGCGCGACGCCCCCTTCTCCCCCCCTGCTTGCGGTGGGAAGGGCCGGGGTGGGGGGCCGTGCCGCTCGGCGGGACGATCAAGGACAGGGCTCGGGCTTGTCGCGCGCGCGACGATCGCGCATGAGGGCGGCTTCCCGCCGATGGAGAATGTCCCCATGCCGCAGGCCCGACTGATCGATGGCAAGGCCATGGCCGCCGCCTTGCGCGGCGAGATCGCCACCGAGATCGCCGGCATCAGGGCGGCGAGCGGCAAGGTGCCGGGCCTGCATGTGGTGCTGGTCGGGGACGATCCCGCCAGCCGCGTCTATGTCGCCTCGAAGGAGAAGCTCGCTGTCGAGGTCGGCATGAACTCGGTCGCCCACCGCCTGCCGGCCGAGACGACCCAGGCCGCGCTGCTGGCCAAGCTCGCCGAGCTCAACGCCGACGACGCGGTCGACGGCATTCTCGTGCAACTGCCGCTGCCGAAGCATCTCGACACCGCCGCCGTGATCGACGCCATCGACCCCGCCAAGGATGTCGACGGGCTGCACCCGCTCAATGCCGGCCGCCTCGCCGGCGGCAAAATCGACCCCGAGCAGCTGCTCGTGCCCTGCACGCCGCTGGGCTCGATGCTGCTGCTGAAGAGCGTCCTGTCCGCGCTCGCGGGCCTTGAGGTGGTCGTGATCGGCCGCTCCGAACTCGTCGGCCGCCCCGTCGCGCAATTGCTGCTGCAGGCCGACTGCACGGTGACCATCGCCCATTCGCGCACCAGGGACCTCGCCGCCGTGGTACGCCGGGCCGACATCGTCGTCGCCGCGGTGGGGCGTCCCGGCTTCGTCCGGGGCGAGTGGATCAAGCCCGGCGCTACCGTCATCGATGTCGGCATCAACCGCCTGCCCGACGGCAAGCTCACCGGCGACGTCGCCTTCGCGGAAGCCGTCGACATCGCCGGCGCGATCACCCCCGTCCCAGGCGGCGTCGGCCCGATGACGATCGCCTGCCTGCTGCGCAACACGCTGACGGCGTTCAAGGCGCGGAGGCAATAGGCCCAAAGCGACGCCCATTGAAGCAATAGCGACCTTATGTCAGTTTATCAAAACTTGATAAACCGACATAAGGTTTCGATAGATGGATCCGCGCATCAATCCTTATGCCCCAGGCGCGGGAACACCGCCGCCGGAGTTGGCAGGGCGTGACAAGCTGATCGAGGATGCAGCCATCGCGCTCGACCGCATCAGAGCAGGCCGCGCCGGCAGGAGCCTGATCCTCTATGGCCTGCGGGGAGTCGGAAAAACGGTTCTGCTCAACCGGATCCGGATCGAGGCAGAGGCCAGGGGTATCGAGGGGATCCAGATCGAGGCTCCCGAGGGGCGGTCATTGCCAGCAGCGCTCGCGCCCTCGCTTCGGGCAGCACTCCTCCGTTTGAGCCATCTCGAAGCCGCCAAGGCCGCGATTGGGCGAGCATTATCCGGGCTCGCAGGCTTTATCGGCGCCATGAAGGTCAAATATGGCGACCTGGAAGTCGGGCTCGACGTCTCTCCGGAAAAAGGGCTCGCCGACAGCGGCGATCTCGACAGCGATCTCACTGCGCTGCTGCGTGCGATCGGCGAGGCTGCCAGCGCGTGCGGAACAGCCATCGTCCTGTATATTGACGAACTGCAATATGTACCCGAGGACCAACTCGCATCCCTGATCACGGCACTGCATGCGACCAGCCAGTTACAGCTTCCGGTCACCATGATGGCAGCGGGCCTGCCGCAATTGGTCGGGCAGACCGGCAAGGCCAAGTCCTATGCCGAGCGTCTGTTTTCGTTCGTCCAGGTCGACCGGCTGGATGACGATGCCGCCACGCAAGCGCTTTGCATTCCCGCGGAGAAGGAGGGCGTACGATTCGAGGCGGCTGCGATCGCCGAGATCATTGGCCAAACGCAAGGCTACCCTTATTTCCTTCAGGAATGGGGGAAGCACAGCTGGGACGTCGCGGACCGATCGCCGATCACGGGTGAAAATGCGCAACGGGCAACGGTCAATGCCTTGGCCGAACTCGATGCCAGCTTCTTTCGCGTGCGTTTCGATCGGCTGACCCCGACCGAAAAGCTCTATGTCAGAGCGATGGCGGAACTCGGCCCCGGCCCTCACCGCTCCGGGGACATTGCTGAACAGCTGGGCCGCAAGGTCACGGCCGTCGCACCCGTCCGCAACAGCCTGATTGGGAAGGGGATGATCTTCGCCCCTTCACATGGCGATACGGCTTTCACCGTACCGCTCTTTGACGCCTTCATGCGAAGGACAATGCCGGCAGGGGCCTGAACGGCCGCCCTCACATATGGATCTGGCGCTTCTCGACGGCCATGGCCGCTTCCTTGACCGTCTCGGCCAGCGTCGGATGGGCGTGGCAGGTGCGGGCGAGATCTTCCGACGAGCCGCCGAACTCCATCAGCACGGTCACCTCCGCGATCAGGTCGCCGGCGCGCGGGCCGACGATGTGGCAGCCCAGCACGCGGTCGGTCGTGGCGTCGGCCAGCACCTTCACGAAGCCATCGGTCTGGCGCATGGCGCGGGCGCGGCCATTGGCGGTGAAGGGGAACTTGCCGACCTTGTAGTCGACGCCGGCCGCCTTCAGCTCCTCCTCGGTCTTGCCGAGCGAAGCCACCTCCGGCGAGGTGTAGACGATGCCGGGGATCGCGTCGTAGTTAACATGGCCGGCTCGGCCTGCGATGATCTCGGCGACTGCGACGCCCTCGTCCTCGGCCTTGTGCGCCAGCATCGGCCCGCGCACCACATCGCCGATGGCGTAGATGCCGGCGACATTGGTCTTGAAATGGTCGTCGATGACGACGCGGCCGCGCTCGGTGGCGACGCCCGCGCCCTCCAGCCCGAGCCCGTCCGTGTTCGGGCGGCGGCCGATCGCCACCAGCACGATGTCGGCGGAGAGCGTGCTCGCCTCGCCGCCGGCCGAGGGCTCGACCGTCAGCGTCGCGCCGCCCTTCTTGCCGGTCTCGACCTTGGTGACCTTGGCGCCGAGGCGGAAGCTGAAGCCCTGCTTCTCCAGGATGCGCTGGAACTGCTTGGCGACCTCGGCATCCATGCCCGGCAGGATGCGGTCGAGATATTCGATCACGGTGACCTTGGCGCCGAGCCGGCTCCAGACCGAGCCGATCTCGAGGCCGATCACGCCGGCGCCGACCACGACCAGCTCCTTGGGAACGGCGGCGAGTTCGAGCGCACCGGTCGAGGTCACGACCGTCTTCTCGTCGATCGTCACACCGGGCAGGCTCGCGGCTTCCGAGCCGGTGGCGATGACGATGCTCTTGGCCTCCAGCTCCTGGGTGGAGCCGTCCTGCGCGGTCACGACGACCTTGCCGGCGCCGGGGATCGAGGCGGTGCCATGGAAGGGCTCGATCTTGTTCTTCTTCAGCAGGAAGGCGACGCCGTTGACATTGGCGTCGACCGTCTCCTGCTTGTGGACCATCATCTGCTTGAGATCAAGCTTGGGCTTGCCCGTGACGATGCCCAGCGCCGGGAAGCTGTGGCCGGCCTCCTCGAACATTTCGGAGGCGTGCAGCAACGCCTTGGAGGGGATGCAGCCGACATTGAGGCAGGTGCCGCCATGCGTCTTGCGCTTCTCGACCACTGCGACCTTGAGGCCGAGCTGGGCGGCGCGGATGGCACAGACATAGCCGCCGGGGCCGGTACCGATGACGACGAGATCATAAGTGGCCACGTCGGCCTCCTTGGTTGGTCGGCGCCGGTCCGGTGCGGATCAGGCCGGGATGGATCGAGATCTGATGTGTCGGATGATGACGGCATGGACGACGAGCACGACAACCAGGCCCACGACATGATGGACGGCTGTCGTCACGGGCAGCACGGCGACCATGAGAGCGATGCCGAGGGGAACGAACAGCGCCACGGCGGTCAGCAGGCCGGGATTGTAGACCCGCATACCGATGCCCTGAACGATATGGAGCATTGCGTTGACCAGCAGCAGATAGGCGCCAACGACACCGAAGCCCGATGCCACCAGTCGCGCCAACGCGATCATTACCGCCGAGACAACCCAAACTCCGACAATGTTGACGACAAAGACGAAGGCAGGGCTCAACACCTCGGCCCCGCCGCCGATCCTGGCGTTCACGAACCGGCGGAACCTGTCGTCGTCATGCTCCTCCCACTGGTGCAACATGTAGATCGGCAGCACCGCATAGGTGAGACGGTCGACAACCGGCCAACCCGCGGTCAGCACCGGCATCATGCCCAGCAGCAACAGTCCGGCGAGGAGCCCGCCATAGACCCAGTGCTGCTCGAGACGGCCCAGCATTGCGGAGTCTCCGTCTGCCGTCTCACAGGTCGAGGACGAGCCGCGCCGGGTCCTCCAGGGCCTCCTTGATGCGGACGAGGAAGGTCACCGCCTCCTTGCCGTCGATGATGCGGTGGTCGTAGGAGACCGCCAGATACATCATCGGACGCACCACGATCTGGCCGCCGACGACCATCGGGCGCTCCTGAATCTTGTGCATGCCCAGGATCGCCGACTGCGGCGCGTTCAGGATCGGCGTCGACATCAGCGAGCCATAGACGCCGCCATTCGAAATGGTGAAGGTGCCGCCCTGCATGTCCTCGATCTTGAGGGCGCCCTCGCGCGCCTTCTTGCCGAGCACGCCGATCGCCTTCTCGACGCCGGCGATGGAGAGCTGGTCGGCATCGCGCACGACCGGCACGACGAGGCCCTTGTCGGTGCCGACGGCCACCGCAACATGGTAGTAGTTCTTGTAGATGATGTCGGTGCCGTCGATCTCGGCGTTGACGGAGGGGATCTCCTTCAGCGCCTGCACGCAGGCCTTCACGAAGAAGCCCATGAAGCCGAGCTTCACGCCGTGCTTCTTCTCGAACACGTCCTTGTACTGGTTGCGCAGCGCCATCACCGCCGACATGTCCACCTCGTTGAAGGTGGTCAGCATCGCCGCCGTCGACTGGGCGTCCTTGAGGCGGCGCGCGATGGTCTGGCGCAGCTTGGTCATCTTGACGCGCTCTTCGCGCGCGGCGTCGTCGACCGGCGACGGCGCGCGCACCTGCACGGGCGCGGCCGGAGCAGCGGCGACGGCCGGGCCGGTCGCGATCGCGGCCAGCATGTCGCCCTTGGTGACGCGGCCATCCTTGCCGGACGGAGCGACCTTGGACGGGTCGACGCCGCTCTCGGCCGCCAGCCGCGACACGGCCGGGCCGGAATCGGCGGACTTGGCGGCGGCGCCCGTCGTCTCGCCGGCCTTGCCGGAGGCCTGCGCCACGGCGGCATCGGCCTTCTTCTCCTCGGCCTTGGCGGCCGGCGCGGCGGCGGCGCCACCGGCTGAGATCATGCCCAGGAGCGCACTGACGCCGACGGTGTCGCCTTCCTTGGCGACGATCTCGCCGAGCACGCCGGCGGCCGGCGCGTTGACCTCGAGCGTCACCTTGTCGGTCTCGAGTTCGACCAGCGGCTCGTCCGCCTTCACGGCGTCTCCCGGCTTCTTGAACCACTTGCCGATGGTCGCCTCGGAGACGGATTCGCCGAGGGTGGGTACGCGGATTTCGGTCGCCATGTCAGGCCTCTGTTCTGTTCTGTCTGACGTTTTGGGTGTCTGGGCGTCAGCCGGCGAAGGCTTCGTCCAGGAAAGCGTTGAGCTGGGCGAGATGCTTGGACATCAGGCCGGTCGCGGTCGCGGCCGAGGCCGGACGGCCGACATAGCGCGGCCGCTTCGACTTCGCGCCGGCATGGCCCAGCACCCACTCCAGATAGGGCTCGACGAAGGTCCAGGAGCCCATGTTCTTGGGCTCCTCCTGGCACCACACCACATCGGCGCCCTTAAAGCGCGCCAGCTCCTGCGCCAGCGACTTCAGCGGGAAGGGATAGAGCTGCTCGACGCGCATCAGGTAGACATCGTCGATGCCGCGCTTCTCGCGCTCGTCCAGCAGGTCGAAATAAACCTTGCCCGAGCAGAGGATGACGCGCCGGATCTTCGAGTCCTTGACCAGCTTGGTCGTCGAGTTGCCGCGCTCGGCGTCGTCATGCAGCACGCGGTGGAAGGTCGAGCCCTCGGCCAGCTCGTCCAGCGTCGAGACGCAGCGCTTGTGGCGCAGCAGCGACTTCGGCGTCATCAGGATCAGCGGCTTGCGGAAGTCGCGCTTCAGCTGGCGGCGCAGGATGTGGAAATAGCTCGCCGGCGTCGAGCAGTTCGCCACCTGCATATTGTCCTCGGCGCACATCTGCAGGAAGCGCTCGAGACGGGCCGACGAGTGCTCCGGCCCCTGGCCCTCATAGCCATGCGGCAGGAGGCAGACGAGGCCCGACATGCGCAGCCACTTGCGCTCGCCCGAGGAGATGAACTGGTCGAACACGACCTGCGCGCCGTTGGCGAAGTCGCCGAACTGTGCCTCCCAGCAGGTCAGCGCATTCGGCTCCGACAGCGAGTAGCCGTATTCGAAGCCGAGCACCGCTTCTTCCGAGAGCATCGAATTGATGACCTCGTAGCGGGACTGGCCCTCGCGGATATGGTTCAGCGAGGTGTGGCGGGCCTCCGTCTCCTGGTCGATCAGCACCGAATGGCGTTGGCTGAAGGTGCCGCGCTCGCAATCCTGGCCCGAGAGGCGAACCGGGTTGCCATCGAGCAGCAGCGAGCCGAAGGCCAGCGCCTCGGCTGTCGCCCAGTCGATGCCCTGCCCGGTCTCGACCGCCTTGCGGCGGTTGTCGAGGAAGCGCTGGATCGTCTTGTGGACATTGAAGCCCGGCGGCACCGCCGTGATCTTCTCGGTGATCTCGCGCAGCACGTTCGCCTCGACGCCGGTGGCGCCGCGGCGCGGATCGTCCTCGTCGGCGCGGATCGCCTTCATGCCGGCCCAGCGGCCGTCGAGCCAGTCGGCCTTATTGGGCTTGAAGGCCTGGCCGGCGTCGAACTCGATCTCGAGCTTGGCCTTCCAGGCGGCGCGCGCCTCGTCGACCTCACCGGGCTGGATCACGCCCTCGGCCTCGAGCTTGGCGGTGTAGAGCTCCAGCGTCGTCTTGTGGCCGCGGATCTTGCGGTACATCAGCGGCTGGGTGAAGCCCGGCTCGTCGCCCTCGTTATGGCCGAAGCGGCGATAGCAGAACATGTCGATGACGACCGGCTTGTGGAACTTCTGCCGGAACTCGATCGCGACCTTGGCCGCGAACACCACCGCCTCCGGATCGTCGCCGTTCACATGGAAGACCGGCGCCTCGACCATCTTCGCCACGTCGGACGGATAAGGCGAGGAGCGTGAATAGCGCGGATAGGTGGTGAAGCCGATCTGGTTGTTGATGATGAAGTGGATCGAGCCGCCGGTGCGGTGGCCCTTCAGCCCGGACAGGCCGAGGCACTCCGCCACCACGCCCTGGCCGGCGAAGGCGGCGTCGCCATGCAGCAGCAGCGGCAGCACCTTGGAGCGCTCGACGACATCGCCGAACTGGTCCTGCTTGGCGCGCACCTTGCCGAGCACGACGGGGTCGACGATCTCGAGATGCGAGGGGTTGGCGGTCAGCGAGATGTGGACGTTGTTGCCGTCGAATTCGCGGTCGCTGGAGGCACCGAGATGGTACTTCACGTCGCCCGAGCCCTCGACGTCGTCAGGCGCGAAGGAGCCGCCCTTGAACTCGTGGAAGAGCGCGCGATGTGGCTTGCCCAGCACCTGGGTCAGCACGTTGAGGCGGCCGCGATGGGCCATGCCGAAGACGATGTCGCGCACGCCGAGCGCGCCGCCGCGCTTGATGATCTGCTCCAGCGCCGGGATCAGCGCCTCGCCGCCGTCCAGGCCGAAGCGCTTCGTGCCGGTGTACTTCAGGTCGATGAACTTCTCGAAGCCCTCGGCCTCGACGAGCTTGTTGAGGATCGCCTTCTTGCCCTCGCGGGTGAAAGCGATCTCCTTGTCGGGCCCCTCGATGCGCTCCTGCAGCCAGGCCTTCTGCTCGGGGTCGGAGATGTGCATGAACTCGATGCCGACCGTGCTGCAATAGGTCCGCTGCAGCACCGCGACCATCTCGCGGATGGTGGCGAACTCCATGCCGAGCACGTTATCGATGAAGATCTTGCGGTCGAGATCGGCCTCGCCGAAGCCGAAGGCGGCGGGCGACAGTTCCTCATGGTCGGTGCGGCTCTCGATGCCGAGCGGATCGAGCTTGGCATGGAGATGCCCGCGCATCCGGTAGGCGCGGATCAGCATGATCGCGCGCACAGAATCGCGCGTCGCCTGCTGCACATCGGCGGCGGAGATTTCGACGCCCTTGGCCTGCGCCTTGCCCTTGAGCTTGTCGGAGACGACCTTCTCGACCACGGCCCAGTTGCCGTCCAGCGCCGAGACCAGCTCGCCATTGGCGTGAACCGGCCAGTTCGGCTTGGTCCAGGAGGCGCCCTTGGCGTTCTGGACGATGGACGCGCCATCATCCTTCAACCCGGCGAAGAAGCCCTGCCACTGCTCGTCGACCGACTTCGGGTCGGCCTGATAGCGGGCATAGAGGTCCTCGATATAGGCCGCGTTGCCGCCATAGAGGAAACCCGTTTGCGCGAGAGCCTCGTTGATGTCCTGGCGAGCCATGGT
>CALRYW010000036.1:0-43178 GCA_943372485.1 Allobosea thiooxidans
TCGACGACATCGCCGCGCTTGAGCATGTTCTGGTTGAGGAGATAGCCCAGCGCCAGCGCGTCGGGATGGTCCCCGATCGTCATCATGGTGACGATCTCCTGGGCGTTGAGATAGAGCGTCAGCGCGCGCTCGGTGACGACGCGGGTCTCGACGGTCGCGCCGGTCTGGTCGATGCCGGAGACGGTCGCGCCGAGGCGGGCCGCCTGCGGGTCGGGCCGGACGAGATAATCGTCGAGGAAGCTCATATCCTGCGCCATGGCGGTCTCCCGGTCAGGCGGCCAGCCGCGCGAGATGCAGGGCCCAGGTCTCGATGGCCTCGGCCTGCGCCGGCAGCTCGGTCCAGTCCTCCCCCGCGAAGTCGCGGAAGGCGGGCAGCACGTCCTGCCGGACCGCGATCAGCACGGGCAGGCCTGCGAGCAGAGCCGCGGCGATCTCCTGCCGAAGCCCCTGGCCCAGCACCTCCTGCCGGCCGAACTTATTGACGATGACGAGATCGGTCTCGCCCGCCAGGGCCGCGCCGAGCGCGCCACCGGCGGCCGCGAGCCCGCCTGCGTCGAGACGGCAGCCGGTCGCGCCGGCGCCGCGGTTCTCGCTGATCGGGAAGCGCACGCCGCTGGCGAGGTCCTCCAGCGCCATCGAGAGACAGCCGCCCTCGCAGGCGCCGTCATTGTGCTGGACGACGCCACCGAGCCGGAGCCCCTGCGCCTTCAGCCGCGACGCCGTATCGGCCATGAACCGGTCGATATGGAAACCCGACGAATAAGGAATGACGGCCAAGAGCATCGGGACCTCATCCCATGAAAAACGACAGGCGACCAGAGGGCTTTCGTCGCAGCGAGGCGCACGCTGCAACCGCGAAATGCGAGGGCAGTGTTGCGCTGTCCCTATAGTCGCGCCTCGCGGGGCCAGCTACGGTTGAATCTAGCATCCTCCGGCGCGTTTTCCGGCGGAGGCCAGACCCCGGTTCGCGATCCATGCCCCGTCACCACGCCCAGCACCCGCTCGATCCCGCCGCCGATGCCGCGCTGCTGCTGCGCCGCATCGCCTTCGGCACCCTGGCGCTGCTGCTACCGATCGCGTCCCTCGTCTCGCGACGCGCTGCGGTGGTGCTGGCGCCGATCGGCGTCGTGCTGCTGGTCATCGCCATGCTGATCGAGGATCCGCGCGACTTCGTCTGGCGGCTCAAGCGCAGCGTGTTCAGCCTGCCAGGGCTGATCCTGATCGGCCTCGTCGCCTGGGCGGTGCTCTCGCTGGTCTGGAGCCCCTACACGAGCTCGGCGACGGAGAAGGCCGGCAATATCGTTCTCGCCGTCGCGCTCGGATTCCTGGGCCATGCAGCGCTGCCGGAGCGCATGCGGGCCTCGAATCTCAACCTCGCTCCGCTGGGAGCCGGCACCGCCGCGGCCTTCGCGCTGGCGCTGATCGTGATGACGGCCCTGCGCCACCAGGACACCGATGCCGGCGTCGAGCGCGGGATCAGCGTCATCCTGATCATGGCCTGGCCGGCGCTCGCCTGGCTGCTCTCACGCGAGCGGGGGCTGAGCGCGCTCGGGCTCGCGCTGATCGTCGGCCTGCTGTCGCTGACGCGGTTCGAGGATGGCGAGGCGGTTGCGATGATCTGCGGCGCGGTCGCCTTCGGCGCCGTCAGCGCCAACCGTGAAAAGGCTGCGACCATGGTTGCTGGCGTTCTGGCCGGCCTGATCCTGCTGGCCCCGATCCTGCCCTTCCTAATGATCCCGATCGTCTCGCGGCTGCCCGAGAGCACGCTCGCCCCGGCGCTGGCGGTCTGGGCCGATGTGATCAGCAGCGCGCCGATCCAGCTCGTGACCGGTCATGGCCTCGACACCGTTCTGCGCGGCCGGCTGATCGGCGCCCTGCCGCCCGCGACCCCAACGACACTTCTGTTCGAAACCTGGTACGAGCTCGGCCTCGTCGGGGCGGCCGCAGCCGCCTTCTGCCTCTATGTCGCCGTGCGGGCGGCGGGACGCATGCCGGGCGCACTCGCGGCCGGTGGCGTGGCCGCCTTCACCACCGCGTTCGCGCTCTCCGCGCTCGGCTTCGCGACCCTGCAGCCCTGGTGGCTGATGACGCTGACGTCGGTCGTGCTGATGTTCGGCGCGATCGCGCGTGGCCAGTACCGCACCGACCGGCCCGTCGCGCCGTTGCTGAAGTCCCCGAGCACGACGCGCCCCAAGGCCGGCGGCACCAGCCCCTGAAGCCCGCGACCCTCAGGCCGCGGCGACGCGCCCGGCCTGGACCGCATGGCAGGCGACGCCGTCGATCACCGGCGGGCTCTCGAGCCGGCAGCGGTCGAACACCAGCGGGCAGCGGGGATGGAAGGTGCAACCCGAGGGCGGCGCGATCGGGTTCGGGATCTCGCCCTTCACCGCCTCGCGCGCCTTGCCGACCATCGCGACGTCGGGCACCGCATCGAGCAGCATCCGCGTATAGGGGTGCCGCGGCGCCGAGAACAGGCTCTTGCCCTCGGAAACCTCGACGAGGCGGCCGAGATACATCACGCCGATGCGGCTCGCCATGTGCCTGACGACGGCGAGGTTGTGCGAGATGAAGAGGTAGGTCAGCCCCAGCCGCTCCTGCAGGTCGCGCATCAGATTGAGGATCTGGGCCTGGACCGAGACATCGAGCGCCGAGGTCGGCTCGTCGCAAACGATGAACTCGGCATCGGAGGCGAGCGCGCGGGCAATCGCGATGCGCTGACGCTGGCCACCCGAGAATTCGTGGGGAAATTTCATGCGGTCGGCCGGATGCAGGCCGACCAGCGTCAGGAGATCGCCGACGCGCGCCTCGATCGCGGCCTCGCCCTCGACCAGCCGGAAGGCCCGGATGGGCTCCGCGATGATGCGCCCGACACGCCAGCGCGGATTGAGCGAGGCGTAGGGATCCTGGAAGATCATCTGGATGCGCCGGCGCAAGCGCTGGCGTTCCTCGGCCGCGGCCACATCGTTCATCGAGACGCCGTCGATCGTCACGGTGCCGGCCGAAGGCGGCAACAGACCGACGACCATGCGCGCCACGGTCGACTTGCCGGAGCCGGACTCGCCGACCAGCGCGAAGGTCTCGCCCTTGCGGATCTCGAAGGAGACCCCGTCGACGGCCTTCAGGAACTGGCGCGGGGCGCGCTCGATGACGCGGTTGAGCCATGGCTTGGAGACATCGAAGACGCGCTTGAGATCGCGGACCTCGACCAAAGCGGGCTCATCGGCCTTAGTGCGGCTCATGCGGCGATCTCCGCCCCGGCGCCACTGCGGCGCGGTTCGTCATAGAGGTGGCAGGCGACCTTGCGATCCCCCACCGCGACCAACTCCGGGCGCTCGACATGGCAGCGGGCGAAGGCCTGCCCGCAGCGCGGATTGAAGGCGCAGCCCGGTGGGATGGCGGAGAGCCGCGGCATCGAGCCCGGAATCTGGACGAGGCGGGCGGTCTCGCCCTCGAGCGAGGGAATCGCCCCCATCAGGCCCTGGGCATAGGGGTGGAGCGGCTCCTTCACGACGTCGCGCACCGGGCCGATCTCGGCGATCCGGCCGGCATACATCACCGCGACCCGGTCGGCCGTCTCGGCGATCACGCCCATGTCGTGGGTGACGAGCATGACCGAGGTGCCGCGCTCCCGGCAGAGCGTCTTGATCAGCGCGATGATCTGCGCCTGCACGGAAACGTCGAGCGCGGTAGTCGGCTCGTCGGCGATGATGAACTCCGGCTCGGCGCACAGCGCCAGCGCAATCACGACGCGCTGGCGCATGCCGCCGGAGAATTCGTGCGGATAGCTGTCGATCCGCTTCTCAGGCGCGGGAATGCCGACCTCCTCCAGCAAAGCGATGGCGCGGGCGCGGGCCTGGGTGGCATCGAGATCGGTATGGACTTGGATCGTTTCAATCAGCTGCTCGCTGATCCGGTAGAGCGGGTTCAGGCTGGTCAGCGGATCCTGGAAGATCATGCCGATGCGCTTGCCGCGGACCTTGCGCATCGCCTCGTCCGGCAGATCGTCGATGCGCTGGCCCGACAGGAGCACCTCGCCGCCGGCGATCCGGCCGGGCGGGTCGATCAGGCCGATGATGGCCGATCCGGTGACGGATTTGCCGGCCCCGGATTCGCCGACCACACCGAGGACCTCGCCGCGCGCGACCTCGAAGGAGATGCGGTCGAGCGCGCGCAGCGTGCCGCGACGGGTGACGAACTCGACCGTCAGGTCGCGGACGGAGAGGACGGGGGCGGCATCATCAGGCGGCATCGCGCTCATCTCAGCTTCGGGTTGAGCGCATCGCGCAGCCAGTCGCCGAACAGATTGATCGACAAAGCGAGCAGGACCAGGACGAGCGAGGGAAACAGCAGGATCCACCACTCGCCCGAGAAGAGATATTGCTGGCCGAAGCGGATCAGCGTGCCAAGGGAGGGCTGGGTCGGCGGCATGCCGACGCCGAGGAAGGAAAGCGTCGCCTCCTCGATGACGGCAAGCGCCAGGTTGATCGTCGCGATCACCAGCACGGGCCCGGCGACATTGGGCAGGACGTGCTTGAGCATCACCGGCCAGGCCTTCAGCCCGATCAGCCGGGCGGCGTCGACATAGACCTTGTTCTTCTCCACCAGCGTCGAGCCGCGCACGGTGCGGGCATATTGCGCCCAGTTCGACAGGCCGATGGCGACGACGAGAACGAGCAGAGTCATCTGCTCCTGCAGCGCCGGGGGGATCAGCCCGCGGGCGACGCCGAAGACCAGAAGCGCGACCAGGATCGCCGGGAAGGAGAGCTGGATATCGGCGACGCGCATGATCAGCGCCTCGGTGCGCCCGCCGACATAGCCGGCGACCAGGCCCAAGCCCACGCCGATGACGAGCGAGAACAGCACGGAAGCCGCACCGACCAGCAGCGAGACGCGCGAGCCGTAGAGGATGGCCGAGAAGATGTCGCGCCCCTGCGCGTCGGACCCCAGCCAGAAGACCTTGCCGGTGATCTCGTTGGGCACCATCGGCCGCGAGAAACCGTCGGAGAGATCGAGCGAAGCGGGATCGAAGGGATCATAGGGCGCGATCAGCGGCGCCGCGACGGCCGCCAGCACGAGCAGCAGCGCCAGCAGCGTCGCCACCACCGTCACCGGCGAGGAGCGGAAGGAGTAGGCGATGTCGGAATCCCAGATCCGGGCGAGGCGGCCGGGCGGGTTGGAGACCGGGGCGGGAGCGGTGTTCATGCGCGCACCTCTGTCATTCCGGGGCTTCGCGCCGCGAAGAACCCGGAAGCCACGACCGGGTGAGTCGCCTCGACGCGAAGCGTGATCAGGAAAGGCTCATCCGACAGGGCTCGCCCGGTCGTGGGTTCCGGGTTCAGCCCTGCGGGCCGCCCCGGAATGACAATGGGTGCGTTCATCCCCGCCCTCACTTCGCCATGGCCGGGTTGCCGCTGCGCAGGCGCGGATCGAGCGCGACGTAGACGAGATCGACCAGGAGCGAGGTCAGCACGAAGACGAAGGCCACGAACAGGAGATAGGCCGACATCACCGGCACATCGACGAACTGCACCGCGTTGACGAAGAGCGCGCCCAGCCCCGGCCACTGGAACACCGTCTCGGTGACGATGGCGAAAGCGATGACGCCGCCGAGCTGGACACCGGCGATGGTGACAACTGGGATCAGGGTGTTGCGGAGCGCATGGCGGAACTCGATGCGGCGCTCGGGAATGCCCCGCGCCCGGGCGAAGCGGATGAAATCGGCCCGCATCACCTCCAGCATCTCGGAGCGGACCAGGCGCATGATCAGCGTCAGCTGCAGGAAGCCGAGCGTCAGCACCGGCATGACCAGCGATTTGAGCCCGCTCGTGGTGAGCAGCCCGGTCGTCCACCAGCCGATCGCGACCGTGTCGCCGCGGCCGAAGGAGGGCAGCCAGCGCAGCTCGACGGCGAAGATGTAGATCAGCCCGATGCCGATCAGGAAGGTCGGCAGGCTGACGCCGATCAGGGAGAGCGCCATCACCAGATTGGCGATCCAGCCATCGCGCCGGATCGCGGCATAGACCCCGAGACCGATGCCCGTGACGAAGGCGAAGATCGCCGAGAGCACGGCGAGTTCCACCGTCGCCGGCAGCCGCTCGAGGATCAACGAGGAGACCTTGCGCCCCTGGCGGTAGGAGATGCCGAAATCGCCCTGCGCCGCATCCGCGACGAAGCGGGCGAACTGCAGCGGCACGGGATCGTTCAAGCCGAGGCGCTCGGTCAGCTCGGCACGGTCCTGCAGCGTCGCCTCCTGGCCGAGCATGTTGACCACGGGGTCGCCGACGAAGCGGAACATCGAGAAGGCGATGAAGGCGACGGCCAGCATCACGACGATGCCCTGCATCAGCGAGCGCAGGATGTAGGCGAGCATGACGTTACCCTGCTCCGCTCGGCGGATTGGCACTCCCTCCCCCCGCTTGCGGTGGGGAGGGCTGGGGTGGGGGGCAGTGCCGCTGGGCGAGACGATAAAGGATGGAGTTCGGGCTTTGCGGCCCCCCATCCCTAACCCTTCCCCACCGCAAGCGGGGGGAAGGGGACCAGTCGCGGCTTCGCGTCAATGGACTACGAGCCCTTGAAGGTCACCATCTTCAGCTTCGGCGAGTTCGACACGTCGACGGGAATGTCGAGGTTGGTCTTCATCGCGTAGCTCAGCGACTGATGGTGGATCGGCAGATAGATCGTCTCGTCCTTCAGCCGCGTCCAGAGCTTGGAGATGGTGGCGTCGCGCTTGGGAATGTCGACCTGCTGCGAGAGCGACTGAATCATGGCGTCGACCTCTGCATTCTTGAAGCCGGTGGCATTCCAGGACCCCTGCGAGCCGGTGCGCGAGTGGTACATGAAGGAGAAGATGTAGTCGCTGTCGAAGGTCGGGACGCCCCAGCCGACGAGGTAGAACTCCGTCTCCGGCGGGTTCTTCTGAATCAGGGTGAAATGGATCGACTTCGACTGCGAGACCAGGTTCACCTTGACGCCGATCTGAGCGAACATGCCCACGGCCGCCTGGCAGATGCCCTCGTCATTGACGTAGCGGTCATTGGGGCAGTGCAGCGTCACCGAGAAGCCGTTGGGGTAGCCCGCCTCCGCCAGCAGCGCCTTGGCCTTGGCGTTGTCGACCGCCGGGAACGAGTCCAGCTCCTTGGTCCAGCCATTGACGAAGGGCGGCATGATGACGCCGGTCGGCACCGACTCGCCGCGCATCACGACGCGCTGAATCGCCGGCCGGTTGATCGCCATGTTGAGGGCCTGGCGAACGCGCTTGTCGGCGAAGGGGTTCTTGCCCTGCACGTCGTCGCCCTTGAGATCGGCCGAGGCAACGTCCATGCCGAAGAAGATGGTGCGGTTCTCGGCACCGGAATTGACGCGCAGCGTGGGCTGGCTCTTGAGGCGGACGATGTCCTGCACCGGCACGTCCTGGACGAAGTCGACCTCGCCCGAGAGCAGCGCCGCCACGCGGGTGGCATCCTGCTTGATCGGCACATAGGTCAGCTCGGTGATCTCGAGCGGCACCTTGGCCTTGTTCCAGTAGGCCTCGTTGCGCTTCATCACCGTCTTCACATCCGCCTCGCGGGTGACCAGCGTGAAGGGCCCGGTGCCGTTGGCGTTGCGGACGGCGAAGTTCTCCTCCTTGTTCTTGAAGTCCTGCGCCTTGGTGGCGTTGTTCTTCTCGGCCCAGGCCTTGCTCATGATGCGGATCGAGACGGTGTTGTTGACGAGGAGCGGGTTGGGCCCCTTGGTCTTGATGCGCACCGTCAGGTCGTCGACCTTGCTGACCTTCTCGACGGAGGTCAGCAGACCCTTGAAGTCCGAGGACGGCTGCATGGCGCGCTCATAGGAGAACACCACGTCATCGGCGCTGAAGGCGCTGCCGTCATGGAACTTGACGTTCGGCTGGAGCTTGAACTCCCAGGTGGTCGGGTCCTCGGGCAGGACCCGCCAGGAAGAGGCCAGCAGCGGCAACAGCTTGCCGGCATGGTCGCGCTCGGTCAGGGCTTCATAGATGTGTTGGGTGAGCGCCGTCGTCGGCCCTTCGTTCTGACCGTGGGGATCGATCGTCAGGGCGTCGCCCGCGGCGGCCCATTTCAGCGGTCGGGCCTCGGCGGCGCCCAGCGCCAGCAGCGAAACCCCGAGCAAAGCGGCCGCAAGGCCGAACACACGCGCTTTCATTGAAAAACACCTCCCCTCGCAGGCACCGTCGGCGCCCGAAAGAATCGATGTTAGGGGCTGCTTGTGCGCGAGTCACGGGGGTGACGCGCCTCAGGCGCATGGCATTTCCGCGCAACCTGCCGAAGTTATGGTCACCTCGCGGCGGGCCGCCGCGTCAGACGGCCGTAACGGGGGCCAGTGCCCGACAGGACGGGACCGTGCGTTGGCGCTCTCGCGCCAGCAGCCACGCCGCCGCCGCCCACGCCGCGACCGCCAGAGCGGCCCCCGCGATGACGTCGACGAGGTAGTGGCTGCCCTCGATCGGAATGGCGACCAGCATGAGCCCATTGAGCCCGACCCCGAACCAGCGCCAGTAGGGCGCCGCCCAGAAGCCGAGCATCAGGAGGACGGCCGACACGGTGTGGAAGCTCGGGAAGGTGACGAGTCCCTGGGCGCCGTTCAGATCGACGAGTTTCATGCTGCCCTCGCGCAGGGCCTGAGCATGCTGGGCGAACTCGAGCGGAACGGCCAGGACGATGTTGGGATGGTCCGCCGGCGTGATGCCGAGATGGACCACGGGGCTCAGCGCGGGCAGCAGCGTCGCGATGGCGACGGTCACGATCGCCGCGAGCGCATAACTCAACAGGAAGCGGTCGAGATGACGGTAGGCTCCGATCGCGGCCAGGACGATCGGCAGGAGCGCCGTCTGCGGCAGCATCGAGTGGTAGGCGAGGACCAGAACCTCGTGAATGGCCGGATGGGCGTCGAGCACGGACAGCCAGAAGCGCCAGTCGAAGCCCAGGGCCACGTCCATCGCCTGGAACCACTCGTCGCGCAGGGGCATAGCGAGGGATGTGCCACTGTAGGACAGCGAACCGACCATGAAGATCAGCAGCAGCAGTTCGGCGATCGCGCGGGTCAAGCGGGCGAGGCGCTCGTCGGGACGGCGCTGCGAATAGAAGGCTGAAATCGCCAGAAGGCTCGCGACCACGCCGAGGATGACGAGCAGGTCGCCCGCCTTCAGGCCCACGCCGGTCGCAGACCAGATCGCCAGGCTGAGCAGCGAGATCGCACCGATGCAGGCCCACAGCGTCCGCGACGCTCTCCACCCGTCTCCCGCCATGCCACTGCCCTCCCCGATCGTGGAGAGCAGTGGCATGACTCTCTAAAAACTCCGTTGAGATCGGCACGGGGCGTTCCCCCCGCGCGCGTCGCCTCGGGGGGTACCGGACCTCGCCTGCTCAGCGCGAAAGCTCGGCGATCAGCTTGCGCGCGAACTGCGTGCCGGCATCGAGTTGCGCCACCGTGATGAACTCGTCGGGCTGATGGGCCTGGGCAATGTCGCCGGGGCCGCAGACCACCGTCGACCAGCCGGCGCGCTGGAACAGCCCGCCTTCCGTGCCATAGGCGACGACATGGCGGCCATTGTCGCCGGTCAGCCGGCGGCAGAGTTCCTCGGCCGCGCCGTTCTCCTCGGGGCCCATCGCCGGAGTGTCGGAGGTGACGACGAAGTCGATGCCGGTTGCGGGCGCGATCGCCTGCATCTGCGCCTCCAGCGCGGCAACCTCGGCGCGGTAGCGCTGCTCGTAGGTCTCGAAGCTTTCGCCGGGGATGCAGCGGACCTCGTGGGTGAACATGCAGTGCTCGGCGGTGATGTTGACCGCCGTCCCCCCATTCACCACGCCGACATGAAGTGTCGTGTAGGGCGGCTCGAAACCATTGCCCGGCGCGGTGCGGACCTTGTTCTCGGCCATCACCTGGTTGTGCCAGTCGATCAGGCGCCCGGCGATCATCACGGCGGGAACACCGACATCGACGCGGCTCGAATGGACGGCGTGGCCGCGCACCGTCGTCTTCATCCGCAGGCCGCCCTTGTGGCCGGTGACGACCTGCATCATCGAGGGCTCGCCGACGACGACGGCCGATGGCTTCAGACCCTCCTTGGCCATGGCGGCGATCATGACGCGCGCGCCCTGGCAACCGACCTCCTCGTCATAGGAGAGTGCGATGTGGACTGGCCGCTTCAGCGGCGCCGCCAGCATCTCCGGCACCAGCGCCAGCGCGATGGCGTCGAAGCCCTTCATGTCGCAGGTGCCGCGGCCGAAGAGCTTGCCGTCACGCTCGGTCAGAGTCCAGGGATCGGAACTCCAGTCCTGGCCAGCGACGGGCACGACGTCGGTGTGACCGGACAGGACGACGCCGCCCTCCACCTTCGGGCCGATCGTGGCGTAGAGATTGGCCTTGTCACCCTCGGCATTGAACGCCAGCTTGCTCTCGACGCCGAGGCTCGTCAGATAATCGCGGCAGAAGTGGATCAGCTCAAGATTGCTGCGCTGGGATTCGGTGTTGAACGAAACCAGCCGGGCCAGCATCTCCTTCGGGGTCATCGTCACGCGGCGTCTCTCCAAAATGTGGCGCGAGGCAGGTTTCGTGCCGAGCCCGCCGGTGGGCCGAGCCTGATATATGTCCTAAGCCTCCAGCGGGCCGCTGCCAACGATCCGTTTCCGTCGATCGCCGCGCGCCCCTATAACGGCAGCGGGATATGAGAGGCTCCGCATGCATTTCGACGTCACTCTGGCAGACATCCAGGCCGCCGCCGCGCGTATCGCCGGCAAGATCCGGCGCACCCCGACCTTCTACAGCGCCGGGCTTTCGGCGCGGCTGGGCGTCGAGACGGTGGTCAAGGTCGAGAGCCTGCAGCTCGGCGGCTCCTTCAAGGTGCGTGGCTGCTTCAACAAGCTGATGGGGCTGAGCGAGGCCGAGCGAGCGCGCGGCGTCGTCACCGTCTCGGGCGGCAATCACGCCATCGCGGTGGCGCTGGTCGCCAAGACGATGGGCTGCCGCGCGCTGGTGCTGATGCCGCAGAACGCGGCCGCCTTCAATGTCGAGATGGCGCGCGGGCTCGGGGCCGAGATCGAACTCTGCGCGGATTCGATCGCAGCCTTCGCGAAGGCTGAGGACTACGCGGCCCAGGGCATGACCAACGTCCATTCCTATGACGATCCGGCGATCATCGCCGGCCATGGCTCGCTCGGGCTCGAGATGAACAACGATGCCGGCGGGCGGCTCGACCACGTCTTCATCTCGATCGGCGGCGGCGGCTTCGCGGCCGGCGTCGGCGCGGCGATGAAAGGGCTCGACCCGGCCCTGCGCATCCATGGCGTCGAAACCGAAGGCGCGACCGCGATGACGCAGGCGCTCGCGGCCGGCCAGCCGGTGCCGATCCGGCCGACCTCGATCGCGCGCACGCTGGGCGCCCCCTTCGCGACGGAACGAACGATGGCCGCCGCGCGCCAGTTCCTGGAGGACATCGTCATCGTGCCCGACGCCGAGGCGGTGCGCGAGATCACCTGGGTGCTGCAGAACGGACGTGTGCTGCTGGAGCCGGCCGCCTCCTGCGTCGTCGCCGCCGCGCTGGCGCGCAAGGCGCTGTTCCAGCCGGGCGAGCGCGTCGGCCTCGTGCTCTGCGGCTCGAATGTCGCGCTCGACGACATCGCCGCCTGGCGGACGCAGTTCGGGGTTTGACGTCCCCTCCCACCGCAAGCGGGGGAGGGAGACAGTGGCGGCACCGGCGCTTGATCGCCTGGACCTGTCGCGGGCGCGCGGCGGGGTCGCGACACCCGGCCTTGACGCTGCGCCGCGTTCGGGTTTGGGAGGATGGGCCCGCGCTCGCCTGATCCGGCGGGGGGCTGTTTCGACGGGGCGCGGCCGAACGTTAAGGACTTCACGATGACGATCCTCGACCACAAGACGCAGCCGCAGGACAAATGGCGCGACGGCGTCATGACCGAGATGCGGGTCTCGGCCCTGGTCCAGAGCAAGCAGCTCTGCATCTTCGAGCAGTTCTGCGAGCCTGGCCTGGGCGCGCCGATGCATCTGCACGCGGTCGAGGAGGTGCTCGAGGTGATGGGCGGCACGGCCGAGATCTATCTGCGCGACCAGACGATGGTCGTCACCGCCAACCAGTCCGTTCTGGTGCCGGCGGGCGCCCGCCACGGCTTCAAGAACATCGGCACCGACACGCTGCATGTGCGCGCGACTTTGGCGGCGGCGATCTTCGAGGCGTCCTATGACGACCGCAACGAATTGTCGCGCCGCTACGTTCCCGCCGACGCCTGACCGGCGCCGCTGACAGCCTCCTAATCCAGCGATCCGCCGCCGGCGGATCGGTTTCGCCCTTGTCGAGGTCACGATGCCCAAAGCCGAACTCATTGCCGCGCTTCATCCCGAGCTCACCGCGATCCGCCGCGACCTGCACCGCCACCCCGAGCTGATGTATGACGTGCACCGCACGGCCGGCGTCGTCGCGCAGAAGCTGAAGGCCTGGGGCGTGGATGAGGTCGTGACCGGTATCGGCCAGACCGGTGTCGTCGGCGTCATCAAGGGCCGCAACCAGGGCTCCGGCAAAGTCGTCGCGATGCGCGCCGACATGGACGCACTGCCGATCCACGAGGAAACCAATCTCGAGCACCGCTCGACCGTGCCTGGCAAGATGCACGCCTGCGGCCATGACGGCCACACCGCCATGCTGCTGGGCGCGGCCAAGTATCTTGCCGAGACGCGCGATTTCGACGGGACCGCGGTGGTGATCTTCCAGCCCGCGGAAGAAGGCGGCGCCGGCGCCAAGGCGATGATCGAGGACGGGCTGATGACCCGCTTCGGCATCCAGGAAGTCTACGGCATGCACAACAAGCCGGGCCTGGCCGTCGGTCAGTTCGACGTGCGCAAGGGCCCGACCATGGCCGCCGCCGACCGCATCCACATCAAGATCAAGGGCAAGGGCGGCCATGCCGCGGCCCCGCACCGGGTCAATGACCCGATCGTCGCCGCCTGCCAGCTGGTGACGGCGCTGCAGACGATCTCCTCGCGCAATGCCGACCCGCTCGATTCGATCGTCGTCTCGGTGACGGCGATCAATGCCGGCGAGGCCTTCAACGTCATCCCGCAGACCGTCGAGCTCAAGGGCTCGGTGCGGACGCTGACGCCGCAGATGCGCGAACTTGCCGAGAAGCGCATCAAGGAGGTGACCGCCGGCATCATGGGCGCCTTCGGGATGAGCTTCGTTTGCGATTATCTCCACGGCTATCCCGTGACCTTCAACCATGCGGAGCAGGCCGAGTTCGTGGTTGGCACGATCGAGGCCGCCTTCGGCGAGGGCAAGGTCGACACGACCGTGCCGCCGACGATGGGCTCGGAGGATTTCTCCTACATGCTTGAGGAGCGCCCCGGCGCCTTCATCAACATCGGCAATGGCGACTCGGCCGGCCTGCATCACCCGGCCTATGAGTTCAACGACGAGGTCATCCCGGTCGGCGTTACCTACTGGGCGAATCTCGTTGAGACCGCGATGCCGAACCGGGCCTGAGGGACGGGTCTCCCATGCATGACATCGACTGTCTGGTGATCGGGGCCGGCGTCGTCGGCCTCGCGACGGCACGGGCGCTGGCGCTCGCCGGGCGCGAGGTCGTCATCGCGGAAGCCGCGGACGGCATCGGCACCCAGACCTCGGCGCGCAACAGCGAGGTCATCCATGCGGGAATCTATTATCCGCCGGGCTCGCTGAAGGCGAAGGTCTGCGTCGAGGGGCGCCAGCGGCTCTACGCCTATCTCCGCGAGCGCGGCCTGCCCCACAAGGCCTGCGGCAAGCTGATCGTCGCCACCAGCGCCGCGCAGAAGCCGGCGCTGGAGACGATCATGGCCCGCGCCCAGGCCTCCGGCGTCGACAGCCTGCGCTGGCTCGACGCCACGGAGGCCAAGGCGAGGGAACCGGAGGTGCGTTGCGAGATCGCGCTACTCTCGCCGGAGACCGGCGTGGTCGACAGCCATGCCCTGATGCTGTCGCTGCTCGGCGAATGCGAGGCGGCGGGTGGCTCGCTCGCGCTCAACACGCCGATCGCCGGCTGGCGTCGCGAGGCCGACGGCTTCAGCGTCGATTTCGGCGGCGAGGAGCCCGCGACCTATTCGGTGAAGACCATCGTCAATTCGGCCGGCCATGGCGCGCCGAAACTGCTCGGCACGCTGGAGGGGTTCCCGCCCGAGCATGTGCCGGTGCAGCACTATGCCAAGGGCAATTACTTCGCGCTGCTCGGCAAGCAGCCCTTCTCGCATCTGGTCTATCCGGTGCCGGAGGCGGCGGGCCTCGGCATCCACGCGACGATCGATATGGGCGGGCGGGTGAAGTTCGGCCCCGATGTCGAATGGGTCGCGCACGATCAGGATCTCGTCGTCGATCCGCAGCGGGCCGAGACATTCTACGCCGCGATCCGGACCTATTGGCCGGCGCTGCCCGATGGCGCGCTCGTCGCCGACTATGCCGGCATCCGCCCGAAGCTGCATGATTCGACGCAGCCGATGCCGGATTTCCGCATCGACGGGCCGGCCATCCATGGCGTGGACGGGCTGGTCAACCTTTTGGGCATCGAGAGCCCAGGGCTGACGAGTTCGCTGGCGATCGCGGAGATGGTGGTGGAGCGGCTGAGGGCCTGACGCGCGTCAGCCCCGCAATGCCCTGAAGGCCGCGCTGGCCTCGCTCGCCAGCTGCGTCACGCGCGTCCAGTCGCCCGACGCGATGGCGTCCGCCGGCACCAGCCAGGAGCCGCCGACGCAGATGACCTGCGGCAAGGCGAGGTAGCTGGCGAGGTTGTTGAGGCCGACGCCACCGGTCGGGCAGAAGCGCATCTGCGGGAACGGGCCCGACAGCGCCTTCAGCGCGGGCGGCCCGCCCGCCGTCTCGGCGGGGAAGAATTTTGCGACGGTACGGCCGGCGGCGACCGCGCGCATGCAGTCCGACGCGGTGGCGACGCCCGGCAGCCAAGGCAGCCCGGCCGCCTTCAGCGCCTCGTCGACCGCCTCGCTGAAGCCGGGGCTGACGACGGCTTTGGCGCCGGCATCCTTGACCTGCTGGACCTGCGCCGGCGTGACGACCGTGCCTGCGACCGGCAGCGCGCCCGGCACCGATCGGGCGATCGCCTCCAGCGCGGCCAGCCCGGCCGGGCGGCGCAACGTGACCTCGACGACGTCGATGCCGCCGGCGACGAGGGCGTGCGCCAGGTCGATGGCGCGCGAGGCGTCCTCGATCACCACGACGGGAATCACGCCACAGGCTTCGAGGCGGGCAATCGCAGCGGTCTCGTCCATCGTCGGCATCTTTCAATCGTTTGAACGGCTGCGGGCGGTCTAGCCTTTCGCCCAGTAGACGTCGAGGCCCTGCGGCCGATCGAGGAGAAGGTCGACGGGCAGCGGCACGCAACGGTCTAAGGCCGCTTTCAGCACGGCCTCCTTCTGCGCGCCCGAGACCAGCAGGCTCGCCCAACCCGCGCCCACCAAGCGCGCCGGAGACAGGGAGAGACGCGGCGGCAGGCCGGGCGGCGTGGCGATGCAGATGCCGCTGTCGGGCCCCGCGCCAAAGCTTGCCTCCTCGCCGGGAAACAGCGAGGCGATGTGGCCGTCGGTGCCCATGCCGCTGACGACGAGATCCAGCGGCGGCTGGCTCGCGAATTCGGAGGCGAGCGCGGCGGCGGTCGCCTCGATGTCTTGGCCACGGCCATGGAAGGACAGGAAGCGGACCCGCCCCTCGCGCAGCGGCGCAAATTGCGCGCGGATCATGCGCTCGTTCGAGGCCGCATCGTCGGCCGCGACAAAGCGCTCGTCGGTCGGCAGCAGCGTGACCTTCTCCCAGGCCAGATCGCGGGTGCCGAGCGCCGCGAGGAAGCCGGCCGGCGTCGTGCCGCCGGGGACAGCGAGCGACGCCCTGCCCTGCCCCGCCAGCAGCGCGCGCAGCCGAATGGCGACGGCCTCCGCCAGCGCCTCGGAGGCGTCCGCGAGGGTCGCGAAGCGGTGCCAGGTGACGGGACCGCGCGGCTGCATCACTCGAAGTCCGGATCGGCCCAGGAGCGGCCCTCGCGCTCGATCAGGCCGATCGCCTGCGAGGGTCCCCAGGAGCCGGCGGCGTAGCGGTGGGGATGGGGGGCGTATTCCTGCCAGCCGGCGATGATCGGATCGACCCAGCGCCAAGCCTGCTCAACCTCGTCGCGATGCATGAACAGAGTCTGGTCGCCGCGGATGACGTCCGTCAGCAGGCGCTCGTAAGCGTCGGGCGTGCGCTCGTCGAAGGCGGTGGAATAGCGCAGGTCGAGCTGGCGCGGCACGATCTTGAGCCGGCCGGAACCCGGCACCTTCATCATCAGCTGGAGCTGGACGCCGTCATTGGGCTGCAGGCGGATCAGCAGGCGGTTGGCATAGAGCTTGTCGCAGGAGCCGCCGCCGAAGATCGAATGCGGCACCGGCTTGAAGGTGACGACGATCTCCGAATAGCGCTGCGCCATGCGCTTGCCGGTACGCAGATAGATCGGCACGCCGGCCCAGCGCCAGTTGTCGAGTTCGCAACGGATGGCGACGAAGGTCTCGGTGTTGCTGAGATGGCCGAGTTCGTCGGCATAGGCGCGCACGCGCTGGCCGTCGATCTGGCCGGTGCCATACTGGCCGCGCACCGTATAGCGCTCGACATCGGGCCCGACGATCGGCCGCAGCGCCTTCAGAACCTTGATCTTCTCGTCGCGCACGGCGCCGGCCTCGAGCAGGTTAGGCGGCTCGATGGCGAAGAGAGTCAACAGCTGCATGAGATGGTTCTGGACCATGTCGCGCATCTGCCCGGCCTTGTCGTAATAGCCGGCGCGGGCTTCCAGGCCGACCGTCTCGGCCACCGTGATCTGGACATGGTCGATGTCGCGGCCGGTCCAGGAGCGCTCGAACAGCGTGTTGGCGAAGCGCAGCACCAGCAGGTTCTGGACCGTTTCCTTGCCGAGATAATGGTCGATCCGATAGGTGCGGTCCTCCGGCAGGATGCGCGCGACGGCGTCGTTGATCTCGCGGGCCGAGGCGAGATCGCGGCCGAGCGGCTTCTCGAGGATGACGCGGGAGGTCGGCGTCAGGATGTCGGCGGCGGCGAGATTCTCGCAGATCGGGATGAAGAGGTCGGGCGGCGTCGAGAGGTAGAACGAGCGCACGCGACCATCGCCGCCGAGCGCCGTCTTGAGCGCCTGGTAGGTCTCCGGCTTCACCGCATCGAGCATCACGATGGTCAGGCGCTGCTGGAAGTCATGGATATGATCCGGGGTGAGCCCCTCCTCCTTCAGCCGCTTGGCGATCTGCTTCGGCAGCCCATCGACATCCTCCTGCTTTCGGACGATGCAGAGGATGCGGCTCTCACCCGGCAGGACGCCTTCGCGGCTGCGCTGGGCCAGGGCCGGAAACAGCTTGCGCAGGGCGAGATCGCCGCCCGCGCCGAAGATCACCAGGTCGAATGCCGGAACCGGCGTGCGCTCGGGAATGGTTTCGGGCCGCAGGATGCGGCCGGCAATATCGTCCATCGTTCAGTCATCTCCGTGCCCGTCCGCGAATCCGGCGCCGCGTCCATCTGGACGGCGGGCTTGCGACGAGAATGAGACCAAGCGCGGCGATTGCCAAACGCTCAGGTCGTAACGCGGCCGGCCGTCAATCGCGCCGGAAGCCCTCGCTGGCGGTCAGCAATTGCCGCGCATAGTCCGTCTGCGGGCTGCGGGCGGCGAGCGTCTGGGCGGTCATCTCCTCGACGCCCTGGCCGAACTGCATCACCAGCAAACGCTGGCACATATGCGCGACAACCGCGAGGTCGTGGCTGACGAGAACATAGGTCAGCTTCCGCTCTTGGCGCAGCGCCTGCAGCAGGTTCAGCACTTCGGCCTGGATCGAGACGTCCAGCGCCGAGGTCGGCTCGTCGAGCAGCAGGATCGAGGGTTCGAGCACGAGGGCGCGCGCGATGGCGACGCGTTGGCGCTGGCCGCCAGAGAGCTGGTGCGGATAGCGAAAACGGAAGGAGGCGGGCAGGCCGACCTCCGACATCACCCGGCCGATCCGCCTTTCGGCGTCGCCGATCCCGTGAATGGCGAGCGGCTCGGCCAGCGTGTCGTCGACCGTCTTCTTGGGGTGGAGCGAACCGTAGGGGTCCTGGAACACCATCTGGACGGCACGGTAGAAGGCCTTGTCGCGGATCTTCGGCTGGGTCCGCCCGGTGATCTCGACAGTGCCGCTCCAGTCGCGGTTCAGCCCCGAGAGCACGCGCAGCACGGTCGACTTGCCGGAGCCGGACTCGCCGACGATGCCGTAGCTCTCGCCCGAGGCGACCGAGAAGGAAAGGTCCTTCACGACATGGGAGTCACCGAAGGAGACGTTGAGGTTTTCGACGCGGATGGCGGGTTGAGGGGTCATGCGGGCAACTCGCTGTCATTCCGGGGCTTCGCGCAGCGAAGAACCCGGAACCCACGACGGGGCGCACCATTGGGACTGCATGCAGGTTCAACCCGGTCGTGGGTCCCGGGTTCGCTGCTGCGCAGCGCCCCGGAATGACAGAGGAGGGTCGAGCCCATCATGCCATCCATGCCGGGTCGCGGGTGAGCGTGGCGAGTTCGGCCTTGGGATGGTCGAGATCGGGCAGGCAGCCGAGCAGGCCGAGCGTGTAGGGGTGGCGCCTCGCGCGGGCGGATGCGTCGGCGAGTTCGGCCGCCGGCAGCGTTTCCATCGCCTTGCCGCCATACATGACGATGACGCGGTCGCAGAAGGACTGCACCAGATGCAGGTCGTGGCTGATGAAGATCAGCCCCATGCCGCGCTGGGTGACGAGATCGTCGAGGATCTTGAGGATCTGGAGTTGCACGGTGACGTCGAGCGCCGAGGTCGGCTCGTCGGCGATCAGGATGTCGGGCTCGGCGATCAGCATCATCGCGATCATCACGCGCTGGCCCATGCCGCCCGAGACCTCGTGCGGATAGAGTTCGTAGACGCGCGCCGGCTCGCGGATCTGCACCTGCTCCAGCATGGACAGCGAGCGTTCCCTGGCCTCGCGGGCGCTCGCCTTGTGGTGGACGCGATAGGCCTCGGCGATCTGGTCGCCGACGGTGCGCACCGGGTTGAGAGAGAATTTCGGGTCCTGCATCACCATCGAGATGCGCCGGCCGCGCAGCTTGCGGCGCGCGCGCCTGTCCATGGTCAGGAGATCCTGCCCGCGGAAGACCATGCGGTCGGCCGTGACGATTCCGGGCGGCGGGATCAGGTCGAGAATGGCGCGGCCGGTCATCGACTTGCCCGAGCCTGACTCGCCGACGATCCCGAGCCGCTCACGACCCAGCGCGAAGGAGAGGCCGCGCACGGCATGGACGATGCCGGTCGGGGTGTGGAAATCGACGCGCAGATTGTCGAGTTCGAGGAGGGGTTGTTCCTTGATGCTCTCGTTCATGGCGCTCACCTCGCATCCATGACGTCGCGCAGGCCGTCGCCGAGCAGGTTGAAGCCGAGCGCGACGATGCAGATGGCGATGCCGGGGAAGGTCGCGACCCACCACTGGTCGAAGATCTGCTCGCGGCCGGCCGAGATCATCGCGCCCCATTCGGGGATCGGCGGCTGGGCGCCCAGCCCCAGGAAGCCGAGGCCGGCGGCGATGAGGATCACGCCGGCCATGTCGAGCGTGGTGCGCACGATCAGCGAGGGCAGGCAAAGCGGCACGACATGCTTCCAGACGATGCGCCATTGCGAGGCGCCCTGCAGGCGGATCGCGGCGATGTAATCCTGCTGGCGGATGATCAGCGTCTCGGCGCGGGCGACGCGAGCGTAAGGAGGCCAGGCGGTGATGGCGATGGCGATGACCGCGTTCTCCAGGCCGGGGCCGAGCGCCGCGACGAAGGCCAGCGCCAGCACGAGGCGCGGAAAGGCCAGGAAGACGTCGGTCATGCGCATCAGCGCCCGGTCGACCCAGCCGCCGAGATAGCCGGATGTCGCGCCGATCAGCAGGCCGATCGGCCCGACCGAGACGACGACGAGCAGCACGATCACCAGCGTGACGCGGGTGCCGTAGACGATGCGGCTGAAGATGTCGCGGCCGAGCGAATCCGTGCCGAAGATATTGGTGGCCGAGGGTGGCAGCAGCCGGCGGTCGAGATTCTGCGCCAGCGGGTCGGCCGTGGCGATCAGCGGCGCGAAGGCCGCGACCAGGAGCAGCGCGACGATGATGCCGAGCCCGACCATGGCGAGCGGGTTGCGCCGGAAGGCGAGCCATTTCCGGTACATCTGCCCGAGCCGCGCCTGGCGGCGGGAGGACGGGGAATCGGTGAGGAGATAGTCGGTCCAGGTGGTCATGACGGCCTCAGCGCGTGCGCGGATCGACCAGCCGGCCGAGGATGTCGGACAACAGGTTGACGCCGATGAAGACCGCCCCGATCACCAGCGTCCCGCCCAGCACCGCGTTCATGTCCGCGTTGAGCAGCGAGTTGGTGAGGTAGCGGCCGAGGCCGGGCCAGGCGAAGATCGTCTCGGTCAGCACCGAGCCTTCGAGCAGGTGCATGTAGGAGACGGCGATGACCGTCACCAGCGGCACGAAGGCGTTGTGCATGGCGTGGCGCCAGACCACGCGGAACTCGGACAGCCCCTTCACCCGCGCGGCGATGACGTATTGCTGCTGCAGCTCGGTGATCATGAAGCTGCGGGTCATGCGGCTGATATAGGCGACGCTGAGGATGCCGAGCACCGAGGCGGGCAGGACGAGATGGGACCAGGCGTCGCGCACGGCCTCCCAGTCGCCCTCGAGGGCCGCGTCGATCATCAGAATGCCGGTGACGGGCGTGATCAGGTCCTGGAAGGCGACGCCGGCGCGGCCTGGACCGCCGACCCAGCCGAGCTTGGCGTAGAACAGCAAGAGCCCCATCAGGCCGAGCCAGAAAACGGGAATCGAATAGCCGAACAGGCCGATGATGCGGGCGACCTGGTCAGGCCAGCGGCCCTGATAGACGGCGGCGACGACACCGAGCGGGATGCCGAGCAGGCAGCCGATCAGCGTGCCGAGCGTCGCCAGTTCCAACGTCGCCGGAAAAACGCGCTTGATGTCGTCGACGACGGTGTTGGAGGTCAGAACCGAGCGGCCGAGATCGCCGGTGAAGACCTTGCCGACATAAATCGCGAATTGCTGCCAGAGCGGCTTGTCGAGGCCGAGCTCGATGCGGGCCGCCTCATAGGTTTCGGGCCGGGCGTTATCACCGACGACCGCCAGCACCGGGTCGATCGGGATGACGCGGGCGATGAAGAAGGTGATCAGCAAGAGGCCGAAGATGGTGATGGCCACAGTGACGAGTTCGCGCGAGGCGATCTTCGCCCAGCGCCCTGCCGTTTCGCCCCATGAGCGCCTGCGAACCGGGCTTTCCACCACGCTCGTCATGCCAGCTTCATTCCATGTCTGGGACCGGGACCGGCCCTGAGGGGCCATCCGGAAGCAAAAGCCCCGCCGCGGCCGCAATCGGCCGGGGCGGGGCTCGTTGTCGTGAACCTCAGTTCTTCGAGATCGGCGCGTAGAAATTGGTGTCCGAGCTCGGGCCGATGACCCAACCCTTGACGCCCTTGCGCTCCGCCGACACCTCGACCTGCTGGAACATGATGACGAAGGGCGAGACCTTCTGGTGCTCGCGCTGCAGCGTGCCATAGACGGCGGCGCGCTTGGCGGCCTCCTTCTCCAGCACATTGGCCTGCGTCGTCTTGGTCATCTCCGGGATGTCCCAGGCATTGCGCCAGGCCAGCGTCTTCGACTTCGCGTCCTCGCCATTGTTCTCGTTGATGGCGAAGGTCTCGGCATTGGTGTGCGGATCGAGATAGTCCGGGCCCCACTGGCCGATATAGATGTCGTGGGTGCGGGCGCGGTACTTCGTCAGGGTCTGCTTGCCGTCGCCGGGGAGCAGCTCGAGCTTGACGCCGGCCTGGCCCCAGGTCGCCTGGATCGCCTGGGCGATGTCCGTGATCGGGCTGACCGAGCGGACGTCCATGGTGACCGTGAAGCCGTTGGGCAGGCCGGCCTTGGCCAGCAGTTCCTTGGCCTTGGCCGGGTTGTAGCTGTAGGGCTTGTCGTCGATCGCGCCGAGGAAGCCCTTGGGCAGGAAGGACTGGTGCGCCTTGTAGGTGCCCTCGACGATGTTGCGCTCGATCGAGGCGTAGTCGACCAGATACTTCAGCGCCTCGCGGACCTCCGGCTTGGCGAAGTTGGGGTTCTTCGTGTTGAGGCCGAGATAGAGGATATAGCCCTTGTCGCCCTGGACGAGCTCGACGTCCTTGTTGGCCTTCACCGCCGAGAGCTGGTCCTTCGAGAGGTTGCGGGCGATGTCGATATCGCCCTTCTCGAGCAGCAGGCGCTGCGAGGCCGGCTCGGCGACGTGGCGCACGACGATGCGCTTGTTCTTCGGCGCGCCCTTGTACCAGGCCTCGTTGGCGTCGAGCGTGTACTGCTCATTGGGACGGTAGGCGCGGACTTTGTAGGCGCCGGAGCCGGCCGAGTTCTGCTTCAGCCAGCCATTGCCCCAGTCGCCGTCCTTTTCATTGGCCTTGACCAGCTTGCTGTCGACGATCGAGGCGACGCCCGAGGTCAGGCAGTTGAGGAAGAAGGTCGGCGCGAAGGGCTTGGAGACGGTGATGACGATGGTGGATTCATCGGTCGCCTTCACCTTCTCGGTGACGTTGTCCTTGGTGAAGCCGAACTGGGCCAGGATGAAACCGGGCGACTTGTTCAGCGTCACGGCGCGCTGGAAGGAATAGACCACGTCGGCCGCCGTCAGCGCATTGCCGGAGTGGAACTTCACGCCGGGGCGCAGCTTGAAGGTGTAGCTCAGATTGTCGGGCGTGACGCTCCAGCTCTGGGCGAGTTCGGGAACGAGCTCGTTGTTCTTGGCGAGATCGACGCCCATCAGTTTGTCGTAGAGGTTGGTGACGACCTCGACGCCGGAGAATTCGAAGGCCTCGGCCGGATCGAGCGAGATGATGTCGTCGATCTGCTTGGCCATGACCACCGTGTCCTTCGGGGTCTGGGCCAGCGCCACGGTGGTTGGGGCGGTCGTCGCCAGCAAGGCTGTGAAGGCCGAGGCCATCATCAATTTCGCAACCTGACGCATCGCATTCCCCATCGGTTCGGATTGGCGGCCGTCATGCGGCCATCGGCGTGAATGTGGTACCAGTTGGCGGCCTATGTCCAGCAGGACGCGGCCCATGTCCAGATGTAACTGCACAGTTCTTGTGCATCGATCTGACCAGGATCGGGCAATGCGTCGCGAGTTGCGGCTTTGCGCGCCCTCCCCGCCTCGCTAACGTGAAGCGCACCGGCGCCAGCCGGCCCATGACAAGCAGGTGCCCAGCCCTTGGCCATCATCGCCGCGCTCCACCACGTCACGCATTACCGCTATGATCGGCCGGTCACGCTCGGACCCCAGATCATCCGCCTGCGCCCCGCGCCGCATTGCCGGGCGGCGATCAACAGCTACTCGCTGAAGGTATCGCCAGCCGAGCATTTCGTGAACTGGCAGCAGGACCCCAGCGGCAACTGGCTGGCGCGTTTTGTCTTCCCGGAGCCGGTGCGCGAGTTCCGCATCGAGGTCGATCTCGTCACCGAGCTCTCGATCATCAACCCCTTCGACTTCTTCGTCGAGACCGATGCCGAGACCTTCCCCTTCGCCTATCCGGAGGAGTTGCGGGCGGAGCTGGCGCCTTATCTGGTGACGGAGCCGGCCGGGCCGTTGCTGACGGAGTTCCTTGCCACGATTTCGCGGGAGCCCACCAACACCGTCAATTTCGTCGTCGACCTCAATGCGCGCCTCGCCGGCGCCATCGCCTATGGCATCCGCATGGAGCCCGGCGTCCAGGAGCCGGAGCACACGCTCGGCATCAAGTCCGGCTCCTGCCGCGACACGAGCTGGCTGCTGGTGCAGATCCTGCGGCATCTCGGCCTCGCGGCCCGGTTCGTCTCCGGCTACCTGATCCAGATGAAGGCGGATATCGACCCGCTGGAAGGTCCGCGCGGCACGGACAAGGACTTCACCGACCTGCACGCCTGGGCCGAAGTCTACATCCCCGGCGCCGGCTGGATCGGGCTCGATCCGACCTCGGGACTGCTGACCGGCGAGGGCCATCTGCCGCTGGCGGCGACGCCGCATTACCGCTCGGCGGCGCCGGTCTCGGGCCTGGCGAGCTATGCCGAGACGAGTTTCGACTTCGAGATGAGCGTGGCGCGCGTGCACGAGGTGCCGCGCATCACCCTGCCCTTCTCGGATGAATCCTGGCAGCGGCTCGACGCATTGGGCGAGAAGGTCGAGGCCGATCTGCAGGCCGGCGATGTGCGGCTCACCATGGGCGGCGAGCCGACCTTCGTCTCCATCGACGACCAGACCGGCGAGGAGTGGAACATCGCCGCTGTTGGGCCGACCAAGCGGCAGCGGGCCGACGTGCTGATCCGGCGCCTGCGCGAGCGCTTCGCGCCGGGCGGGATGCTGCATTACGGCCAGGGCAAATGGTATCCGGGCGAGAGCCTGCCGCGCTGGGCCTTCGCGCTCTACTGGCGCGCCGATGGCGAGCCGATCTGGCGGGACGCGGCCCTGATCGCCCGAGAGCCGGGCGCGCCCACCGGACAGGACCGCGAGTTGGAAGCCGGCGCGACGATGGCCGAGGCGGAGGCGCTGGCGGAGGGGTTGTCAGATCGGCTCGGGCTCGGCGCCGACTATGTGGTGCCCGCCTATGAGGACACCGGATACTGGCTTCTGAAGGAGGCGCAGCTTCCCGACAATGTCGATCCGCTCGACCCGCGGCTCGCCGATCCGGAGGAGCGGGCGCGGATGCAGCAGGTCTTCCAGCTGGGCCTGGGCAAGCCGCGCGGCTATGTCATTCCCGTGCAACGCTGGCAGAGTCAGGCAGGCGACAGGCGCTGGCGCTCGGAGAAATGGAAGCTGCGCCGGGGCAGGCTCTTCCTGGTCCCGGGCGATTCGCCGGTGGGCTATCGCCTGCCGCTCGGCTCCCTGCCCGTGCTGCCGAAGGCCGCGTATCCGCATATCCATCCGCAGGACCCGATGGAGGCGCGCCCGCCGCTGCCGCGCACGGCCGGCGGCTTCGGGCCGGCCGCGGACCCGCCGGCTCCCGAGGCGCCGATCCAGGTGGAGGCGCCTTTCCCTCACCAGATGTCTCGCTCGGTCGAGGCCAGCGGCGCCAGCGCCCAGGACCGCACCGAGCAGGAGATCGGCGGCGAGCATGTGCGCACCGCCATCAGCCTGGAAATCCGCGACAATGTGCTGTGCGTCTTCCTGCCGCCGGTGGAGCGGCTGGAGGATTATCTCGACCTCGTCGCCAGCGTCGAGGCCGTGGCGCGCGAGCGCAACCAGCCTGTCCATATCGAGGGTTATGCGCCGCCGCATGATCCGCGGCTGAACGTCGTCAAGGTCACGCCCGACCCGGGCGTCATCGAGGTCAACATCCACCCGGCCCGCAACTGGCGCGAGGCGGTCGAGATCACCCGCGGGGTCTATGAGGAGGCGCGACAGTCGCGGCTCTGCGCCGAGAAGTTCATGGTCGACGGGCGCCATACCGGCACCGGCGGCGGCAACCATGTCGTGCTCGGCGGCGTCACCCCGCCGGATTCACCCTTCCTGCGCCGGCCGGACCTGCTCAAGAGCCTCGTGCTCTATTGGAACCGCCACCCGTCCCTGTCCTACCTGTTCTCGGGCCTGTTCATCGGCCCGACGAGCCAGGCGCCGCGGATCGACGAGGCGCGGCACGACGCGCTCTACGAGCTCGAGATCGCACTGGCGAGCATCCCCGGCCCCGGCGCGCCCGCGATCCCGCTCTGGCTGGTCGACCGGCTGCTGCGCAACCTTCTGGTCGACGTCTCCGGCAACACCCATCGCAGCGAGATCTGCATCGACAAGCTCTATTCGCCGGACGGGCCGACGGGGCGGCTCGGGCTGATCGAGTTCCGTGGCTTCGAGATGCCGCCGGATGCGCGGATGAGCCTGGCGCAGCAGCTCCTGGTGCGGGCGCTGATCGCCTGGTTCTGGCGCGAGCCGCAGACCGGTCCGCTGGTACGCTGGGGCACGGCGCTGCACGACCGCTTCATGCTGCCCGAGATGGTCTGGCAGGATTTTCGCGAGGTGCTCGCCGATCTCGGTCGCGCCGGCTATGCCTTCGACCCGGTCTGGTTCGAGGCACAGGCCGAGTTCCGCTTTCCCTTCTTCGGCAAGGTCGAGCATGGCGGCGTCGAGATCGAGGTCCGCCAGGCGCTCGAACCCTGGCACGTCATGGGCGAGGAGGGCGCGATCGGCGGCACCGTGCGTTATGTCGATTCCTCGGTCGAGCGGCTTCAGGTCAAGGCGAAGGGGCTGGTGCCTGGGCGGCACCTCGTCACCTGCAATGGCCGCCGCCTGCCGATGACGCCCGCTGGCACAGCTGGCGAAAGCGTCGCCGCCGTGCGCTTCAAGGCCTGGCAGCCGGCGTCCGGCCTGCACCCGACGATTCCCGTCCACGCGCCACTGACCTTCGACATCGTCGACACCTGGGTCGGGCGCTCGCTCGGCGGCTGCGTCTATCACGTCGCCCATCCCGGCGGTCGCAATTATGAGACTCCGCCTGTGAATTCCTACGAGGCGGAAGCGCGGCGGCTCGCACGTTTCGAAGCGATCGGCCATACTCCCGGCGCGCTGACGATTCAGCCCGAAGAGCGCAACGCCGAATTCCCGCTGACCCTGGATTTGCGGCGCCCGGCCGGAGTGTAGACCCAAGCGATGGCATTGCAGCGCCGATCCCCCTCCGCGCGCGTGAGGACAGAGCGGCGCAACGCTCTGCTGGCGGATTATCGCCCGCTGCCTGGCGTCTATGACGAGATCGTCGGCGCCGACGGGCAGGTGCGCCCGCAATGGGAGCCCTTCCTCGGCGAGTGGTGCGCCCTGTCGCCGGACGAGCTGAGCCAGCGCTTCGGCCTGGCCGACCGGCATGTCCACGACACCGGCGTGTCCTACCGGGTGCATGGCGACATCGACCCGCGCGACCCGACCGCGGGCGAACGGGCCTGGCCGCTCAGCCATGTGCCGCTGGTGATCACCGGGGCGGAGTGGCAGACGATCGCAGCCGGCGTGGCCCAGCGGGCGCAGCTCCTCAGCACGCTGCTCGACGACATCTACGGCCCGGGCGGCATGATCGCCAACGGCCTGCTGCCGGCGTCCGTCGTCACCGGCAGCCCGGACTATCTGCGGCCGCTGCAGGGCGCGCCCGGCGGCGGCATGCTGCAGCTCTACGCCGCCGATCTCGGGCGTGGACCGGACGGACGCTGGTGGGTCCTGCAGGACCGCACCCAGGCACCTTCAGGAACCGGCTATGCGCTGGAAAACCGGCTCGCGCTCTCGCGCGCCTTCCCCGACATGTTCCGGACCATGAACATCGAGCGGCTCGCCGCCTTCTTCCAGGGCTTCCGCGCCGGGCTCGTCGCCCGCTCCAGGCGCGTCGAGCCACGTATCTGCCTGCTGACGCCTGGGCCGCTGAACGAGAGCTATTTCGAGCAGACCTATCTGGCGCGCTATCTCGGCTTCCTGCTGGTCGAGGGCGGCGACCTCGTCATGCGCGAGGGGCGCGTGCATGTGCGCACGATCGCCGGGCTGAAGCGGGCCGACGTCATCTGGCGGCGAATCGACGGGGATTTCGCCGACCCGCTCGAGCTCAACGCCTCCTCCGCGCTCGGCGTCGCCGGGCTGGTCCAGGCGGTGCGCAAGGGTTCCGTGCATGTCGCCAACGGGCTGGGCTCGGGCGTCGTCGAGGCCCGCGCGCTGATGGGCTTCCTGCCGGCGCTGGGCGAGCGGCTTCTCGGCGAGGCCATGATCCTGCCGAATGTCGCGACCTGGTGGTGCGGCCAGCCGCGCGAACGGGCGGTGGTGCTGGAGCGCTTCGACGAGATGAGCATCGCGCCGGCCTTCCGCAGCGCCGGCGGCGGGCTCGATGCCGGCCCCGTCGTCGTGGCCGATCTGCCGGCCGCCGAGAAGGCGGCGCTGCGCCGCCGGATCGAGGCGCGCGGTATGGATTATGTCGGTCAGGAGGTGGTGCGGCTCTCGACCACTCCGGTCTTTCAGAACGGCCGGCTGCAGCCGCGGCCGATGACGCTGCGGGTCTTCGCCGCCGCCACCCCCGATGGCTGGAAGGTGATGCCCGGCGGCTTCTGCCGCATCTCCGACGAGCGTGACGCGCGAGCGGTGAGCATGCGCAGCGGCGTGCGCTCCAGCGACGTCTGGGTGACGTCCGACGCGCCGGTCGAGCAGGTCTCGCTGCTGCCGGCGCCGGACCGCATCACGATCCGCCGTGTCACGGGAACGCTGCCGAGCCGCGCGGCTGACAACCTGTTCTGGCTCGGGCGCTATCTGGAGCGGACGGAGGCGACGCTGCGCCTGGTGCGCGCGCTGCTCGGCCGGCTGATCGACACAGACCCGGCGCAGGGCCGCAACGAGACGTTGAAGCGCCTCGCCAATCTGCTGGTGGCCTGGGGCGCCTCGCCCGGCGGGCGCGGCCAGACCCCGGCCGGCCAGGCCTCTGCCGCCCTGCATGCACTGGACGAGTATGGTTCCGCGATCGCGACGGTGCGCGAGGCGCGGCGAACCGCCTCCGTCATCCGCGAACGGCTCTCGATCGACGCCTGGCGCCTGTTCGGCGACATGCAGGACCAGCTCACCCTGGCGGAGGGGCGAAAGCCCAGCGAGGGCGAGACCTATGAGATCGCCGACCGGGCGCTGAAGTCGCTCGCTGCCTTCTCAGGGCTCAGCCAGGAGAACATGGTGCGCGGGCCCGGGTGGCGCTTCCTCGACATCGGGCGACGACTTGAGCGCGGCATCGCGACCTGCCGCTTCGCCCGCCATTTCGCCGAGACCAACGCGCCCAGCGACGCGCTCGACGCGCTGCTCGACCTGACGGATTCGCAGATCACCTACCGCTCGCGCTATCTGCTCGGCGCCAGCCTGCAGCCGGTGCTCGATCTGGTGATGCTCGATCCCTACAATCCCCGCTCCGTCGCCTTCCAGATCGACCGGCTCGACACCGAGATCCGGGATCTGCCGTCCCTCACCGAGGACGGGATGCTGGAAGCGCCGCGCCGCCTGATCCTCAAGCTCGCGGCCGAATGCCGGACGGCGGAGGCCGCGCGCCTCGACCGCAACGGCATCCTGCTGTTCGAGCAATTGCTGATGGGCGTCTCCAACGCCATCGCCGATCGCTACTTCCTCCAGAACAGCGGTCCGGAAGGCTCCCGCCTGACAGGCATCGCGTGATCTACGACGTCCGCCACATCACGACCTACGCCTATAGCCGCTCGGTCCCCTTCGCCCGCTGCATCCTGCGGCTGCAGCCGCGCGACGATGGCGGGCAGAGCGTCCACAGCAGCGAACTCGGCGTGACCCCGCGTCCGGCCGAGCGCGACGATGGCATCTGCTTCTTCGGGAACCGGATGACGACGCTGACGATCTCGAAGCCGCATCGCGAGCTGAAGGTCGAGATGCGGGCGCGCGTCGAGGTGAGGCGCACGCCGCCCCCCTTTCCCGGGCTGACCCGCAACTGGGAGAATGTCGGCGCTCTGGCGCTGGCCTCTGCCAGCTTGGCCCCGGACTCACCGGCGCATCACCTCTATCCGAGCCGGCTGGTGCCGCCGGTCGCTGCCGTGACCGATTATGCGCGGGCCAGCTTTCCGGCGCTGCGGCCGGTGCTGGAGGCCGCGACCGAGTTGATGGGACGCATTCGTGCCGACTTCACCTATGATCCCGAGGCGACCGAGGTCTCGACGCCGCTGGAGGAAGCCTTTCGCCAGCGACACGGCGTCTGCCAGGATTTCGCGCATGTGATGATCGCCGGGCTGCGCGGGCTCGGCCTGCCGGCGGCCTATGTCAGCGGCTATATCCGCACCGTGCCACCGCCCGGCGAGAAGCGACTCGAGGGCGCCGACGCCAGCCATGCCTGGGTGATGCTCTGGTGCGGGCCGGAGACGGGCTGGATCGGCCTCGACCCGACCAATGACCTGATCGTCGCCGACGACCATATCATCACCGCCTTCGGCCGCGACTATGCCGACGTCTCCCCGCTCGATGGGGTGGTGATCGGGCCCGGCTCGCAGAAGATCGGCGTGGCCGTCGACGTCATCCCCGTCGGCTGACCGGCTGCGGCCCAGGCCTGAGCCACTTTCCTTTTGTTAGTTGCCATGGCAACTTGTTTCCCGCGCAGCGGCCAGCAGGGACGGCGCAGGGAGGACTATCGTGCGAACCCAGGTCGCCATCATCGGAGCCGGCCCATCGGGGCTGCTGCTCGGCCAGCTTCTCCAGCAGGCCGGTGTCGACAGCGTCATCCTCGAACGCAAGAGCCCCGATTACGTGCTCTCCCGAATCAGGGCCGGCGTCCTCGAACAGGGGACGGTCGGCCTGCTCGACCAAGCCGGCGCGAGCGCGCGGCTGCATGCCGAGGGGCTGGTACATGACGGCTTCGACCTGCTCTTCGGGGAGCAGCGCCACCGCATCGCGCTCAATGCGCTGACCGGCGGCAAGCATGTCACGGTCTACGGGCAGACCGAGGTGACGCGCGACCTGATGGAGCAGCGCCTGGCGCAGAACGGCGTCACCGTCTACGAGGCCGACGACGTCAACCTGCACGGGTTCGACGGTGCCAGCCCCTATGTGACCTATCTCGAAAGCGGCATCCCGCGGCGCATCGACTGCGACGTCATCGTCGGCTGCGACGGCTATCACGGGATTTCGCGCGCCAGCATTCCGGCCAGCGCGCTGCGCATCTTCGAGCGGGTCTATCCCTTCGGCTGGCTCGGCATCCTCGCCGACGTGCCGCCGGTCTCCGACGAGTTGATCTATGCCCGCAGCCAGCGCGGCTTTGCGCTCTGTTCGATGCGCTCGGCCACGCGCAGCCGCTACTATGTCCAGTGCGGGACCGACGAGCGGGTCGATGCCTGGTCGGACCAGCGCTTCTGGGACGAGTTGCGTCGCCGGCTCGACCCCGAAACGGCCGCCAACCTGACGACAGGTCCCTCGATCGAGAAGTCGATCGCGCCGCTGCGCTCCTTCGTGGCCGAGCCGCTGCGCTTCGGCCGGCTGTTCCTGGCCGGCGACGCCGCCCACATCGTGCCGCCGACCGGCGCCAAGGGCCTCAACCTCGCCGCCAGCGACGTGCATTACCTGTTCGAGGCACTGCGCGAATTCTTCCTCGACCGCTCGGAGGCCGGCATCGACGCCTATTCGCAGACAGCGCTGGCGCGGGTCTGGAAGGCCGAGCGCTTCTCCTGGTGGCTGACCTCGCTGATGCACCTCTTCCCGGAGCAGAGCCCGTTCGAGCAGCGCATGCAGCAGGCCGAGCTCGACTACCTCGTCTCCTCGCAGCACGCGATGGCGGCGCTGGCGGAGAACTATGTCGGGCTGCCGTATTGAGGCCGCCAGGGCATGTTTGAACGCGATGGGCGTAGGGTATCGACCCGTTGAGGGAATTGTCAGTTTCTGATGCCAACCTCACTTCGCGTGCAGGTGAGGAGCATTTGTGATATTTCTTTTGAAGCTAGTCGCGATCGCGGGCTTCACAGTCATGGCACTTGCGGCCTTCGGCATCGTGGCCGCCGCCGCAGTAATGATGATATTGACCACACCCATTGAGTGCGAACGACCAGCGCCGCAAGACGATCAGTTGATCTTCTCGGCAGTAAAATCTGTGGCGTCGCGCAAGATTGTTCAGGTCTACCAATACCAAGAGGGGGGCCTGTCGATGTTCCCTGGCGACGTCGTCAGCCCGACGTCTCCGCCCGAAATCATGCACAATAATCCGGACTGCTGCCAGATCACCCGCGACGAGCGCCAGATGCTATATCAGCCTGGGATTTGGATGCGGCGCGGATATGGTCCGTTCATTGAAGTTCGCGTCGAGTACGATGTGACATACGCAAAGAGGTCGGGCGAGCAGGGCGTTCAGCGCATTGACATGAACATCGTCTTTGACAAGTGCGGCAACGAGATCAACCTCGGGCATTAGATTGCTGCCCGTCCGATTCTTGAACCCGCTCTCGCCCATTCAACCCCCTCGTCGTGGTGCAAGCCGTGGACACCATGCCTCAAAAGAGAAAAGGCCGCGCCTGATGGCGCGGCCCCGTCAGGCGATGGTCGCGACCCGCCTCAGGCCAGCGTGTAGGCCGTCTTGACCGTGGTGTAGAACTCCTTGGCGTAGGCGCCCTGCTCGCGGGGGCCGTAGCTCGAGCCCTTCCGGCCGCCGAAGGGCACGTGGTAGTCGACGCCCGCGGTGGCGAGGTTGACCATCACCATGCCGGCCTCGGCATTGCGCCGGAAATGCGTCGCATGCTTCAGCGAGGTCGTGCAGATGCCCGAGGACAGGCCGAACTCGGTGTCGTTGGCGACGCTCAGCGCCTCCTCGTAGTCCTTGACGCGGATGATGTTGGCGACGGGGCCGAAGACCTCCTCGCGCGAGATCCGCATCGCGTTCGTGGTCTGCGTGAACAGCGCCGGCTGGAGGTAGAAGCCGGGGGTCTCGCGGTTCAGCAACTCGCCGCCCCAGACCAGCTTGCCGCCCTCGTCCTTGGCGATCTGGATGTATTTCAGGTCCTGGTCGAGCTGGCTCTGGTCGACGACCGGGCCGATATGGGTGCCGGCCTTGAGCGCATCGTCGACGACGACGCCCTTCAGCCGCTCGATGCAGGCCTCGACGAACTTGTCATGGATGCCGGCCTGGACGATCAGGCGCGAAGAGGCGGTGCAGCGCTGGCCGGTGGAGAAGAAGGCGCCGGTAACGGCGGCCTCGACGGCGGTCTTCAGATCGGCGTCGTCGAGCACGACGAGCGGGTTCTTGCCGCCCATCTCGAGCTGGACCTTCTTCATCGGCGAGGAGGCGATGCAGGCCTCGGCGACCTTGCGGCCAGTCGAAACCGAGCCGGTGAAGGAGATGGCGTGGACGTCCTTGTGCTGCAGCAGCGCCTGGCCGACGACCGAGCCGCGGCCCATCACGAGGTTGAGCACGCCCTTGGGCAGGCCGGCGCGCTGGAGGATGTCGACCAGCGCCCAGGCCGAGCCCGGCACCAGATCGGCCGGCTTGATGACGACGCAGTTGCCGTAGGCGAGCGCGGGCGCGATCTTCCAGGCGGGGATCGCGATCGGGAAGTTCCAGGGCGTGATCATGCCGACGATGCCGACCGGCTCGCGCGTGATCTCGACGCCGACACCGGGACGCACCGAGGGCAGCGCCTCGCCGGTCAGGCGCAGGCACTCGCCGGCGAAGAAGGCGAAGATCTGGCCGGCGCGGCCGGCCTCGCCGATGCCCTCGGCCAGGGTCTTGCCCTCCTCGCGCGAGAGCAGGCGGCCGAGTTCCTCCTTGCGGGCGAGGATCTCGTCGGAGGCCTTCTTCAGGATCTCGTAGCGCTCCTGCGGGCCGGAGCGGCTCCAGGCGGGAAAGGCGGCCTTGGCGGCGGCGACCGCGTCGTTGAGCTGCTCGACCGTGCCCTGCGCATATTCGCCGACGACGTCGTTGGTGTTGGAGGGGTTGATGTTGCGCGAAGCATTCGTGCCGCCGGCCCATTCGCCGGCAATCAGGTTCTTGAACATCTCGGTCATCAATGGCCTCCCACGGCGTTTTGTGTTCGCCGGGGTTTAGCCGCTTTGGCGCGCGATGGCCAATGCGGGCCGGGGCATCGGCCCTGTCCCGCCATGCATGAGGGGTTCGTTCAGAACTCGGCGTCGAGTTCTTCGACGTCGTCGGGCTCGGCCTTTGCGGCCTCGATCCAGCGCCGCAGGGCGGGCCAGGCCGAGATCGTGCGGCAATAGGCCTGGCAGGCGGCATCGAGCGCGACGTCATAGGTCAGGAAGCGCAGGCAGACCGGGGCGTACATCGCATCGGCCATGGTCAGCGTCTTGCCGAAGAGATACGGCCCGCCGTAACGCTGCAGGCAGTCGCGCCAGATCTCGGTGACGCGGTCGATATCGGCCTGGGCGCCGGCCCAGACCTTGAAGCCGGGATAATGCGCCTTGAGGTTCATCGGCAGAGCCGAGCGCAGATTGGCGAAGCCGGAATGCATCTCGCCGCAGATCGCGCGGCAATGCGCGCGGGCGGCGGCGTCCATCGGCACGAGACCGGCAGCGGGCCTGATCTCGTCGAGATAGGCAGCGATGGCGAGCGTATCCCAGACCTTGATGCCGTCATGCGTCAGGCAGGGCACCAGGAAGGAGGGCGAGAGCAGCAGCAGTTCGGCCCGCGTCGAGGGATCGTCGGCGGAGAGCATGTGCTCCTCCACCTCGAGGTCCGCCATCATGCAGAGCAGCCAACCACGCAGCGACCAGGACGAGTAGTTCTTGCTGCTGATGGTCAGTGTCGCGCTGGTCATGGCAGGCATCCTGTGCGGCAGCCCGGAATCTAGCAAGAGGCATTCCACTCCGGAATGCGGATTAGAACAATCTTGCGGAAATCACCTTTTGCAGTGCAACATCAATCGGGGCGCGGGTCGCTGCCGGGTGAAACCGGCGGCGGCCCGCCGGGCTGTTCACCGAAGGCGCATTCCGATGCTCTATCTCGCCTACCAGGCCCAGTCGGATCTGATGAACCCGGCGCGGATGCTGTCGCAGTCGGCGCTGGCTGCGATCGGGGCCCGGGCGATGAGCGGCCAGCCGATGGACTGGCGCGCGACGGCCGCCGCCTATGAGATGGTGACGCGTGCCGGGCTCACCCATGAACGGCCACCCTACCACATCGACAGCGTTCGCGAAGGCAACCGCGACGTTCCGGTGACCGAGGAGATCGTGCTGAACCTGCCCTTCGGCAGCCTGCTGCGGTTCCGCAAGGACAGCGAGACGCCGCAGGCGAAGGTGCTGGTGGTCGCGCCGATGTCCGGCCATTTCGCGACGCTGCTGCGCAACACGGTGGCGACACTGCTGCGCGACCACGATGTCTACATCACCGACTGGCACAATGCGCGCGACGTGCCGCTGGCGGCCGGGCCCTTCGGCTATGACGACTATGTCGACGCGCTGATCCGGTTCGTCGAGACGCTGGGTTCCGAGACGCATCTCGTCGCCGTCTGCCAGCCCTGCGTCCAGGTGCTGACCGCGGCGGCGGTGATGGCCCAGGCGGGCAGCCCGTTCCAGCCGCGCAGCATGACCCTGATGGCGGGACCGGTCGATACCCGCATCAACCCAACGGCGGTCAACAAGCTGGCCATGGAGAAACCGATCGACTGGTTCGGGCGCAACCTGATCGCGACGGTGCCGGCCCGCTACCCCGGTGGCGGACGGAAGGTCTATCCCGGCTTTGTCCAGCTCGGCGCCTTCGTCGCGATGAACCTGCAGCGCCACGTCAACGCCCATATCGACATGTTCCTCCACCTCGCCACCGGCGAGACGGAGGAGGCGCAGAAGATCAAGGCGTTCTATGATGAGTACTTCGCCGTGCTCGACCTGCCGGCGGAGTTCTATCTCGAGACCGTGCAGTGGATCTTCCAGGAAGCACGTCTGGCGGCCCGGACCCTGACCTATCGGGGCGAGCCGGTCGATTGCCGCGCCATCCGGCGCACGGCCCTGCTCACGGTCGAGGGCGAGCGCGACGACATCTGTGCATTGGGCCAAACCTCGGCCGCGCATGATCTCTGCTCGGGGCTGAAGCCCTTCCGCAAGCGCCATCACATGCAGGCCGGCGTCGGCCATTACGGTGTCTTCTCGGGCCGCAAATGGGACGGGCAGATCTACCCGATCGTCCGCAACATGATCCTGGCCAATAGCTGAGCGGGATGCGGCTTACTTCTCGCGGCGGCTCTGCGCCGGCTCGAGCCCTTCCGCCCGGGCCATCCAACGGCCGAGCAGCGCAACCGACAGGCTCGACCAGGCGATGCCGAGGCACCAGCCGCCGATGACGTCGGTCGGCCAGTGGACCCCGAGATAGATGCGGCTCACGCCGATCATCACGATCATCCCCCAGGCGAGCCCGAGGCACAGGCGGGTGATGTCGTCCCGCCGCGCCGCGAGACCGACGAAGCCGGCGATGCTGAGCAGGGTGACGGCCGAGAGGAAGGCGTGACCGCTCGGGAAACTGGCCGTGAAGGTCAGGGCTGCGTGTTCGACGATGTCCGGCCGGTCCCGCCCGATCAGGATCTTCAGAACGGTGGAGACGGCAGTCGCTCCGATCACGGTCAGGACGAGGCCGACCGCGAGGTGCCGATGACGGCAGAGCCACAGGGTCAGGCCGGCCGCGATCGTCATCATGCCGAGCCCAACGGTGCTGCCGAAGGCGGTAACGTCCCGCACGGCTTCCCGCAGCCAGGCCGGGCCGATCGGCATGGATGGGTCGCCGACCTCTCGAAACAGCAGGACGATGCTCCGGTCGAAGGCGAAGCTGCGACCGGACGCGATCAACAGCGCCAGGGCCAGGAAGACGAAGGCGGCGGCGACGGGGATCAAACTGCGCGGCTGGAGCAAGAAGACGTCACCTCCGGTCAAGACCTGTCGCCTGGGAAATGGGGGGCCCGGCCCCGAGTGCAACGGCCCGGGGGCTCAGACGAGCCTGTCGCAGGCCGCGATCAGCCAGATGGCGGTGGGCAGGAGCCCGTCGACGAGCAGACCCGCCTTGCGCTCGACCTCCCCGTCGAAGGTGATGTGATCCTCCAGGGTGCCGGTCAGCCCCAGGTCGCGGCCCAGCACGTTGACCGTCCCCAAAGCCAGGATTCCCACGGGCCGACCGGCATGCATCAGGAGAGGAAGCACGCCGTTCAGCGTGCCGTCGCCGCCCGCAATCACCGGGATCGTCCCGGTGTCCTCGATCGTCAGCGTCAGCGCATCGTCGCGTTCGCGGGGGTGAACCATGCGCACGCGCGCCGAGCATCCGGCGGCCTGGAAGGCGGCCATGATGCGGGCTTCGAATGCATCCGTCCCCGCCTCGCGAACGGTGCTGGCCCGGGCGTTGACGACGAGGGTGTGATGCATGGACCTGGAGGGTGAGAGGCTTCACGGCGCTCCAGTCAGGAGCCGGCGGCTCGCGGATGCCCGCCGGCTGACCGCAAGCCCCGGGACGGCCACTCACCCAAAACGGAAGATGCGGGCCTTTCGGCCCGCATCCCGCCGCCACGACGGTTCGGCTGGGGGGATAGCAACCGCCGCGACCTGCGTCTGGCGTGCCTACATCATCCAGTAGGGCATCGTGCCGTAGTAGTCATGGACGCGCTTGCCATAGGCGCGGTCGTCCCAGTCGGGCTCACCCTGGCTGTCGTACATCGGGGCCGCCTCGAGCTTGTCTTTCGTCATCGGGACGACGTAGCCGCCGCGTCCGGGATCGAAATCGAGCACACTCCAGGGAATCGGGTGGTACTTCTCACCCAGGCCCAGGAAGCCGCCGAAGGACATGATGGCGTAAGCAACCTTCCCGGTCTTCTTGTCGAGCATGACGTCGTAGATCTCGCCGAGATGCTCGCCCCCGCTGTTGTAGACCTCGGTCCCCGCCACGCGCGCACCGGCGATCAGCGGGTTCGACGACCTGGCCATAGACGGCGAAGCGGTGTCGTTCAGGGTCATGAAGGGTTCCTCCGCTTGCAGCAGCCGCTTCGGCTGCCGATTGCCGAGACAACGCGGCGTTCGACGGAAGGGTTCCGCAGCCATTGTAGGGCGCGAAGAGCGAGGCCAGCGTTGCCGGAGATGGCCACCCGCGCGATGGTGACGAGCGCGGCGTGGAGGAACCTTTTGGGACGGGCGGACGTTCAGCTGGGACGATCGGCCATGGCCGTGCCATGATGTGTGTCTTAAATCTGCCAGCTGCGAAGCCATCGCCTTCCAACGAGAGCGCCGAGGAAACGAAACCATGAAGAAAATCCTGATCATCGCTGCAATCGCCGCGACGCTGGGCGCCTGTACGGCTCACCAGGAGCGCACAGCGGGCGGCGCGCTGATCGGTGCCGGCGCCGGAGCCGTGATCGGCGGCCTTGCGACGGGCCGAGCCGGTGGCGCTTTGGCCGGAGCCGCCATCGGCGGTGCCAGCGGCGCCATCATCGGCTCCGCGACCAGCCCGACCCGGACGTGCGTCGGCCGTGACGAATGGGGTCGCCGCTTCACCTACGATTGCTGAGCGATCCGACCGCTCTTGCGGTGAGTTCGAGGCCCGGCTGGCGCATCGCGCCGGCCGGTTTTTTGTGTCGGCGTCAAACCGCTCCGTAAGGCCCGAAACGGCCGACGAAACGGTGGCGGTTTCCAGGGTACAGCAGCCGCACCGCCGTGACCGGCGCGGCTTGGTTCCAGGTCCGCCGCTCGATCAGAAGGCAGGCTTCCCCGGCGGCGATGCCGAGCAGGGCCGCATCGTCGGGTTCGGCCGGCACGGCACTGATCGCGTGCTCTGCCTGCGACCAGAGGCTGTGCTGCAGCAACCAGTCGCCCGGAGGGGTTTCGGCGAAATCCTCCGAGGCTGCGGCCGGTACGGTCGCAAGGTGGATGATGCGCTCCTCCAACACATGCGGCCGGTCGTCAGCCTGGTGCAGCGTGACCAGATGGGCAATCCTCTCGCCGCGCTTCAGCCCGAAGCGCAGCGCCAGTTCCGGCGAGGGCCGCCCGTCATGCCGCGCCAGAACCGCATAGGCATAGCGCTGCCCGAGCCGCTCCACCTCGGCTGGGATCGACAGGATGTCGAGCATGGCATGAGTCGCCGGCGGGCTCGCCACCACGGTGCCCGAGCGGCGTCGGCGGGTGATCAGCCCCTCGCGCGCCAGTTGCACGAGCGCGCGGTGGACGGTCATGCGGGAGGCGCCGAGCAGCTCCATCAGCGCGTGTTCGGGCGGGACCGATGTGCCGGGCGGCCAGGTGCCGCCGAGGATGAGATCGCGGATCGACCGGCGGATCTGGTCATAGACCGGGCCTGCGCCATCCAGTTTCACGGCATCGAGCCGGTCCTGAGCCATCGCCGTCACAGCGCCGCAAGCAGCTTGCGCATGACGGTGCCGAAGCGCGTCTTGACCGCAACGCGGCCCCGGTGCCGCCCCTCCGCGACGAGATGTCGGCCGCCGACCACGACATCCCGAACGGGCAGCGCGTTGGTTGCGAAGATCGCACTGTCGAGGGCCACCTCCCCTGCCTTGCCGATGAGGGCCGGATGGTCGGAATCGAGCGTCACGAGATCAGCCCTTCTGCCGGGCGCCAGCGCGCCCAGCGCCCGCCCGCAGGCCTGGGCGCCGCCGGTGGCGGCGGCGCGCCAGAGCGCGACGCCGGTCGAGGCATCCTCCTCCGCCAGCAGCGCGCGGCGGCGGTCGCGCAGGCGTTGCGAGTATTCGAGCAGGCGCAGTTCGGAACCGGCGTCGATCTGGATGTTCGAATCGCTGCCGACACCATAGCGGCCGCCGGACGCGCGGTAGCGCACGCCGTCGAAGATGCCATCGCCGAGGCTCGCCTCGGTGATGGGGCAGAGACCTGCGACGGCACCGCTGGCCGCGATCGCCTCGCGCTCGGCATCGTCGAGATGGGTGGCGTGGATCAGGCACCAACGCGCGTCGAGCGCGACCTTGTCCGCCAGCAGGGCGACGGGCCGGCGTCCCATGATCGCGATCGAATCCTCGACCTCGCGCATCTGCTCGGCGACATGGATGTGCAGGGGCGTGCCCGGGCGCAGGCCCGCGAGCCAGTCCAGATCCTCCAACGCCACCGCGCGCAGCGAATGGGGCGCGAGGCCGAGGCGGGCGTCGGGCAGAAGGCGGATCGCGGCTTCGCTCGCCTCGATCAGCCTGAGATAGGAGTCGCGGTCGTTGACGAAGCGGCGCTGGCCGTGGACCGACGGCGTCTGGCCGAAATTGCCGAAGCGGTAGAGCACAGGCAGCAGCGTCAGGCCGAGCCCGGTTTCGTCAGCGGCGGCGGCGATGGCGGCCCCCATCGCGGCGATGTCGGCATAGGGGCGACCGTCCTTGTCGTGATGCAGATAGTGGAACTCGGCGAGCGCCGTGAAGCCGCCCTCCAGCATCTCGACGAAGGCCTGGGCGGCGAGCGCCTGCACGTCATCAGGGTCGAGACGGTCGAGGAATCGATACATCACCTCGCGCCAGGTCCAGAACGAATCCTCGCTCGCGCCACGGCGCTCCGAGAGGCCGGCCATGCCGCGCTGGAAGGCGTGGCTGTGGAGGTTCGGCATGCCGGGCAGCGCCAGCCCGGAGAGCCTGGTGTCGCCCGCTTGCGCCGCGACGCCCGGCTCGACCGCCATGATCGTTCCCCCCGAATGGGTGAGGCGCACATTCTCGGCAAAACCGTCCGGCAGCAGGGCCTGCTGCAGATGCAGGGTCAGGGTCACGGCGTCTCTCCAGCGTCCAATGGCCTATGCAATGAAGGGCTTGTCATTTGCATATGCAATTAGCTAGCATACTCTCCATTCGAGGATAGTCGAGAGGACGCGACATGGCGACGATGTCGGCTGAGACCCCGACCTGCGACCGGCTCTGGACGAGGGCCCGATTGGCGACGATGGCGCCCTCGGTGGCGGCTCCCTATGGCACTGTCGAGGATGGCGTCGTGGCGGCCCGAGACGGGCGCATCCTCTATGCCGGAGCGCGCAACCAGGCGCCGGCCTTCGCGGTGGCGGAGACGATCGACTGCGGCGGGCGCTGGATCACCCCGGGGCTGATCGATTGCCACACCCATCTCGTCTATGGCGGCAACCGCGCCCATGAATTCGAGCTGCGCCTGCAGGGCGCGAGCTATGAGGAGATCGCGCGCGCCGGCGGCGGCATCCTCTCCACGGTGACCGCGACGCGGGCGGCGAGCGAGGACGCGCTGTTCGCCAGCGCCGACCGGCGGCTCGCGGCCCTGCTGGCGGAGGGCGTCACCACGGTCGAGATCAAGTCGGGCTACGGGCTGGAGACGCAGGCCGAGGTCAAAACGCTGCGCGTCGCGCGCCGCATCGGGCGGGAGCGGCCCGTACGGGTGCGCACGACCTTTCTCGGCGCCCATGCCGTCCCGCTCGAATTCAAGGGTCGCTCGGGGGACTACACCGCCCTCGTCGCCGGGCCGATGCTCGACGCCATTGCGGCGGAGGGGCTGGCGGACGCGGTCGATGTGTTCTGCGAGGGCATCGCCTTCTCGCCCGAGGAGACGCGAACCGTCTTCGAGGCGGCGAGGTCAAAAGGGCTGGCCATCAAGATCCACGCCGAGCAGCTCTCCAACCTTGGCGGCGCGGCGCTGGCGGCCGGTATGGGCGCCCTGTCGGCGGATCATCTCGAATATCTCGACGAGGCCGGCGTCATCGCCATGGCGCAGGCCGGCACGGTCGCCGTCGTGCTGCCGGGCGCCTTCTATTTCCTGCGCGAGACGGTGAAGCCGCCGATAGAACTGCTGCGCCAACATGGCGTGCCCATCGCGCTCGCGACCGACGCCAATCCCGGCTCCTCGCCGCTGACCTCGCCGCTCTTGGTGATGAACATGGCCTGCACGCTGTTCCGGCTGACGCCGGAGGAGGCTCTGGCAGGGCTGACCCGCCATGCCGCGCAGGCGCTCGGCCTCTCCGACGAAATCGGCACGCTGGAGGTCGGCAAGGCCTGCGACCTCGCGATCTGGGACATCGAGCGCCCGGCCGAACTCGCCTACCGAATCGGCTTCAACCCGCTTCACGCCCGGATCTGGAACGGACAATGAGCACGCCCCTTCGCCTCGACCCCGGCCACGCGGCCCTGACTCACTGGCGCGACGTGATCGACGGCGCGTCGATCACGCTGTCGGCGGCGAGTGCGAATGCGATCGTAGCCGCCCAGGCGATCGTCGACGACATCGTCGCGGCGGGCACGGTGACCTATGGCGTCAACACCGGCTTCGGGAAGCTCGCCAGCGTCCGGATCGCAGATGGCGACCTCGCCACGCTGCAGCGCAATCTCATCCTGTCGCATGCGGTCGGCACCGGCCCTGCCCTGCCCGACGGCGTGGTGCGGCTGATCCTCGCGATGAAGGCGGCGAGCCTGGCGCGCGGGGCCTCCGGCGTGCGGCCGGTCGTGGTCGAGGCGCTGCTTGGCGCGCTCAAGGCCGACGCGTTGCCGGTCGTGCCGGCGAAGGGCTCGGTCGGCGCGTCGGGTGATCTCGCGCCGCTCGCCCATCTCACCGCCGCGCTGATGGGCGTCGGCGAGATCAGGCTGAAGGGCGAGGTGATGCCGGCTGCGGACGCGCTCGCGCGGATCGGCCAGGCGCCGCTGGCGCTCGGCCCCAAGGAGGGGCTGGCGCTGATCAACGGGACGCAGGTCTCGACCGCGCTGGCGCTCACCGGCCTGACCGCCATGGCGCGGGTGTTCGATGCCGCGCTGGTCGCCGGCGCACTCTCGGTCGATGCGCTGAAGGGCTCGGACACGCCGTTCGACCCGCGCATTCAACGCCTGCGCGGCCAGCCCGGGCAGATCCGCGTTGCGGCGCTGCTGCTCGAGTTGATCGCCGGCAGCGAGATCCGCGACAGCCACCGCTTCGGCGACAGCAAGGTGCAGGACCCCTATTCGCTGCGCTGCCAGCCTCAGGTCATGGGCGCAGTGCGCGACCTGCTCGCCAATGCTGCCGCGACATTGTCGATCGAGGCCAATGCCGTCACTGACAACCCGCTGGTGCTGGGGCCGGGCGAGGTCGTCTCGGGCGGGAATTTCCACGCCGAGCCGGTGGCCTTCGCCGCCGACATGCTGGCGATGGGGCTTTGCGAGATCGGCAATCTCTCCGAGCGGCGGATCGCGCTTCTGGTCGACCCCGTAATGAGCGGCCTGCCGCCCTTCCTCGCGCGTGATGCGGGACTGAACTCCGGCTTCATGATCGCGCAGGTGACGGCGGCCGCGCTCGCCTCCGAGAACAAGCAGAAGGCCTATCCAGCCTCGGTCGACACGATCCCGACCTCCGCCAACCAGGAAGACCATGTCTCGATGGCGACGCATGGCGCCTATCGCCTGCTCGATATGGCGGCGAACGCCGCCAGCATCATCGGCGTCGAGCTGATGGCGGCAGCAGAAGCGATCGAGCATCATCGCCCAATGGCGACGAGCCCGCGGCTGGAGCCGGTCCTCGCTTTGCTGCGCGGCCAGATCGCGCCGCTGACGGAGGACCGCTACCTCTCGCCCGATCTCGCGGCGGCGACGGAGCTGGTGCTGTCGGGGGCAGTGGGCCGGGCGGCGGGGCTGGATTCGTTTGCGGAGTTCGGGGCGTGAGGCGTGGGCAAAGAGCGGTCCTCGTCAACCGAGCAGGCGCGGGGAA
>CALRYW010000037.1:0-42508 GCA_943372485.1 Allobosea thiooxidans
ATCTGGTCATACGCCGTAAACGACGCCCCACCCGACTCAGCCAGAACCTTCGTGATCGCAGCCGTCAAAGACGTCTTGCCATGGTCGACGTGACCAATCGTTCCAATGTTGCAATGCGGCTTCGTGCGAGCGAATTTCTCTTTGGCCATGACACCCTGTTTCCTGACACCGGCCCTGCGAGGCCTTCCGAAAGCGCGGTCGCATTAGGGGGTTTTGGCCGCGATTGCAAGGTTGGCGGCGCGGCGGCGCGCCTCAGGCGCCGGCGAAACCGAACACGCGGCGATAGCGCGCCACCGCCTCCGCCTCGCCCGAGACCTTCTCGGGATTGTCGGAGAGCTTCACCGCGGGGCGCCCGTTGGCCCTGGTGACCTTGCAGACCAGCGACATCGGGTCGAGCGCCCGCGAGCCGTCGGGCAGGCAACCGACGAGATCGTTGGTGAGATCCGTGCCCCAGCCGAAGGCCATGCGGACCTTGCCGTCGAAATGCCCGTAGACCCGCTCGATCGCCTCGACGTCGAGCCCGTCGGAGAAGACCAGCAGCTTCTCGCGTGGATCGCGCCCCCGCGCCCGCCACCAGGCCATGATCGCCTCGCCTGCCTCGATCGGCGGCGCCGAATCCGGGCGAAAGCCGGTCCAGTCCGCGACCCAGTCGGGCGCATGGCGCAGAAAGCCGGTCGTCCCGAAGGCGTCCGGCAGGGCGATCAGCAGGTTGCCGCCATAGACCTGGCGCCACTCGTCGAGCACGCGATAGGGCGCGCGCAGCAGTTCCGCGTCGCTCTCGGCCAGCGCCGCCAGCACCATCGGCAGTTCATGCGCGTTGGTGCCGATCGCCTCGAGATCGCCGTCCATCGCCAGCAGCACGTTCGAGGTGCCGCTGAACTTCGGCCCCAGCCCCTCCTTCAGCGCCTCGACGCACCAGCGCTGCCAGAGATGGCCATGGCGGCGCCGCGTGCCGAAATCGGAGAGCCGGAGGTTCGGCAGCGTCTGCAGCCGCTCGACCTTGTCCCACATCTTCGCCTTGGCGCGGGCATAGAGCACATCGAGCGCGAACCGCTTCTGCCCGACCATGACGCGCCGCGCCCGCAACTCGTTGATGATCGCCAGCGCCGGCACCTCCCACATCGTCGTGTGCGTCCAGGGCCCCTCGAAATGCAGCTCGTACTGCCCGTCGACCCGGCGCAGCTCGTAGTCGGGCAGCTGAAAATCGGCGAGCCAGGCCAGGAACTCCGGCGAGAACATCTGGCGCTTGCCGTAGAACGAGTTGCCCGCCAGCCAGATCAGTTCCTTTTTGGTGAAGCGCACCGAGCGGGCATGGTCCAGCTGCGCCCGCAGCTCCGCCTCGTCGACGATGTCCGCGAGGCGGATGTGCTTCGAGCGGTTGATCAACGAGAAGGTGACCTCCACCTGCGGATGGAAGGCGCGGATCATCTGCAGCATCAGCAGCTTGTAGAAATCCGTGTCGAGCAGGCTGCGGATGATCGGATCGAGCCGCCAGCCATGGTTGTAGGTTCGCGTCGCGATATCGGTGACGGTCATGGCGGTTCGAGATCCGGTGGTTCGCCGCGGAGGCTTGGAGGCGTCGGGCGCTTCGCGCGCATCTGAGCGCCGCGGCGGCGGCGGCGCAAGCCGGGCGTAACCGTCGCCGGGCGCTCGGTCGCGTTGACAGACAGGATGATCTCGGCAAGGACCGCGGGCTGGCCGGCCCGCCGTTGCGAACAGGCGCCGGCTCCGCGGCCGGACCGGAGGCGAGAGTGCAGGATTTGGCTGGTGTCGCGCAGGATTTCGTCGGGAAGGTCCGCGACCGCTCGGTGGTGATCGGCGTCATCGGGCTCGGCTATGTCGGCATTCCCCTGGCGCTGGCTGCGCTCCGCCAGGGCATCCGCGTCGTCGGCTTCGACATCGATCAGGCCCGCGTCGACCAGATCAATGCCGGCCGCGAGGCCATCAGGCACATCCCGATGGAGCTGATCATCGCCGGCCTCGCGCAGGGCCGCTTCGAGGCGACGACCGATTTCGACCGGCTCTCTGAGCCCGACGCGCTGCTGATCTGCGTGCCGACCCCGCTCTCGCGCCAGCGCGAGCCCGATCTTTCCTATGTCGAGCAGACCACGCGGGCGATCGGCCGGCGCCTGCGGCGCGGCCAGCTCATCGTGCTGGAATCGACGACCTACCCCGGCACCACCGACGAGCTGATGCGGCCGATCCTCGAGGAGACCTCGGGCCTGACCAGCGGCAAGGATGTTTTCCTCGCCTATTCGCCCGAGCGCGAGGACCCCGGCAACGCCCAGTTCGGCACCTCCGACATTCCCAAAGTGGTCGGCGGCGACGGCACTGATGCGCTGGCGATGGCGGATGCGCTCTATGGCGCGCTCGTCGTCAGAACCGTCCCGGTCTCCTCGACCGCCACGGCCGAGGCGGTGAAGCTGACCGAGAACATCTTCCGCGCCGTCAACATCGCCCTCGTGAACGAGCTCAAGCAGGTCTATGCGGCGATGGGCATCGACATCTGGGAGGTGATCGACGCCGCCAAGACCAAGCCCTTCGGCTACATGCCCTTCTATCCGGGCCCCGGCCTCGGCGGGCATTGCATCCCGATCGACCCGTTCTATTTGACCTGGAAGGCGCGCGAATTCGACATCGCCACGCGCTTCATCGAGCTCGCCGGCCAGATCAACACCGAGATGCCCTATCGCGTCGTCGACCGGCTCGCCGAACTCGTCGATCGTCAGCTCGGCCGCAGCTTCAGCGGCGCGCGCATCCTCGTGCTCGGCCTCGCCTACAAGAAGAATGTCGAGGACATGCGCGAGAGCCCGGCCCTCAAGCTGATCGAGCTGATCGAAGCCCGCGGCGCTCAGGCCGCCTATCACGACCCCCACATCCCGGCGATCCGCAAGAGCCGCAAGCACGGTGCGCTGGCCGCGCGTCCGAGCACGCCGCTGACGGCGGCCACGATCGCCGGCTTCGATGCGGTGCTGATCGCCACCGACCATGATGACGTCGACTACGCGCTGGTCGCCGCCCATGCGAAACTCGTCATCGACACGCGCAACGCCTGCGCCCGCCACGGGTTGACAGGTGCGACCATCTTCAAGGCCTGAGACCGGAATGACCGACACCGAAACGACCTACGACCTCGCTGTGATCGGTGGCGGCATCAATGGCTGCGGCATCGCCCGCGACGCGGCGGGGCGCGGCGCCTCGGTCGTCCTCTTCGAAAAGGACGACCTCGCCAGCGCGACCTCGTCGGCCTCGACCAAGCTGATCCATGGCGGGCTGCGCTATCTCGAGCATTACGAGTTCCGGCTCGTGCGCGAGGCGCTGATGGAGCGCGAGCGGCTCTGGGCGATCGCCCCGCACATCATCTGGCCGCTGCGCTTCGTGCTGCCGCATCACAAGGGCTTGCGCCCCGCCTGGCTGCTGCGGCTCGGCCTGTTCCTCTACGACCATATCGGCGGCCGCAAGAAGCTGCCGGCGACACGCATGCTCGACCTCGCCCGGGATGCCGCCGGCCGGCCGCTCAAGGACGATGGCGCCACCGCCTTCGAATACTCCGACTGCTGGGTCGAGGATTCGCGCCTCGTCGTCCTCAACGCCATGGACGCCGCGGCGAAGGGCGCCGCGATCCACACCCGCTGCGGCGTCGTCTCGGCCGATCGCGAGGGCGGCGTCTGGCGCATCACCGCGGAGACGAACGGCACCCACGGCAGCATCCGGGCGAAAGCGCTGGTCAACGCGGCCGGCCCCTGGGTCGGCGACGTGCTGAGCGGCGTTATCCGCTCGAACACCAAGGCCGCCGTGCGCATGGTCCAGGGCAGCCATATCGTCGTGCCCGGGCTCTACGAGCACGACCGCTGCTACATTTTCCAGAACGCCGATGGGCGGATCATCTTCGCGATCCCCTATGAGCGCGACTTCACCCTGATCGGCACGACCGACCGCGACTATCGCGGCAACCCTGCCGACGCGAAGGCAACGCCCGAGGAGATCGACTATCTCTGCGCCGCTGCCAGCGAATATTTCCGCGAGCCGGTGACCGCGGCCTCCGTCGTCTGGACCTATTCCGGCGTGCGCCCGCTCTATGACGACGGTGCCTCGAAGGCGCAGGAGGCGACGCGCGACTATGTCCTGACGCTCGATGCACCGCAGGGCCAGGCGCCGCTGCTCTCGGTCTTCGGCGGCAAGATCACGACCTATCGCCGCCTCGCCGAATCCGCGCTGGAGAAGCTCGCACCCCACGCCGCCTGGGCGGCACGCCCGAGCTGGACCATCACCGGCACGCTGCCGGGCGGCGACTTCCCGGTCGAGGGCTATGAGGCGCAGGTCGACACACTCGCCGCCGCCCATCCCTGGCTCGCCCGGGCGACGCTGGCGCGGCTGGTGCGGGCCTATGGCACCAGGGCACGCGACATCCTGCAGGGCGCGACCAATGAGGCCGATCTCGGCCGCCTTTTCGGCGCCGATCTCTCCGAGCGCGAGGTTCGCTACCTCATGCGGGCGGAATGGGCGAAGCGGGCCGCCGACGTGCTCTGGCGCCGCAGCAAGCTGGGCTTGCGCCTCTCGGCGGCCGAGCAGGACGCGCTGGAGGCCTTCATGGTGGAGCAGGGGGCGGGCTGATCACCGCACCCCCGGCGGCAGCGAAGGCTGCGACAGGCGGTTGCCGATCTCGATGAACTTCAGCGGGTTGGTCGCTTCGCCCGCCAACCGCGTCTCGTAATGCAGATGCGGGCCGGTCGAGCGCCCGGTCGAGCCGAGCCGGCCGATGATGGCGCCGGGCGGGACGATCTGGTCCGGCTTGACGTCGAAGGCGCTGAGATGCGCGTAGCGCGTCGTGAGGCCGTTGCCATGGTCGAGCTCGACGAGGTTGCCATAGCCGCCCGCCACCTCCGCCCGCAGCACCTTGCCGGCGCCGGTGGCACGGATCGGCGTACCGGTCTCGCCGCGGAAATCCATGCCGGAATGCATCGCCGCCGCGCCGGTGAAAGGGTCGGTGCGCATGCCGAAATTGCTCGTCGTGCTGTCGTCACCCTCGAGCGGGCGGCGCAGCGGCACGATCTGCGCCAGCTCGCGCCAGCGCCCGAAACTCGCCTGCGCCTCGCCCAGCTGCAGCACGCGGTGCTCGAAGCTGCCGGCGCGCATCGTCACCGAGAGCGGAATCAGCGGCCCGCCCATCGCCTGCCGCGCGGGCGGCAGCCGGACCTTGGCGACATCGAGCCCGAGATCGGCCAGCGCCGCCCGCACCTCCTGCACCCGCCCGGCGAGGCGCAGGCCCAGCGCCGAGACCTGTTGGCCCTGCGCCTGGTCGATGCGGTCGAGCGACTGCTGCAGCAATGCCAAGCGCTCGCTGAGCGGCATCGTCTCCTCGGCCCGCAGCGCAACCGCCGCCAGGCGCTTCTGCGGCGCGACGACGGCCGGGTTGATATGCTCCAGGATGTTGCCCTGGAACGGATCGGCCGCCGCAAGCCCGCCGGCCCCGCCGGGTGCCTGGGCGCCGCTATTGGGCAGCACGGGTGCGACCGCCTGGCCCGTCAACGTGCCCAGCAGGTTCTGCCGCGCCTCGAGTTCGATCTGCCGCGCGATCAGATCGGCGAACTGATCGTCGCCGCCACCCTCGCGCGGCGCGGCGCCAGGTGCACGCTGCGTCGCGATCGAACTCACGAGGCGGCGTGTCAGGACCCGCATGCGCTCGTCATGACTTGCCTGGAGGATCTGCTGCTCCTGCTGGAGGGCCGCCACCACCGCCTTCTCCTGGTAGAGCAGCCAGGTCGCGACGCCGCCCCAGGCAAGGCCCAGAACGGCCACAGTCAGCACCAGGAGACGGCCCAACCGCCCCATCCGTGAGGGGCGCCGCCGCGGTCCCGCCGGGCGCGACGGCTCGACCGGCCGCTCGCCGCCGCCCTCCGGACCCGACCGGCTCTTCAGCCGCGCTGGTTGCAACATCCGCCGCCCTCTCCCCGCCGATACTCCGACGCCGGGGACGATAGCGCATTTTCGCGGTCGGTGGCGGCCGGGCCGGAGCGGGCCCGGAACCTGCTCACGACACGGCGTAGGCGAAGGCGCCGTTCTCGACCGAAACCTTCGCCTCCGTCAGCGGCTTCTTCTCGAGCTGGAGGCCGAGGATGGCGCGCGAGAGCGCCGGAAGCATCGAGTTGGTGACGATGTTGTCGATCATGCGCCCGCCGGAGTCAGGGTCATTGCACTGGGCGACGATGTGCGCGACCACCGCGTCGTCATAGACGAAGGCCGCCTCGTGATTGTCGCGGATGCGTTTGCCGATGCGGCCGAGCTGCAGCCGCACGATGCCGCCGAGCATCTCGGGCGAGAGCGGGTAGTAGGGGATCGTCACCAGGCGCCCGATCAGGGCCGGCGGGAACACCTTGAGCAGCGCCGGCCGCAACGCCACGGCGATCGCTTCCGGATCGGCGCGCTGCGCCGGGTCCGACGCCATGCTCATGATCTCGTCGGTTCCGACATTCGAGGTCAGGATGATCAGCGTGTTCTTGAAGTCGATGCGCCGGCCGGTGCCGTCCTCCATCACGCCCTTGTCGAAGACCTGGAAGAACAGCTCGTGGACGTCCGGATGCGCCTTCTCGATCTCGTCGAGCAGGACGACCGAATAGGGCTTGCGCCGCACGGCCTCCGTCAGGCGCCCGCCCTCGCCATAGCCGACATAGCCGGGAGGCGCGCCCTTCAGCGTCGAGACGGTGTGCGCCTCCTGGAACTCGGACATGTTGATGGTGATGACGTTCTGCTCGCCGCCATAGAGCTGCTCGGCCAGCGCCAACGCGGTTTCGGTCTTGCCGACGCCCGACGGGCCGCAGAGCATGAAGACGCCGATCGGCTTGTTGGGGTTGTCGAGCTTGGCGCGGTTGGTCTCGATGCGTCGCGCGATCATCGCCAGGCCGTGATCCTGGCCGACGACACGCTTGTTCAGCGTCTCGGCGAGCTTCAGCACCGTCTCGATCTCGTCGGCGACCATGCGGCCGACGGGAATACCGGTCCAGTCGGAGACGACCGAGGCGACCGACTGCTCGTCGACATGGGCGTAGATCATGCGCTGCGCCGGATCGATCTCTGACAGCGCCGCGAACTTCGCCGCCAGCGCCGCGCGCGCCGCGGCCGGGTCCGGCGTCTCGGCCGGGGGCGGTGCTTCCGCGCCCGCCTCCTCGGCCGCGACCTGCTGGGCGACGTCGGCCTTGGGATCGGCGGCCGCGGCAGCCGTCTCGGCGAGCTTCGCCCGCAGCGCCTTGATCTCCTCGACGATGGCGAGCTCGCTCGCCCAGGCCGCTTCGAGCCCAGCGAGCTTGCTCTCGCCTTCGGCGGTCTCGACCTCGATCTCGGCCAGGCGCTTGGCGGTGTCGCCGCCGAGATCCTGGTCGGCCGTCAGCGCCGCCTTCTCCTGCGCCAGCGCGGCGATGGCGACGCGCGCATCCTCGATCGCGGCCGGTGTCGCGCTCTGGCTGATTGCGACGCGGGCGCAGGCGGTGTCGAGCAGGCTGACCGCCTTGTCGGGCAGCTGGCGGGCCGGGATGTAGCGATGCGACAGCGTCACCGCGGCGACGATCGCGGCGTCCGAGATGCGCACCTTGTGGTGCTTCTCCATCGGGGCGATCAGCCCGCGCAGCATGGTGCAGCAGCGCGCCACATCCGGCTCGTCGACATTGACCGGCTGGAAGCGCCGGGTCAGCGCCGGGTCCTTCTCGAAATACTGCCGGTATTCCGACCAGGTCGTCGCGGCGATGGTCCGCAGCGTGCCGCGCGCCAGCGCGGGCTTGAGCAGATTGGCGGCATCGCCCGTGCCGGCCGCCCCGCCCGCGCCGATCAGCGTATGCGCCTCGTCGATGAACAGGATCACCGGCGTCGGTGAGGACTGCACCTCGTCGATGACGGAGCGCAGGCGCTGCTCGAACTCGCCCTTCATCGAGGCACCCGCCTGCATCAGGCCGATGTCGAGCGCGCAGACGCGCACGCCCTTGAGCGGCGGCGGCACGTCACCGGAGGCGACGCGCTGAGCGAAGCCCTCGGCGATCGCGGTCTTGCCCACGCCGGCCTCGCCGGTGAGGATCGGGTTGTTCTGGCGCCTGCGCATCAGCACGTCGATGACCTGGCGGATCTCGTCGTCGCGACCGAGGATCGGGTCCATCGTGCCCGTGCGGGCCTTGGCTGTCAGATCCTGCGAGAAGCGGTCGAGCGCGGTCGTCCCCTTGGAGCCCTCGGCCTGTTCGGCGCCGGGCGTGCCGGCCGCGCGCAGACCCGAGCCGTCCATCGGCCGCAGGTTCTCCTCCTCCGAGGCCTCCCAGATCTTGGCGTGGCCGGCGGCGAGCTCGTCGACCGGGATCTTGCCGAACTCCTTGGAGATGCCCGTCAGGACGCGGCGCAGGTCGTTCGACTTCAGGATCGCCACCAGCACATGGCCGGTGCGGATCTGCGTCTCGCCGAAGAACAGGGTCGCGTAGTGCCAGCCGCGGTCGAGCCCGTCGACGATGCTGTTGGCGACGCCCGGCATCTCCGTCTCGTTCTTGCGGAAGCCCTCCATGACACCGCCGATGTCCGTGGCGAGCCTGCCCATGTCGAGCCCGTAATGCTGCGCCGTCAGGCCGATGTCGGTGGCGGGCCGCAGCAGGATCTGCGCCAGCCAATGGGCCAGCTCGACATTGCGGTTGCCGGCGCTTTTGGCCCGCCGCAACGCCTGGATGAAGGCTTCATAGCCGACCCGGTTGAGCTTGCCTGTGACGGCTTCGAGACTGATGTCGGCCATGATGGTCTCCTCGGACGTCAGGATGTTCGGGTGTTGGGTTGTGAACGCGCCCGGCTGCGTTGCTCGCGCAGGCGCTCAGCGGGGTGGAAACGGGCATCGCGCCGCAGGGCGCCGGGCGGGGCATCCCAGTTCGGCGACATCCAGCTCGTCCAGCCGAGCTGGCCGAACCGGCCGAGCCGTGCCGGCTTGACCTGCCCGACCGGGAGCGCCAGCTCGACATCCCACTCGAACTGCTCACCGAGATGGAAAAAAACGGCGTCCGCCAGCTTCTCGCAGCGGTCGCCGCTCGGCAGGAAGCGCGAGAACTCCTCGAGATCACGCGCCACGATGCAGATCCGGAACTTGTCCTCGACGCTGTAGACGCTGGCGCCGAGCAGCGCGTCGCCGCCCAGCGTGCAATGCCGGCTGCCGAGCCGCGTCCGGTCGGCCGGATCGAAGACCAGCCGCATGCCGACAAACTGCTCGATCTCGACCTCGGCCTTGAACAGCCCCGCCAGCAGCCCGCGCAGCCGCGAGGCCGACTTCGCCTGGGCGCCGATCAGCCCGGCATGGGCGAGCTTCTCCGCATCGGGCACGCTGTCGCGGTCCAGATAGGGCGCCGAGCCCAGCCCGATCTGGCTGCCGACATAGGCTGCGAAACGGTCTCGCTCCGGCCGGTCATGCTGCGCCACGGGCCGCGAATCCGCCCAGGCCCGGAAGAACAGCTGCAGGAAGCGGTGGTTGAAGATGTCGAGGAAGCGCGGAAAGGCATCGTCGCGCGCGAGCTGCCAGTGATAGCTCTCCTCGGTCGTGGCCAGCGGCAGCGCACCCTGCGGCCCGAGCAGGCCGAGGAACTTGACGAGGAGGCGCAGGCGCCCCTGCCCGTCCCGGTCGGCCTGGGCGATGGTCGAGGCCGCGAAATCAAGATAGGCCGGCTCGCCGAGCGCGACATATTCGTCCCGCCGCGCTGCGACCGCGCCGATCCGCCCGCGCTCCGGAAAGCTGCGTTCCAGCCGGCGCATGACCGCATAGAAATCGAAGCGCCAGGGCTCGTCCTGGAGCTGCTCCGCATAGCTCGGCTCGCGCTGCAGGGAGGCGCTGTCGGTCACAGGATCCGCCTCGATCCGGCGCGCGGCGGCCAGCGCATCACCTCGCCGCGCTCGACGGTGCGGATCACCGTCTGGGTGAAATGGTTCATCGCCGCATATTCGGCGAAGAAGCGGTCGAGCACCGACCCGAGCAGGAAGACGCCCGAACCCTCGAAGGCCTTCTCGTCGAGCACGACGGTGATCTCGAGTCCGCGCGCCGCGCCCGTGCCCGCGCGCTGCGGAAAGCGCCGCACGACCGGGCGGCTGTCGACGCTCTTGATGCCGCGAATGCGCCGCTCGGTGGCGCTGTCGGCGAGGTCGGCGAAGAGCGAGAGCAGCTCGCGCAGCGCCTCCGCATTCGCGCCGGCCCCGCGCTGGACGAGGCCGAGATGGTTGAGGCTGAGCAGGTTGATCAGCCGCCAGGTGACGACGCCCGTGCTCGCCGTCTCCGAGCGCAACCGCAATTGCGAGACGATCGGCTCGCGCGGCGGCGTCGGCCCCGACAGGCAGGCGACGTCGAGCGCGACATTGTCGATCAGCCGGAAATCGGCGCCGCCCTCGCCGGTGGGCAAATGTTCCGGCAGATGCCGGTTCGAGCAGAGCGCCCGCACGCTGAGTTCCGCCACCGAGGTCGCGTCGGTCACGCCCGCCGGCTCGACCAGCGAGATGAACATGTCCGTGCCGGTATAGTCCGATGACCGGCCGAGCCGCCGCTCGGCGGCGGAGCGGCGCCGTGACAGCCGGCGCTGGGTGTAGAGCAGCCCATGCGTCGGCGAGGCGCCCTCCGGTGAGGAATAGAGCGGATGCACCGGCTGCTTCTCCCGCCCGCCGACATAATGGGCGTGAACGGAGAGAATGCTGTGCGGTTCGTAGTCGAGCTGCCGGCTGCGGTCGGGCACGACATGGAACTCGTGCTGATTGGTCTTGACCGGCATGCGGTCGAGCGTCTTTTCGAACAGGTTGATCGCGGGCGCGGCATAGAGCGCGAACATCGACCTCTGCACCGCCGCCGCCAGCCGGATGTTGACCTCGTCGAAGACGAAGATCACATCGACCGCCTTCGCCGTCAGCTTGGGCATGATCCGCGCCAGCCCATTGAGCCGGAAGCCGAGGAACTTCCGCGGGAACCAGAACATCTCGCGCAGCAGGTCGAAGCCGCGGAAGACGCGCGTGTCGCCGGGCAGCAGCGCCTCGTCCTCGCCGAAGCCGAGCTGCTCCAGCGAAACGCCGTCGGCCGGCGTGATCACGGGATCGCCGAATTCGTCGAGATGGCGGAAATAGATGCCGACGCAATCGGAGAAGAGCTGCTCGTAGAGCGCCACCGCATCGGCCTCGGCCCCGAGCAGATGGACGGTCAGCTCCTTGCAGCGGCAGCCCGAGAACCAGCTCGTCGGCATCTTCAGCGCCTGCGCCGCCGTCGGCTCCTGCGTCACATCGGCCATGGTGCGGTGGGTCAGCGACAGCCGCAGCCCCGACAGCGCGCGACGGTCCGTCGAGAGTCCCAGCGCCTGCAGCGGCCCCGGCGCCGGAATGTACTCGGCCGCCGCAATGTCGAAGGGCCAGAGCGTCACCGCCGCCCCGAGCCGGTACCGGCAGGCGACACGGCGCTCACGCTCGAGATAGGTCGCGTCGAGATAGGCGCCGCGCGGGATCGTCATCCCCTCACGCAGGCCCGGATCCGAAAACGGCGGCCGGATGCCGGCGAGCAGCGCCGACGGCGTCGGCGCGAGATAGTTCGGCAGCAGCTGCTCGATCAGATTGTTGGTGAATTCGGGAAACTCGTGCTTCAGCTTGAGCTGGACGCGCGCCGCCAGGAAGGCCGCCCCCTCCAGCAGGCCACCCACCATCGGATCCATCCGGTCGCCGACGAGCCCGCCGAGCCTTTCGGCAATGCCCGGATACTCTTCCGCGAACTCTTTCGAGTGCTCCATGAAGAGGCGGAGCTCTTGATTGTAGAGATCGAGAAACTCCTGATGCATCGCCCTATCGGCTCCTGATCGCCATCTTGCCCGTATCGAGCTCGAGATCGGCGACGAACTCGACGGGCACGTTGAGCGGCTCGCAGTTGAGATCGGCCTGGACCAGGAAGCGGACCTTGAGCTCGGCGCGGTCGAGCGAATGATCGCGCTTGACCGCGATCGAGTTGCGGATCAGCCGCGGCTCATAGCCGAGCAGTGCAGCGACCATGTCCTCCGCGATCAGATCGACCCGGTGCTCGTCGATCGAGCGGCTCGTCAGGTCGGGGAAGCCATGGTTCAGGATCGACTTGCGGACATGCTCGTGGCGCGACAGATCGACCGAGGAGCCCAGATTGATCGTGTTGACGAGGGCGTCGAGATCTACCGCGATCTCGCGGCGCAGCTTTGGCTCGGTGATCGCGGCGCGCGGCGCGGCCCGACGCTGGGCGATGACCCGCTCGCCGCCGGCATCGCGCAGATCGAGCGACACCTTCGCATCCTTTTCCAGATGCGCCTCGCGGAAGGCGAACATCAAGGGCGGGCGCAGCCGCTTCTTCGTCAGCGTGCCGTTCATGGGACCCCGTGCAGCATGACGCGCGCACACCCTCTCGATGCCCTGGATACGCACGATGGCCGTTGCGGAACGCGTCCGCAACGGCCACCGCGACACGGCAAACCGGGAACCCGGTCCACCGCCGTTCTCACACGGAGTTCAGCTTCAGGTCCCAGGTCATGGTGACCGGAGCATCGAGCGTGCCGTCCTTCTTCTGCGGCTTGTACTCGTACTTGACCTTGGCGAAGTTCAGCGAGAACTGATCCGTCGGTATGCTGTTGCCGCCGGCCGCGTCACCGGACTGATAGCTCGACACCAGCAGGTCCTCGAGGGTGATGGTGTAGTACTCCTGCTGCTGCTCGCCCTGCTTGCGGACATGCAGCACCGCCTTCTTGATGTGCTTGCCGTTGGCGCAGGAGAGCGCGATGTTCGGCGAGGCCTTGCTGACTTGCGCGGTGAAGTGGATGTCCTGGAAGCTGGCCTTGGCGGCGCCGCCGCCCGCGCCGACCGCATGGGAGCCGGCATTGCTGACGCCCCAGGAGAACGAGTCGATGTCGATGTGGCCCTCGAGCTTCTTGTCCGTGCTTTCGCCCTTGATACCGTCGATCTCGAGAATGAAGTCGCTAGCCATGGTGTGATCTCCTCTGGTTGGGAATTGGGAAACTCGGTTGGAAAACCCGGATACTGGACGCAGTTCTCCTGTGCGCCCGGTCGCGAACGACACGGGCGCCTGGGATCTTTCTTGGCTGACGTCACCGGCTGGTCAGGTGACGGTCAGGTCTTGGGAGCTGGCAGTCGCGAGACCAGGCTCAGGCCGATATCCATGCCCTCGAGCTGGAAATGCGGCCGGAGATAGAACTTGGCCGAGTAGTAGCCGGGGTTCTCCTCGTCCTCGAAGACATCGATGCGCGCATCGGAGAGCGGGCGCCGCGCCTTCGTCTCTTCGCTGGAATTGACCGGATCGCCGTCGACATAGTCGGTGATCCACTCCTGCAACCAGCGCCGCAGCGGCTCCTTTTCCTTGTAGGAGCCAACCTTGTCGCGGACCATGCACTTCAGGTAGTGCGCGAACCGCGAGACTGCGAACATGTAGGGCAGCCGTGCCGACAGGTTGTCGGACGCCGTCGCCGCCACCCCGTCGGGGCCCGAGAACGCCTTGGGCTTGTACAGCGACTGGGCGCCGATGAAGGCGGCCTTGTCGGTGTTCTTGCGGTGGATCAGCGGGATCAGGCCGGACTTGGCCAGTTCCGCCTCGCGGCGGTCGCTGATGGCGATCTCGGTCGGGCATTTCAGGTCGACGCCGCCGTCATCGGTCGGGAAGGTATGGGTCGGCAGGTTGACAACCTCACCGCCGGACTGGACGCCCCGGATGCGCGTGCACCAGCCATATTCCTTGTAGGCCCGGTTGATGTTGACGGCCATCGCATAGGCCGCGTTCATCCAGGCGTATTTCTCGCCCGTGTGACCGTCGGTCTCCTCCTCGAAGGCGAATTCCTCGACCGGCTCCGACTTGGCGCCATAGGGAACCCGCGACAGCACCCGCGGCAGGCACAGGCCGACATAGCGGGAGTCGGCCGCGTCGCGCAGGCCCTTCCAGGCCGCGTAGTCGGGCGTGTCGAAGACCTTGCTCAGATCGCGCGGGTTCGACAGTTCCGTCCAGGTATCCATGCCCATCAGCGTCGGGTCCGCCCCGGCGAAGAAGGGGGCATGGGCCGCCGCCGCCACCTTGGACAGGTCGCGCAGCAGCTGCACGTCCGTGGCCACATGGCTGAAGTGGTAGTCGCCGATCAGGCAGCCGAAGGGCTGGCCGCCGAGCTGGCCGAACTCCTGCTCATAGACCTGCTTGAACAGCGGGCTCTGGTCCCAGCGCGCGCCGGGATAGGTCTTCAGGTTCCGATACAGCTCGTTCTTCGAGACGTTCATCACCTTGATCTTGAGCTGCGCGTCGGTCTCCGAATTGAAGACCAGATAGTTCAGCCCGCGCCAGGCGCTCTCGATCTTCTGGAACTCCGGTGCGTGCAGCACCTCGTTCATCTGCTCGGTCAGCTTGGCGTCGAGCCGCGCGATCATCTCCTCGATCGTGTCGAGCACGTCGTTCTTGATCAGCGTCGAGTCCGCCAGCGCCTGGTTGACCAGGGTCGCGATGCCGGCCTCGACCTCAGTCGCGGCACGTTCGGTCTTCGGCTTGAAGCTCTGCTTCAGGACCGAGGCGAAATCCTCGACGTCGCGCGTCTCGGCGACTGAGCCGGGCTGCTGGGATTGTGTTTCCGCTGCCATTGCCGCCTCGCTCACTTGGTCTCTTCGGCCGGGGTGCCGTCGGCAGGCTTGTCGCCAAGCTTGTCCTTCAGCGCGGCCATCAGCTGCGGATCGGCCAGCAGCGCCTTGATCTGGTCGCTCGCGGCCATTTTGCCGTCCATGAAGCGCACCAGATTGGCAAGCTGTTCGCGCGCCTCCAGCAGCTTGGCCATCGCCGGAATCTGCCGGGCGACGGAGGCCGGGTTGAAGTCGTCGAACTTGGAGAACTTCAGCGCGACCGAGAGCTTGTCGCCGCCGTCACCGAGCTTGTTGGGAACCGCGAAGGCGACGCCCGGCTCGATCGCAGCCATGCGCTGGTCGAAATTGTCCATGTCGAAATCGAGGAACTTGCGCTGCGAGATCTCCGCCTTTTCGATGCCGGAGGCATTGCCCGAGAGATCGGCCATCACCCCCATGACGAAGGGCAGCTCGACCTTCTGCTCGGCATTGTAGGGGTCCTCATAGGTGATGTGGACCCGCGGCGGCCTGTTGCGGCGAATGAACTTTTGACCTGAATCTCCGGCCATGTTGTCAGCCCCTCTGCAGTTGCGTCACGCCGATGTAACGCGACACCGTAACCGTTCTTGCCGTCTATCGATATAGTCGCGTGAGCCCCGCGGAGGGTTCAAGCGAATAAAACAGAAAGCGCTAATTCTCCGCCTCAGGCATCGTCGCCACCTCCGGCAGGATGCTGCCGAGCAGAGCCAAGAAGTCCTGCTGCGCCAGCGCACAGGCCTTGTCCATCAGCAGGGGCGTCGGATGCGACGGCTCGACCTGGCGGTAGAAGGCCGCCACCGCCCGCATCCCCGCCACCGCGTCGGCGCGGCTGGCGACAGAAAGGGCCGGCGGCTCGGCCGGCGAGGTCGCCCCGGCCACCTCACCGTCGTCCTCACCGTCGCCGAGTGCCTCGGTTTCCTCGAACGCCTCCTCATCCGACGTGTCGTAGGAGGTCTCTTCGGAGCCGCCGTCTTCCGCAGGCCCCTCCGGGGCGCCCAGGCGTTCGAGCGGCAGCCGGAACCGGGTCCGGTCGCCGACTTCGAGCACGGCCTGGCCGACATAATCCGGAAACATGATCTGAATGACCTCGATCAAGGACTTGCCGATCAGTTGCTGCGCCTGGCCGATCAGGAGGACCGCCGGGCTGGAAGGTTCCATGCGGCGAAAGTAGCCGAGGCAGGCCGCCAGCGTATCCTTCACTTGAAGGATGTTGCCGCAGGCCCCTGGCGCGACAGTGGAATGGCCTGCCGGAGCGGCCTCGCCCGGCGCCGGACCCGCCACCGCCTGGTGGCCGGGGACGCGCCGCGCCACCGCCGCATCGAGAAAGGCGACGATCTGATCGACGAGCGCGGACAGGCGCGGAAAGCTGAGCGCATGATCGGTCCCCATCCTTTCCAGCCAGATCGCACGGATCCCCGCGAGCGCCTGCTGGATCGCGCCAGCCCGTGCGAGCGCGGCGGTCAGGTCGTCGATGTCGAGATCGCCCAGCGCCGCCTGGATCATGCCCTGGTCGGGATGCTGCTCGCCCTCGACCAGCTTGGTCTCGCCGGTGGCGACGAGCTGGCTGCGGAAAGCGAAGGGTCCGAGGCGCCGGCTCGTGAAGAGCGGCGCATGCTGCAGCGGCAGCACCACCGTCGGCTGCTCGTCGAGGCTCTGCAGCGCGACCTCGCGCATGACGAAATCGCCGTCCATGGCGCGCGGATGCACCGCCTCCCAATGCTGCGCCAGGAGCGCTGCGATGGTCGATAGGCAGTCCGCGAAGCCCGGCACATCGCGGTTGAGGATCGCGAGCTTGCCGCCCAGCACCAGCGCCCTGAGGTCACGCGAGCGGTTCAGCAGCTTGCCGAGATCGGAAAAGGCGGCGGGGAACTCGATGCTGCCACGGTCGAACGCGACCTGCCGCCCCTCATCGTCGCGGCGGAAATACTGCGCCGGCAACGCGACCTCGAGCCGCGCCGTGACGTTCATGAAATCGGGATCGTCCTCGAGGTCCGGCCCGCAGGGATCGTCGTCGGAGATCGCCTTCGCGAACTCAGCGAAATTCAAAGACGCCATCGCCCTCACCGGTTACGCAGGTGGCGGCTCGGCCGCCGGGTGGCTTGCGGCAAGAGCTGCCCAGCCCCGCTCATTCCGTCCGCAGCCGGGTCTCGACCCGGCGGTTCTCGCCGGCAAAGGGGTCGGCCACGACCGGCTTGGTCTGGCCATAGCCGCGCGCCTCGAGCTTGGCCGTGTCGACGCCGCGCTCGCGCAGATAGCGCACCACGGCCTGGGCCCGTCGCTCCGAGAGGTCGAGATTGTAGGAGGGCGTCCCGGTCGCGTCCGTATGGCCCTCGACGACGAAGCGGCTGGCGCCGAGCTGCGGCGTCTTCAGCGCCTTGGCGAACTCGTCGAGATTGACCCGCGCTTCCGGCTCCAGCACGTCGGAATTGTATTTGAAGCGCACCACGAGATCGAAGGCCGCCGCCGCAGCCGGCTTCACCGCATGGCCCGCCTTGTTGCAGTCGGCCTCGGTTCCGATGCACAGCCCGCGGGTCGCACTGACGGGCGGCGGCGCCGGGTTGAAATGCTTGACGATGTCGTCTGCCTTGTAGGTCTGCGCCTGCGCCATCGGCGCCTGCATCCCATAAAGACAGGCGGCGAGGACGGCGATGGCTGTAATCGCGGATTGCTTGCGCATGGTCCCCCTCCCGTTTAGCTTCGCGCGGGCGGTCGAAGATTGACGGCGCACACCATGACTCGCGCCATCCGCCACGTCAACAATAAAATAGCATCTAGAACCACGGGGTTTCGTTGATGAACGCCGATCTTCGACAGCTGAAAAGAACCGCGTCGTTTACGACGCCTTTAGGTCAAGATGTCTTAACACTGACACAGTTCGAAGCCTCTGAAGGCCTGAGCGAACTCTTTACTTTTCAGGTTGACGCCCGCAGCACGACTGAAAATGCCGATCTGCAGAGCATAATGAGCCAGAAATGCTCCATCACGATGACGCTCATGGACGGCAGTGAGCGGATCTTCAACGGAACGCTGGTCGATGCGCAGTGGATCGGAAAGGAGCAGGACCTGCATCAGTACCGGTTCACGCTGCGCCCCTGGCTCTGGCTCCTCTCCCAGCGGGCCGATTGCCGCATCTTCAAGAACAAGACCGCCATCGAGATCATCAAGCAGATCTTCGCCAAGGAAGAGAGTGCGAGTTTCGAGGACCGTACCAGCGACCGGCTCAACCCGATCGACTACTGTGTGCAGTATCGCGAAACCGATCTCGATTTCGTCCTGCGGCTGATGGAACAGTACGGAATCTACTATTATTTCAAGCATGTCGACGGCGACCACAAGCTGGTGCTCTCGGATTCACGCTCCTCGCACGACCCCGTTCAGGCTGCCGCCCAGCCGACCTTCGCAGGTGCCGGCACAGCCTATCCGGTGATGCCGCCGAGCAGCAGGATGCCGCGCCATATCGAGCACGTGACGCACTGGTCGACGATGCGGAGGCTGCGCACCGGCAAGATCGAACTGAGAGATTACGACTTCCAGCAATCGGGCTCCGACCTCACGGCGCAGGCCGAGGCCGGCTTCGACAAGGCCAAGGCCTACGAGGCCTATGACTACCCCCGCAGCTACATCAAGCGCGACGAGGGCGAGCATTTCGCCCGCGTCAGAGCGCAGGCCGAGCAGGCGCCCGACGACCGGCGCCACGCCGCCGGCGATGCGCCGAGCCTGTTCCCCGGCGCCCTGATGACGCTCTCGGCCCATGCCACGGCGTCGGAGAACACCGAGTACCTCGTCGTGCGCTGCCGTCACGCCTTCAGCGGCCAGAGCTACCGCTCGGGGGGCGGCGACGACACCCACTACAGCGGCTCCTACGAGCTCCAGAAGAGCGACCGCCGCTTCCGCGCTCCGCTCCTCACCCCGCGGCCCACCGTTTACGGACCGCACACCGCCAAGGTGGTCGGCGAGCGCAATGAAGGCGAGGAAGGCGACATCGACGTCGATGAGTTCGGCCGGATCTATCTGCGCTTCCACTGGGACCGCGAGGACGGCTCGACCTCCTGCCGCACCCGCGTGGCGCAGATGTGGTCGGGCAAGAACTGGGGCGGACAGGTCATCCCGCGCATCGGCCAGGAGGTCGTGGTCGAGTTCCTCGAGGGCAGCCCGGACCTGCCGCTGGTGACCGGCACGGTCGTCAATGACAAGCATAAACCGCCCTACAACCTCCCCGACAACAAGACCCAGTCCGGGCTCAAATCGGAATCGACCGACGGCGCCGGCTTCGCCGACTGCTACAACGAGATCAAGTTCGAAGACCGCAAGGGCCAGGAAGTTTTCAGCATGCAGGCCGAGAAGGACCATGAGGTCCTGGTCAAGAACAAGGAGACCCGCGAGATCGGACCCGACTATGCCGACGGCGGCTATTCGCGCGAGACGACGCTGAAGAACGGCAACGACAAGCTCCATGTCCAGAACGGCAAGCTCGACGTCGAAGCCCAGACCGAAATCAACCTCAAGGTCGGCCAGAGCACGATCAAGATGCTGCCCACCAGCATCGAGATCTCCTCGCCGACCATCACCATCAAGAGTGTGGCCAAGACCGAGGTGCTGAGCGACGCCACCGTCATCGTCAATGGCGCCCTCGTGAAGATCAACTGAGCATCGATGTCGCGTCTGCGCTTCAGCACCGCCCGGGAGGTCTTCGAGACCTTCCCCTCCGCCGGCAAGGTCATCGCGACGAAGCCGGCGGTCGAGCATCCGCTGGCCTTTCTCAGGCGCCTCGCCCAGGGGCCGGCCCCGGCCGAGGCGATCGCGTTCTGTGCCTATGTGCTGCCGCGCCGCGAGGCCGTCTGGTGGGCGGCCCAGTCGCTGCGCGCGATGCTCCCGCCCGGCGCCGCGCCCGATGACGGGCTCGCGGCGGCCGAGGCCTGGGTCCGCGATCCGCGCGACGAGACGCGGCGCGCCGCGCTCGCGCTCGCCGATGCCGCCGACCCGGCGCAGCCCGGCACCTGGGTCGCCTTCGCGGCCGGCTATTCCGGCGGCAGCATGGTCGAGGGGCATGCCGTGCCCTGCCCGCCGGACCTCACTGCCAAGATGGCGCGGATCGCTGTCATCACCGCGCTCGGCCGCCGCAGCGGCCGCGATCACCAGACCGCATTGCGCAATTGTGTCGAAGCATGCATTCGATTGGCTGATGACGACGGCAAGCCCGCCTCCTGAGCACCGCAAGCGCGAGACGGCGGAAGCCGCCGCGCCGCGCCCGGATTCCCCGCCATGCCCCTGACTCTGACGATCGAGAACGAGACGGCCCTGCCCGATGGCGGCCCGCTGACGGTCACTCTCAGCGGCAGCCGGGGACTCGATATCGGGCGCGACCAGCATCTCGACTGGTGCCTGCCGGATCCGACGCGCGCCATCTCGGGCCGCCATTGCGAGGTGCGCTTCCGCGACGGCGCCTACTGGCTGCGCGACATCTCGACCAACGGCACCTATGTCAACGGCTCCAGCCAGCGCGTGCAGTCGCCCTATCGCCTGCAGCATGGCGACAGGCTCGAGATCGGCCACTACGTCATTGCCGTCGCCATCGACGAGGCCACCCGCGCCGAACCCGAGAACGCCCCGGTGCAGGCGCCCGCTCCCGATCCGGAATCGCTCTGGTCGGCCAGCGGCGACGTCGCGCCGCCGATCCCGCGCCGCGAGCTGCTGCCGCCGAGCCGGCACCGCCCCGTCCATGACGGCTTCATCGACTGGGCGGCGGACATTCCGACGCCCGCCGCAGCGCCCGCACCCGCTCCGCCACCCCCGGTCGCCCCCCCGCCGTCGGGAGACGATTTCGCCTGGGCGCCCTATCAGGCGCCGCCGGCCGCGTCCGAGCCGCCGCAGGCCCCGATCCCGACTCCGCGGCGTCCCCTGACCGCCGACCTGCCGCCGGGAGATCCGTGGAGCGACGCGGCCGCCCAGCCCAGCCCGCCGATCGCGCCCCTGCCGCCGCCCCTGCCGCCGCTCGAGCCGCCAGCTTCCGCTGCCGCGCCCTTCGCAGCGGCCGCGCCGCCGTTTCCCGCCATGGCACCGGCCGGCATGCCCGCCATCTCGGCGGCCGAATTCGTCCAGCGCTTCGCCAAGGGGGCAGGCCTGTCGACCGGCGACCTCGCCTGGCAGGACCCCGGCGCCTTCGCCGAGCAACTCGGCGGGCTAATGCGCCTCGTCGCGGTCGAGCTGAAGCAGCTGCTCGCGGCCCGCGCCGAGAGCAAGCGCATCGCCCGCAGCGCCAACCAGACCATGATCCAGGCGCAGGACAACAACCCGCTGAAATTCTCGCCGACGGTGGACGATGCGCTGCAGCTCATCTTCGGCCGGCCCAAAAGCGGTTATCTCAGCGCGCAGAAGGCCTTCGACGAAAGCTTCAAGGACCTGAAGGCCCACCAGATCAAGACCTACTCGGCCATGCAGCATGCTTTGCGTATGCTGGTCGAGGATCTCGATCCCCAGGCGATCGCCGAGAGCACGGCGCAGGAGCGCGGCCTCGATTCCCTGCTCGGCTCGCGCAAGGCCAAGATGTGGGACGCCTATGTCGCCCGCTGGGACGCCAAGACCGCGCCTTATGAGGACGGGCTGGTCGACGCCTTCATGCTCTATTTCGCCGAGTGCTACGACCGCGGCGGGAAATAACGCGCGATAGGCCCAGCTGCAGTTCCGTCATGGTCGGGCTTGTCCCGACCATCCACGCCTTCATGCGATGGGAGCGGCGGTCAAGACGTGGATGCTCGGCAAAAGGCCGAGCATGACGGGGAATCAAGCCAAGGCACCTCAAAGGCCGCGCTTCGCCGCCACCGCCGTGATCTCGATGTCGTGGCCGGGCGAGGCGAGCTTGGCCTCGACGGTGGCGCGCGCCGGCGCGGTGCCCTTCGGCACCCAGGCGTCCCAGACCTCGTTCATCTCGGCGATCTTCGCGATGTCGGTGAGGAAGATCTGGACGCTCAGGATACGGCTCTTGTCGCTGCCGGCGGCCTCCAGCGTCTCCTCCAGCAGCGCCAGCACCTCGGTGGTCTGCTCGCCGAGCGATCGGCCTTCGGTCTTTTCGGCGACATGGCCGGCGAGGAAGACGATGCCGTTGAAGATCGCGGCATCGCACCAGCGCTGCGTCACTCCGATGCGGTCGATGGTCATGGTCGGTATCCTCGGGCTGGAGTGGGGCGCGACGAGCCGCGCGCCCGCCCCTCCTAGCCGAGGTGACCGGCCCCGTCAGCCGCCGATGATCACCGTCGTCATCCCCATCGTGATCTTGTTGGGCGGGCCCACTGCCTCGATGATGGTATCGCCCACCCGGCAGGCCGCGAGCGCGTTGATCAGCACGGTCTTCGACCCGTCGACCACCACGCCGGGACCATGCGGCGGCGCCGGCAGCAGCGTCAGGCAGTTGTGAATATCGGCCCCGGCCGCAGCGCCGGTGATCATCGAGCCCATGCTGGCGGCAGCGGTCGCCTTGGCGGTTTCCTCGGCCGTCTTCGCGGCCGGCGCGCCGGGTGTCCCCGAGGCGGCGGTCGCGGCTGCTTCCGCGGTTGCAATGGCGGCGTCGGAGACTTTCCGCGCCGCCTGGATCGCTGCGGCCGCCGCCGCCGAGACGCCGCGCCAGGCCGGCATACCGCCGATCAGGACATTGGGGCTTCCCGGCCCCGGCTGGAGCACGCCCGGCAGGGGATGCGCCACCATATCGAGCACGCGGGCAGCGGGACCTTTCGGCATCGGGGGCTCCTCTCGACCTTCATGTGAGCGACTCTGCTGGACTGCCGGGAAACGCGCAACCGCGCATCCTTCAAGTCAATGACGGCAGAGTCTTCGCGCCGCCCTAGCATTCGCTTGGTGACGCTTGTCGGCGACCTGTATAAGGTCCCCGCCATGCCCTTGAGTGAGCGAGAGCCGGATGTCGTGGTACAGCAAGGTCGTCTGGTCGGAAGGGCTGTTCCTCAGGCCGCACCACTTCCAGCAAAACGACCGGTATCTTGAGAATCTGCTGGAAAACCGCGTCCGGCACGTCACCCCTTACCCGTGGGGGTTCTCGGTGCTGGAGATCGACCGCGACCTCGCCCAGCAGAGCCGCATCGGCCTGCGCCGCGCCGTCGGCGTCATGCCGGACGGCACGCCCTTCGCGATGCCCGACAACAGCCCCCTGCCCGCCGCGATCGAGGTGCCGGAGAACGCCGCCGGCCAGATCGTCTGGCTCTCCCTGCCGCTGGCCTCTCCCAACACCCGCGAGGTCGAGGACGCGCTGAGCGGCAGCGCCAGCCGCTATGTCCCGGCCACCGAGATGCTGATCGATTCCACCGCCTCGCTGCGGATCGAGGAGGAGATCGACGTCGCCCATCCGCGCCTGAGCCTGGAGCTGCGCAAGACGGCGAAGGCCGGCTATGTCGGCCTCGCGCTCGGCCGCGTCCTCGAAGTCCGCGACCGCGCCATCCTGTTCGACGAGAAATTCGCCCCGCCCGTCCTGGTCTGCTGCGCCTATCCGGTGATCGAGGGCTGGCTCGACCGGGTCATCGGCTGGATCGACAACAAGCTCGAGGAACTCGCCCGCTACGCGGCCGACCCGACGGCCGGAGGCGGCCTGCAGAGCGCCGACTATTTCATGCTGCAGCTCTTGAACCGGCAGATCCCGCAGCTGCGCCATCTGCGCCAGTCGCGCTATGTCCATCCCGAGCGTCTGTTCGAGACCTTCCTGGGGCTGGCGGGTGAACTGGCGACCTTCACCACCGCCGAGCGCCGTGCCCGCGATTATCCAGCCTACGACCATGACGATCTGGAGGCCTGTTTCACGCCACTGGTGCGCGACATCCAGGACTTCCTTTCCGCCAATCTCGGCCGCCGCGCGATCCGGCTCGAGATCACCGAGCGCGCGCCCAACGCCTTCATGTCGACGATCCGCGACCGCAGCCTGGTCCGCAACGCGACGCTGGTTCTGGAGGTCGCGGCACGTCGTCCCCTCACCGAGATCCAGGCCCAGTTCCCGCAGCTCTTCAAGGTCGGCCCCAACACCAAGATGAACGAGATCGTCCATGCCCATCTGCCCGGCATCAGCCTCGTCCATCTGCCGACGCCGCCGCCGCAGATCCGCGCGCTGACCGACCACGTCTATTTCTATCTCGACCGGACCTCGCCGCTCTGGCCGGAATTCTCGACCGCGAGCTCGATCGGGATGCATTTCTCCGGTGACTGGCCCGATCTCGAGCTCGAACTCTGGGCCGTGCTCGAGGGACGGCGATGAGTGATCCCGGTTCGCCGTCCGATCCGTTCGGCCGTTCCGACCGGACCATCATCAGGCCGAACCCGGCCGGACGCCGCGCGCCCCTGCCCTCCCGCCCGGCGCAAGCCACGCCGGCGGCGCCCACCCCCTATGCCCCGCCCGCCGCCGCCTCGCCCGGCGTTCCCGGCGGCAGCGACGACTGGATTTCAGCCGCCCAGCCGGCCCCGCCGCGCCCGGCGCCGCCGCCAGGCCCCGCCGCCGGGCCCCTGCCGGGCCGCGGCCAGCTCCTGACGCCCAACGCCAACCCGCTGCTGCGCGCCGCGTCGCCCCTCCTCCTGCTGCTCGGCCGGCTGCGCTCGCAGCTCAGCAGCGCGCCGCCCGCACAACTGCTCGGCCAGGTCACGGAGACGATCGAGGCCTTCGAGCATGAGGTGCGCGCCGCGGGCGCCTCGGCCGAGCAGACGCGGACCGCCAAATACATCCTCTGCGCGGCGGCCGACGACATCGTCCAGAACATCCCCGGCGAGGACCGCCATGTCTGGACCCAGTACAGCATGCTCTCGAAGTTCTTCGGCGAGCGCGTCGGTGGCGTGCGCTTCTTCGAGGAACTCGACCGCGCCAAGGCCGACCCTTCCGTCAATTACGACCTGCTCGAACTGATGCATGCCTGCCTGGCGCTGGGCTTCCAGGGCATCCACCGCACCTCCGCCGGCGGGGCCGCCAATCTCCAAATGATCCAGCGCAACCTGTTCGAGACGCTGCGCCGGGTGAAGCAGCCCGACCCCGAACTCTCGCCGCGCTGGCGCGGGCAGGCCGTCGCCTCGCAGGTGGCGCGCTTCAAGGTTCCGGTCTGGTCGGTGGCCGCGCTCGCCGGCGTCGCCGTGCTCGGCCTCTATTTCGTGTTCCGCTTCCTGCTCTCGGGCAATGCGGAGGCGGCCGCGACCGCCATGCTCTCGGTCCACCCCAAGGGTGAACTCGGCATCGTCCGCAAGGTCTTCTCGGCCCCGCCGCCGCCGGTGCCGCCGCCGCCCGTGCCACCCAAGGTCTGCGGCGCGGTTCAGCCACCCATCGTCTGCCAGATCACGCCCAACGTCATCATCGTCCGGCTCGTCGACATCACCCTGTTCGAGCCAGGCCAGGCGGCCGTGCGCGACGAGTTCAAACCCCTGATCGAGCGCATCGCCAGCGTGCTGGAGACAGAGGGCGGCGCCGTCAAGGTCGTCGGCCATACCGACAACGTGCCGATCCGCACCGCCCGCTTCGCCTCCAACCTGCAGCTCTCGCAGGCCAGGGCCAAGGCCGTCGGCGACCTGCTACAGACCAAGCTGAGCAAGCCCGACCGCATCACCGTCGAGGGCAAGGGCGCCGATGCACCGATCGCCGACAATGCCAGCCGCGAGGGGCGTGCCAAGAACCGGCGCGTCGAGATCGTGATCCAGCGGCAGGGCTGAGGAGAGCGCCAGCGCATGAACCTCGCCACCTGGCTCAGAATCGCCGCCATCACCGTCGGGACGCTGGCGCTTGGCCTGCTCGTCTGGTTCGGCGCGCCGTTCCTCGCCGTCGGCGAGGTCCGCCCGTTCGACTCGGTCTGGGTACGGCTGCCGATCGTTCTGCTGCTGGCGCTCGGCGCGCTGGCCTGGATCGCGCTGCTCGTGATCCGCCGGCGTCGCGCCACCGCCGCGCTCACCGAGGCGCTGGAACAGCAGCAGGAGGCGACCGGCGACAGCGCTGCGCTGTCGGCCTCGATGCGCGACGCGCTGGCGACGCTGCGCCGCGCCCGCGGCAAGGAAGGCGGCGACTATCTCTACGACCTGCCCTGGTACGTAATCATCGGCCCGCCCGGCGCCGGCAAAACGACCGCGCTGGTCAATTCCGGCCTGAAATTCCCCCTCGCCCGCGGCGGCGCGGCGCCGGCCGCGATCGCGGGCGTCGGCGGCACCCGCTATTGCGACTGGTGGTTTTCCGAGGAGGCCGTGCTGATCGACACGGCCGGCCGCTACACCACGCAGGACACTGACGCGAAGGCCGAGAAGGCGAGCTGGCTTTCCTTCCTCGATCTGCTCAAGACCCATCGCCCGCGCCAGCCAATCAACGGCGTCATGGTGGCGATCAGCGTCGAGGATCTGCTGACGTCGAGCCCCGAGGAAATCGCCGCCCATGCCGACGCGATCCGCAACCGGCTGCTGGAACTGAACGAGCGGCTCAAGGTCGATTTCCCGGTCTATGCCGTCTTCACCAAGGCCGACCTGATCGCCGGCTTCAACGAGTATTTCGGCGGCCTCTCCGAGCCGCAGCGCCGGATGGTCTGGGGCCACACCTTCCAGACCGGCGACAAGACCCGCAACATGATCGGCGACGTCGCACCCGAATACGACGCGCTGATCGAGCGGCTCAACGAGCGCCTCCCCGACCGGCTGCAGGACGAGGCCAACCCGACCGCGCGCGCCCAGATCTTCGGCTTCCCGAGCCAGATGGCGACGCTGAAGCGCTCGATCACCGATTTCCTCGGCCGCGTCTTCGAGCCGACGCGCTACCACGCCAATGCGACGCTGCGCGGCTTCTATTTCACCTCCGGAACGCAGGAGGGCACACCGATCGACCAGCTGATCGGGGCGCTCTCGCGCAATTTCGGCAGCAGCCACGCCAGCGCCGGCGCCTATTCCGGCCGCGGCAAGAGCTATTTCCTGACCGACCTGATCCAGAAGGTCATCATCGGCGAGGCTGGCTGGGTCTCGACCGATCTCGGCGCGGCCCGCCGCGCCACCCTGCTGCGGGCGGCCGGCTTCGCCACCGTGGCGCTCGTCTCGCTCGCCGCGCTCGGCCTGTGGTGGACGAGCTTCTCGCGCAACAGCGACCTGATCACCGCGACCAATTACGGCCTCTCCGACTACCGCTCCAGCGCCGCCCCGGTGCTGCAGGAGACGACGATCTCCGAGCGCAATTTCAGCCGGGTCCTGCCGCTGCTGCACAAGCTGCGGCACCTGCCGGCGGGCTACGCCACCCGCGAGGAGCCGACACCGACCGCCGCCACCTTCGGGCTCAGCCAGCGCGCCCGCCTGCAGAACGCGGCCGAGTTGACCTACCAGCAGGCGCTCGAACGGATGCTGCGCTCGCGCATCATCTTCCGGCTGGAAGAGCAGCTCGAGGCCAACCAGACCAATCCCGGCTTCGTCTATGAGGCGCTCAAGGTCTATATGATGATCGGCGGCCAGGCGAAGCTCGACCGCGACCTCGTCGTCGCCTGGATGCGGCTGGACTGGGCCGAGAACCTCTTCCCCGGCGCCGCCAACGCCAAGGGCCGCGAGGCGCTGGAGGAGCATCTCGTCGCGATGCTCGATCTCGACGACGGCGAGGCCGAGCCGCTGGTCAAGCTTAACCAGTCGCTGATCGAGAACAGCCAGCGCACGCTGCGCCGCCTCAGCATCGCGGAACGTGCCTATGAACTGCTGCGCACCCAGGCCCGCTCGCAGAGCCAGAAGGACTGGGTCGCGGCCCGCCGCGGCGGCTCCGACGTGCGCCTGGCCTTCGAAGGCGTCGGCGGCGAAGACCTCGACGCGGTCCGCGTGCCCTATTTCTACACCTATGACGGCTTCCAGAACGCCTTCGTCGACCGCCTCGGCGACATCGGTGACCGCATCGAGAAGGAGCGCTGGGTGCTGGGCGAGAATGTCGACCAGCAGGCGATCATCTCGCAATACGCCACGCTCTTCCAGGACCTGCTCAAGCTCTACAGCCGCGATTTCGTCGCCTCCTGGCAGCGCACCCTGGCGCGGCTCAAGCTGCGGCCGCTCAACGCCGACAAGCCGCAATATGTCGCGCTCAGCGCCATGGCGGCACCGACATCGCCCTTCAAGCAGATCCTCGAATCCGTCCGCGACGAGACGCAGCTCACCAAGGAGCGCGCCTCCCCCCGCAAGGCGGCCGCAGCGGCCGCGACCGATGTTCTGGAGAAGCGCGCGAGCGAGGCGCTGAGCCGGCTCGGCACCAACCTCCCGCTCAGCGCGCCCGGCGTCGAGCGCGTGCTCGGCGGCGGCGGCAACGAGGCGCTCGGCGCCGATATCGAGGCCCAGTTCAAGCCCTTCCATGTCCTCGTCGAGGGCGATCTCGGCCGCCGCCCGGTCGACCAGCTCCTGCAGGTCCTGTCCGAGATCAACCAGAACCTCGCCACCGCCGCGACCAACCCGGCCCAGGCGGCGGCGGCGAATGCCGCGCTGGTGCCGCTCATTGCGACGCTGCGCGCCAATTCCTCACGCTATCCCGCGCCCTTCGGCGCCATGGTCGTCTCGGCCGTCAACGACTTCGAGGGCGATGCGACCGGCGCCACCGTCGCCCTGCTGCGCCAGGCGCTGGGCGACCAGGTCAGCCGCGTCTGCACGGAGATCCTGACCAACCGCTATCCCTTCGTGAAGGGCAGCGCGCGCGACGTGCCGCTGGCCGATTTCGCCCGCCTGTTCGCGCCCGGCGGCATCATGGACAAGTTCCACAAGGAGCGGCTCGAACCCTATGTCGACAGCTCCAAGGCGCAGTGGAGCTGGCGCGCCGACAGCCGCGTCGCACGCTCGCTCTCGGCGACGACGCTGCGCGAGTTCCAGCGCGCCAGCGAAATCCGGGAGGCCTTCTTCCCGACGGGCGGCAACCTGCCCTCCTTCCAGATGATCGTGGTGCCGACCGCGCTCTCCGCCGACGCCGCCAATGCCAAGCTCGAGATCAACGGCTTCACCGTCACGAGCCAGCAGGGCGTCAACACGCCTGCCCCCGTGATGTGGCCGGGCGCCGGCATCGGCCGCACCGCGATCACATTGACACTGGGCGGGGCGAGCGGCGGCGGCGTCTTCGGCGGTGGCTTCTTCTCCTCGGGGCCGAGCGCTCCCTCCGGCGAGGTCAAGCTGTTCGAGCGCGACGGCGTCTGGTCCTTCTTCCGCCTGCTCGACACCGGCTCGGTGCTGCGCCAGGGCGACAATGTCGGGCTGACGCTGGCGGCGGGCGGGCGTCAGGTCGGCTACCAGTTCGGCGTCGGCTCGCTGAAGAACCCGCTGATCCTGCCCGCCCTGCGGGAGATCCGCTGCCCGTCGGGGATCTGAGGCGATGAGCTGCGGCCTGTTCGGGAAGCTGCCGGCCAAGCGCGACTTCATCGCGGTCAACGCGCCGGCGGCCTTCCTCAAGGTCTACGAGGCCTGGCTCCAGGGCGGGCTGACAGCGAGCCGGCTCGCTCTGGCCGGACGCTGGCAGGAAGCCTTCCTCAACGCACCGATCTGGCGCTTCTGGATCGGCCAGGGGCTGTGCGGGCAGGCCGTCGCCGGAGCCTTCATGCCCTCCGTCGACGGCGTCGGGCGCTATTTTCCGCTGACCGTCTTCGCCCTGGCGCAGCCCGGCGGCGCGATCCCCCATCCGGAACTCGACCCGCAGGACGCCTGGTATGCCGGGATCGAGGATTTCCTGCTGCAAGCCCTCGACCCGGCGGCGAGCTTCGAGGCCGTCTCGGAGCGGCTGGCGCGGCTTTCCGCCCCCAATGACGCGCTGCTCGCGCCGCCGCCGCCGGATATGGTGCGCCTCTCCGACGGCACCATCGTCACCGCACTGGATGCGGCGGGCTTTCCCGCCCGGCTCGCCGCCCTGCGGGTCGAGGATCACGCCCGCACCTATGCCCATTCGACCTGCTTCTGGACCGTCGGCGGCGAGAATTTCGAGCCGCTCGCCCTGGTCGGACACGGGCTGCCCGACCCCTATCTCTTCGCCGGCCTGCTGACCGGCCATTTCGATGCGTTCCTCGAACCGGGGCGGGCCGTATCATGAGCGATCTCAGCCAGAATCCGAGCCAGACCGCATCGGCCTACGAGACCGGCGCCGTCAGCCATGTCGGCCGCATCCGCAGCGCCAACGAGGACAATCTCGTCGTCCGGCCCGAATTCGGCATCTGGGCGGTCGCCGACGGCATGGGCGGTCATGAGAACGGCGCGCTCGCCAGCGCCACGGTGGCCGCCGCGATCGAGAGCATCGGGAAGACCCAGTCGGCACCCGATCTGCTGGCCCGGCTGGAGAATGGCGTGCTGGACGCCAATGCGACGCTGCGCCGCCACATCGCGGAGGGCAACGGCGCGGCAATGGGCTCGACGCTGGCGGTCCTGCTCGTCCACGAGCGTCACTTCGCCTGCGTCTGGTGTGGCGACAGCCGGATTTACCTCATCCGGGCCCGCCAGATTCTGCAGATCTCGCGCGACCACACCGAGGTCCAGGAACTGGTCGAGCGCGGCGTGATGACCGCTGCGGAAGCCAGGCTCTCGCCGCGACGCCATGTCATCACCCGCGCGATCGGCGTCCACGACGTGCCCGAACTCGACCTCGACAGCGGCGAGATCGAGGATGGCGACGTCTTCATCCTCTGCTCCGACGGCCTGACCGAGCATGTCGCGGAAGCCGAGATCCTGGAAGCGGCCGAGGAGACCGGCGCGCAGCAGGCCTGCAACGCGCTGTTGCAGCTCACCCTGCAGCGCGGCGCGCGCGACAACGTTACGGTGATCATCATGCGCTATAACCGCAGGGACGACCGGACGACCCGGTGGATGCCGAACAGGCGCATGCAGGAGACCGACACGCCATGAGCGACTCCGAGCGCACCGTCTTCGCGCCCCGCGCCGGCGCCGTCTCCGTCGGGACCACCCTGAACGGCATCTACGAGGTCGAGCGGCTGATCGGGGTCGGCGGCATGGGCGAGGTCTACAAGGGCCGCGCCATCCAGACCGGCGATGCGGTGGCGATCAAGATGATCCGCCCGGAACTCGCGCGCGACGAGGCGGCGCTCGCCCTGTTCCGGCGCGAGGCCGCCGCCCTGCACAACCTCTACAACGAAGCCATCGTCCGCTATTACGTCTTCACCATCGATCCGGGCACGCAGTCGCCCTATCTGGCGATGGAGTTCGTCGACGGCCAGCCGCTCTCGGAGCGCATCAGGCAGGCGCCGCTGAGCCTCGACGAGGTCGATGTGCTGCGCCGGCGCATCGGACCGGGCCTCCACGCCGCCCATCTGCTCGGCATCGTCCACCGCGACGTTTCGCCGGACAACATCATCCTGCCCGGCGGCAGCATCGCCCGCGCCAAGATCATCGATTTCGGCATCGCCCGCTCCAGCATCCTGGGTGAAGGCACGGTCATCGGCTCGGGCTTCGCCGGCAAGTACAACTACGTCTCGCCCGAGCAGCTCGGGCTCTATGGCGGCGACGTCACCGGCCGCTCCGACATGTACAGCTTCGGCCTCGTCCTGGCCGAAGCGATGACCGGCAAGCCGCTCGACATGGGCGGCAGCCAGGTCCAGATCCTCGAGAAGCGCCGTCGCCTGCCCGACCTCTCAGGCGTCGACGCCCGCATCCGCCCGCTCCTGGCCCGCATGCTCGCCGCCGACCCGGCCGAGCGCTTCGCCGACATGTCGGAGGTCGCCGCCTGGCAGCCGCAGGCGCCGACCGCCAAGGCCGCTGCCGGCAAATCGCCGCTGCGCGCCGTCGCCGGCATCGCCGCGCTCGCCCTGCTCGCGGGCGGCGGCTTCTATGGCTGGACCGTGCTGAACGACGAGCCGCCGCGCGGCAGCGCCCCGCCTCCGGCTCTCAACGAGACCCGCAGCGACCCGCCGGCCCAGGCCCAGACCCCGGCCCAGACCCCGAACCCGGCCCAGGCTCAGAACCGGGTGCCGGACCTGGTCGAGCCGCCGTCTGTGCCGGCTCCCGCCGTGGTGGCCCAGCCGCCGGCGGCCCAGCCTCCCGCCATTCCCCCGCCTGTGCTCAGCGAGCCCCCGGCCGAGGCCACAGCGGCCCAGCCGCAGCCGCAGCCGCAGCCGCAGCCGCAGCCGACGCAGCCCTCCGCGCCGCGTCCCGATCCACAGATGGCCGTCGTCGCCCCGCCGCCGGTCGCGGCCCCGACCCGGCCCGATCCGCGCATGCCGCAGCCGACGGTGACCGAACCCGCACGCCCTGAGGTGAAGCCGGCCTTGCCACCCGTCGTGCAGCCGACACAACCCTCCCCGCCGCGCTCCGAGCCGCAGACCGCCGTCGTCGCCCCGCCGCCGGTCGCGGCCCCGACCCGGCCCGATCCGCGCATGCCGCAGCCGACGTTGACCGAGCCCGTGCGCCCGCCGGCGCCTGCAGCCGCGCCACCCGCAGCACAACCGCGCCCGGAGCCCCCACCCGCGGCGACAGGACGCAGCGACCCGGCCCAGATCGCAGTCGCTCAGCCGCCCCGCCCGCCGATCGAACGCGTGCAGCGCTACATCGCGACCTATGACGGCGGCCCATGCTTCTTCCTCTGGCCGACGGAGCTGACCGCGACGCGCGCGGTTCTGGAGGGCTTCGGCAACCGCACCGAGCCCTTCGTCGCCTTCGACAGCGCCTTCAAGGCGGCGCAGGGCTTCGAGGCGCAGATTCATCTGCGGCCGATCACGGCGGCGCAATGCCCGATGGCGGATTTCCTGCGCGCGCTCGGCGACAACATCGACCGCACCCCGCGGCTCCAGATCAACGCCTTCAACATGAAGAGCGGCGAAGTGCTCAGCGGAACCATCGACAATGACGGCGGCCGCAATGTCGCCGTCGTGCTGATCGGCGACGACGGGCTCGTCTACAATCTCGGCAGCTATCTGCGCCGCGACGGACGGCGCGCCACCTTCAACCTGAAGCTGGAATCGGCCGGAGGCGGCCCGCGCCCCCAGACCGTCCTGACCTTCGTCAGCACGGCACCGCTGCCGGCGCTGTCGGGCCCCAACCCCACCCCGTCGACGGACTTCTTCGCCAGCCTGAAGCAGGACGTCCTGCGCCAGGGCGAACCGCTCGGGCTGGGCGTGCGCTATTTCCGGATCGAGTGACTGGACGTCGATCCGCCCGCTCAATCCGCCTCGCGGTAGAGCACGCCCCAATCGTCCTGCCAGAGCCCCTGCGGGTCCGCGACGACGATCGGCGCCCGGATCTCGTTGGCGAGCCGCACCGCGGCGCGGAAGGCCTCGACCGGCGGCATCGGGTCGCTCAGGAAGTCGTTGACGAGATGCCCGCCCGCCAGTTCGGCCGGACAGGCGATCTGGCCATGGGTCTCGCCGTCTCCGGCGCTCAAACTGAGCGTGATCGCGTCCGGCTGCGGTTCGTCGACCTGCTCGAAACGGTTGGCCGCCATGGTCCTGCTCTCCTCTGCGGTCCGGGCGGGCGGGATGCCACGCCCGTCTACTTCTTCGCGCGCTCGGCCTGCTGGGGCGCCGCGGGGCGCACCGTCTTGTAGCGGTCGAGCCTGACCTTGATCATCTCGTTGAACTTGCGGTGGACCTCGGAGACCGACAGCGTCTTGGTCTCGCCGCCGGCATCCGCATAAAAGATCGGCCGGTTGGCCTGGGCGGGACGCGGCAGCAACTCGGCCGCCTTGACGTCGGGCGTTTCCTCCATCGTCTCGATAAAGGTCTGGGCGGCGTCCGGCCCGAGGAAATGGATCAGATAGATCTCGCCGCCGGTGAGATGGCGGCCCATCGCCTTCTCCAGCCGCAGCGTATCGCGCTTGAGCATCTCGCCGGCCAGCAGGGCCGAGAGATAGGGCTCGCGCCTCAGATCGAGAATGCGCTGGCGCTCGGCCGCATCGGCCACGACGAACTGGCGGCCATTGCGCGCGATCAGCTTCGCCTCGGCCGCCAGACCATGCTTCGTCCCGAACTCGCTGACGACGCCGAGCCAGGTCTGCTCGATGAACTGGTAGAGCCCCGTAGCCGAGGACGTCTTGGCCTGAACGGAGGTCGAGAACGACGATTCCTTGTCCGCCACCGCCATCAGCAGCGTCGGATCGGCGCCCACCACCTTGCCGGCGCGCACGATCGTCTCGACCAGATGCCGCCGGATCCGGATCGGCCCGAAGGTCAGCAACTGCTCGGGGTCGCCGCCGGTCGTGAGCGGCGCCTGCGGAATCCGCGAGCGCGGGCCTGGCGCGGTCTGACCGGCGGGCAGCTTCGGCGGAACCAGCAGGATGTTGGCCGGTGGCAGCGTCAGCGGCACGACCGGGATCTCCGGCGGGCCGTCCGCCTGCGCCTTGATCGCCGCCAGGCTGGGATCGGCCCTGAGCGCGAACTCGGTCGCCTCGCGTGCCGCCTCCAGATCGCTCTCGACCGAGGACAGGATCAGCGAGGGGCGCGCCGCCGTCTGGAGCGCGGGCGCGCTGGCGATCGCGACCGTCTCGGGATCGCGCGGCGCCTCCGGCTGCCGCAGCTTGACGAGCGCGACCCCGAGGACAACCGCGGCGAGACAGGCGATGCCGGCTGCGAGCGCGATCATCGTCGCCCGGCCGGAGCCTCCCGCACCGGGCGCAGCCGCCAGGGCGACACGGGGCGGCAACGCGCCCTCTGCTCCGGCAGCGGTCGAAGCCGGCCCGCGTGGAACCGGAGCCGTCGGCGCCACCTCGCCAACCACACGCCGACGCAGCGCCATGAACCAGTCCGCGCCCTGCCCTTCCAGGGCCGCGAGGTCGCTCGCCAGCCGGCGCGCGGTCAGCGCCGGCACGCCCGCCTCGCGCTCGACCGCACTGGCTGCTCCCTTCGGACCCTGCTCGGCGCTGACCCTCAGCGCGAAGAACCAGAGCTGCAGGGGCGTGCGGCGGTTGTCGAGCGCGGTGCTGGCTCCGGGCTGGACCAGGTAGTTGCAATGCTCGCAGGCGAAAGCGCGCAGCTTGACCCGGGGCTGAAAATGGCTCGGACGGCCGCAGGCGGCGCAGGTCAGCTGCGTGCCGCCATGACGCGCGCGCATCAGCGCGTCGAGGCAGGCCTCTTCGGGAAACACGGCCTGGAACTGCTTGAAGCGTTCACCCATCGGCCATCGCCAAGCCGGCCCTCCGCCTCGGCCGCAGCGCCGACGAAAGGCTGCCGACCCATTCTGCCGCTGCGTCAGCATAGGCAACGGTGCTGGCGGCGACAATCGCCGTCGCGCCGCTCAAGGATGAAGCAGGCCGAGCCGCGCCACATCCTTCAGATGCGTGGCCACCTGCTCCGCCGTCGCGCACCGCGGCACATCCGCGGCCTCGGCTCCCGCGGCATGGATTTCGTCGAGGAACGCGTTGAGATCCGCCAGCAGCATCTCGGGCGTCCGCGAACCGTCCAGCAGACTGACGAATTTGCGCCCGACAATCCCATCCAGGGCCACCGTGCGATGGCGCAGATTGGCGACCTCCCGCGAGGTCTGTGCCTGCCAGCGCGCCACCACGCTGGCGCGCGGCCGCTCGGCCACCGCCGTCGTCAGCGGCGGCGGCTCCAGCTTGATGTCGAGCAGTCCGGCTTTGAAGATGGCGATCAGCGCATCCTCGAGGCGGGCGAGCTGCCCGGCCAGATCCGGCTCGAGCGCCGCGCCGACATCGGCCACCGCCTGGCTGACGAGCGTGTCGAAGGCGATGCTGCCCGGCCAGGCCTGGCTCAGGCGCCGCAGCGCCGCCTTGCACAGATGAAGATCGACGGAGAGCCGCACGCCACCCTCGAACTCGAACCGGTCGATGCCCGGCCTGGCCTCCTCGTCCCCGCCCGGCTCGACCAGCGTCGCATGCGCGGCAACATGGTAGGGCGCGAGCGAACCCCGGCCGATGGTGCGCCGCAGCGGGATTCCCTCGCGGCACAGCAGCGTCTCGCGGAAGGCGCGGCCGATCAGCAGGTCGAGCGTCTGTTCCCTCAACGCCCCCTGTTCGGCGGGAATGGCCGCGAGCATCGCCTGGGCCGGGCCCTTCGCCGCTGCGAACATGTTGGGAAAGGAGGCTTCGGCCAGGAACTTCAACCCGTGCCGTTGCGCCGCATCGAGCACCTCATGCAGCGCGAAGGGCCGCGCAATCGGGTTGAGATCGTCGTGGTAGAGGACATTGTCGGGCGTATCTGCCAACTGGGTCAGGCGCTGCCGCAGAGCCGCCCCGTGGAAGGTCTCGCCATCGCTCGCCGCGGCGAAGGCCGCGAGCGCGGCGCGCGCCACGCGCACCCGCTCGGTCGGCTCGGTGATGTCGCGCGTGGCGTAGAGCATCACGTCGCGGGCGAGATCGCGCAGGCGGCAACCCGGCAGCGCGTTGTAGCTGATATAGGCGATGCCCTGCGGCGCCAGCAATCCGCCGATGAGGGCCATGATCGCCTCGCGCACCGCATCCGGCACCCAGGAATAGACCCCGTGGACGAGGATGTAGTCGAAGCTGCCGAGCTCCGGCCCGACCGCGAGAATATCGCGGTGGTGGAAGACGATGTTCTCCAGGCCGATCTCCGCCGTCGCCCGCTTCGCCTCCGCGATCGCGCTGCCGCTGAGATCGATGCCGACGAAGCGGCTCTCGCGGTGCTGCGCGGCCATCGGGATCAGGTTGCCGCCGCGGCCGCAGCCCAGCTCCAGAACCCGCATCGCATGCGAAGGCGCCGCCTGCATGCCGTGGAAATGCGCAATCGTCGCAAGTCTGGCCGGATACGTCTGCTCGAAGGCGTGGCCTGGATAGGCGACCGCGTCATAGGGATTGGTCGCCATGTCGTTCATGCCCGCCGCCTGTTCCCGGACGTCGCCTGGCCCGGAGCCGCATCGGACCCCGGACAGCGGCGAAGCGCCTCATCCATTCGAAGGAGCCGACGCCCGCCCGGACCTGAAAAGACCGCGGCGCCGGATGGATGGCGCCAGCGGGCCTGGATCCGTGCGCTCAGCAGCCGATGACCTTGAACTCCACCCGCCGGTCGAGCGCGTCGCTCGCATCGTCCTTGCCGGTGCCGACCAGATTGTCGCGGAAGCCGCGCCCGCTCGCGATCATCCGGCTGCGGCCATCGGGCATTCCGGTCAGCAGCAGGTCCATGATGAACTGCGCCCGCAGCACCGAGAGCCGTTCGTTCAGGGATGGCGGCCCCGTGCGCGAGGTGTGCCCGACGATCTCGAGGCAGGCGTTCTTCTGGCGCACGCGCGTCGCGATCTGGCTCAGCCACATCGGATAGGGCTCGGTGGTCTGCGGATTGTCGATGAACTGCGTCGAGCCCGGCCGGAACAGCAGCCGGACCGACAGTTGTTCGGTGCTCAGCCCATAATCGACCAGATCGCCGAAGGCATCGACCGCGTCGTCACGGCGCCCCAGTTTCGCATTGGCGAGGTAGGTGCCGACGCGCACGCGATGCTGGTCGCCACCGGGCAGCTTGCGCGCCGTGCGGTAGAAGGCGAGTGCCTCGCGAAAGCGCTGCGCCTCATATTCGGCGATGCCGTCCTGGATCAGCGCATTCGCCGGCAGCCGGTCGACATAGGCCGGATCCAGCCGCCCGCCCATCGGCGTGCCCTGGCAGGTCTTCACATAGGCGTCGGTCGCCTGGTCCTTCGCCCAGACCGGGACGTCGCGGAAATAGGGTGTCGGCGTGACGTCCACATCGTCGGGCGTGGCCCGGGCCACGCCCTTGGCGACCACGGTCCGCGAGCCGAGATCGGCCAGGCTCAGGCAGATCCGGAACGCGTCGGGCGGGGCCTCGTTGCCGGCCTGACTGATCGCCGTGAAGGTGCCGACGAGCACGACCGGATTGCGCGCCAGAACATCGGGCGTGAAGGGCTGCATGACGAAGCGCGGATACGAGGTCCGGACAATCTCGACGAGCCTCTGCTGCATCGCGCGCGTCGCGGCCGATTGCGCGCCCGACGCGGCGTCGATCAGCGGGTCGATCACCAATTCGATGCGGTCGCCCGCGATCGCAGCCTTGCCGAAGAGCTCGGTCGCGGCCCGCTGCAGCGCCTCGGGGAACGGCACGGGCGTCGGCGCCGCAGGCTGGGCCCCGGCCGGAGCCGGAAGCACGGCCAGGGGCGCGATCGCCAGGACGATCCGCGCCAGCCGCAGCAGGGCGGCTCCACCGCGAGAGCGGGTACGGACGGATGATGTCACCGGCACAGTTGCAGCTGCTCCTTGGCCTGCGCCGTCAGTTCGCCGAGCTGCGCCCGCAGCAGGATCTCGCTGCAGGTCGCGGCACTCGGCCGCGTCGCCGGGGCCTGGGCCGCCTGCGGCCGCGCGCCCGTGCTGGTGGCCGGCTCGGCCGCGGGGCGACCGTTCAGCGAGCGCTCCGGCCCCGAGGCCGTAGACTCCCGCGAGAGGCTCGGCTGCACCGGGACCGACATGGTCAGCGTGCCCATACGCGCCGCCATCGCCTGCTCCATCAGCACCCGCTCATCGGCGAGCCGCTTCTTCTCGGTCTCGAGCGAGGCCAGCTCGCGGTCCCGCCGCGAAACCTCCTCGGCGAGGCGGTCGCGCTCGACCTGCTCGCGCGCCGGCGGGATCGCGACCGGCCGCACCGTGCCCGTGGAAGGCGCCGGCTGTGTCCGCGCCGCGGCGCCGGGCGGCGGGGCGATCATCGGCGAGGCCTCGGTCTGGCGCTTGGCGAGGTCGGTCGCCGCCTGTTGGCGCACCTGCTCGGCCCGCTCGACACGCTCCAGCAGGGCGCGCTCGCGCGCCGCGAAGTCGCGGGCGAGCTGGTCGCGCTCCCTCGTCTCGTCGGCACGGCGCTCGAGCAGATCGAGCCGCGTGCGGGCGTCGATGGTGAAGAAACTGGTCGGATAGCGGCGGATGAAGTCGTGATAGACAGCCGGATTCTCGCTCGTCCGGATGCGCCCCCAGACGTCGCTGTCAGTCTCGGAGCGGTTCAGGTAGAAATCGCCGAGCAGCGACAGCGACAGCTCCGGGGTCTGGCGGCCGTTGGTGGCCTCGTAGACGCTCTTCTGGACGCGCCGGAACAGGGTTGCGACCTCGACCCCCGGCTGGTCGATCTCGCGCACCAGCGCGGCGGTGAAGGGGCTGTTGCGGCCGGCTCCGTCGGCGGCGACGTCATTGGCCTGAGTCGCATAGGCGATCACCATGCCCTGCGCCCGCGCGACGGGGGCGAGCCCGGTGCCGACGGCGAAGCTGCGCGTGCCCTGTCGCTTGGCGAGCTGGGTCACGAACGGATTGTTGCGGCAGGCGTCGAGCACCATGATCTTGACGCCGCGCGAGAAGTTCAGCGCCGTCACCACGTCGTTGAGCCGCGTCGTCTCGTACTGGACACCGATCTCGTCCTCGACCCGCGCCTCCACCGGCACGAGATAATTCTCGCCGTTGAACTGCAGTCCATGCCCGGCATAGTAGAACATCGCGGCATCGGCATCCTGCGCCAGGCGCGCGAACCGGGTCACCGCCTGGTCCATGCCGCGCTTGTCGAGGTCGACACCGTCCACCACCTCGAAGCCGACCTTGCGCAGCGCGGCCACCATGTCGCGCGCATCGTTCACTGTGTTAGGCAGGACGGGCGCGTTGGCATAGCTCGAATTGCCGATCACCAGCGCGACGCGGCGCTCCGTCGCCGCCGCCGGCAGCGCCAGCAGCAATGCGAGACCCATCAGCAGAGGCAGCCGGGCGATCGGGATCATGGGGTCCTTCCTCGATGCAATCTAGCGGAGCGGCCGCCGGAAATCCAGACGGCGACACCGTGCCACGCCATGATCAATGACACGCAAACCTTTGAGGAAAAGGGTATTTGGCTTGCCGGGCGAGGCGGCCGCTGGTAGCTTTTCGGCTGCTGGGGCGCGCGAGGGAGAACAGGGCCGGTGCACAGGGTTCGGCTCGGCGTCATCTCGGTGCTCCTGACGCTGGCCGTCGTCGCGACGGCGTTCGTTTCCCCGGCTTCCGCCCAGGAGGCGGCCCGGCCGCGGAGCAAGGCCCCCGCCGATGCCCGGCTCGATTTCGTCGATATCGCTGATGGCGCGCGCCTGCCGGGCAAATTCGTGGTCCGTTTCGCGCTTTCGGGCATGGAGGTCGCCCCCGCCGGCCTTCCGCAACCCAATGCCGGCCACCACCATATCCTGATCGACACCGAGCTGCCGCCGCTCGACCAGCCGATCCCGAGCGATTTCAACCACCTTCATCTCGGCAGCGGCCAGACCGAGATCGAGGTCGTGCTGCCGGCGGGCCGCCACACCGTGCAGCTGCTCTTCGCCGATCACGATCACGTGCCCCACGACCCACCGGTGATGTCGCGCCGCATCACCGTCGAGGTCGGCGAGGAGCCGCAGGAACAGGCGCGCGTCGCTGCGGCCCCCGGCGCGCGGGTCTTCTTCGTCGACCTGATCGATGGGGCGACGATCCCGACCCGCTCGATCATCCGCTTCGGCGCGGAGGGCGTGGCGCTGTCGCCAGCCGGCACCAAGCATGCCAATGGCGGCCATCACCACCTGCTGATCAACACCGCGCTGCCGCCGCTCGACCACGAGATTCCGAGCGACTTCAACCATGTCCATTTCGGGCGCGGCCAGACCGAGGCCGAGCTCACGCTGCCACCGGGCGAGCATACGCTGCAACTGCTGCTGGGGGACCACGACCATGTCCCGCATGATCCGCCGCTGATGTCCCCGCGCATCCGGGTGCGCGTCGTCGAGGGCGAGCAGCTGGCCTCGGCGGCGCAGTCGGCAACCCGCCCGAACGGCAAGCCCGCCTTGACGCCCGCCCCGCCGGACGCGGCCGTCTACTTCATCTACCCGCGCAATGGCGACGTCATCTTCGCGAGCACCACGGTCCGCTTCGGGCTGCGCAACATGGGCGTCGCGCCCGCCGGCGTCGCCAAGCCCAACACCGGGCACCACCACCTCATCATCAACGCGCCGACGCCGCCGCTCGACGAGGCGATCCCCGCCGATCTCAACCACATCCATCTCGGCGGCGGACAGACCGAGCGACGCATCACCCTGCCCCGCGGCGAACACACGCTGCAGCTGATCTTCACCGACGAGAACCATGTGCCGCATGATCCGCCGATCCTGTCGGAGCGCATCCGGGTGACGGTGGCGCCCGGCGGCAAACGCCCGGAGAAGCGGCGATGACCCCCTGCCGCCGATCCCGCCGGAGCCTCGCCGCCCTGCTGGCGACAGCCACGCTGCTGGCGGCGCTGGCCGCTGGCGCATACCCTGCCTTCGCGCAGTCGGCCTCGGGCCGGCAGCCCGCGCCCAAGGGGGCGGAGGTCTATTTCCACTATCCCCTGGACGGGCTGCGCGTGCCCGAGCGCTTCACGGTCCGGATGGGGCTCAAGGAGATGGGCCTCGCCCCCGCGGGCACGGAATGGTCCAACACCGGCCATCACCATCTCTTGATCAACACGGAGCCCGGTCCGCCCGACCAGCCCATTCCCGCCGACTACAACAACATCCATCTCGGCAACGGCCAGAGCGAAGTGGTGGTGACCCTGCCCAAGGGTCGCCACACCTTGCAGCTCCTGCTGGGAGACCATAACCACGTCCCGCATGATCCTCCCGTGATGTCGCGCAAGATCACGGTCTATGTGCGCTGAGGCGGCGCGATGCGGTTGGGAGGATCAGGGAGGGAAATGAGGAACGGCATGTCCTGGTTGCGCGGCCTGGCTCTGGCGGTCTGCGTCTCGTTGGTGTCGGCCGCGCCGGGCTTGGCCCAGTCGGGCGAGCCGGCGGCTGCGCGCGTCGGACTCGTCATCGGCAATGGCGCCTATCCGCTTGCGCCCGTGGCCGGCGCCACCGCCGATGCCCGCGCCGTGGCCCAGGCGCTGCGCGAGGGCGGCTTCGACGTCGTCACCGCCGAGGACGCCAGCGGCCCCGCCCTGCAGGACGCGATCGCCGCCTTCTCCGCCAGGCTGCGCCGCGGCGCCCAGGCGGTGGTGTTCTATGCCGGCCATGCCGTGCAGCAGCGCGGGCGCAACTTCCTCGTTCCGGTCGATGCGCGGCTGCGCTCCCCGGCCGAGATCGGCCAGGCGGCGATCGATCTCGACCTGCTGCTCGACGCGCTGATCGTGGCGCGGCCGGCCAGCGCCGTCGTCGTCCTCGATGCCAGCCGCGACAATCCCTGGCAGGCTGACCTCGCCGGCCCGTCCAAGGGCCTGCTCGCCATCGACCGGATGGAGGCGATCGGCGTGATGTTCACCGCCGCGCCGGGCCGCACCCAGGCCGATCGCGGCAACCCCGCCGTGGACGAGTGGGTCAAGGCGATCCGCACGCCGGGGCTCGACATGCAAGCCGCGCTGGCCCGCACCCGCGACGCCGTCGCCCGGCAGACCCGCCGCGCCCAGCAGATCTGGACGTCTTCCGAGCCGCCGGCCGGCCTGATCGTCACACCGGTGGCCCGCCCGGCGCAGATCGCCCAGACCAACCGTGCCGTCATCCCGCTGCCGCCGCCGGAATCCCCCGCGGCCCGGCAGGATGCCTATGAACTCTCCTTCTGGGAATCGATCCGCTCCAGCGAGAACCCGGCCGAGTACCGCGCCTATCTCAACGCCTATCCGGATGGTCGCTTCGCCGCCCTGGCCCGCACCCGCGAGCAGCAATTCGCGGCGCGGCAGAACGCCGCCGCCTCGCCCCCGGCGCCCCAGCCGGCGCCGCCGACCGCCTCCGTGCGCGAGCCGCCGCGCGCCCCGGCCCCGCCGCCCGCCGCCGCCACGGCCCGCACGCTGCGCGACTGCGACGACTGCCCCGAGCTCGTGGCGATCCGCCCCGGCAGCTTCGAGATGGGCGCCAACGAGCTCTACGAGTTCGAGAAGCCGGTCCACACGGTGACGATCCGTACCGGCTTCCACATCGGCGTGCGCGAGGTCACCTTCGACGAATGGGACGCCTGCGTCGACCAGGGCGGCTGCAGCCACCGCCCGAACGACCGGGGGCTGGGCCGCGGCAAGCGCCCGGTGACCGACATCCACTGGAACGA
>CALRYW010000038.1:0-42420 GCA_943372485.1 Allobosea thiooxidans
CTCGAGCCAGATCAACCAGGCGATCCAGCAGCTCGACAAGGTCACGCAGCAAAATGCGGCCGCCTCCGAGGAGGTCTCGGCGACCTCCGAGGAGCTCGCCTCCCAGGCCGAGCAGCTCCAGGCCACCATCGCCTTCTTCAAGACGGACGACAGCGGCGCCGCGACCGACCGCGCGGTCAGCCAGCTCAAGGCCAAGGCGAAGCAGATGAAGACCGTCGCCCAGCCCCGCAAGGCGGCAGCGCCGGCCCGCTCCGCCAAGGGCTCGAAGGGCGGTTTCGACTTTGATCTCGACGATGCCGGCGATGAGCGAGACGCCACGTTTAGCCGAGCCTCCTGACCATGGCAGCCGTCATCCGGGATGACGGCCGCCACCTTCTTTCAACAATCCCTCTAGCACCACGAGTCCTGTCATGCGGTTGACCATCAAAGCCAAGCTTGCCGCCACCTTCGGCGTCGTCATCGCCCTCTCGACGGCGGCTGGCGGCCTCGCCTACTGGAAGCTCGGCGCAATGGCCGAATCCCAGAACGAGATCATCGAGCAGTCCAAGCGCGTCGAGGCGCTCGACGAGCTCAACGGTCGCATGCTACGCGAGATTCGCGCCGAGAAGAACGCGCTGCTCTCGAAGACCGACCAGGAGGTCGAGCGCTTCATCGCCGAAAACGCGACGCTGCGGGCCGAAACCGAAAAGCTGCATAGCGAGCTGCATCACCTCGCCAGCCCGACCGGCCGCAAGCTGCTCGACGAGGCCCATGACAAGCGCAAGGCCTATCTTGAGGCCCAGTCGCGCACATTGGCCTATGCCAAGCTGAACTCCGCCAGCCGTGCTGCCGCGCTATGGGACAGCGAGACGCAGCCGCTGATCTCGGCTGTCACCGCGACGACCAACCCTGTCATCGCCGCCGCCACCGGGCCTTCGGCAACGCCCGAGATGCTTCGCGCCGGCATCGGGCTGTTCAACGCCCGCCTCGAATGGCTACGCCTCTCCCGCCTCGTCTCGGTCATGCTCTCGGGCACGACCGTCGAGGAGATCGAGCGCGACCACAAGCAGATCGAGAGCCAGGCCGCCGTGGTCCGGCAGGTGCTCGCCAAGGGCGCGGCGCCGATGCCGGAATTTGGCATCGCGACCGGGCCGATGCTCGGTGCCTTCGACAACGCGATCGACTCGATCCTGCGCGTCGCCAAGATCGCCGCCGAGGCCGGCCCGATCAAGGCGACGACGCTCTCCACCACCGAGGTCCGCACCACCGCCGCGCAGACCATGGAGGCCTACAGCGCCTACAGCAAGATGGTCGACGCCCAGATGGCCGAGGTCAGCAAGGCGGCGACGGAGGAAGCGGCCTTCTTCAAAAACCTTCTCATCGCGATCGTCATCGGCACCTTCCTCATCGCCGTCGTTGCCGCGACCTGGATCGCGCTCAGCATCAGCCGCGGTCTCGCCAGCGCCGTCGGCCTCGCCAATGCCGTCGCCATCGGCGATCTCAGCCAGACGATTACCGTCAAGAGCAATGACGAAATCGGTGATCTCGTGACCTCGCTCAACACCATGACCGCCAATCTCAACGCCACCGCCGCTGTCGCGGATTCGATTGCTTCGGGTGACCTGACGGTCGAGGCCAGGCCGCTGTCCGACAAGGACACGCTCGGCATCGCGCTCGAGAACATGGTCACCAAGCTGCGTGAGGTCGTGGCTCAGGTCAGCGCCGCCGCCGAGAACATGTCGGCCGGTTCGCAGGAACTCTCGGCCAGCGCCGAGCAGCTCTCGCAGGGCTCGACCGAGCAGGCCTCGTCGACGGAGGAAGCCTCGTCTTCGATGGAGGAAATGGCGGCCAATGTGAAGCAGAACGCCGAGAACGCCGCCACCACCGAGAAGATGGCGGCCCAGTCCTCGCGCGATGCGGAAGCCTCGGGCGTCGCCGTCGGCAAGGCCGTCGATGCGATGCAGACGATCGCCCAGAAGATCAACATCGTGCAGGAGATCGCCCGCCAGACCGATCTGCTGGCGCTGAACGCGGCGGTCGAAGCGGCCCGCGCCGGTGAGCACGGCAAGGGTTTCGCGGTGGTCGCCTCCGAGGTGCGCAAGCTCGCCGAGCGCAGCCAGGCGGCCGCCGCCGAGATCGGCACGCTCTCGGTCGACACGGTGAAGGTCGCCCAGGAAGCCGGTGCGATGCTGGCCAAGCTGGTGCCCGACATCAAGAAGACCGCCGAGCTGGTCGAGGAGATCACCGCCGCCTGCCGCGAGCAGGATGTCGGCTCGAGCCAGATCAACCAGGCGATCCAGCAGCTCGACAAGGTCACGCAGCAAAATGCGGCCGCCTCCGAGGAGGTCTCGGCGACCTCCGAGGAGCTCGCCTCCCAGGCCGAGCAGCTCCAGGCCACCATCGCCTTCTTCCGGCTCGACGAGCGCGCGACGCCGGTCCAGGCCGCCGAGCCTGTCGCCAAGGCGGTCAAGCAGCTACGGGGCAAGGCTGCCAGCATGGCCGCCGCGATCCAACCGAAGCGGGCGCCCGCCGCCAAGCCGGCCCGCAAGGTCGCCAATGGCGGCTTTTCCTTCGACCTCGCCAGCGGCGAGGACCAGGACGACGCTGCCTTCCACCGCAACTGACCCGGCGCACCGGCCCGGGACGCTCCGGGCCGGCCGCCACCTCAAGCTTTCATCGCGAGGTCGCCATGGCTGATACCGCCCAATATCTGACGCTCGGCATCGACCAGGAACTCTTCGGCATCGATATCCGCAACGTCCGGGAAATCCTCGACATGCGGCCGATCTCGAAGCTGCCGCATGCGCCGAACTTTCTGCTCGGCATGATCGATGTCCGCGGCGCCGGCTACCCGATCGTCGATCTGCGCACCAAGCTCGGCCTTCCCCGCGCCAAGCCCACCGACGCGACCCGGATCATCATCCTCGACGTGCCCGTCAAGGGCCGCACCATGGGCGTCGGCTTCGTCGCCGACCGCGTCTTCGAGGTCACCGGCCTCGACGACGACCACACCGAGGCGGCGCCCGATGTCGGTGGCCGCTGGCAGTCGAACTACATCGCCGGCATCGGCCGCAAGGGCGAGTCCTTCATTGTCGTGTTCGATCTCGAGCGGCTGATGGAGACCGACGACCTGCCCCAGCTCGCGGCGATGGCACCGGAAAGGGCCGCGTGACGTGAGCCATCAGCAGGCGGCAGACGCCTACGATCACCTCTCCGACAAGCATTTCAACGCGATTGCGAGGTTCATCGAATCGCGGGTCGGCATCAAGCTGCCCCAGACCAAGCGCACCATGGTCGAGGGCCGGCTGCGCAAGCGCGTGCGCGCGCTGCAACTGGCCGGTCTCAACGCCTATGGCGCGCATCTCTTCGACAAGGGCGGGCTCGAGGCCGAGACGGTCCACCTGATCGACTGCGTCACCACCAACAAGACCGACTTCTTCCGCGAGCCCAGCCATTTCGACTTCCTGCGCGAGGTCGCCGTGCCGCAGCTGACGCAGCGCAAGGGTGGCCGGCCGCCGCAGCTCAAGGTCTGGAGCGCCGCCTCCTCGACGGGCGCCGAGGCCTATACGGTGGCGATGGTGCTGCAGGACCTCGTCGCCGCCGGGAAGGTCGCGCGCTTCTCGATCCTGGGCACCGACATCTCGACCGAGGTGCTGCGCGAGGCGCGCACCGCGATCTATCCGCGCGCCTTCGTCGCGCCGGTGCCGGCCACGATGCAGCAGCGCTACCTGATGCGCTCGCGCGATCCCCGCGAGGACGTGGTGCGCGTGACGCCGGAACTGCGGCGCACCGTGCATTTCGAGCGTCTCAACCTGATGGACGAATCCTATCCCTTCGACCGCGACGTCGACGTCATCTTCTGCCGCAACGTGCTGATCTATTTCGACAAGCCGACGCAGCAGGCGGTGCTGAGCCGCCTCGCCTCGCATCTGCGCCCCGGAGGCTACCTGATGCTCGGCCATTCCGAATCCATGGCCGGCAGCGGGGTTGGTCCGCTGCGCCAGGTCGTCCCGACGGTCTATCAGACCGCATCGGTTGCCGGAACGAGGTCCGCTGCATGAACCGCAAACCGATCCGCGTCCTCATCGTCGACGATTCCGCCTCGGTCCGGCAGGTCCTCACCACGATCCTCACCGAGGATCCGGGCATGGAGGTCATGGGCACGGCGGCCGATGCCTTCGCCGCCGCACGCCGTCTGCAGACCGAACTGCCCGACGTCATGATCCTCGACATCGAGATGCCGGGCATGGACGGGCTGACCTTCCTGCGCAAGATCATGGCGCAACGGCCGATCCCCGTGATCATCTGCTCGACGCTGACCGAGGCCGGCTCGCGGGCCCTGTTCGACGCGCTCGAGGCCGGCGCCGTCGATGTGCTGCCGAAGCCGCGGGTCGACACCCGCGCGGCGCTGATGGAGACGGCCGACCGTCTGCGCCACGCCGTGCGCGCCGCCGCCCAGGCCAAGCTGCGCCCGCGCGAGCCGCGCATGCAGGTCGAGAAGAAGCTCACCGCCGATGCCATCCTGCCGCCGCCGGTGCTGGGCCGCGTCCGGCATTCGACCGACAAGATCGTCTGCATCGGCATCTCCACCGGCGGCACCGAGACTCTGCGCGAGGTGCTGGAGCAGCTCCCGGCCAATTGCCCGGGCATCGCGGTCGTCCAGCACATGCCCGAGAAGTTCACGCTCGCCTTCGCGCGCCGGCTGAACGGCCTCTGCGCGATGGAGATCAAGGAGGCCGAGGATGGCGACGAGGTCTCGACCGGCCGCGTCCTGATCGCGCCGGGCAACCGCCACATGCTGCTGCAGCGCGTCGGGCAGCAATACCGCGTCGCCATCAAGGATGGGCCGCATGTCTCGCGCCACCGACCCTCGGTCGACGTGCTCTTCCGCTCGGCCGCGCAATATGCCGGCGCCAATGCGCTCGGCATCATCATGACCGGCATGGGCGACGATGGCGCCCGCGGCCTGCTCGAAATGCGCAAGGCCGGTTGCCGTACCCTCGCGCAGGACGCCGAGAGCTGCGTCGTCTTCGGCATGCCCAAGGAGGCGATCGACCTCGGCGCGGCTGAACGGATCGTCAAGCTCTCTCGTGTACCGCAGGAGATCATGGCCTGGCCTCAAGCCACGGCTGGGCCTGGCTGAGGGAACGTTGATGCGTGTGGCGTCGGAGTTGAGTGGTGGCGGGGGCATGACGATGACGGCGCACGACACCGCCCTGCCGCGGATCATCCAGGCGCTCGAGGGCACGGCCCGCGAGATCGACGTCACCTTCGCCCGGGCAGGCAGCCAGCTCGGGGAGGGCTTGAGCCTCTTCGAGGGGCTGAAGGAACGCCTCTCGACGCTGTCGGCCGAACTGGCGGGCGACGACATCGCCCAGGCCGGCGCGACGCTGTCCACCCTCGCCGGCGAATTGCGTGCCATCAATGACGGGCTGCGCCACGAGACGGGCGTTCTGCAGGAGCTCGCGCTCCACAGCAAGGACGCGTCCCAGGTGCTGGAGCGCCTGCTCGAGCATATGCGGCTGATCACGATCCTGGCCCGCAGCGCCCGCATCGAGGCTGTCTCGGTGCAGGCCGCCGGCCGCGACTTCGGCGACTTCACCAGCGAGATCGTCGCGCTGACGACGCAGGCCCAGCGCACCATCCAGACCTGCGCCCGCGATCACGACCATCTGAGCGTCCTGCTCGGTTCGGCGCTGGAGGCGCAGCGTGAGTTCGAGGGGCAGTACGGGCTCGCCCTGTCCGGCCTCGCCGGCAAGCTGGAGCAGACCCTGGCCGAGGTGGCGGCGCGCCAGCAGCGCGGCGTCGTGCTGACCAGCGATGCCGCCACCCATTCGGGCAAGATCGCCATGGCGGCCGGTGGTGCGATCATCGCCCTGCAATCGGGCGACAGCATCCGCCAGCAGCTCGAACATGCGATCAAGGCCCTGCGCCTGCTCTCCGCCGTCGCGGCCGGCACCGGGCCTGGCGCGGGTCTCGATGACGCGGCGCGCCGCGGCGCCGACATCGTGCTGCGCCGCCTCGAGGCCGCGCAGCTCCAGGAGAGCGCGCAGACCCTCGCCCAGGATGCCGACTCGATCGAGGCGGCGCTCGCCCTGCTGGCTGGAGACACCGCCGGCCTGCTCGATCTGGTGCGCTCGCTCTATCAGGGCGACGGCGCCAAATCCGGCTCGTTCCTCGCCGATCTCGAGGCGGATCTGGCCGAGGCCTCCGATCTGCTCGCCAAATGCAATCGGGCGCGCGCCGGCGTCGACCGGGTCACGGCGGCCCTCTCGACAGTTCTGGAAACCTGCCAGCAGACCGTGGCGGCGCTTGCGGGCACGGTCTCCAGCATTGTCCTGATCGGCATGAATGCCGGTCTGCGGGCAGCCCGGCTCGGCCCAGGCGGACGCAGCCTCGTGGTCATCGCGCAGGAGCTCAAGGTCGCGGCCGACCATGTTGCGGGCGATGCCGCGCAGCTCACGCCGACCTTCGCGCAGATGCAGCAGGCCTCGGGCGGGCTGAAGCAGGGCGGACGGCTCGACGCGGCCCATTTCGCCGCGCTGAACGACGCGATGGGAACCTCGCTCGCGGCCATGCGCGGCGCCGACGACCGGCTTGGTTCGGCCCTCGACCAGCTCACCCGCGAGGGCGGAGGCTTCGCCTCGGTCGTCGCCCAGGCGAGCCTGTCCTTCTCGAACGCCGGGGCGATGAGCGACTTGATCGCCTCGGGCGCCGCCGAGCTCGACCGCTCCTGCGACGGCGCGGCGATGCCGGACGATCCCGCGGCCGCCGCGGCGGTGCGGGAGCTCATCGATGGCCAAGTCTGGCCGAACTACACGATGGTCGGCGAGCGCACGATCCACCAGGCGATCATCGCCTCGCTGTTGCCGGCGGTGCAGGGTGGGGCGGCGCCCGTGACCGTCGCCGCTCCGGCGCAGGACGACGCCGACGACTTCCTGTTCTGAGGGCGCGGCTGCGCAATCAGAATGGTGTGACCACACGCGGAGCGTGCATATCCCCAGCTTTCTCGCGATCTGGAAGGGCCTCGATAACCTTTTGCGTTAGATTTCGCCCAATCGACGATAGACAATCGGTTGTCTTCGTCCTATGGCCGATTCTGTTCTCACAGCATTCCCACCCTCTACCTGCGATCGGAGCGCCCCATGGCAGATAATAACGAAGAGCTGCTCGATCTGACGACCTCGATTGTCTCGGCCTATGTCTCACGCAATAATGTCCCGCGTAGCGACCTCGCCGATCTGATCGCGAGTGTCCATGCGTCACTTGCCAAGCTGGGCGGTGAGCCGGAGCCCCCGCCGGCCGCGCCGCTCGTCCCGGCCGTGCCGATCCGCAAATCGGTCACGCCCGAGGCGATCATCTGCCTCGAGGACGGCAAGTCCTTCAAATCTTTGAAGCGGCATCTCAGCAGCAAGTACGACCTCACCCCCGAGCAGTATCGCGCGAAGTGGGGTCTGCCGGCCGATTACCCGATGGTCGCGCCGGCCTATGCCGAGGCGCGCTCGGCGCTCGCCAAGTCGATGGGCCTGGGCCGCAAGGCGGCCACGACCACCGCCCCGGCGGCCAAGGCCAAGCGCGGCCCGCGCGCCAAGGCCTGACGGCGCGACTGATCGGCACGCCCGATCGAGCCCGCCGTAACGAGCCGGCGCCGAAGACGCTGATTCGCAGCCTCGCCCTCCGGGCGGGGCTGCCGTCGTTCGGGAGGTCAGCGCCGCTCGAGCAGGTTCTTCCTGAGCATGCAGTGCACGCCCTTGTGCTGATTCACCGTCTGGGTGACGCGCAGATCGGCGGCCATCGAGCAGAGCGCATAGGCCTGTTCGCGGGTGATACCCGTGCGCTCCACGATCAGCACGATCATGTCCCGCAGGGCCTTCTCAGCGCAGCGGTCGAGATCGGGGTCCATGCCGCAGGTGATGACATGGGTCGGCGTCTCGGCGCGGGGATAGGTGAAGGTCAGATCCTTGCGGACCGTCAGGCGGAACGTGCCCGACAACGCCGTCTCGATCGCGGTGACGTTGACCTCGCCGTCGCCCTGCACGCCATGGCCGTCGCCCACCGAAAACAGCGCGCCGGGCACGAAGACCGGCAGATAGAGCGTCGTGCCGGCGACCAGCTCCTTGTTGTCGAGATTGCCGCCGAAGGCGCGCGGGATGATCGAGGTGCAGCGTCCCCATTCCAGCGGCGGCGCCACCCCCATCACGCCGAAAAAGGGCGACAGCGGCAGCTCCAGCCCCCAGGGCAGCGTGCCGACCATCCGCGCCTTGTCGAGCGGGATGTTCATCATGTGGAAATGCGGGAAGTCGTCCGGCAGCGTGCCGGCGAGCGGCCGGTTGAGGTTGTAGCCCCAGTCTTGCCGCAGCGAGACCGCCTCGATGTCGATCTGCAGCACGTCTCCCGGCCATGCGCCCTCGACCGCGACCGCACCGGTCAGGATATGCGGCCCGAAGGGCAGGCCCTTCTGCGCCGCATGGATCGTGTGCAGCTCGGGCGGGACGTGGAAGCCGGCGGGCGGCAGGGTCTCGACCGTGCCGCTGACGGATTCGATCGTGACGCTCTCGCCGCTGGCGATGGTCAGCGCAGGCGGCACGCGCGCATCAAAATAGCCCCAGTGGCAGGTCTCGGGCGAAGCCTTGAGATGATGGGTCATGATCGCTCCCGTGCGGCGTGGCGGCAGGATGGTCTGCGGCCGACGGGGCTGTCGAGTGCAAATATCGCGCCCCTCGGCTGCGCCCGCTTGCCTTCCTGGCCCGGTTGCCTTCATGGGCCAGTCCTGTCCGCCGGGTGCAAGGAGATCCTGCCGATGTCGAGAGAGCTGAAAGCGATCGCCCTGTTCTGCGGCTCGAACACGGGTCGGGGCGAGGCCTATCGCGAGGGTGCCGCGCGGCTCGGGGCCGAGATCGGCCGGCGCGGGCTGACGCTGGTCTATGGCGGCACGCATAAGGGGCTGATGGGCGTCGTCGCCGACGCCGTGTTGGCGCAGGGCGGGGCGGTCCACGGCGTCATCACCCGCCGCCTCGCCGATCTCGGCCATCTCCACGAGGGGCTGACCCGGCACGAGATCGTCGACGGCATGCGCGCGCGCAAGGAGCGCATGGCCGAACTCGCCGACGGCTTCGTCGCCATGCCCGGCGGCATCGGCACGCTCGAGGAGTTCATGGAGGCCTGGACGCTGAATCAGCTTGGCGAGTTCGACAAGCCAGCCGGGCTGTTCGACATCGCCGGCTACTATCAGCCCTTCATGGGCTTCATCGACCACATGATCGCCCAAGGGTTCCTGCCACCGGCCCATCGGCAGGGGATCGTCGTCGAACCCGATCCGGCCCGCCTGATCGACGGGCTTGCCGCCTTCGAGCGCGTTACCGTTCCGAAATGGCTCTAGACCGGCCGGTCTCGAGGCGGGCGGCGAGCTGCTCGGCGAATTTCGCCGCCGCCACGGGCAGCGGCCGGCCGTGGAGCTGGCCCATCGCGAAGCGGGCCGGTTGGATGTCGCGCGCGTCGATCGGGCGCGAGATCAGCCCGTCGCGCTGCTTCAGGCTGGCCGGCGCGCCGATCTCGATCTGGAAGGTGATGGCGTCCTCCAGCCGGACATAGTTGCGCAGGAACTCGAAGGAGTTCGATTCGATCACCGGGACGAGCTTGAACGAGCTCCTGGCGACGGCCTGGTCGAGCAGCTGGCGCCCGCCATAGCTGCGGTCGGGCAGCGCCAGGGGAAAGCCGCTGCACTCCCGCAGGCGGATGCTGCCCTCCTTCGCGAGCGGATGGTCCTGCCGCATGATCGCGACGAGGCGCTGCTCGGCGGACGCGATGATCTGGAAGCCGATGCTGCTGTCGAGCCGGAAGATCAGGGCGAGATCGACCTCGTAGCCGGCCAGCGCCCGCAGGGCCTCGCCATGGCTGGCGACGCGCACGTCGAATTCGACCAGCGGAAACGCGCTGCGATAGGCGGCGATCTCGACCGGCAGGAAATCATGCGCGAGCGCATGGCTGCAGGCGATCGCGACCGTGCCGCGCCGGAACCCCGACAAATCCTCGATCTGCGAACGCACCCGGCCCATATCGGCGAGCTGGCTGCGGATGTGCCGGATCAGCAATTCGCCGGCCGCATTCAGCCTGACCCCGCGCGGCAGCCGCTCGAAGATCTTGGTGCCGAGTTCATCCTCGACGTCCTGCACACGCCGGTTCAGCGCCGAGGCGGTGATGTTCAGCCGCTCCGCCGCCTTGCGGATCGAGCCCACGCGCGCGACCTCGTCGATATAGTTCAGCAGGCGCAGATGCCTCATGGCGCGTTCCTCATGGCGCGGATATCCGAGCGATGCGTTTTACGAACAGATCATGCAAGAAGTCAGCACAAGACGGCACCGGTCAAGCCGTCCTAGGCTTCTCCCATGGCAGCGGCACAGGGCCGCGATGGGAGAGTTCGCATGACGCACGCGATCAGCCGACGCCGTTTCACCCTCGCCACTGGCGCTGCTGCACTGGCCTCCGCCCTGCCGCGGCCGGCGCTGGCGCAAGCGCCCACGCGCCTGAAGATGATCCTGAACTGGCGCTATCAGGGCCCGCAGGGCTGGTTCTTCCTGGCCGATGACCGCGGCTACTTCCGCGAGGAAGGGCTCGAGATCGTCATGGACCAGGGCAACGGCTCCGGCGCCGCGGTCGGCGCGGTCGCCTCGGGCTCCTACGACATCGGCTTCGGCGACATCAACGCGCTGATCCAGCTCGTCGCGCGCAGCCAGCCGGGCGCCGCCACGCCGCTGGCGATCTCGGCCCTCTACAACCGCCCGCCCTTCACCATCGCGGTCAAGGCCGACGGGCCGATCAAGACGCCCAAGGATCTCGAAGGCCGCACCATCGGCGGCCCGGCCAATGACGGCGCGCTCAAGCTCTTCCCCGCCTTCGCCAAGCTCGCCGGCATCGATGCGTCCAAGGTCGCCATCACCAACATGCAGCCCAATCTGCGCGAGCAGATGCTGCAGCGCGGGCAGGTCGACGGCGTCTTCGGCTTCGTCAACACCATCGCCTTCTCGGCCAAGCTCGTCGGCATCGACCCCACCAAGGACTTCCGCTTCATCAGTTTCGGCGATTATGGGATGGACCTGTACTCCAACGCGATGATCGCCTCGCGCAAGCTCGCGACCGAGAACCCCAATGCGCTGAAAGGGTTGCTGCGCGCGATCAACCGCGGCCTGAAGGACACGCTGAAGGACAACGATGCGGCCATCGAGGCGGTGGCGAAGCGCGAACCGCTGATCAACAGGGTCGTCGAGAAGGAGCGTCTTGTCGCCACCCTCGCCTCGGAAATGAGCCATCCCGAGGTCGCCAAGATCGGCATCGGCGACATCGACGACGCCCGCTTCAAGAAGTCGATCGCGATCGTCGTCGAGGCCGACGGTCTGCCGCGCCTGCCGGCGCCCGACGAGGTCTTCAGCCGCGCCTTCCTGCCGCCTTTGGCCGAGCGCATCACCAAGCTGGGGTGAAGTGAACCGTCATTCCGGGGCTCGCGCAGCGAGAACGCGGAACCCACGACCGGGTGAGCCCAGAGGTGGGAAGGTCGTGTCCGTCCCGTGGATTCCGGGTTCGCCCCTGCGGGGCGCCCCGGAACGACACCAGGACATTGAAGCCGACTGTACCCATTCCGACGCCGAGAACATAAGCATGGATCTGAACCTCACCGGCCGCGTCGCGGTCATCACCGGCCCGGCCAAGGGCATGGGCGCCGCCGTCACCCGGGCCTTCGCCGCCGAGGGCTGCCGGCTTGTTCTGATCGGCCGCGACATTGCGGCGATCGAGACGGTCGCCACCGAGATCCAAGCCGCCGGCGCCGAGGCCATCGTCATGCCTTGCGACATCACCAAGGGCAGTGAGTGCGACGACGCGGTGCGCGCGGCCAAGAACGCCTTCGGCGGGCGCATCGACATCCTCGTCAATGTCGCCGGAGGCTCGGGGCCGATCGGCAAGACCGGCTGGGAGACCACGGAGGAGGAGTTCGACGAGATCGTCGATCTCAACATGCGCGGCTGCTTCAACACCATGCGCGCCTGCCTGCCGGCGATGATCGCGCAAAGGGGCGGCAAGATCGTCAATGTCGGCGGCACCTTCGGCATGCGCGGGCGCGCCGGGCGCATGGCCTATTCGGCCTCGAAATGGGGTCTGCGCGGCATCACCAAGAGCTTCGCGCTCGAGGCCGGCCCCTATGGCATCAACGTCAACTGCGTTGCGCCCGGGATGGTCGACGGGCCGCGCTTCCGCGGCAAGGTCGTGCCGGAAATGGCCAAGCGCCTCGGCATCTCGGAGGAGGCCGCCTTCGAGAAGCACGCCGCCGATTACGCGCTGAAGCGCGTCTCGACCGATGAGGACGTGGCGAATGCCTGCCTCTTCCTCGCCTCCGACGTCTCCCGCCAGATCACCGGCGTCGACCTGCCGGTCGATGGCGGCTGGGCCATGCTGTGAGCGAAGCCGTGACCGACGCGCCCTTCATCGCCGACCTCGTCCTCGCGGGCGGCACGGTCGTCACCGGCCAGACGCGCACCCGCGCCGATGTCGCGATCAAGGACGGGCTCATCGCGCTCGTCGGCGCGCCGGCTGCGATGCCGGCGGCGCGCGAGACGCTCGACGTCTCCGGCCAGTTCCTGTTGCCCGGCGCCATCGACGTGCACGTTCATTTCCGCGAGCCCGGCTACACCCATAAGGAGGACTGGCGCACGGGCAGCGCCGCGGCCGCGATGGGCGGCACCACCACCGTCTTCGAGATGCCCAACACCAACCCGCCGACGCGCTCGGTCAAGGAACTGCGCCAGAAGCAGGCAGCCGCTGCCAAGGCCCATGTCGATTACGGCATCTATGGCCTGCTCGCCGAGGACAACATCGACGAGCTCCAGGGCCTGATCGATGGCGGCGTCAACGCCTTCAAATGCTTCATGGGCAACACCTTCGGCAACCTGCCTTCGCCCTCGACGGGGGCGATGCTGGAGGGCTTCGAAATCATCGCGCCCTCGGGCCTGCGCATCTCGCTGCATGCCGAGACCGCCTCGATCATGGCCTGGCGCCAGAAGCGCCTGATGGAGGCCGGCCGCAACGACCCGCTCGCCCATATCGCGGCACGCCCGGCCATCGTCGCGGCGGAGGCCGTCAGCCGCGCGGCGGAACTGGCGGAGTGGACCGGCGCGCGCATCCATATCCTGCACATCTCCTCGGCCGCCGAACTGCGCCCGCTGGCCGCTGCCAAGGCCCGCGGCGTCGAGATCACCGGCGAGACCTGCCCCTGTTATCTCCTGCTCGACTCCCGCGACTATGCGCGGCTCGGCTCGATCATCCGCGTCAACCCGCCGGTGCGCGAGGCCTCGGATTCGGACGCGATCTGGGCGGCGCTGCAATCGGGCCTCATTGACATGATCGCGACCGACCACGCGCCCCATACGGTCGAGGAAAAGACCAAGGACGTGATCTGGCAGGCCGATTGCGGCTTCCCCGGCGTCGAGACGCAGATGCCGCTGATGCTGAACGAGGTCTCAAAAGGGCGCCTGACGCTGGAGCACTATGTCACCATCTCCGCCGAGAAGCCGGCCAAGGCCTTCGGGCTCTGGCCCGTCAAGGGGCGCATCGAGGCCGGCGCGGAGGCCGACATCGCCGTCGTCGACATGAACAGGACCGAGACGATCCGGGCGGAGACCCTCCAGTCGCGTGGCAAGATCACCCCCTTCGAGGGCGTCTCCGTCACCGGCATCCCCGTCCACACGCTGGTGCGCGGCCGCTTCGTCCAGCGCGACCGCCAACTCGTGGCCGAGACGAGCGGCTGGGGCCGGCAGGTCACGGCGATCCAGGCCATGCCAAAGCCCACCATCCGCAACGCCGACCAGACGCTGGCCGCCTGTTTGCAAGGGCCGGCCGGCAGCGCCAAGGGAGCGGCATCGTGAACGCGGGCATCAGCGACATCGGGCCGGTCGAAACCGGCCAGGCCTCGACCTTCATCGAGTTCGAGGAGGCCTCGATCACCTATGGCCGCGGCGCCAAGGCGGTGCAGGCGCTGGCGCCGACCTCGCTCAAGATCACCGAGGGGGAGTTTGTCGCCCTCGTCGGCCCCTCCGGCTGCGGCAAGTCGACGATCCTGAAGATGGTCGGCGAATTGCTGAAACCCTCGACGGGTCATGTCTTCGTCGCCGGCCGCGAGATCGGCGCGACGCCGATTCGCATCGGCATGGCCTATCAGAACCCGACCCTGCTGCCCTGGCTCAACATCCGCGACAACGTCATGCTGCCGCTCAAGATCGTGCCGCCCTTCCGGCAGGGCTACCGGGCCAAGCGCAAGGGCGAGTATCGCGACCGGGTCGAGGCGCTGCTGGCGCAGGTCGGCCTGGCAGGCTTCGGCGACAAATTCCCCTGGCAGCTCTCTGGCGGCATGATGCAGCGCGCCAATCTCTGCCGAGCCCTGATTCACGATCCGGACCTTCTGCTGCTGGACGAGCCCTTCGGCGCGCTCGACCAGTTCACCCGGGAGGAGCTCTGGGCGATCATGCAGGACCTCTGGCTCTCCAAGAAACTGACGGTGCTGCTGGTCACGCACGACCTCAAGGAAGCCGCCTATCTCGCCGACCGCATCTGCGTGATGAGCGCCAGGCCCGGCCGCATCCTCGACGATTCACCCGTCGCGCTGGCGCGGCCACGCACCATCGACATGACCTTCGAACCGGATTTCGTGGCGCTGAACCAGCGCCTGCGGGCGATGATCGTCGGCGCCCGTGGCGGCACCGGCATCGTCAACCACGCGCCCGGCGCGGCGTGAGGATCGTCCAGATGCAGCGCTCGTCACACCCTCCTCGTCATCCCGGACAAGCGGCGAAGCCGCGCCGATCCGGGATCCATTCCGGAGCCTTGCCGATTGAGGTTCAGGAATGGATCCCGGGTCTCCGCTTCGCTCCGCCCGGGATGACGGCGCTTGGCAGATGCTTCGTTGGGATACGCATAAGGGGAAACCTCTGATGGAACGTCTCGGCGAGATCATCCGCGAGAAGGGCGCCTCGACGGCGCTCATCATCGGCGTCTTCCTGTTCTGGGAACTGTTCTGCCTCATGGCGGGCATCTCCGACATCCTGCTGCCGCGACCGACCCAGATCATCGCGGCGCTGATCCAGTACTGGCCGGCGATCTGGCCGCACACCTGGCAGACGCTCTACACCACGATCGTCGGCTTCGGCATCGGCGTCGTGATCGGGCTGCTGCTGGGCATTCTCATCGGCTCGTCCAAGCTCGCCTACGACACCGCCTATCCGCTGCTCGTCGGCTTCTCCTCGATCCCCAAGGTCGCGGTCGTGCCGATCTTCGTGCTCTGGTACGGCGCCGGCACGGTGCCGGCGATCCTGACCGCGATGATCATCTGCATCTTCCCGATCGTGGTGAACGTCGCGACCGGCATCGCCACGGTCGAGCCCGAGCTGGAAGACGTGATGAAGACGCTGAAGGCCTCGAAGACCGACATCCTCTGGAATGTCAGCCTGCCGCGCGCCATGCCCTATTTCTTCGCGGCGCTGAAGGTCGCGATCACGCTCGCCTTCGTCGGTTCGGTGGTGGCGGAGACGGTCGCCTCGAACCGCGGCATCGGCAACATGATGATGATCGCCTCGTCGAGCTTCAACGTGCCGCTCGTTTTTGCGGGGCTCTTCGTCCTGGCCGGGCTTGGCGTCACGCTCTACGTGCTGTTCTCTCTGATCGAGCGACGCGTCACCGGCTGGGCCCACCGCAAAACCGACCTCGCCTCGGCCTGAGGCCGGGGCAAGGGCCCCTTTCGCGACGGAGACCGATTGTGCGCCTGATCACCGCCGGCCACGCCTTCGATGCCCGCCGCAGCCTGCAGGACGCGGCGCTGACGATCGAGGGCGGCACCATCGCCACGATCGCCGGGGCGCCTGCGGGCAACTGTGACGACGTCGTCGTGCTGCCGGCGCTGGTCAACGCCCATGACCATGCCCGGCCGATCCGCACCAGCTCGGTCGGCGGCTTTGCCCGGCCGCTCGAACTCTGGCTGCACCGCCTGGCGCTGTTTGCCCCGGTCGACCCCTATCTCGCGACGCTGGCGCCGCTCGGGCGCGCCGCGCTCGGCGGCCAGGGCGCGGTGATGATCCACCATGTCCGACCGATGGGCCTGACCGACTTAGCCACCGAGGCCGCGGCCATGGCCCGGGCCGCCCGCGACATCGGCGTGCGCATCGCCTTCGGCGTCGGCATGCGTGACCAGAATCCGCTGGTCTATGGCGACCACGCCCCCGTGCTGGACGATCTCGACCCCGTCGCCCGCGCCGAGATCGAGGCGCGCTATCTGTCGCCGATGCTGCCGATCGCCGAGCAGATCGCCCGCGTCGATGCCGTCGCCGCCGCCATCGCCGGCCCGATGGTCGATGTCCAATATGCGCCCAATGGCCCGCAATGGGGCTCGGACGCGCTCTGGGCGGCGATCGCGGAGGCCTCCGCGCGCACCGGGCGCCGCATCACCACCCATCTCTTCGAGACGAGATATCAGCGCGACTGGGCCGACCGGACCTATCCGGGCGGGTTGGTCAAGCGCTGGAAGGAGATCGGCCTGCTCTCGCCGCGGCTGACGCTGGCCCACTGCGTCTGGGCCCGCCCCGACGAGCTGGAGATGATCGCCGAGGCCGGCTGCGTCATCGCCACCAACACCTCCTCCAATCTGGCGCTGCGCTCGGGGCTGGCGCCGGTCGCCGAGATGGCGGCGCGCGGCTGCAAGGTCGCGCTCGGCGTCGACGGCCAGGCCTTCGACGAGGACGACGACGCGCTGCGCGAACTGCGCCTGCTCTGGTCGCTGCATGGCGGCTGGGGCTTCGACACGAAGATCAGCCCGCGCGAGGCGCTCGCCATGGCGCTGGAGACCGGGCGCATCGCGCTCGGCGCCCCCGCCGGCGGCCAGCTCGCGGAAGGGCAGGCGGCCGACCTCCTGATCCTCGACCGCGCCGCGCTCGACGAGGACGCGCTGATGCCGGTCGATCCGCTCGAGCTGATGTTCGCGCGCGCCACCCGCCGCCAGATCCGCGAGCTGATCGTCGCGGGCCGCAGCATCGTCGCCCATGGCCGCGTGCTGGGTGTCGATCTCGATGCCGTCCATGACGAGCTGCGCGGCATCTACCGTGCCGGCATCGCCGATCGCGCCGGCCTCGCCGCGGCGCTCCCGGCGCTGGAGAGCGCGGTCACCCGGCATTACGTCATGCGGCTCGGCTGCTGCTGAGCCAGGCCAGCGGGGGCAGGGTCAGACGCCCGGCCGTTCCGCTGGTCCGGTCAGGAAGACCTCGATGCAGCGCCGCGCGTGGTCGGTCCGCTGCGCGCTGGTGAGCAGGGAAGTGCCCGGTTAGCGCTTCCTTAGAACGCTCAACACCATGTCCATCCTCAGCAGCTGGCGAAAGCGAAAGAGCTGCGCAGTTCCGGCCGATCATGGCTCCAAAGCGGCGGTGACCGGATCGCGTTTTCGTGTCGATATTGCTGCGTGTGCGTATCGAGTTCATGCTGCCGGTGGCATCGGGACAAATCCGACGAGATGGGGTGACACCAATGCGCCTTGCCTTCAGCGTAGCTGGATTGCTCATGGCCAGTGCCGCTCCAGCCGCAGCCGTTTCCGGCGTGCTTGGCCGCGGCGCCGATGCCAGCGCCTGTTTCGAACGAACCTATGACGCCGCGCATCTGGCGCGGAACCCCACGCAGACCGTCACGCGCATCCTCATTTCGGTGAGCCGCGAGAGCCTTCCCGACAGCGTCGGACTCCCGCCGGTCGAATTCTTGCGTGTCGAACTGGCGCGCCGTGGCGATGCGCGAATCAGGCGCGCGATGGCCTGGTGCGAGCACCCTTTTGGGGGTGAGAAGCTCAATGCGGACGGCGACATCATCAACCTCGGCCAACCGGGGGCGCGTTGTCGCGTGACGGGCGAGGACCACATGAACGCCGAGGAAGGCAATGATGGCGGCAGCGTCGACATCAGGGCCGCCGGGGGCGGGCTTCTCGCGCGCCTGTCGTCCCCGCTGCGCCTGCGCACGGGTCAATTGGTCAGCGTCGACAAGGGCCGCGAGATCAGGCTTGGGCCATCGGACCGGACATTCCGGCTCAACGCCATGCCGGCCTCGGCCTGCAACGATCTCAGGCGTGCGATCCGGGAAGAATGACGATCATGGGCGGTCTCTAATGCGTCAGCATCCCCGGGGCGGAACCGCACGTGTCGGCTCGCTGCAGGAGGGAGGGCATGATGAAATGGCTTGTTCTGGCAGCTGGAGTGTTTCTGTTTTTTAACGGCATGATGTCGCGGACCTACGACTACACCAACCCGGCCAGATATTGCTGGCAGATGGATTACATCGGTCTCTACAGTTGCTTCGCAGGCCTGACAGGCCCGCAGATCGTCGTCTGGGGGACGACATTGCTGGGAGCGGCCCTGATTGCCGGCTGCGTCCCGTTCGGCCGGCGTCAATCCGGTTGAAGGCAAGTGCCACCCTGCCTGGCGGCTCTGGCTGTTTTGTCCAGGTGATCACTGTCCGCCGAGCGACTCGGCGGCGGCCGGGACCGGCCGGTCGAGGTCGAGCGCAAGCGCGTCGTCGACGTCAACACCGGCCCGCATCTGCGCGCCGCCTATCGAGGCAGGCCGGCCTGTGCGCGTTCGGCGAGGCCCTGGATGGCGGCGACCACCGTCTCGACGAAACCCAGCGCCAGCGGTGACCGGAAGCGCCCGGCCGGCCAGACCACGCCGATCTCGTAGAGCACGTCGGGTCGGAATGGCCGCACCACGATGCCACGGCCGCCATACTCGGCCGCGGTATAGGGATCGACGATGCCGATCCCGGCGCCCGACGCGACCAGCGAGCAGGCGATCATCGACAGCGGCGTCTCGACCCTGATCTGCCGCGTCACCCGGGCGGCGGAGAACAGCGCGTCGGTGCGGTAGCGCCATTGCGTCGATCCCGCGAGCGAGACAAAGGGTTCGCCGACGAAATCCTGCGGCTCGAGATAGGGCTTCCCGGCGAGGTGGTGGCCCTCGGGCAGCACGGCCACGGCGGGCACGGACGGCAGCTGTTCGACGTCGATATGGGGAAAGTCGAGCGGATACTGCGCGAAGCCGATGTCGCAGAAGCCGGTCGCCACCCAGTCGACCACCTGAGACGAGATGCTGCCGTAGATCGCGATCTCGAGGTCTGGCTTGTCCTTCATGTAGGCCGCGATCAGCCGGGGCAGGAAGCCGACATTGAAGGTCGGCAGGGCGGCGATGCGCAGGCTGCCGGCGAGCCCGTCGCGCAGATTGCGCGCCGCGTTCTGGATCTGCTCCAGCCCGACGAACTGCCGCTCGACCTCGCGATATAACGAAAGCGCCTCGTTGGTCGGCACCAGCCGCGTTCCGCGCCGCTCGAACAGCGTCAGCCCGAGCACATATTGCAGATCATGGATCAATCGCGTCACGGCGGGCTGGCTGATGTTCAGCGCCTTTGCCGCCGAAGTCACCCCTCCGGTGACGATCACGGTCCGAAAGGCTTCGATTTGACGGGGATTCAGCATGGCTTCCACGGCGCAAGGCCAAACCATAACATTTGTGTATGGACTGCGCGAATCATTCGATTTGACCCGTTACAATCTGTCGCAGAACCTTCACGGATCACTCGCAAAAATGAGGAGGGGTTCATGAAGTTCTCTTGGGTTGGATTGCTGCTGACGACGACCGCCCTGGCGACGTCCGGTGCGGCCATGGCGCAGCAGAAGACGATGTATGTCGCCGGCTATGGCGGCTCCTTCGAGCAGACCATGCGCAAGGAGATTCTGCCGGTCTTCGAGAAGCAGGCCAACGTCAAGATCGAGTACGTCGCCGGCAATTCGACCGACACCCTCGCCAAGCTCCAGGCCCAGAAGGGCAACCAGCAGATCGACGTCGCCATCGTCGATGACGGCCCGGCCTATCAGGCGGTCGCACTCGGCTTCTGCGGCACGCTGACCGACGGCCCCGTCTACAAGGACGTCGCCCCGGTGATGCGGTTCAAGTCCAACAAGGGCGTCGGCCTCGGTCTCGTCGCGACGGGCCTGTTCTACAACACCAAGATCTTCGCCGAGAACAAGTGGCCGGCACCGACCTCCTGGAACGACCTGAAGTCGAAGACCTACGGCAAGAAGGTCGTCACCCCGCCGATCAACAACACCTATGGCCTGCATGCCCTGATCGCGATGGCGCAGATCGGCGGCGGCGGCGAAGCCAACATCGAGCCGGGCTTCAAGACCTTCAAGGACGAGATCAATCCCAACATCGTTGCCTATGAGCCGTCCCCGGCGAAGATGACGGAGCTGTTCCAGAACGGCCAGGCCGTGCTCGGCGTCTGGGGCTCGGGCCGCGTCAAGGCCTTCGCCGACACCGGCTTCCCGGTCGCCTTCGTTTACCCGAAGGAAGGCAGCTTCGCGCTGGGCATTGCCGCCTGCCCGGTCGAGGGCGCCAAGAATCCCGCCGAGGCCAACGCCTTCATCCAGTTCATGCTCTCGCCCGCGATCCAGAAGATCATGGCCACTGGCGCCGGCTTCGGCCCCGCCAACACGACGGTGACGCTGACCAAGGATGAGCAGAAGGGCCTGCCCTATGGCGACGAGGTCAAGGCGCTGAAGGCGGTCGACTGGGATATCGCCAATGCCAAGCGCGAGGAATGGACCCGGCGCTGGAACCGCGAGATCGAGCGGTAGGGCACCGTTCGCTCACGAACCTCACCGTCATCCCGGGTCAAGCCCGGGATGACGGGCGTGGTTCCGCGACCTCATTCACGAAATCAGCAAGACATCCATGTCCCATCTCGTTCTCGATGGCCTGACCAAGCGCTTCGGCGGCTTCACCGCCGTCGACGCCATGAACCTCTCTGTCGAGCGCGGTGAATTCGTTTCGCTGCTCGGCCCCTCCGGCTGCGGCAAGACCACCACGCTGCAGATGATCGCCGGCTTCGTCGATGTGGATTCCGGCGGTATTCGGCTCGACGGGGCCGATCTGGTCTCTATCGCGCCCAACAAGCGCGGCCTCGGCATCGTCTTCCAGAGCTATGCGCTGTTTCCGCACATGACGGTCGCGGAGAACATCGCCTTCGGGCTTGAGATGCGGGACATCGCCAAGGCCGACCGAGACCGCCAGACGCTCGCGGCGATGGAACTCGTCGGCCTCAAGGGCTTCGCCGATCGCTATCCGCGCCGCATGTCGGGCGGCCAGCAGCAGCGCGTGGCGCTGGCGCGGGCGCTGGTGATCAAGCCGGCCCTGCTTCTCCTCGACGAGCCGCTCTCCAACCTCGACGCCAAGCTGCGCGAGGAGATGCAGGGCGAACTGCGCCAGATCCAGCGCTCGATCGGCACCACCACGATCCTCGTCACCCACGACCAGCACGAGGCGATGGCGCTCTCGGACCGCATCGTGCTGATGAACCAGGGCCGCATCGAGCAGATCGGCGCGCCGCACGAGGTCTATGACCGGCCGGCGAGCGCCTTCGTCGCGAGCTTCCTCGGCAAGACCAATGTGCTCGCCGCCACCGGCGACGGGCAGGGCGCGGTCACCGTCGGCGGGCTCGCCCTCGTCCTGCCGGGCGCCGGAAAGGGGCCGCTGCAACTCGCCGTCCGGCCCGAGCGCCTGACCTTCGCGCCGGCCGGCGGGCCTGGTCTCGAGGCCCGCATCACGGGGCGCGTCTTCCAGGGCACGCATTGGCTGCTCACCGCCGAGAGCGCGGCGGGAGCGCTCACCCTGATGCGCGGCAATGACGGCGCCGCCGTGCCGGGCGAGGGCGAGACGGTGCGGTTGCGTTTCTCGGCTGCCGACGCGGCCGTCCTGTCCGCCGGAGCGGCGGCATGAGCGGCGGCATGAGCGGCGTCGTCACGCAGCGCAATGCGCCGTACTGGCTGACCGGGCCGGCGCTGCTGGTCTTCCTCGGGCTGGTGATCATCCCGCTCGGCATGACCGTGCTGCTCTCCTTCTACGACTGGGGGCAGTACAAGGGCATCGTGCCCGACTTCACGCTGAAGAACTGGATCGAGGTCTTCACCGATTCCTATTTCTTCGAAATCTTCATGCGGACCTTCCGCATCGCCTTCCTGGTGACGCTGGCGGCGATCGTCATCGGCGTGCCCGAGGCCTACATCCTCAACCGGATGTCACCGGCCTGGCGCAGTGCCTTCCTGCTGGTGATCATCGGGCCGCTCTTGGTCTCGGTCGTGGCGCGCACGCTCGGCTGGGCCCTGCTCCTGGGCTCGACCGGCCTCGTCAACCAGGGGCTGATCGCGCTTGGCCTGATCAAGTCGCCGCTCGAATTCATGTTCACCGAGACCGGCGTCGTGATCGCACTGATCCATGTGCTGATCCCCTTCATGATCCTCGCGGTCTGGGCCTCGCTGCAGCGGCTCGACCCGCAGATCGAGAACGCCGCGCTCTCGCTCGGCGCCGGCCGCTTGACGATCTGGCGGCGCGTGATCCTGCCGCAGATCGTGCCGGGCATCCTCTCGGGCTCGATCATCGTCTTCGCGCTGGCGGCGAGCGCCTTCGCCTCGCCGGCGATCATCGGCGGGCGCCGGCTCAAGGTCGCCTCGACGCTGGCCTATGACGAGTTCCTGAACACGCTGAACTGGCCGCTTGGCGCCGCGGTGGCGACGCTGCTGCTCGTCGCGCTCGTGCTGATCACCGTCGGCTCCAACCGCCTGATCGAGCGCCGCTACGCACAGGTGTTCGAATGAGACGCAACGGCATCCCCGCCCTGATCTTCCACGGGTGCTTCGTCGTCTTCATGCTGGCGCCGCTGCTGATCGTCTGCATCGTCGCCTTCACGCCCGAGGGTTATCTCTCGCTGCCGACGCGCGGCCCGAGCCTGCGCTGGTTCAGGGCGATCTTCGACTATCCCGAGTTCATCCGCGCCTTCCGCGACTCGCTCTGGCTGGCGGCTTTGTCTTCGACGATCGCGATCATGCTGGCGGTGCCCGCCGCGCTCGCCATCGCGCGCTACCGCTTTCCCGGACGCGAGGCGATCACGGCGCTGTTCATGTCGCCACTGATGGTGCCGCATGTCGTGCTCGGCATCGCCTTCCTGCGCTTCTTCACGCAGATCGGCATCTCCGGCACCTTCGTCGGGCTGGTGCTGAGCCACGTCATCGTGGTCATCCCCTTCGCCCTGCGGCTCGTGCTGGCGGCCTCCTACGGCATCGACCGGCGCATCGAGCATGCCGCGATCTCGCTCGGCGCCGGCACGGCCACGGTGTTCCGCCGGGTGACGCTGCCGCTGATCCTGCCGGGCGTCGTCTCCGGCTGGCTCTTGGCGGCGATCAACTCCTTCGACGAGGTCACGATGACCGTGTTCATCGCCTCGCCTGCGACCGTGACGCTGCCGGTGCGCATGTTCCTCTACATCCAGGACAACATCGACCCGCTGATCGCGGCGGTGTCCGCCTGCCTGATCGCGATGACGGCGATCCTGCTCTTCGCGCTAGACCGGCTGTTCGGGCTCGACCGCCTCTTCGTCGGATCCGGAAAGGGCTGACAGACGTGACGACCTCAGCATTGTCATCGGAAGCCGACATCGTCGTCGTCGGCGGTGGCGTCGTCGGCGGCGCGATGGCGCTCGGCCTGGCGCGCGGCGGCGCCCGTGTCACCGTCCTCGACGAGGGCGACGTCGCCTTCCGCGCCTCGCGCGGGAACTTCGCGCTGGTCTGGGTCCAGTCCAAGGGGCTGGGCATGCCCGACTACGCGATGTGGTCGCGCCAGTCGGCCGAGCAATGGCACCAGCTCGCCGCGGTGCTGCACGAGGACACCGGCATCGACGTCGCCCACAGCCAGCCCGGCGGCTTCATGCTCTGCCTCTCGGAAACCGAGCTGGAGCAGCGCCGCCAGACCATGCAGCGGCTGCACAACCAGATGTCGCTGAGTGATTTCCCCTATGAGATCCTCGATCATGACGAGACCAAGCGCCGCCTGCCCGACATCGGGAAGGATGTGGTCGGCTCGGTCTACAGCCCGCTCGACGGCCATGTGAATTCGCTGAAGCTGTTCCGGGCGCTGCGCGACGCCAGCGCGCGCCGCGGCGTCGACTATCGCCCCAACTGCACCGTCGACAGCATCACCTCGGACGCGGGCGGCTTCCGGCTGAAGGGCGCCTTCGGCGAGATCGCGGCGGGCAAGGTCGTGCTCGCGGCCGGCCTTGGCAATGCGCGGCTCGCGCCGATGGTCGGGCTCGACGCGCCGGTGAAGCCGAGCAAGGGCCAGATCATCGTCACCGAGAAGACGGACGCCTTCCTGCACAACCCGATGGTGACGATCCGCCAGACCGACGAGGGCGGCATTATGATCGGCGACAGCCAGGAGGATCGCGGCTTCGACACCGTGGTCGGCCAGCCGATCCTCTCGGTCATGGCCGAGCGCGCGGTGCGGATGTTCCCGCGGCTGGCGGGGCTGAACGTGGTGCGCTCCTGGTCGGCGCTGCGGGTGATGAGCCCGGACGGCTTCCCGATCTACGACCAGTCGCTCAGCCATCCCGGCGCTTTCGTCGTCACCTGCCATTCCGGCGTGACGCTCGCCGCCAACCATGTCCTGACGCTCGCTCCCGCCATCCTGTCGGGCGGGTTGCCGGGCACGCTCGATGCCTTTTCCGCACGGAGGTTCCATGTTCCGGCCCATGCATGAGGTGAAGCCGGCCGAGGCGCTCGGCTTCACCTTCGACGGGCGCGCCCTAACGGCCCGCGCCGGCGACACGGTGGCGGCCGCGCTGCTGGCCAATGGCGTCCAGGCCTGCCGCCAGACGCCGGTCTCGGGCGCGGACCGCGGGCCCTATTGCATGATGGGCGTCTGCTTCGACTGCCTCGTCGTCATCGATGGCGTCGGCAACCGCCAGGGCTGCCTCGTGCCGCTGCGCGAGGGCATGCGGATCGAGACCCAGGCCGGGCGCCGCCATCCCGACGGGGCCAATTCATGATCACGATCGAGACAATCGGCCAGGTCGCCGAGCATTACGACATTGCCGTCGTCGGCGCCGGCCCGGCCGGGCTCGTGGCCGCCGCGCGCGCGGCCGAACTCGGCCTCTCCGTGCTGCTGGCCGACGAGAACCCCGCACCCGGCGGCCAGATCTACCGCGCCGTCACCACGACACCGGTCACGCCGCGCGCCGTGCTGGGCGAGGATTACTGGAAGGGCGGGGCGCTGGTCGACCGGCTCAAGTCGACGAAGACCGCCTATGCGCCGGGCTGCACAATCTGGTCGGTCGCTCCCGACGAGGCCGGCGGTTTCGAACTCGGCCTCTCGCTCGCCGGCCAGGCCCGGCTGATCGCCGCCGGGCAGGTCATCCTGGCGACGGGTGCGCAGGAGCGGCCCTTCCCGATTCCGGGCTGGACCCTGCCGGGCGTGATGACCGCGGGCGCCGCCCAGATCGCGCTCAAGGCCTCGGGCCTGGTGCCGAGCGGCCGCACCGTGATCGCCGGCTGCGGCCCCTTGCTCTATCTGCTCGCCGGCCAGCTCGCGGCGGCGGGCGCGAATATTGTCGCGGTGCTCGACACCACGCCGCGCCGCAACTGGCTCGCTGCCATTGCCGCGTTTCCCGATTTCCTGCGCTCGCCCTACCTCGCCAAGGGCCTGAAGCTGATGGCCGCGGCCCGCGGCAAGCTGCCCTTCAAAACCGGCGTCACCGCACTGGCGGCTGAAGGCTCCGGCAAGCTCACGGGCGTGACGGTGACGCGTGGCGGGGCGACCGAGACGATTCCGTGCGACGCGCTGCTGCTGCACCAGGGCGTCATTCCGGGCATCAACCTCGCCAATGCCGCCGGCTGCGCGCAGCATTTCGACACGGTTCAGCATTGCTGGACGCCGACGGTGGATGACTGGTTCGCCTCCTCGATCCCCGGCATCGCGATTGCCGGAGACGGGGCGGGGATCGGCGGCGCCGAGAGCGCCGCACTGCGCGGCGAGATCGCGGCGCTCGACGCCGCGCGCCGGCTCGGCCGAATCTCGGAAGCCGAGCGCAACGCGAAGGCCGCCCCGACGCAGGCCGAACTCGCCCGCAGCCTGCGCGGCCGGCGCTTCCTCGACCTGCTCTATCGTCCCGCGCCGCAATTCCTCGCGCCTTCGGAGGACGACACCATCGTCTGCCGCTGCGAAGAGGTTACGGCCGGCCAGATCCGCGACACGGCGCGGCGCCTCGGCGTCACCGGCCCCAACCAGATGAAGGCCTTCCTGCGCTGCGGCATGGGCCCCTGCCAGGGCCGCCTCTGCGGCCCGACCGTGGTCGAGCTGATCGCGCAGGAGCGCGGCGCATCGCCGGAAGAGACCGGCTATTACCGGCTGCGCCCGCCGGTGAAGCCGGTGACGCTCGCGGAGCTCGCAGCCCTGCCCCCGACGGACGCCGCCATCAAAGCGGTGGTGCGGTGAGCGCAGCGCGCCGCAGTGCCGACGTCATCGTCATCGGCGGCGGCATCCATGGTTGCTCGACGGCGCTGCATTGCGCGATGCGCGGGCTCTCGGTCATCCTGATCGAGAAGGACCATGCCGGGCGCCATGCCTCCGGCGTCAATGCCGGCGGCGTGCGCCAGCTCGCGCGCCATGTCGCGGAGATTCCGCTCTCCAACACGTCGATGGCGCTCTGGCACCGCATCGAGGATCTCGTCGACGACGATTGCGGCTTCACCTCGGACGGGCAGGTGCTGGTCGCGGAGGACGAGGAGGACCTCGGCAACTGCCGCGCCCGCGTCGACGAGCTGACCCTGCGCGGCTTCCACCATGAAGAGCTGATCGACGCGGCCGAACTGCGCCGCCTCGTGCCGGCCGTCTCGGACGCTTGTCCCGGCGGCGTCGTCTCGCGTCGCGATGGTGCGGCGATCCCCTTACGCGCGACGCAGGCCTTCAAGCGCAAGGCGCAGAGCCTCGGCGCCGACATCCGCGAAGGCGTGCGCGTCACCGGCGTGGCCCGCGACGGCGGAAACTGGCGCGTCGAGACCGATCACGGCGCCTTCCTCGCCCCCCGCATCGTCAACGCTGCCGGCGCCTGGGCCGACCGCATCGCGGCTGATCTCGGCGAGGCGGTGCCGCTGGAGGTCATCGCGCCGATGCTGATGATCACGGCGGCGATGCCCGCCTTCATCAGGCCGGTGGTGATCCTGCGCAAGCGCAAGCTCTCCTTCAAGCAGTTCGGCAACGGCACCGTTCTGATCGGCGGCGGCTATCTCGGCCGCGCCATCCGCGACGAGAACCGCACCGTGCTCGACTGGGGCAAGCTCGCCACCAACGCCAAGACGGTCTGGGACCTGTTCCCGATCATGCGGGGAGCGCCGATCCTGCGCGCCTGGGCCGGCATCGAGGCGCGCATGCCCGACGACTTGCCGGTCTTCGGCAAGAGTGCCAGGCACGAGGGCGTCTACCACCAGTTCGGCTTCTCGGCCCATGGCTTCCAGCTCGGGCCGGGCGCCGGGGCCGTGATGGCCGAGATCATCGCCACCGGCTCGAGCAACGTCCCGATCGACGGGCTCCAGATTTCCCGCTTCACCCACCCCTGAGAGAGAAGACCATGACCATCAAGCGCCACATCAAGACCCCGATCCAGAACCGAGTCGTCGAGGCCGGCAACCTCGTCTTCGTCGGCGGCTGCATCGCCGACGACATCACCCAGACGATGGGCCCGCAGACCCAGAATATCCTGACCAAGATCGAGGGCTATCTCGGTGAGGTCGGGCTCGACCGCAAGGCGATCGTCGCCGCGACGATCTTCGTCACCGATCTGCCGGGCAAGAAGGAAATGGACCCGGTCTGGACGGCGTTCTTCGGCGACGCCCTGCCGACCCGCGCGACCGTCGGCGTCGCCGATCTCGGCGGCGCGCTGATCGAGATCGTCTGCACCGCCAGCCGCGGCTGAGCGCAGCCCCTCACACCGCCACGACATACCCATCCCGGCGCGGATCCGCCGCGCCGGTCATCACGCCGGTGACGGGGTCGACCGCCACCGCCTGCATGCCGCCGCAGCGCATCGTCCAGCCGGTGTCGAAGGCGGTGATCGCATGGCCCCTCCGACGCAACTCGGCCAGCGTTTCAGGCGCGATCCGGTTCTCCGCCTCGATCGCCCGCCCGTCCCAGAGCCGCGCGCGCGGCGCCTCGATCGCGTCCTGCAGCGGCAGGCCGAAATCGAGATGCTGGACCATCGCCTGCGTCTGCGTCTGCATGATGCCGTAGCTGCCCGGCGTGCCGAGCGCGAGCACGGGGCGGCCCTCGCGTGTCGACAGGCTGGGCGACATGCACATCGGCAGTTCGTCGCCGGGCTTCGAGCGGTTCGGGCTGCCGGTCTGGACGTCCGACCAGTACAGGAAATTGTTGAGGCAGACGCCGGTGCCCGGCACCACGATCCCGCTGCCGAAGGGGCTGCCGAGGCTGTTGGTGATGCACACCAGATTGCCCTCCGCATCTGCCGCCGAGAAAGAGGTCGTATGTGCCGGGTCCTCGCCTTGCTGCGGCGTCCATTGCTCCGTCGGCCCCTCGACCGGCACACCGTCGCAGAGGCGCCGGCGCAGCGCGGCGAGCGCGTCCTCCCCGAAGATCGCGGCGAGGCGTTCGGGCGAGGGGTTGTTGGCGGCAATGCGGATTCCAGCCGCCAGCCGGATCGCACGGAAGACCAGGTCGAGATGCTCCGGCCCATCCTTGGCGACGGCGCCGAGATCGCAGCCCTCGAGGATCTTCAGGCTGAGCAGGAGCTGGAAGGCCTCGCAGGGCGGCGGCGGCACATGGACGGTCAGGCCGCGATAGGAGGCCGCGAAGGGCTCGCGCCAGCGCGGCGCCACCGCCGCGAGATCCTCCATCGTCATCAGCCCGCCGAGCGAACGCAGATGGGCGACGATGCGCTGCCCCAGCGCGCCGCGATAAAGATGATCCGGCCCCTCCACCGCGATGGCGGCGAATGTTGTCGCGAGATCGGGCTGGCGCAGCACCTGGCCGACGCGGACGGGGCCTCCCTCAGGGAGGTAGGTCGCGGCGAAGCCGGGGTAGAGCTCGGTCCAGGCCTGCAGCAGCGGCGCCTGCTCGTTGAACTCGGCGACGCCGAACTCCGACAGGGCGAAGCCGTCCCGGGCGAGCGCGATCGCCGGGGCGAAGACCTCGGCCAGCGTCTTGCGGCCATGGCGCGAGACGAGTTCGCACCAGCCGGCGAGGTTGCCCGGCATCGCCACGGCATGGGGGCCGCGCTCGAGGTCGCTGCGCTGCGTGAAGCGTTCGGCCGGGAAGCTCTTCTGGATCGGCGGCACGAAATCGAGCACGCTCACGCACCCCTCCGCCGCCGACCAGAGCGTCGCCGAGCCCATGCCCGACAGGCTCGACATGAACGGTTCGACCACGGTCAGCGCCGCCGCGGTGGCAGCGATGGCATCGAACGCGTTGCCACCCTGGATCAGCAGCCGCGCGCCCGCCTGGGCCGCGAGCGGATGGGCCGCGGCGACCATGCCGTGGCGGGACTGGATCGTCGGGCGGCGGCCATCCATCGTCGGTCTCCTCGCACCGGCTCTTGGGCGGCCGGCGCGCGATCAGAGCATGACGGGGGCGGGGCGCGACAGACCCCCGGGCCTGCGCTGCGCGGGCCGGGGCCGGCGCGGCGCGCATGGCGCCGCCGCCCGGCTCAGTTCAGCACGAGCCGCGGCAGCCAGAGCACGACCTCGGGGATGAAGGTGATGATCACCAGCACGCCGAACCCGACACCGAGGAAGGGCAGGACCTCGCGTACGACCCGCTCGATCTTCACCTGGGCGAAGTTGCCGCAGATGTAGAGGAGAATGCCGACCGGCGGCGTCAGCAGGCCGAGCATCAGGTTGAAGACGATGACCAGCCCGAAATGCACCAGATCGATGCCGACCGCCTCGACGATCGGGATCAGCACCGGGATCAGAATGATCATGGCCGCGATCGCTTCCATGAAGCAGCCGACGATCAGGAGCAGCACGTTGATCAGCAGCAGGATGACCCAGGGATTGGTCGAGAAGGCGCCGATCCACGCGGCGATCTCGCGCGGCAGCCCGCTCACCGCCATCAGCCAGCCGAAGCCGGCGGCGAAGGCGATGATGATCATGACGACGGCGGAATCGAGCCCGCTCTGGACGCAGATGCTCCAGAGCTGGCGCCAGGACAGTTCGCGGTGGATCACCATCGCGACGAAGAGCGCATAGAGAACCGCGACCGCAGCGCTCTCGGTGACCGTGACCACGCCGCCGGTGACGCCGAACAGGATGACGAAGGGCATCATCAGCGCCCAGATCGCCTTCCCGCCGGAGCGCAGCACCTCGCGCATCGGCACCGCCTCGTGGACCGGGTATTTCCGGGCGCGCGAGATCAGGTAGACGACCACGGCGAGCCCGCCGCCGAGCAGCAGGCCTGGGATGACGCCGCCGAGGAACAGGGCGGCGACGGAGACGCCCTTGCCGACCGACAGGGCATAGATCACCAGCGGGATCGAGGGCGGAATGATCGGCCCCATCACCGAGGCCGAGGCCGTGATCGAGGCGGCGAAGCCCGGATCGTAGCCCGAGCGCTTCATGCCCGGGATCAGCACCTTGCCGAGCGCGGTCGCATCGGCGACCGCCGAGCCGGAGACGCCGGAGAACACCATGCAGGACATCACGGTGGTGAGGCCGAGCCCGCCACTGAACCGGCCGACGCAGGCATTGGCGAAGCTGATGATGCGGGCGGTGATGCCGCCGACATTCATGATGTTGCCGGCCAGGATGAAGAACGGGATCGCCAGCAGCGAGTAGGAATCCGCACCGATCAGCGCCCGCTGCACGAAGACCGAGAAGGGCAGCGTCGGGTGATTGGCGATCGTCATGACGGCGGCGAGCGCCATCGCGAAGGCGATCGGCAGGCCCAGCACCATCATCACGCCGAAGGAGAGCATCAGCACGCCGGCCATCGGGTCGTCTCCTAGAGATGCACGTCGCCGAGTGGATCGCGCCGGGCCGGATCGAACAGCTTCTCGACCCAGAACACGATCATCAGCGCGGCGCAGAACGGCGCGGCGAAATAGAAGGAGGCGGGGCTGATCTCCAGCGCCCCGAAGGTCTGGCCGAGCGTGCCGATCGAGATCTGCAGCCCGAACCAGAGCATCAGCACGGCCAGCAGCAGGATGAGCCCCTGGTTGAGCCAGAGCACCAGCGTCTGCAGCCGCTGCGGCAGCATCAGCACGAACATGTCGATCGCGATGTGCAGCATGTTGCGGTAGAGCACCGCCGCGCCGGCGAAGACCGACCAGACGAACAGGATCCGGCAGACCTGCTCGGTCCAGGACAGCGGGCGCTCGAGCCCGTAGCGATACCAGACCGCCGCGATCGTAATCAGCACGATGGCGGCGATGGAGCCGCCGACGATGGCGCGCGCCGTCCATTCGCAAAAGTCGCAGAGCCTGCGCCAAAGCGCTGGCAGGCCGGTCAGGGGCTGCATGGCAATCCTGTCATGCGGGGGAAGGTTGCCGGGCCCGCTGTGGGCCCGGCTGCGACGGCGGCGATCAGGCGATCGTCTTGATCCGGTCGACCCACTTCTTCACATGGGCGAACTCGGTCTCCATGCCTTCGAGCGTCTTTCGGAAGGCGTCCTTGTCGACATCGTTGATCGCGATGTTCTTGGCCTTGACCAGGGCGAGGATGCGGTCATCGTCGGCGATCACCTTCGGACGCAGCGAGTCCTCCATGTCGCGGGCGGCCTGGACGAGGGCCTTGCGCTGGTCCTCGTTGACCGCGCGGAAGCTCGCTTCCGAGATCACGATCATGTTGTCCTGCATCATGTGTTCGGTCAGGGCGAAGTTCTTGTTCACGTCGAAGATGCCGCCGTTATAGGTCAGCGCCATCGGGTTTTCCTGGCCCTCGATCACGCCCGACTTGAGGGCCTGGAACACCTCCGGCCAGGGCAGCGGCGTCGGCGAGGCGCCGAAGCGCTCGAAGGTCCGGCGCCACATCGTGGTCTCCGGCACGCGGATCTTGAAGCCCTTGAGATCGGCCGGCGTCTTGACGACGCGGCTGGAGGAGAGCTGGCGCGGCATGCGCGGAATCGCGCCGAGAGGACGCAGCTTGGCCTGCGCCGCGACGTCGTTGCCGTATTCGGTCATGAGCGCGGTCATGACCTTGTCCTTGTGGGCGACGTTCTTGAACAGATAGGGATAGGTGAAGACCTCGGCCGGCTTGTACCAGCCGGCGAGCAGGGCGGCGCCCGGCGTCGCGACATGGATCGAGCCCTGCAGCAGCCCCTCGACATTCTCGCGCTCGCCACCGAGCGCGCCGGCGTGGTGCGACGCGATGTCGATCTGGCCCTTGGTCAGCTCCTTCACGCGCGCGGCGAAGACGTCGAGGCTCTGGGAGATGAAGTCGGTCTGCGGCGTTGCCGAAGCTCCGATCCATTTCAGTTGCTGGGCCCTCAGAATGCCGGGCATGGCGATGAGGCCGGCGCTGAGCGCGGCTCCTGCCAGGACGGTCCGGCGGGTCGGCTGGTCTGTTCTGCTCTTGGTCATAATGTCCTCCCTGGACGTTGGGCCGGCCCGTTAGCTCGGGCTCTCGCCGGTCTGCACTGCTAGGCCGGGGCGACGTCAGCCCCGGAAGTGATCCTCCATCTCGCGGCGAACCTTGACCGCGGCATCGTCGGCGTCGAAGGCGACGTCCGACCATTTCAGCCGCTGGCCCAGCGCGATATCATGCTTGAGCTTGACGCGGTGGGCGAGTCCGAGCGGCAGATAGCCTTCCGCAAGCGAGGTCTTGGCCGGCGTCTGCTTGCCCCAGACGCAGAAGCCGCCCTCGCCATCCAGCATTTCGCCGGCCTTGAGGTCGCGCTTGGCGGTGGCGACGACGTCGGAATTGAAGCAGATCGGCGCGCCCGTCGGCTCATGGCGCAGCGCGGCGGAGGCGACCGAGATGCCGAGTTCCAGCCCGATCATGTGGATCGGACGGTAGAGGCAGGAATAGCGGCCGCTCTTGTCGGGCAGCATCGAATACTCCCGGAAGCATTCCTCGCTGTAGGCGCTGTCGGATTCGAAGACGACATAGGTGCCCATGACCAGGCTATGGGGCACATCCGTGCCGTCGCGATAGACCGAGGAGGTGACCTCGGTGACGCCGGCCCGCTCCAGCACGCCGCCATCGGCCTTGGGCTTGCAGATCTCGGCATGCTCGAACCGCGTCGCCGGCGGGAAGGACAGGCCCTCGGCCTGCGATTCCAGCCCTGTCGCGTTGCAGACGGCCGTCATCTCGATGCCGGACTTGGTGCCGTCGACGAAGGAGTTGAACATCTTCGGATTGATCGAGTTGCGATCCTTGATCTTCATGTACTTGTCGAGGATGTCCCAGACCGTGTCGGGCGTCGACTGGTGGTAGGTCGGGTGGTAGCGCGTGCCCTTGCCGGCGCTGACGACCCGGAAACCCGAGGCGCGGGCCCAGTCGACATGGTCCGCGATCAGGGCTGGCTGGTCGCCCCAGGCCAGCGAATAGACCACGCCGGCCTCGCGCGCCTTGCGCGCCAGCAGCGGCCCGGCGCAGGCATCGGCCTCAACATTGACCATGACGATGTGCTTGCCGTTGGCGATGGCGCGCATCGCGAAGCGGATGCCGGCGCCCGGATCGCCCGTCGCCTCGATGATGACCTCGACGCCGGGATGGTCGATCAGCGCGTCCCCGTCCTCGGTGACGAGCGTCGCGCCGTTCTTCAGCGCATCGTCGATCGAGGTGGCCGCGTATTGTTCTTCCGGCCAGCAGGCCAGCTTCAGCTGCGAGCGGGCGCGGGCGGTGTTGAGATCGGCGACGCCGACGATGTGCATCCCGTCCGTGCCGCGGGCCTGGGAAAGGAACATGGTGCCGAACTTGCCGGCGCCGATGATGGCGACGGTGACCGGCTTGCCGGCGGCCTTCCGTTCGAGAAGCAGTCTGTGCAGGTTCATGCGCCGTTTCTTTCCTCGCCAGGCCGACCACGGAGGTCGGACGTCTCGTCACTCGAGGAAGGCGACGCGGGAAAAGGGGTGGCGATCGCGGGCTGCGCGTCACCTGGCGCCGGTTGCCGGCGCGTCTTTCCTCCCTGCGGGCCACAGCTTCGTTTGATGAGCTGCATTCCTCATGTCATAGCCGTAACATGGGGTTTGCTCCCAGGAAAAACGAATAAGTTTGGCATGATCGACGAATAGGATTCACTGATGATCGGAGGTATGCCACCGCTGCAATGGCTGCAGACCTTCCGGGCCGTGATGGAGGCTGGAAGCTTCGCGGGTGCGGCGAAACTGATGAACCTGACGCCCTCGGCGATCAGCCATCAGATGCGCGCGCTGGAGGGCATGCTGGGGCGGCCCCTGTTCCGGCGCGTGCGGCGCAGCGTCGTCCCGACCGAGGAGGCGCTGACCTATTCCGCCGCGATCGGCGAGAGCTTCGCGCGGCTGATGACGGCGACGATCCGGGTCGCGTCGGGGGCGGGCGTGCGGCGCCTGCCGATCCATGCCTCGCCCAGCTTTGCCACGCTCTGGCTGATGCCGCGGCTCGGCCAGTTCCTGCGTGAACATCCCAGCATCGACGTTGCGCTTTTCGCCAGCCATGAGCCGGCCCGCCTCGGAAAGGACGGCATCCTCATCGACATCCAGTATGCGCGGCCGGTCCCCGAGGATTGCGAGGCGGTGGCGCTGGGCGAGGAACTGATCGTCCCGCTCGCCAGCCCCGCCTTCGTGGCTGCGCACGCGCTGGAGGCGCCGAGCGACATCGCTCGCGTGCCGCTGATCCACTCGCTGCGCTGCGTTGTGCCCTGGGACCAGTGGACCGCGCGCCACGCCCCCTTCGAGCCCCTGAGCGCGCGCGGCCTCCAGTTCGACCGCGCCCATCTCGCGCTGGCCGCCGCCGTGGACGGCCTGGGCCTCGCGCTCGAATCGACGTTGCAGGCGCGCGACCTGCTCGCCGCCGGCCGGCTGGTCATGCCGCTGGGGCCGACCGGCATCGGGGTCGTGGCCCACCGCCTGATCTATCGCCGCGAGGAGCGGGACAATCCCGAGATCCAGGCCTTCGTCGGCTGGCTGATGGGCAAGATCGCCGAGGGGCCTCCCCCCGGTCGGCTGGCCGGGCATTGAGGCGGCGGCGCGGCGAGGTGCGCGCGGCCTGAGCCTCTCCTCTGTTGCCTCAGGTTCCGCAGAAGGTCCGCAGCACGCGCTCTTCGGGCTGCGGTGGATTCTCGTAATCCGCATAGGCTGGACGCTCGACGAAGGGCTCGGCGAGCACCGCCAGCAGTTCCTCGAAGGGGCCGAAATCATCCTGCTCCTGCGCCGCCGCGATCGCGGCCTCGATTCGGTGGTTGCGCGGGATATAGGCCGGGTTGATCGCGAGCAGCGCACCAGGCGCGGTTCCCGCGCTGCGCTCGCGCCAGCGCTCCAGCCAGCCGTCGAGTGCCGGTGGCTGCGCCAGGGCGGCGCGCAGCGGGGCCTCGTCCGTCTGGCCCGCCTGCAGTCTCGCGAGGTGGCGGAAACCCAGCGTGAAATCGGCCTGCGCCGCCCCGAGTAGCCCCAGGAACTCCGCTCCGAGGACGGTGTCGCCCTCGCGGTCGCCGGGCAGTCCGAGCTTGCACGCGATGCCGGCGTCGTAGCCGGCCTGGAAGCGCGGCGCGAACCCGGCGAGCGCGGCCTGCGCGACCGCGACCGCTTCGTCGATCGTCTCAGCCAGCAGCGGCAGCAGCGCCTCGGCGAAACGGGTCAGGTTCCACAGCGCGATGCTCGGCTGGTTGCCATAGGCGTAGCGACCGCCGGTATCGATCGCGCTGAACACGGTGGCGGGATCATAGCCGTCGAGGAAGGCACAGGGGCCGTAATCGATCGTCTCGCCAGCGACCGAGACGTTGTCGGTGTTCATCACGCCATGGATGAAGCCGACCAGCAGCCAGCGCACCATCAAGTCCGCCTGCACGGCGATCACCGCCTCGAGCAGGCCGAGATAGCGGTTCGGTGCCTGCGCCGCCTGCGGGTGATGGCGCGCGATGACATGGTCGGCCAGCGTCCGCAGGGCGTCGGTGTCCTGCCTCGCCGCGAAGAACTGGAAGGTGCCGACGCGGATATGGCTGGACGCCACGCGGGTGAGCACCGCGCCGGGCAGGATCGCGTCGCGCATCACGCGGGCGCCCGTCAGCACGAAGGCGAGCGCCCGCGTCGTCGGGATGCCGAGTGCCGCCATCGCCTCGCTGACGATGTATTCACGCATCACGGGCCCCAGCGCCGCCCTCCCGTCGCCGCCGCGCGAATAGCGCGTGCGCCCGGCGCCCTTGAGCTGAATGTCGCGGCGGCGGCCCGAGCGGTCGATCACCTCACCCAGCAGGATCGCCCGGCCGTCGCCGAGCTGCGGCACGAAACTCCCGAACTGGTGCCCCGCATAGGCGGTCGCGATCGGCGTCGAGCCCTCGGTGATCGCGTTGCCCGACAGCATGGCGAGGCCTTCGGGGCCGGAGAGCCAAGCGGGATCGAGCCCGAGCTCTTCGGCCAGCGCCGGGTTGAGCCGCACCAGCCGAGGCTCGGGCACCGGCGTCGGCGGGGTCAGCGCAAAGAAGCGCTCCGGCAGCCTGGCATAGGAATTGTCGAAGGCGATGGGCATGGCGCGTCCTGTCGTCGGGGCGTCGCATTCCCTCTGGGGGAAAGCATGGGCGCGAGCAAGGGTTCCGCGCGCGGCCCTCGCCGTCACATATCCGCACGTCGCGATCTGCTACGATATTTCGATGACCATGGACCGACTGAAACGCATGCTCGAACCGGCCTCGCTGGCGGTCTGGGCGCCGCCGGGAGCCTCCACCGTCCCGCTGCTCGGGGGCATCCACGGCGCAGGCTATGCCGGGCGCGCCTTCGTGCTGGGCGGCGGCAGCGCGGACGGGTTCGAGGCCGTGCCCGGCTTCGACGAATTGGCGCTGCCGGTCGATCTCGTGATCGCACCGGCCGCGGGGGCGGCTGAGGTCATCACTGCCGCCGGCCGACGCGGCTGCGCGGGTGTGCTCGTCGCCGATGGCGAGCGGTCCGATGCGGGCGCGCTGGGCGCGGCGGCGCGCCTGGCCGGCATCCGCCTGCTCGGCCCCGACTCGATCGGTCTCGTCGCGCCGCGCCTGCGTCTCAACGCCAGCTTCGCGCCCTTCGTGCCGGAAGCGGGGGGCGTCGCCCTCGTGGCGCAGTCGAGTTCGATCGCCGCCGGCGTCCTGGCCTGGGCGGCGCGGCGCGAGGTCGGGTTCTCCGGCGCCGTGACGCTGGGCGCCGCCGCGGATGTCGATCTCGCCGACTGCCTCGATCATTTCGGGCAGGACGGCCGCACCCGCGCAATCCTGCTGGCGCTGGACGAGGTCGAGGATGCGGCGCGCTTCCTCTCCTCGGCGCGCGCGGCGGCACGGCTGAAGCCCGTGCTCGTGCTCAAGCCCTGGCAGCCCGCAGGCGAGACCAGGGGGCTGACCCATGCGGGCCTGATCGTCACGCCCGACCGGGCCCATGACGCCGCCTTCCATCGGGCCGGCCTGCTACGGGTGAACGATCTCGACGAGCTCTTCGCTGCCGCCGAGACGCTCGGGCGCATGCGTCAGCTCGTCGGCGGCAGACTGGCGATCGTCAGCAACGGCGCCGGCCTCGCCGCTCTCGCGGCCGGGCGGCTGCGCCAGCTCGGCGGCAGCCTGGCGAGGCTCGACGGCGGCGCGGCGGGAGCGTCGCGAGAGGCGGTGGTCGAGGTCGTGACGCCGGCTCAATATGCCGGCATCGTCGCAGACCTGCTCGCCGATGCCGGCGTCGACGCCGTGTTGGCGGTCCATGCGCCGCATCGTCTCGCGCAGGCCGAAGCCTGTGCCGATGCGGTTGTCTCGGCGGTCCAGGCGACGGGCCGGGGCAAGCCCGTCCTGGCGGCTTGGATCGGCGGCGACGAGGCCGTCGCCGCGCGTTTCGCCGCGGCCGGGCTGCCCTCCTTCGCCACGGGGGCCGAGGCGGTGCTCGGCTTCCAGCACCTGCTGCGCCATGCCCGCTTGCAGGCGGAGCTGATGGCGACGCCGCCCTCGGCCGACGACATGCCCCCGCCCGATCTGGCCCAGGCGCGGGCGATCGTCGCGCGCGCGCTGGCGCAGGAGCGCGACTGGCTCGACGCCGGCGAGGTCTCCGCGCTGCTGGCGATCTATCGCGTTCCGGAACTCAAGCCCGTGGTGGCGGCGGATGTCGAGGCGGCGCTGGTCGCGGCCCAGCCCTTCCTGTCCTCGGGCCGGTCGGTGGCGCTGAAGATCGTCTCGCCCGACATCGTCCATAAATCCGATGTCGGCGGCGTCGCGCTCGATCTCGCGACGGAGGCAGCCTTCCGCGAGGCGGCGCAGCGCATGCTGGCGCGGGTCGGGCGCGAGCGGCCGGGTGCGCGGATCACCGGTCTTGCCGTGCAGCCCATGGCCCAGCGCGCCAAGGCGCGCGAACTCATCGTCGGCTTCGCGACCGATCCCTGCTTCGGGCCCGTCGTCGTCTTCGGCCGGGGCGGGACCGCCGCCGAGCTGATCGACGACAGCCATGTCGCGCTGCCGCCGCTCGATCTCGGCCTCGCCGGCCGGCTGATCGCGCGAACCCGGGTCTCGCGCGTGCTCGCGGCCTATCGCGACGTGCCGGCGGCGAACCTCGAGGCGGTCGCCGCCGCGATCGTTGCCGTCGGCCAGATGGCGGTCGATCTGCCCGAGATCCGCGAGCTCGACCTCAACCCCCTGCTCGCCGACGAGACCGGTGTGATCGCGGTCGATGCCCGCATCATGCTGGAGCGCCGGCCCGAGCAGCGCCGCCGCCCGGCGATCCGGCCCTACCCCGGCACCTGGGCGAAGCGGATCGCCCTGCGGGGCGGGCGCGAATTCGAGGTCAGGCCGATCCGCCCGGACGACGAGGGCGCCATCGCGGAGATGCTGAAGAAGGTGACGCCGGAGGATCTGAGGCTGCGCTTCTTTGCCCCGGTGAAGGCGTTCAGCCACGCCTTCCTCGCCCATCTGACGCAGCTCGACTATGCCCGTGCCATGGCCTTCGTGGCGCTCGACGAGGCGGGCGAGGTCGCGGGCGTCGTGCGTCTCCACGCCGACATCGCCCATGAGGAGGCCGAATACGCCATTCTGCTGCGCTCCGACATGAAGGGGCTGGGTCTCGGCTGGACCCTGATGACGCTGATCATCGAATGGGCGCGCGCCGAAGGGCTGAAGACCATTCGCAGCCAGGTGCTGGCCGAGAACACGCGCATGCTCGCGCTCTGCCGCCAGCTCGGCTTCGGCATCGCCAATGATCCCGACGACACCGCCATCCGCATCGTCACTCTGCCGGTCGAGCCCATGGCCTCCGCCGAACCCTGAACGGCCCGGCGGACGGTCCGCCGCCGCCATCACGTTGCCGTGATTCCGCGCCCGGCGGTATTGGGACGTCAGCGCACCTTTCGGCCCGCAAGCCCGCGCCCCTGCAACAGAAACCACGCCTCGAGTCGGCTTGTGGGAACAAAATCATCCTCTCACGCGGCGTGATCGGCGAGGCGGTCGCTGTTGGCTTGCGCCCGCAACTGAGCTTCACTCTGTTCCAATTCAAGTCTGGCTGGAGCGCCGCGGGGCGTGCCGGCTTTGCGGCGGGGCGCGCTGGCTCTCCCGCCGTCCTTCTTGACAAAAACCGGGAGGTCTGCGGTGGCGAAGCTCAATGTGAACGGCAAGATGCTGGATGTCGAAGCAGCCGGCGATACGCCGCTGCTCTGGGTGATCCGCGAGCAGATCGGCCTGACCGGCACGAAATATGGCTGCGGTATCGCCCAGTGCGGCGCCTGCACGGTCCACATCGACGGTGTCGCGACGCGCGCCTGCACGCTGCCGCTGAGCGCGGTCACCGCCGAACAGAAGATCGTCACGATCGAGGGGCTATCCCCCGACGGCAAGCATCCGATCCAGCAGGCCTGGATCAAGCACGAGGTGCCGCAGTGCGGCTTCTGCCAGAGCGGCATGATCATGGCGACCGCCGCCCTGCTGCAGGCCAATCCGAAGGCGACCGAGGCCGATATCGCTGCCGAGATCACCAACATCTGCCGCTGCGGCACCTATGCCCGGGTCAAGACCGCGATCCTCGATGTCGTCGCGGGCGGGACGCTCGGCCGCGGCTGAGGTCTCGCCTGGACTTGTTTCCCCATGCGCGGGGTCGAGCGCGGCCGGATCTGGACAAGACCGCCGCTTCCCTCGCGACCAACCGATCCGGAGGACGACATGACATCCGCCTCGACCACCCATGAGACCACCGCTTCCGCCCGCAAAGGCCTGTCCCGCCGCGGGATGCTCGCCGGCTCTGCGGCAGCAGCAGGTGCCTTCAGCTTCGGCTTCGCCATCCCCTTCGGCGATGTCCAGGCGCAGGGCGCCGTGCCCGAGATCAACGCCTGGGTCGTGATCCACCCCGACGACAAGGTGGTGATCCGCATCGCCCGCTCCGAAATGGGACAGGGCACCCTGACCGGACTCGCCCAGCTCGTCGCCGAGGAGCTGAACTGCGACTGGTCGAAGGTCACGACCGAATACCCGACGCCCGGCCAGAACGTCGCCCGCAACCGCATCTGGGGCAATTTCTCGACCGGCGGTAGCCGCGGCATCCGCGAAAGCCACGAATATGTCCGCAAGGGCGGCGCCGGCGCCCGCACCATGCTGATCCAGGCTGCCGCCAATGAGTGGAAGGTGCCGGCCGGCGAATGCACCGCCGAGAAGAGCGTCATCACCCACAAGGCCTCCGGCCGCTCGCTGCGCTATGGGCAGGTCGCCGCTGCGGCCGCCAAGCTCGAGGCGCCCAAGGACGTCGCGCTGAAGGATCCCAAGGATTGGATCATCGCCGGCAAGCCGCTGGCCCGGCTCGACACCGCCGACAAGACCACCGGCGCCAAGATCTACGGCATGGACTTCAAGCTGCCGGGGATGCTCAACGCCGCGATCAAGGACTGCCCCGTCTTCGGCGGCAAGGTGAAGAGCTTCGACGCCGCCAAGATCAAGGCGATGCCCGGGGTGAAGCATGTGCTGCCCGTCGGCGACAGCGCCGTGACGGTGGTGGCCGACACCTGGTGGCAGGCCAAGACCGCGCTCGACGCGCTGCCGATCATCTGGGACGAGGGGCCGCACGCCAAGGTTTCCAGCGCGAGCCTGGCCGAGTGGCTGAAGGAGGGGCTCGATGCCCCCGGCGCCGTCGTCGGTAACCAGAACGGCGACGTGAAGGCCGCGATCGCCGGCGCCGCCCGCACCATCGAGGCGGTCTATTCCTACCCGTTCCAGAACCATGCCTGCATGGAGACGATGAACGCGACCGCGCTCTACACGCCCGAGAAATGCGAGGTCTGGACGCCGACGCAGAACGGCGAGGCGGCGCTCGCCGCCACCGCCGAAGCCTCGGGCCTGCCGATCGCCAAATGCGAGGCCTACAAGATCGATCTCGGCGGCGGCTTCGGCCGGCGCGGCGCGGTGCATGACTGGGTCCGCCAGGTCGTCGCCATCGCCAAGCAGATCCCCGGCACGCCGGTGAAGCTGATCTGGTCGCGCGAGGAGGACATGCTGCATGGCCGCTTCCACCCGCTGACCCAGTGCAAGATGACCGGCGCGCTCGACAAGGACGGCAATCTGACCGGCCTTCACATGCGCATCTCCGGCCAGTCCATCGTCGCCGGCATCTTCCCGCAGAACATCCAGAATGGCCGCGATCCGGTCGTCTTCCAGGGGCTGAACGCCTCGGGACCGGAGGCCTCGATCGGCTACAGCATCCCCAACCTGCTGATCGACCACGCCATGCGCAACCCGCATGTGCCGCCGGGCTTCTGGCGCGGCGTCAACCTGAACCAGAACGCGATCTATCTCGAATCCTTCATCGACGAGCTGGCCAATGCCGCCGGCAAGGACCCGCTCGAGTTCCGCCGGGCCCTGATGAAGAACCACCCCAAGCATCTCGCCGTGCTGAATGCTGCGGCCGAGAAGGCGGGCTGGGGCAAGCCGCTGCCGGCGGGCGTCTTCCGCGGCCTCTGCCAGACCATGGGCTTCGGTGCTTATGTCGCGGCGGTGGCCGAGGTGTCGGTCAGCCCCGAGGGCAAGCTCAAGATTCATCGCATCGTCGCGGCGACCGATCCGGGCCATGTCGTCAATCCGGCGCAGGTCGAGCGCCAGATCGAGGGCTCCTTCGTCTATGGCCTGTCGGCGGCGCTCTACGGCGAGATCACCATCAAGGGCGGTCGCGTCGAGCAGGAGAACTTCGACAGCTACGAGGTGATGCGGCTGGAGGCGATGCCCGCGGTCGAGACGGTGCTGGTACCCTCCGGCGGCTTCTGGGGCGGCGTCGGCGAGCCGACGATTGCGGTCGCGGCGCCCGCCGTGCTGAACGCGATCTTCGCCGCCACCGGCAAGCGCATCCGCAACCTGCCGCTCAAGAACGCCGATCTGAAGAAGGCGTGAGGCTCGGGCGTGGCTCTTCTCCCTCCCCCCGCTTGCGGGGGGGCGGGTCGGGGTGGGGGGGCGC
>CALRYW010000039.1:0-41690 GCA_943372485.1 Allobosea thiooxidans
GCGCGCCCGCTACATCACGCTGGAAAGCATCGCGCCGATCAGCGATGATCCCATCGTCAGCCTGCCAGCCGTGGCCGCCTGACCAGCCCGGCCAAAGCCGGCATCCAGGTGGCTCCAAGAAGCTACACCACCATCAGGGACACGACCCTGTAAGACTCAGATACTAGGAGCGACTCTATCGGCTGACGTCCCGCTCAATGGCATGGATCGCCCGCCCCGGCAGTCCGATGCGCGAATGGTCAGAGGTCCGGCCATTTGCCGAGGCCGCGTTCCAGCACAGGACCGTCGCAGCGCAGCGTCGCAGGCCGATAGTCCGGCCATCGGTGGGCTTGTCAGCACCTCCGCCCGGTGGCCTTATCGGTCTTGATCCAACCGTCGTCCCGCCTTGCGGGCGGCCAGCGGCCGCCAAGAGCCGTTGTCATCTCCAGGGAGGTAACCGTCTTCATGATCCGATCACGTGCTTTCGTGACTCTCGCCGCCGCGGCGGGGCTCTGCCTCGCGGCCGCCGGCACCGCCCATGCACAGGCCTGGCCGCAGCGGCCGATCACCTTCATCGTGCCCTTCCCGGCCGGCGGCGGCACCGATGCCTTCGCCCGGCCGCTCGCCGCGCAGCTCGACCAGCAGCTCGGCCAGCGCATCATCATCGAGAATCGCGGCGGGGCCGGCGGCACCGTCGGCGCCTCGGCGGCCTCCAAGCTCGCTCCCGACGGCTACGGCTTCTTCGTCGGCGCGGCGCATCACGCCATCGCCCCGGCGCTCTATCCGAAGCTCGACTACAACATCCAGACCGACTTCATCCCGATCGCGGTGATCGCGCAGCCGCCGCAGGTGATCGTCGTCCACCCCAAGGTCGAGGCCAAGACGCTCGCCGAACTGATCGCCTATGCCAAGGCCAATCCGGACAAGCTGAATTATGCCTCGGCCGGCAACGGCACGACGCATCATCTCGCCGGCGAGCTGTTCAAGCTGCAGACCAAGACCAGCCTGACCCATGTCCCCTATCGCGGCGCCGGGCCCGCGCTGCAGGACATTGTCGCCGGGCAGGTCGATGTTCTGTTCGATGGGTTGGGCTCGTCGGCGCCGCAGATCCAGAGCGGGCGCCTGCGCGGGCTTGCCGTCGCTTCCGCCACCCGCTCCCCCGCCATTCCCGACGTGCCGACCGCCAAGGAAGCCGGGCTCGACGGCTATGAGGTCGCCACCTGGTACGCGCTCTGGGCGCCGAAGGGTACGCCTGCCGAGATCGTCACCCGCATGCGGGCCGAGGTCGCAAAGGCTCTGCAGTCGCCGATGATCACGGAGGCCTGGAAGAAGAACGGCTCGCCGATTCCCTCGCTAGCCGGCGACGACTTCGGCACATTTGTCGGCACGGAGGTGGCGCGCTGGGGCAAGGTCGTCGCGGACGCCAAGGTCAAGCTCGAGTGAGGCCCGGGCGGCGGCAACCGCCGCCGGTCAGGGCGCTCCGGCCTCCTCATCGCCCGCGCCGTCGATGACGGCGCGGGCGATCGTGATGTTGAAGCCCGCCCGCGCCAGCGCAGCGAGGTCCCTCTGCCGGCTCGCTGCGCGGTCGCCGCGGCTCCACGGCCCCAGCCGCTTCCGGCGCGCCGCCTTTCGAGCGGCTTCGAGCTCGTCCGCCTCACTGGCCATGCTTGACGCCTGCGCCAGCTCCCGGCCAACGCCCTTCGCCGACAGGCTCGCCGCCACCGCCCGCGCAGAGCGCCCCTTGCGCCGCAGGGTCGCCGCGCGGGCCTGGGCGAAGCGCTGATCGTTGACGAGGCCCGAGGCGACACAGCGGGCGAGCACCTCGTCCAGCATCGCCTCGAAGGCGGACGGGTCCTGCTCGTGATGCCGGCAGCTCAGCGCGACCTTGCGCGCCAGCACGCGCCGCAGCTGCGCCGCCGGCGCCGCATAGCGTTCGAGATAATGCATCGCCGCACGCTGGAGATAGTCGGGCGTGATCTTGCGTGGCGCGCGTCGCTCGGGCCGTCCCCCGTCGGAGCGCCCTCCTCCGAAGGCCATCACTCGGTGCCCGGTCGGGAGCGCCCGGCCTTGACAGCCGAGCGCTTGTCCTTGGAGACGAGCCTGCGCTCCTTCGAGGCCTTGGTCGGCTTGGTCGGGCGGCGCGTCTGCGGTCGCACCGCGGCTTCGCGGATCATCTCCAGCAGCCGTTCGAGCGCCTCCTCGCGATTGCGCTTCTGGCTGCGCTGCGCTTGCGCCACGATGACGATGACGCCGTCCTGGGTCAGCCGGCTGCCGGCGAGCTTCATCAGCCGGATCGCCACCTCATTGGGCAGCGAGGGCGAACGGCGCGCGTCGAAGCGCAGCTGCACCGCGCTCGCGACCTTGTTGACGTTCTGCCCGCCCGGACCGGAGGCACGCACGAAGCTCTCCTCGATCTCGCTCTCGTCGATCGCAATGGACGGGGTGACTTGAATCATGGGAGGAACCTTAGAGGATTTCAGCGTGAGTTTCAGCCTTTGCAGCCCTCCCCGGACATCGCCCGCCTGATCGAGATCATGGCGGCCCTGCGCACGCCGGGCAGCGGCTGCCCCTGGGATCTCCAGCAGGACTTCGCCTCGATCGCGCCCTACACGGTCGAGGAAGCCTATGAGGTCGCCGACGCGATCGCCCGGGGCGACAGGGTCGACCTCAAGGACGAGCTGGGCGATCTCCTGCTCCAGGTCGTGTTCCATGCCCGGATGGCGGAAGAGGAAGGCGCCTTCGCCTTTCCGGACGTGGTCGAGGCGATCACCGCCAAGCTGATCCGCCGCCACCCGCATGTCTTCGGCGAGGCGCGCGATCTCGCGCCCGAGCAGGTCAAGGCGCTCTGGCACCGCATCAAGGCGCAGGAGAAGCTCGACAAGGCCGCGGCCCGCCGGGCCGCGGGCTTGGCCGAAAAGCCCGAGGACAAGGGTCTGCTGGCTGGCGTCACCCAGGGCCTGCCCGCCCTCACCCGGGCCTGGAAGCTGCAGGCGCGCGCCTCCACCGTCGGCTTCGACTGGAACGATGCGCGGCTCGTGCTCGACAAGATCCGCGAGGAGACGGCCGAGATCGACGAGGCGCTGGCGTCGGGCGACAAGGCCGCGATCGCGGAGGAGATCGGCGACCTGCTCTTCGTCGTCGCCAACCTCGCCCGCCATGTCGATGCCGACCCCGAAGGCTGCCTCCAGGCCGCCAACGCCAAGTTCGAGCGCCGCTTCAAAGGCATCGAGCAAAAGCTGGAGGCGCAGGGCCGCACCGCCGCGCAGGCCGATCTCGCCGAGCTCGAGGCTCTCTGGCAGCAGGTCAAGCGGGACGAGAAGGCGGCCGGCTGACGGCGCGGCCGATCCGTTATGGTTCGGTCCTTGCTTGCCGCGTCGGTGGTGCCAGCCGGAAACGACGAAGGGACGGCGTGACAGGACGGGCGCGTTGCGCCAGAGACGAAGACGATGAGACAGAGACGTCCCGAGGCCACCCGCGGCCGCCGCATCGAACCCCTCGCGACCCTGCCGCTGTTCCACAAGCTGGCGGGCCGCAAGGTCGTGCTCGTCGGCGACAGCGAGGGCGCCCTGTGGAAGGCCGAGCTCCTCGCGGCAACGGGCGCCGAGGTGGCGGTCTTCGCCGCCGAGGGCGCCACCGATTTCAGCGCGCTGGCCGCAGCCCCGCCCGCGGGCCGGGTCGTGGTCCATGCCCGCCCCTGGGAGGCGGGTGATCTCGCCGGCGCGGCGCTGGCGATCGGCGACATCGAGGACGAAGGCGAGATCGCGGCCTTCGTCGCGGCGGCCCGCCTCGCCGGCGCGCCCGTCAACATCGTCGACAAGCCCGATTTCTGCGACTTCTCCTTCGGCACGCTGGTCAACCGCTCGCCGCTGATCGTGGCGATCTCGACCGACGGCGCCGCACCGGTCTTCGGCCAGGCGATCCGCACCCGCATCGAGACCCTGCTGCCGGAGACGCTGAAGGCCTGGGCCCAGGCCGCCAAGGACTGGCGCCCGGCCGTGCAGGCGCGCGAACTGCCCTTCGCCATCCGCCGCGCCTTTTGGGAGCTGTTCACCGACAGGGCGATGGGCGAATCCGGCCGCCTGCCCGCGGATAGCGACCGGGCCGACCTCTTCGCCGCGCTGGAGCGCATCGAGGCGGCGCCCGGCCGCGGCCGGGTCTCGCTGGTCGGAGCCGGGCCCGGCGACCCGGAGCTCCTGACGCTGAAGGCGATCCGCGCCCTGCAGAGCGCCGACATCATCCTCTATGACGATCTCGTCTCGCCCGGCGTGCTCGAACTGGCGCGGCGCGAGGCCAAGCGCATGATGGTCGGCAAGACCGGCTACGGTCCCTCGGTCAAGCAGAGCGACATCAACGCGCTGATCGTCTCGCTCGCCGGCCAGGGCAAGCACGTCGTGCGGCTCAAGGGCGGCGACCCCGGCATCTTCGGCCGCGCCGGCGAGGAGATCGAGGCTTGCCAGGCCGCGGGCCTGCCGGTGACCATCGTGCCGGGCATCTCGGCGGCCCAGGGCGCGGCGGCCGCGCTCGGCGTCTCGCTGACCCATCGCGACCATGCCAGGCGCCTGCAATTCGTCACCGGCCACGCCCGCAGCGGCGAGCTGCCGGAGGATCTCGACTGGCAGGCCATGGCCGATCCAAGGGCCACGACGGTGATCTACATGGCGCGCGCCACGCTCGCGGGCTTTCGCGACCGCGCCATCGCGGCCGGCCTCGACCCCGCCACGCCGGCCATCGCCGTCCAGTCGGCGACACGGCCCGACGAGGCGCGGGTCCGGGCGACCATCGCAACCCTGCCGGAACGGCTGGCGGAGCTCCCGAAGGGCGGCCCGGTTCTGGTGATGCTCGGGCAGGCCCTGGGCGAGGCGCTCTCCGAAGCCGCCGTCTCGACCGAGAGACGCCGCGCCTGAGGCACCCGCCATGCACACCGCCGTCTCGCCTCATTCTGTCCGGACGGCTATGCCAGAGTCGGAAGAAGCGAGACGGGGGGACGAATCATGAAGGCGCGCGCGCGTTGGGTCGAAGGCATGGCCTTCATGGGCGAGTCCGGCAGCGGCCACGCCATTGTGATGGATGGCGCACCTGAATATGGCGGCCGCAATCTCGGCATCCGGCCGATGGAGATGCTGCTGATCGGCCTGGCCGGCTGCACCGGCTTCGACGTCGTGCAGATCCTCAAGAAGGGCCGCGAACCGATCACCGGCTGCGAGGTCGAGGTCGAGGCGCAGCGCGCCACGGAGGACCCCAAGGTGTTCACCCAGATCCACCTCGCCTACCGTATCAGCGGGCGCGGCCTGTCGCGGGCCAAGGCGGAGCGGGCCGTCACATTGTCGAAGGAAAAATACTGTTCGGCTTCGATCATGCTCGGCGCGACCGCGAGCTTCACCTATGCGATCGAGATCCTGGACGAACTCGGAGAGGCCGCCGCATGAGCGAAACCGCATTGGCCGGGCTGATCCCCCCCGAGGATCTGCTGGCGCGGCTGGGCGAGCCCTCCCTCGTCGTGCTCGACATCCGCTCCTCGATCGACGGCGGCGGCAAGGCCGCCTATGAGGCGGGCCATATCCCGGGTGCCGTCCATACCGACTATGTCGCCGATGGCTGGCGCGCCAAGGTCGGCCAGGCACCCGGCCTTTTGCCGCCGCTGCAGCATCTCGCAGCGCTCGTCGGCCGGCTCGGCATCAAGCCGCATGACGATGTGATCATCGTCCCCGCCGGCGTCAGCGCCACCGATGCCGCCGCCGCCGCCCGCGTCTACTGGACGCTGAAGACGATCGGCCATGGCCAGCAGGCCATCCTCGACGGCGGCTTCCGCGGCTGGACGGCCGACCCGGCGCGCCCCGTCGAGACCGGCCCCTCGCCGCAGCGCGCAACCCCGCCCTACCCGGTCATGATGCAGCAGCGCCTGCGCAGCACGGCCGACGCCACGCTGGTGGCTTCGCGCAGCAAGCTGGCGACCCTCGTCGACGCCCGCTCGACCAGCTATTTCGAGGGCCGCGAAAAGGCGCCGGAGGCGGCTCGCGCCGGCCATATCCCCGGTGCCGTCTCGCGCGACTATACGCAGGCCTTCGATCCCGCGACCGGACGGCTAAGGCCACAGGACGAGCTGGCGGCGCTCTTCGCCGGCATTCCCAAAGGCCCTGCCATCTCCTACTGCAACACCGGCCACACCGCCGCGCTCAACTGGTTCGTGATGGCGGAGTTGCTCGGGCGCGAGGAGGTCGCGCTCTATGATGGCTCGATGACCGACTGGACGCAGGACCCCGGACGGCCGGTCGCGACAGGGGCCGGCTGAGCCGAAACAACCGGCCGGCATTTGCCAAACAGCCTGAAAGCGTTCAAAGGAAGCGCGCGCGAGCCACAGGCCGCGCCGCCTCCATTCAGAGCTGTCGAGTTTGCCGCCGATGAACGCCGTCGCGCCGAAGATTTCTTTCGTTTCGCTGGGTTGCCCCAAGGCGCTGGTGGATTCCGAGCGGATCATCACCTCGCTGCGCTCGGAAGGCTATGAGCTCTCCAAGAGCCATGCCGGCTCCGACCTCGTCATCGTCAACACCTGCGGCTTCCTCGACTCGGCCAAGGCGGAATCGCTCGAGGCCATCGGCACCGCCATGGCCGAGAACGGCAAGGTCATCGTCACCGGCTGCATGGGCGCCGAGCCCGAGCAGATCCGCGACCGCTTCCCCAACCTGCTCGCGATCACCGGCCCGCAGGCCTATGAGAGCGTCGTCTCGGCCGTCCACCAGGCGCTGCCACCGCGCCACGACCCCTTTATCGACCTCGTGCCGGACCAGGGCATCAAGCTGACGCCGCGCCACTACGCCTATCTGAAGATTTCCGAGGGCTGCAACAACCGCTGTAGCTTCTGCATCATCCCGAAGCTGCGCGGCGATCTCGTCTCGCGGCCGATCGGCGAGGTGCTGCGCGAGGCCGAGAAGCTCGTGCGCGCCGGCGTCAAGGAACTGCTGGTGATCTCGCAGGACACCAGCGCCTATGGCCTCGACATCAAGTACCAGCCCTCGCTATGGCAGGACCGCGAGGTGCGCACCCGCTTCTTCGAGCTCGCCCGCGAGCTCGGCCAGATGGGGGTCTGGGTTAGGATGCACTATGTCTACCCCTACCCGCATGTCGACGAGGTCATCCCGCTGATGCAGGAGGGGCTGATCCTGCCCTATCTCGACATCCCCTTCCAGCACGCATCTCCCAATGTTCTCAAGGCGATGAAGCGTCCCGCTCACCAGGACAAGACGCTCGACCGCCTGCGGAAATGGCGCGAGATCTGCCCCGATCTCGCAATCCGCTCGACCTTCATCGTCGGCTTCCCTGGCGAGACAGAAGAGGATGTCCAGTTCCTGCTCGACTGGCTGAAGGAAGCCAGGCTCGAGCGCGTCGGCGCCTTCAAATACGAGCCGGTCAGGGGCGCGCCCGCCAACGACCTCGGCCTCACCCCCGTCCCCGAGGAGGAGAAGGAGGCGCGCTGGCACCGCTTCATGAAGGCGCAGGCCGAGATCTCGACGCGCATCGTCAAGAGCCGTGTCGGCAAGCGCATCCAGGTGATCATCGACGAGGCCGGCCCGACCGTGGCCAAGGGCCGCTCGAAATGGGATGCGCCGGAGATCGACGGCAATGTCTATGTCGCCAGCCGCCGTCCGCTGCGCCCGGGCGACATCGTCTCGGTCAAGATCGAGCGCGCCGACGCCTACGACCTGCACGGCGTCGCGGTCTGAGCGGGCCGGTTCAGCTCAGGAGCTCCGCCGTCATCCCGGGCTTGCCCCGTGATCCATCGGAGGCCTCCTGAGCTTGACGATGGATCCCGGAGCGGCGCAGCTTTGCAGTTTGCCCGGGATGACGCGGAGTGTCCGTCGAAACCCGACACGCTGTCGGCCCGCCTCCAACCCGCTCAGGCGGTGACGGCCCGGCGCGGCCGGAGCCGCCGCCCCAGCCACCAGCCGAGACGCTGCGCCAGCATGGCGAGCGCGATCGCATAGCCGATCAGCGCCAGCATCCAGCTGACCGCACTGAGGCTCAGCGCGCCCAGCACCAGCGCACCACGGCCGAGAACCTTCAGGATCGCCCGTGTCGTCGCGCCCTTGGCGGCGCCGAGCTTCGCCGCCTTGCCGATGTCGCCGGCATCCTCCGCGACGGCGAGGACTTGGCGCAGCCCCCGCGAGCCGGTGCGGGCATAGACGGCGCCGGCCTCCTGGCCGAGCGCGGCCAAGCGCGCCATCGCCGCCGGCCTGACGATGCCGCCGGCCGCGACCCGCGCCGCCGCGAGGTCGAGGCGGGACGCCGCCGCCAGGCTCGCATTCAGGGCCGGGCGGTCGATCGCGTCGACGGCGGTGCGTGTCAGATGGGCGCTCAGGGTGGGCGAGAGGATGCGGGCCTTGCTCGCCGCCTTGACCGCGCTCAGGCCGTTGCGGGCCGGCAGCGCGCCGCCCAGGCTGACCCAGGTCGCGGCGCTGATGGCGAGCCCCGCCGCAGCGATGGCGAGCACGGTGCCGTCCGCCCCCTCGCCGCCGAGCCATTTGCGGCCCTCGACGGCGAGATCGCGCAGATCGCCATAACCCGTGACGTCGCCGACGAGCGCGCCGGCCAAAGCTGCACCGCTCTCGCGGTCGCCGGCGAGGAAGCCCTGGCCGAAATCGCCGACGGCCTGGAGCATGGCGCCGTCCTTCAGCGCCTGCAGACGGTGCCGCCGCTCGGCCGAGACCGTCAAACCGCGTTCGGCCGCCAGAGCGACAAAGCTCTCGGCCAGGTCCGTGTCGCGCGCCGCCAGCGCCGCGTCGATCTCGGCGTCGAGCCGGGCAGCGGTCAGCGCGCCCGCGAGACGCAGGTCGGCCAGCGCAGCGGGATTGTCCGCCGCCGCGACCTCGCGCCAGTGCTGCACGCCCTGCGGCAGCACGAGCGACCCGGCCGCCGCCAGCGACAGCCCGAGCCCGAAGCCGAGCACAACCCGTTTCATTCCGCCTGCAACCCCTGCCCGAACCATCCCGCACCCGCGGGACGGTTCGGCGATAGCAGTCGATTGGGGCGAGATTTCAGGGCATCGCGCCTCGTGTCAGGGAATCAGCACCGTCGAGCCGGTCGTGCCGCGGCTCTCCAGGGCGCGATGGGCTTCGGCCGCGTCGGCGAGCGCGAAGCGGGCGTTGACGGGCACCACGACTTGGCCGGACGCCACCGCGCCGAACAGGTTGGCCGCCATCTCGACCATGGTCGCGCGCTTGGCGATATGGGTGAACAGCGTCGGCCGCGTCACATAGAGCGACCCCTTGGGCCCGAGCAGGCCGAGATTGAACGGTTCGACCGTGCCTGACGCATTGCCGAAGCTCGCCAGCACGCCGAAGGGCTGAAGGCAGTCGAGCGAGGGCAGGAAGGTGTCCTTGCCGACGCCGTCATAGACCACGGCGCAAAGCTTGCCGCCGGTGATCTCCTTCACCCGCGCCACGAAATCCTCCTCGCGATAGAGGATGATGTGGTCGGCGCCATGCGCCTTGGCGAGCTCGCCCTTTTCCTTGGAGCCGACGGTGCCGATCACGGTCGCGCCCAGCGCCTTGCCCCATTGGCAGAGGATCAGGCCCGTGCCGCCGGCCGCGGCATGGACGAGGATCGTTTCGCCCGGCTTCACCGTGTAGGTCCGGTGCAGCAGATACTCCGCCGTCATGCCCTTCAGCATCATGCTGGCGGCGGCCTCGAAGGAGACCGCCTCCGGCAGCGCCACGGTGGAATTGACCGCGACGATGCGCTCCTCGGCATAGGAGCCGAGCGTCGCGACATAGGCGACCCGGTCGCCCGGCTTGAACTCGGTGACGTTGGGACCGACCTCCAGAACTTCGCCGGCCGCCTCGTTGCCGGGCACGAAGGGCAGATGCGGGGCGGGATAGAGCCCGGTGCGGAAATAGGTGTCGATGAAGTTCAGGCCGATCGCCCGGTTGCGCACCAGAAGCTCGCCTGGCCCCGGCGCCGGCAGCGTGATGTCCTCGAGCTGCAGCACCTCGGGCCCGCCGGTCTTGTGGATGCGGATCGCCTTGACCATGTCGTCGTCTCCCTGAACTTTATCACAGGACCATAAGGCCTTGGCGCGGCTTCGCAACGGGGCCGGGCCGCGGCCGGCGCATCACGTCCCTGCGATCCTGCGACGCCCCGCCCCGTGGCCAATCCGGCCCGGCTGGCGTAACCACAACGGCATGACGACACCGCGCAGGGACCAGGTCGACATCGCCATCGTCGGGGCCGGCGCCGTCGGGCTCGCCGCCGCGCTCGCGCTGGCCGAGGGCGGCCGCCGCATCGCCCTGCTCGGCCCTGTTCCGACCCATCGTGACGGCCGCACCGTCGCCCTGCTCGACGGCTCCTGGCGGCTGCTCGGCGAGCTCGGCCTGCACGACGCGCTGGCCGAGCGGGCCGCGCCGCTGGCCGTGATGCGCCTCGTCGACGACACCGGCAGCCTGTTCCGCCAGCCCCCGGTCGAGTTCCGCGCCTCGGAGGTCGGGCTGCCCGCCTTCGGCTGGAATGTCGAGAACGCCGAACTGGTCGCGGCACTGGCGGGCAAGCTCGCTACCATAGCCGGCATCCGCCACGAACCGGGCCTCGTCTCCGGCATCGCGTCCGACGAGGACGGTGTCATGCTGTCGGGCGAGGGCTTTTCGCTGCGGGCGAGCCTCGTCGTCGGCGCCGACGGGCGCCGCTCGCGGGTGCGGGAGGCGGCCGGCATTGCCGCGCGCGACTGGGATTATCCGCAGAGCGCGCTGACCGCGATTGTCGCCCATGCCCGCGACCATCGCGACGTCTCGACCGAATTCCACACCCGCAAGGGCCCCTTCACCCTGGTCCCCCTGCCCGGCCGCCGCTCCTCGCTGGTCTGGCTGCTCGATCCCGCCGAGGCCGACGATGTCGCGGCGCTGGACGACGCCACTTTTGCCCGCCGTGTCGAGCGACAGGCGCATTCCCTGCTCGGCGCGATGCGGCTCGACGGGCCGCGCGGCCGCGTGCCGATGGGCGGGCTCTCGGTCGAGCGCTTCGGCGCCGATCGCATGGTGCTCGTCGGCGAAGCCGCCCATGTCTTCCCGCCGATCGGCGCGCAGGGGCTCAATCTCGGCCTGCGCGACGTGATCGCGCTGCGCGATGCGGTGGATGAGACCTCGGATCCCGGCACGCCGGCAGTGATTGCGGCCTATGACCGGGCGCGGCAGACCGATGTGCGCCTGCGCACCGGTGCGGTCGACACGCTCAACCGCACCCTGCTGACCGATCTGATGCCGGCCGATCTGCTGCGCGGCGCCGGCCTTCTGGCGCTGTCCCGCATCGGCCCGCTGCGGCGGCTGGTGATGCGGCAGGGACTGGCCGGCGGGATGGCACGGTAGGCGCGCCCTACCCCAGCAGCCTCTCGGTATCCGCGCCGCTCGCCGCCACCTCGCGCAAGGCCACCGCCTGTTCGCGGAACACCGGCGCCAGCGGCAGCGGCGTCGAGACCAGCCGGCGGCCGCCCGGCTCCTGGGCCTGCGTGTCGAACAGCCCCCGCGCCGTCGCGTGCGGATCGGCCACCGCCTCCTCCAGCGTGCGCACCACCGTGCAGCAGCAGTCGCGCGGCTCCAGCGTCTCGCGCCAATACGCGGCGGGCCGGCCGGCGATGATCGCCGCGATGGCGGCGCGCGTGGCCTTGGGATCGGGACGATCGTCGCGCAAGGCGGGCGAAAGCCCGATCGTCTCGCAGAAGACCTCCCAGAATTTCGGCTCCAGCGCGCCAGCGGCCAGGAACCAGCCATCCTGCGTCGCATAGAGGCCGTAGCGCGGGCTTCCCCCCGTCAGCAGCCCTCCCCCACCGTCCGGATAGCGGCCGCTCGCCTGGCCCTGCGCCAGCCCGTACCAGGCGAAGGCCGGCATGGCGTCCGTCATGGCGATGTCGAGATGGCAGCCCTGGCCGCTGCGCTCGCGCTGACGCAGTGCCAGCAGGATGTTGAGCACGGCCGGCATCGTCCCACCGGCGATGTCGGCGACCAGCGGCGGCGGCAGCGGCGGCGGGTCGCCGGCGCGCAGCGACTGGCCGAGCAGCCCGCCGATCGCCTGGTAGTTGATGTCGTGCCCGGCCTCCTGCGCGCGCGGGCCGGACTGGCCGTAGCCGCTGATCGAGCAGTAGATCAGCCGCGGATTGATCACCGACAGTGCCTCACAACCGAAGCCGAGCCGCTCCATCACGCCGGGCCGGAACTGCTCGATCAGGATGTCCGCCTGCGCGATCAGCGGCGTCAGCCGCGCCAGCGCGTCGTGCGCCTTCAAATCGATCTCGACGCTGGCCTTGCCGCGGTTGAGGACGGCATAGGGGGCCGAGGTCTCGCCGAAGCGCGGCGGGAAGCGGCGCATCTCCTCCCCGCCCGGCCGCTCGATGCGGATGATTCGGGCCCCCGCCTCGGCCAGGAACAGGCTCGCCATCGGCCCCGGCAGCAGGGTGGAGAAATCGAGGACCGTGAGATCGTCCAGCGGCAGCATCGGCGTCCCGGGCATCGCAATGCCCGGTGGAAACGTCTCGCGGGTCCTCAAGCCCTCATCCTGAGGAGCCATTCCGAAGGGAATGGCGTCTCGAAGGATGGTCCCGGAGGCTCCCGAACCATCTGGAGCATCCTTCGAGACGCAAGCCTCTCGGCTTGCTCCTCAGGATGAGGGCTATCGCGGCGAGCCGTCTCCCCGGGCGATCAGGGGAAAAGGTCGGCCGCCATCCTGCCCGTCTTCACCAGCCACAGGAAGCCCGTCAGCGACACCATCGAGACGACGGTGCCGATCAGGATGCAGGCCGAGGCGCGGTCGATGCCGACGCGGTACTGCGTCGAGATCATGAAGATGTTCAGTGCCGGCGGCAGCGCCGCCATGATCACCCCGGTGAAGATCCAGATGTCCGGAAAATTGCCGATCGCCGAGAGCAGCACCCAGATCAGCAGCGGGTGCAGCACCAGCTTGATCGCGACCAGCACCGGCACCTCGGGCGGCAGCGTCTTCATCGGCCGCAGTGCCACGGTGACGCCGAGCAGGAAGAGCGCGCAGGGCGCGGCCGCCTGGGCCAGCCACAGCGTCATCTTGTCGAGCACCGAGGGCAATTCGAAATGGGTCGCGCTCGCGAGGATGCCGAGCAGCGTCGCGACATTGAAGGGATGCGTCGCGACCTGCCAGGCGACCTGCCGGGCGGTGTCGAGCGGGCTCTTCTTCTCGACGCCAGCGAGCGCCATCAGGAACGGGATGATCGAGAACAGCAGCAGGCTGTCGAAGACGAAGATCAGCACGAGCGGCGCGCTCGCGCCCGGTCCCAGCGCCGCCAGCAGCAGAGGCGGCCCCATATAGCCGATGTTGGAATAGGAGCCGGCGACGCCCTGCATCACCGCCTGCGGCAGGTCGCCCCGCGTCGCCCGCAGACCGACCGCCAGCGACAGCATGAAGACCAGGAAGGTCGAGAGCGTCGTCGCCAGGATGAAGCGGCCATTGGCGAGCTCCGTCACCGGCTTGTCGGCGATCAGCCGGTAGAACAGCGGCGGCAGCGCGACATAGATCAGGAAGAACTGCAGCCAGACCAGCCCCGCCTCCGGCAGGCGCTTCCAGCGGCCGATGACGAAGCCGAGCAGGATCAGCCCGAAGAAGGGCGCGACGAGATTGGCGATGGTGGCGAGATCGGCCATGCGGTCGACAGTCCCAGCGGAGGCGCCGACCGCGAGAGGGATCGACCTGCCCGGCGCTGTTTAGCCGCTGCCGGCCCACACGCAAGCGGCACCAGCGCCGGGGCGGGTGGTGGGAGATGCAGACAGGACTGGGAGCCTAGGAATAAATGGACGGATTCTCGTCCTAGGCATTCTGTCTCCTGCACCGCCACTCTCGCCCAAGGGAGGATGGACGCGCCCGCCCCGCTCGGCCACATTCGCTGCACCGCAGCAGGGAGCGCCCGATGACCACCAAGACGCCGCGCCAGTTCTTCCGGCCGCTCGCGATCGGCGCGCCCGAGCCCTTCCGGGAGCTGCCGCTGCGGCTCGAGCGGATGATCCATTTCGTGCCGCCGCATCTCGAGAAGGTCCGCGCCAAGGTCGGCGACCTCGCAGGCCAGGTCGACATCGTGCTCGGCAATCTCGAGGATGCGATCCCCGTCGAGGCCAAGCAGGCGGCGCGCGACGGCTTCATCGCCATGGGCCAGGCGGTGGATTTCGGCGAGACCGGGCTTTGGACGCGGGTGAACGCGCTGAACTCGCCCTGGTTTCTCGACGACATCACCGCAATCATGGCGCAGATCGGCGGCAAGCTCGACGTCGTGATGGTGCCCAAGGTCGAGGGCCCCTGGGACATCCACTATGTCGACCAGCTGCTCGCCCAGTTCGAGGCGAGGCATTGTCTGCCCAAGCCGATCCTGATCCACGCGATCCTGGAGACGGCCGAGGGCGTCAAGAATGTCGAGACCATCGCCACCGCCTCGCCGCGCATGCACGGAATGAGCTTGGGCCCGGCCGATCTCGCCGCCTCCCGGGCGATGAAGACGACCCGCGTCGGCGGTGGGCATCCCGAGTACAAGGTCATCGCCGATCCCACGCCCGATGGCGGGCCACGCGCCATCGCGCAGCAGGATCTCTGGCACTACACGCTGGCGAAGATGGTCGATGCCTGCGCCGCGGCCGGCATCAAGCCCTTCTATGGCCCCTTCGGCGATTTCGCCGACGAGGCCGCCTGCGAGGCCCAGTTCCGCAACGCCTTCCTGCTCGGCTGCGCCGGCGCCTGGACGCTGCACCCCTCGCAGATCGCCATCGCCAAGCGCGTCTTCAGCCCCGACCCCGCCGAGGTCGCCTTCGCCAATCGCATCATCGAGGCCATGCCCGACGGCTCGGGCGCGGTGATGATCGACGGCAAGATGCAGGACGACGCCACCTGGAAACAGGCCAAGGTCATCGTCGATCTCGCCCGGCAGGTCGCAGCCCGTGACCCCGATCTGGCGGCCCGCTACGGGATGTGATCGACGGCTGCGTCAAAACGGTTGATTTTGACGCATTTGCGACGCAATTCTCACGCAAGCGCGCAGGTTCAGGCTCGCTCGCGCCAAAACGGTGCACCGAGATTGTGGACCCAGACAGGATGGATCGCCCACCCATGGAAGCACGTTCCGCCAAGTTCCGGATCGGCCAGGTCGTCAAGCACCGGGTCTACCCGTTCCGGGGCGTGATCTTCGACGTCGACCCGGTCTTCTCCAACACCGAGGAATGGTGGCTGGCGATCCCCGAGCATCTGCGCCCGTCCAAGGACCAGCCCTTCTACCATCTCTTCGCCGAGAACGACGAGACGGAATACGTCGCCTATGTCTCGGAGCAGAACCTCGTCATCGACGAGACCGGCCGCCCCGTGCGCCATCCGCAGGCGAAGGAATTCTTCCGCCGCGACCGCAAGGGCCGCTACCAGATCGACCGCGCCGGGCTGAACTGATCGGCCAACGGGCTCCTCGCTCCCGAAACGAAACAGGCCGCCCTTCCGGGCGGCCTGTTCGCTTTTGAGGTGGTGAAGCCCGCTCAGGGCTTCGGCGGCGTCGCCGGAGCGGCGCCCGGGGCCGCATTGGCGCCGCCGCCGCCGAGCCGCTGGCGCAGCTCCTCCTGGCGCTTGGCCAGCTCGTCCTGAAGCTGCTTCTGCTGCTCTTCCAGCACCTTCGGGTCGATCGCCGCGCCGTCGAAGCCCTTGGCGAAATCGGTCAGCGGGATCGCGAAGGAAACCTCGCGGGCGCCCTGGTTCTGGACGCTGACGCTCAGCGTGTTGCCCTTCTTCATCGCATTGATGAAATCGTCCTTCACCTGCGCCTCGGCGAAGCAGCCATTCGGGAAGCAGATGGCGAAGCGGCCCGGCGTCGGCTGGGCGGTGTCCACACCGAAGCGGATTCCCGGCTGCAGCAGGAGGCCGAGCGGCATCAGGAAGCGCACGATCTTGTTGGGATCGCCCTTCACGTCATAGACCGCGACGGCGAGCACCGGCTGCCCCTGGTCCGAGACGAAGTCGCGGGTGGTGTAGCAGATTTCCTTGTTGGCGGCCTCGTCCTTGCCGCAGACCTTGGTCCAGGTCGTCTGCGAGGGCTCGGGCTTGACCTGCACCACGGTCGGGCCGGCGCCGGCCGCCGGCTGGGCGGGCTGCGCCGGCTGTGCCGGCTGGGCCGGGCGCGGATTGGCGGGACGCGGCTGCGCCTGCTGCGCGAAGGAGGCCATCGGGGCGAGGCCGATTGCCGTGCTGAGAGCGAAGCTCAGGGCGCGGACGGACAGGCGAAACGAAGCGGACATGTAGTTTTCCTTATCAGCGAATTCGGGATCACGACTTCGCAAGCCGCGCACGTCACCACCGGCAGCCCCATCGCATATCCCTGCCGGCCATCGCAAGCGGTGCATCAGGGGCGAATGCGGCGTGAGCATGACGTCTCCCTCCGGCTTTAGCCAGTTCCGCTGCGGGATTCCAGCCCGAATAGCTGACGAAGAGACGGCCCGCCATGCTATCCTGCCCGTCAGAATCAGGTTGGACGATGCATTTGCTTCACGCGGCCGAGACGGCATCCAGGGCCGCCGCCATGGCCCTCCTCGCCCTGCTGGCCCTGCTCGTCGCATCGGCCATAACGGCTCGCGCCGAATCGCAGCCGCCGGTCGACCACGCGATCGCGATGCATGGCGAGCCGGCCCTGCCGCGCGGCTTCGCCCATCTGCCCTATGCCGATCCGAATGCGCCCAAGGGCGGCCGCATCGTGCTCGGCCAGCCGGGCACCTTCGACAGCCTCAACCCGCTGGTCGTGCTCGGCGTCGCGCCCGATGCGGTGCCGCGCTATGTCCAGCAGAGCCTGCTCTTCCGCTCGGCCGACGAGCCCTTCACCGCCTATGGCCTGCTCGCCTCGCGGGTCGAGCTGAACGAGGCGCGCACCCGCCTCGCCTTCGAGATCGACGCGCGCGCCCGCTTCTCCGACGGCACGCCGGTGACGGCGCAGGACGTTCTCTTCACCTTCGAGATGCTGAAGACGAAGGGAAAGCCGTTTCATCGCGCGAGCCTCGGCCGCGTCACCAAGGCCACGGCCCCCTCCCCGCGCCGGGTCGAGTTCGAGCTCGGCGACGGCAGCAACCGCGAACTGCCGCTGGTCATCGGCGCCATGCCGATCTTCGCCGAACACGCCACCAACGCCGAGACCTTCGGCGAGACCAGCTTCAAGCCGGCGCTCGGCTCGGGCCCCTATGTCGTCGCCGACCTCGTGCCGGGCGCCACCATCACCCTGAAGCGGCGCAGCGATTTCTGGGCCGAGGACCACCCGCTGACGCGCGGTCTCTACAACGCCGACGAGATCCGCTACGATTTCTACCGGGATTCCAACGCCCTCTTCGAGGCTTTCAAGGCCGGGCTCTACGATGTCCGCCTGGAGCCGGACCCGACGCGCTGGATGACCGGCTACGACGTGCCGGCCGTGCGCGACGGCCGCATCCTGCGCGAGACGCTGCATTTCGACGCGCCCAAGGGCATGACCGGCCTGGTCTTCAACACCCGCCGCCCCTTCTTCGGCGATGTCCGGGTGCGCGAGGCCCTGGCCATGATGTTCGATTTCGAATGGGTCAACCGCAACCTCTTCCACGGCGTCTACCGCCGGGCGGGCAGCTTCTTCTCGGATTCGACGCTGTCGGCGCTCGGCGTCCCCGCCGATGCGCGCGAGCAGGCGCTGCTCGCCGCCTTCCCCGGCGCGGTCCGGCCCGACATCCTCGCGGGAACCTGGACGCCGGCGGCGACGGACGGGTCGGGACGCGACCGCGAGCAGGCGCGCCGCGCGCTCGATCTGCTCAACAAGGCCGGCTACGGCCTGGTCGACGGCGTGCTCCGGAGCATGAAGGGCGGCGATGCGCTCGCCTTCGAGATCACCGTCACCAACCGGCCGCAGGAGCGGCTGGCCCTGAACTATGCGCAATCGCTGGCCAGGCTCGGGATCGCCGTCACGGTCCGGCTGATCGACGACGTGCAGTATTGGCGCCGGCTCTCGGCCTTCGATTTCGACATGATCCAGTGGACCTGGCCCGTCTCCGCCTCGCCGGGCAACGAGCAGATCGGCCGCTGGGGCTCGGCCAATGCCGGCCGCAAGGGCTCGCTGAACTATGCCGGCGTCACCGCGCCGCCGATCGACGCGACGCTGCAGGCCCTGCTCGCCGCCCGCGAGCGGGAGGATTTCGTCGCCGCCGCGCGCACGCTCGACCGGCTGCTGCTCTCGGGCTTCTACGTCGTGCCGCTCTACTATCTGCCGGACAGCTGGATCGCCCATGGGCGCGACATCGTGCTGCCGGCCCGCAAGCCGCGCTATTTCCTGTCCACCGAAGTGCTGGCCCGCCGCCCCGCGGCGCCCGCGCCCGCGAACTGAGAGACCTCGCCGATGCGGGCCGGACCGGACGAAGCCGCTGCCCTCCTGGATGGCCTGCATTTCGACACCCTGCTCCAGGCGCTGGCGGCCGGGCGCGGCTACGAGCCGGCGCTGCGCGATCCGCCGGGTCGTCAGGGCTGGAGCGATGCGATCCCCAGCTCCCAGAGCTTCGGGCAGCTCCATGGCGCCGCCGACAGGCTGGCGAGGCTGCTCGCGGTCAACCGCGCCCAGCCCGGTGCGCGCGTCGCGATCCTGGCGCCGCTCGGGCCGGAGGCGATCGTCTCCGTGCTCGCCTGCCTGCGTGCGGGTCTCTCGCCCATGCTGCTGCCGATGCATGGCAACGAGCTGGAACTGCTGCGGCTGATCGAGGCCGCCGATGCCGTCATGGCGCTCGGCGTCGCCCGGGTCGGCCCGCTGCGGCCGCTGCTGATGCTGCGCGAGCTCGCGGTGCGGGCCTTCGGGACGCGCTTCGTCGGCGGCTTCGGCGCCGACATCCCCGACGGCATCGCGCCGCTCGACCGGCTGATGGACAGCGCCACCCTGCACCCGCTGCCGGAGTTCGACCAGCGCGCGCCGCTCCAGGTCGTCGACGCCATGACGCTGGCCGGCCCCCTCGCCGTCACCGAGCGCGACGTGCTCGCCCGCGCGCTCGAGATCTCGCGCCTGCTCAAGCCGATGGACTCCTCGCGGATCGTGACGACGCTGGTCGGCGGCGATCTCGCGGCGCTGGCCAGCGGCCCGGCCATGGCGATGCTGACCGGCGTCGAATTGCTGACGCTCGGCCTGTTCAGCCTCGGCGACCTCCAGGCCTGCCTCGCCGGTGGGCGCAATGTCCATCTCGTGCTGCCGGGAACGATGGAGGCGGCGCTCGCCCATTCGCGCCTGGCGAGCCACCCGGCGCTGGCGAGCCTCGTCTTCGTGCAGCGCCCGGCCGGGCAGCGCAGCCTGCCGGCGGTCGACCGGGCCGACATCGCCATCGTCGACATCGACGTCACGACCGCCGCCGAGATCACAGTGAGCCGGCGCTGAGGCGCCGGCCCGCGCCTCAGGCCGCCTTCTTGCGCTCCGCGATCCGCGCCAGATCGGTGAGCAGGCGCCGCGTGCCCTTCAGCCGCGCTTCCGCCGTCTCGAAATCGTCGATGAAGACGACGCGCATGTCGGGTCGCACCTTCGCCAGCGTGCCGATCTTGGCGACATAGGAGACGAGCCCTTCCGGGTTGGCGAACTCGTTGTCGCGGAAGGCGACGATGATGCCCTTGGGGCCGGCCTCGACCTTCTCGACATTGGCGCGCTTGCACAGCGCCTTGATCGCGACGATCTCAAGCAGCTGCTGCACCTCTTCGGGCAGCGGCCCGAAGCGGTCGACGAGTTCCGCGCCGAAGGACTGCAGCTCGCCGTCATCATCCAGCGTCGAGAGCCGCTTGTAGAGGGTCAGCCTGAGCGTCAGGTCGGTGACGTAGTGCTCGGGGATCATCACGGGCGCGCCAATCTGGATCGTCGGCGACCACTGCGCCTCGCTCTCGAACTCGACGCCGGATTTCAGCGCCGCCACCGCCTCCTCCAGCATCTGCTGGTAGAGCTCGTAGCCGACCTCCTTGATATGGCCCGACTGCTCGTCGCCGAGCAGGTTGCCGGCGCCGCGGATGTCGAGATCATGGCTGGCGAGCTGGAAGCCGGCGCCCAGCGTATCGAGCGACTGCAGCACCTTGAGCCGCTTTTCGGCCTGGTCGGTCAGCTTGCGCGTCGCCGGCACCGTGAACAGCGCGTAGGCGCGCACCTTGGAGCGGCCGACGCGGCCGCGCAGCTGGTAGAGCTGGGCCAGGCCGAACATGTCGGCGCGGTGGATGATCAGCGTGTTGGCAGTCGGGATGTCGAGCCCGGATTCGACGATCGTGGTCGAGAGCAGCACATCGTACTGGCCCTCATAGAACGCCGTCATCACGTCCTCGAGCTGGCCCGCCGCCATCTGGCCATGCGCGATGCCGACCTTGGCCTCGGGAACCTGCTTGTCGAGGAAATCCTTGACCTCGGCGATGTCCTCGATGCGCGGGACCACATAGAAGGAGCGCCCGCCGCGATAGCGCTCGCGCAGCAGCGCCTCGCGGACGATCAGCGGATCGAACGGCGTCACGAAGGTGCGCACCGCCAATCGATCGACCGGCGGCGTCGCGATGATCGAGAGCTCGCGCACCCCGGTCATGGCGAGCTGCAGCGTGCGCGGGATCGGCGTCGCGGTCAGCGTCAGCATATGGACCTCGGCGCGGAACTCCTTCAGCCGCTCCTTGTGGTTGACGCCGAAATGCTGCTCCTCGTCGACGATGACGAGGCCGAGATCCTTGAACTCGATAGCCTTGCCGAGCAGCGCATGGGTGCCGACGACGATGTCCATCGTGCCGTCCTTGATGCCGGCCTTCACCGCCTTGAGGTCCTGCGCCGAGACGAAGCGCGAGGCCTGGCCGACATTCACCGGCAGCCCTTTGAAGCGCTCGGCGAAGTTGCGGTAGTGCTGCCGCGCCAGCAGCGTGGTGGGCACGACCACCGCGACCTGCTTGCCGGCGAGCGCACAGGCGAAGGCAGCGCGCAGCGCGACTTCCGTCTTGCCGAAGCCGACATCGCCGCAGACCAGCCGGTCCATCGGCCGCCCCGCCGCCATGTCGTCGAGCACGGCGTCGATGGTGTTCTGCTGGTCCTCGGTCTCCTCATAGGGAAAACGGGCGCAGAATTCGTCGTAGATCCCCTCCTGCGGGATCAGACGCGGCGCCTCCTTGAGTGCGCGCGCGGCGGCGATGGCGATGAGCTTGCCCGCCATCTCGCGGATGCGCTGCTTCAGCTTGGCCTTGCGCGCCTGCCAGCCGCCGCCGCCGAGCCGGTCGAGCGCGACCTCGGTGTCCTCCGAGCCATAGCGCGAGAGCAGCTCGATGTTCTCGACCGGCAGGAACAGCTTCGAATCCGCGGCGTAGTGGATCTCGAGGCAGTCATGCGGCGCGCCGACCGCGGTGATCGAGCGCAGGCCGATGAAGCGGCCGATGCCGTGATCGACATGGACGACGAGGTCGCCTGGCGAGAGTGAGGACAGCTCCGCGATGAAGTCCTGCGGCCGGCGCGTTTTCTTGCGCGGCCGCACCAGCCGATCGCCGAGGATGTCCTGCTCGCCGATGACGGCGAGCTTGCCGGCCTCGAAGCCGGTCTCGAAACCCCAGACCGCCAGCGCCGTCGTGCCCGGCTTCAGGTCGAAGGCGGCGCGCAAGCTGCCGGTCATCTGCACGGTCTTGAGACCGTGATCGGCGAGCACATGGGCGAGGCGCTCGCGCGATCCCTCCGACCAGGCCGAGAGGATGACGCGCCGTCCATCCTTCTCCAGCGCCTTCACATGCGCGACGGCCGCGTCGAAGACGCCGCCGGCATTGTCGGCGCGCTCGGCGGCGAAGCTTCTGCCCTGCCTGGCACCCAGATCGACGATCAGCTTGCCGTCGCTGTCGGGCAGCTGGAACGGCGTCAGCGTGGCGACGCCGGACTGGTCGACGATGCCGCGCCAGTCAGCGGGCGAGAGATAGAGCGCATCGGGCTTCAGCGGCTTGTAGGGCACGCCGCCGGCGCTCGGCTGGTCCATCGCCGCCTTGCGGGCGTCGTAATAGTCCTTGATCAGGCTGATCCGCTCGCCGACCGCATCCTCGGCCTGGTGGTCGAGGATCAGAGGCACGTCCGGCAGATAGGTGAAGAGCGTGTCGAGCCGCTCCGCCAGCAGCGGCAGCCAGTGTTCCAGCCCGGCCGGACGGCGGCCCTCGCTGACGGCCTCATAGAGGGTATCGTCGCGCCCCGGCGTGCCGAAGGTGGTGATGTAGCTCTGGCGAAAGCGCCTGATGCTCTCGCTCGTCATCTGCGCTTCGGACATCGGCACGAGGTCGAGTCCGCGCATCTGCCCGGTGGTGCGCTGCGTCTCCGGATCGAAGGTGCGGATCGATTCCAGCGTGTCGCCGAAGAAATCGAGCCGGATCGGCGCCGGCATGCCCGGCGGGAAGAGATCGACGATGCCGCCGCGCACCGCGAATTCGCCGGTCTCGCGCACGGTCGAGGTGCGTAAGTAACCGTTCATGTCGAGCCAGCGCGCCAGCTGCTCGGTATCGACCATGTTGCCCGGCGCCGCCGAAAAGCTCTCGGAGGCCACCTTGGAGAAGGCCGGCACGCGCTGCAGCGCGGCGTTGACCGTCGTCAGCAGCAGGCGCGGCTTGTCGCCGGACTTGGTCTTGGCGAGCCGCGACAGCGTCGTCATGCGGTGGGCGACGATCGAGGGCGCCGGCGAGACGCGATCATAGGGCTGGCAGTCCCAGGCCGGAAAGGACATCACCTCGAGATCGGGCGCGACGAACTGCAGCGCCGTCTCCAGCACCTGCAGGCGCTGGCCATCGCGGGCGACGAAGACCAGCATCGCCGGCCCCTCCGCCTTCTTCGCGCGGGCCCGCGTCAGATCCGCGAGAACGACGGCGTCGAACCCGTCCGGCACGCTGGCTAGCGTCGGCTTGTCGCCACGATGGAGCGCATCGAGGATGCGGTCGCTCTGCAGCTTGGCGATCTGGGCGGGAGGCGGAATGCTCATGAGGAACGCGTCATTCTCGGGCTTGACCCGAGAATCTCGGGACGAGAGGGCAATGAATTCAGAGATGGTCGGGTCAAGCCCGACCATGACGCTTGCGCCGGCTTTCGCCCCGTCACGTCACACGTGGATCGGCCGCTCATGGTGGTGGAAGGCCTTCAGCCGGCGGAAGACGGGGGTGTCGTAATTCGAGGGCACCTCGGCCTCGCCGGTGATCCAGCTCAGAAGGTCGCGGTCGAGCACCTCGATCAGCCCCTCGAACGCGTCCAGCTCGGCCTCCGAGAGCTCGCCGATATGGGTATCCGCGAAGCCGCCCATGATCAGGTCGTTCTCGCGCATGCCACGGTGCCAGGCGCGGAACAGGATCTTGCGACGGCGGGGATCGAGGTCGGCGCTGGTGCGGGTCGAGCCACTCATGGGAGCCTCGGTTGGATGGGAAACCACGGGATGGTGCAATGCGGAGCGGGCCGGCCCCGTCGCGGAGCCTGCCGATGCGGGCTATATAGCCTCCGCATCCCGCGAAGTCAGCGGCCGAAGGGCGGCAAATCTTCGCACTCCTGACACAAGCCGAGTTGCCGCGTGCGCCCCTCCCTGCTCGATCCGCTCTTCGCCCCGGTGACGACGCTGCCTGGCGTCGGCCCCAAGACGGCCAAGGCGCTCGACAAGCTCATGGGCGACGAGACGCGCGGCGCCCGCGTCGTCGATCTCCTGTTCCACCTGCCGGTGGGCGGGGTCGACCGCCGCCCGAGCCCGACCATCGTCGATGCCCCGATCGGCGGCATCGCGACCTTTTCGGCGCGGGTCACCGAGCACCGCCCGCCGCCGCCCGGCAAGGCCAAGGCGCCCTATCGCATCCTTGTCGAGGACGAGACCGGCGACGTCACGCTGGTCTTCTTCCATGCCGATGTCCGCCATCTGCTGCAGACCCTGCCGATCGGCGCCTATCGCATCATCTCCGGCAAGCTCGAGCTCTGGGAGGGCATGCGTCAGATGGTGCATCCCGACCGGCTGCTCGACCCTGTGCAGGCGGCGGCCCTGCCCGCGATCGAGCCGATCTATGGCCTGACCGAAGGCATCGGCCCGCGCGTGATGGCGCGCATCGCCGCCGCCGCCGCCGAGGCATGCCCGGCTCTGCCGGAGTGGCAGGACGCCGCCTTCCTCGCCCGCAGCGGTTTTGCGCCCTTCCTCGAATCCGTGCAGGCCCTGCATCATCCGGCCGATATGAAGGCGGTCGAGGGCGACACGATCGCCCGCCGCCGCGTCGCCTATGACGAATTGCTGGCGAGCCAGGTCGCGCTGGCGCTGGTGCGCCGCCAGCAGAAGAAGAGCGCCGGGCGCGCAACGGCCGGGGACGGCCGGCTGCGCCACGCGATCGAAAGCGCCCTGCCCTTCACGCTCACCGACGGCCAGCGCCAGGCGCTCGTCGACATCCATGACGACATGGAAAAGCCCGAGCGCATGCTCCGGCTTCTCCAGGGCGATGTGGGGTCCGGCAAGACGGTGGTCGCGCTGATGGCCATGGCCGCCGCCGCCGAAGCGGGCCGGCAATCCGTGCTGATGGCGCCGACCGAAATCCTGGCGCGCCAGCATGCCGAACGCCTGGCCCCGCTCGCCCAGAAGGCCGGGCTGACGCTCGCTCTGCTCACGGGCCGCGAAAAGGGACCGGGCCGGGCGCGCGTCCTGGAAGGCCTGGCGAACGGCGAGATCGACATCGCCGTCGGCACCCATGCGCTGTTCCAGGAGGGCGTCGCCTTCCGCGACCTCGCGCTCGCCATCGTCGACGAGCAGCACCGCTTCGGCGTGCATCAGCGCCTCCTGCTCGGCTCCAAGGGCGAGGCGGTCGATATCCTCGTCATGACCGCGACCCCGATCCCGCGCACGCTCTCGCTGACCTGGTTCGGCGACATGGACATCTCGATCCTCGCCGAGAAACCCGCCGGCCGGCAGCCGATCGTCACCAAGACGATTTCCTCGGAGCGCCATGACGAGGTCGTCGGCGCCGTCGGCCGCGCGGTCGACAAGGGCGCGCAGGTCTACTGGGTCTGCCCACTGGTGCAGGAATCCGACACGCTCGACGTCGCCGCGGCGCAGGAACGCTATGAGGCTCTCGGCGAGATCTTTGGCGCCAAGGTCGGTCTTCTCCACGGCCAGATGCCCGGCCGCGACAAGGATGCCGCGATGGCCGCCTTCGTCGCCGGCGAGACCCGCATCCTGGTCTCGACCGCGGTCATCGAGGTCGGCGTCGACGTGCCCAATGCCAGCGTCATGGTGATCGAGCATGCCGAGCGCTTCGGCCTCGCCCAGCTCCACCAGCTGCGCGGGCGCATCGGCCGCGGCTCGGCCGCCTCGACCTGCCTTCTGCTCTACAAGGGCCCGCTCGGCCCCGTCGCCGAGGCGCGGCTGACGATCATGCGCGAGACCGAGGACGGTTTCCGCATCGCCGAGGAAGACCTCCGCCTGCGCGGCGAGGGCGAGGTGCTCGGCACCAGGCAGTCCGGTTCGCCGGACTGGCGCATCGCCCGCCCCGAGACCGATGGCGATCTGCTGGCCGCCGCGCGCGACGATGCGCGTCTCCTGATCGAGCGCGACCCGCAGCTCGACAGCGAGCGCGGCCGGGCGGTGCGCAGCCTGCTCTATCTCTTCGAGCGCGATGTCGCGATCAGGCTGCTGCGGGCGGGTTAGCCGGCGCGCGCGGGAGGCCCTTGGCGGCGACGGCGCCGGGCTGGATCAGCCCGGCCGACATGACGAGCTTGGCGCCCTCCTCGACCGTGATCGACAGCTCCACCACCTCACGGCGCGGCAGGTAGAAGAAGAAGCCCGTCGTCGGATTGGGCGCGCAGGGCAGGAAGACGCCGATCTGCTCGTCCCCGTCCGGCAGGCGCCCGGCGATCTCCGGCGCCGCCTCCTGCGCGATGAAGACGATCGACCACATGCCGGGCTGCGGGAACTGCACCATCCCGACCTTCCGGAACGAGGTGCCGCCTTGCGAGAAGATCGTCTCGAAGACCTGCTTGACGCCCTTGTAGAGCCCGCGGACGACCGGCATGCGGTTGAGGATCGCTTCGCCCGCGTCGATCAGCGTGCGGCCGACGAGATTGGCGGTCATGAAGCCGAGCAGCGTCAGCCCGAGCAGCCCGATGATCAGCCCGAAGCCGGGAATCGGATAGGGCAGATGCGTATCGGGCCAATAGGCGGCCGGGATCAGCGGCTTGACCAGCCCATCGACGAAATTGACGAACCACCAGGTCACCGAGGCGGTGATGGCGAGCGGCGCCGCGATCACGAGGCCGGTCAGGAAATAGCGTCGCAGACGCGTGCCGAAGCTCGGGTTCAGCAGATCGGCCTGCGCAACGAGGCGTGGGTCCGGCGGTGTGGGCGTCATGCGGCGGATCCGATGGGTTGAAGGGCGCAAGCGTCGGGACGCGATGCGACAGACGTGCCAGCGGCACCGCCCGAATTCAAGGATCGCCGCATCGCGTGCTTGCGAGTGGCGCCCGGAGGGTGCTTTCGTGGCCACTGGAACCGGAATCAGCGGAGCTTCCCGGGCGATGACGCGCCGCATCCACCGCTTCCGCCGTCCGCTGCTGTTCGCGGCCGGCTGGATCCTGACGGCGCTGGGGGCCATCGGCATGATCCTGCCGCTGATGCCGGGCACGATCTTCCTGATCATGGCCGCCTGGTGCTTCTCGCAATCCTCGCCGCGGTTCGAGGCCTGGCTCCTTGGCCATCCGCGGCTGGGCCCTCAGGTGCGGCGCTGGCGCGAGGCGGGCACGATCAACCGCAGGGTGAAGCTGGTCGCCTGCGGCTCGATGCTGATCAGCTTCGCGATCCTGACGCGAACGAGCGCACCGCCGATCGCTTTGTGGACGGCGGGGCTGTGCCTCCTCGCCGCCGGCCTCTATGTCGCGAGCCGGCCGGAACCCTGAGCCCGGCCGGGTCCAGCCTCACTCGACCGTGACGGATTTCGCCAGGTTGCGCGGCTGGTCGACATCCTTGCCCATGAAAACCGCCGTCTGATAGGCGATCATCTGGATCGGCAGCGCGTAGACGATGGCTGCGAAGGTCGGGTCCATATCCGGCATGATGATCGTCGTCTCGGGCTCGATGCCGCATTCGGCGGCGCCCTGGGCGTCGGTGATCAAGATGATCCGTCCGCCGCGTGCCGCGACCTCCTGCATGTTCGAGGCGGTCTTCTCGAACAGGCCGTCATGGGGCGCCACCACGATGACCGGCATCTGCTCGTCGATCAGCGCGATCGGGCCGTGCTTGAGTTCGCCCGCCGGATAGCCTTCCGCGTGGATATAGCTGATTTCCTTGAGCTTCAGCGCGCCCTCGAGGGCCAGCGGGTAGCTCGTGCCGCGGCCGAGATAGAGCACGTCGCGGGCCTTCGCGAGCTCGCGCGCGAGCTTCTCGATCTCCGGCTCGAGCGCGAGCGCCTTCGCCATCAGCCCCGGCAGGGCGATCAGGCTCTGGACATGGCGCGCCTCCTCCTCGGCCGAGAGCGTGCCGCGCGCACGGGCGGCAGCGAGCGCCAGCGAGGCAAAGACCGCAAGCTGGCAGACGAAGGCCTTGGTCGAGGCAACGCCGATCTCGGGACCGGCGAGGGTCGGCGCGACCGCATCGCTCTCGCGCGCGATGGTCGAGGTCGGCACATTGACCACGGAGAGGATCAGCTGCCCGTTCTGGCGGGCATAGCGAAGACCGGCCAGCGTGTCGGCGGTTTCGCCGGATTGCGAGACGAACAGCGCCAGGCCCTGGTCCGGCAGCGGCGCCTCGCGATAGCGGAACTCCGACGCGACATCGATCTCGACCGGCAGGCGCGCCAGCTTCTCGAACCAGTACTTCGCGATGAGACCGGCGTAGTAGGAGGTGCCGCAGGCCCCGATCGTCAGCCGCGACAGGCTCTTCCAGTCGATCTTGTCCCCGAAGGGCAGACGGACCTTGCCCTGGGCCATGTCGAGATACTGCGTCAGCGTATGCCCGACGACCTCGGGCTGCTCATAGATCTCCTTCGCCATGAAATGGCGGTGATTGCCCTTCTCGACGAGGAAGGCGCCGGCGGCGACGCGCTGGGCGCGGCGCTGCACGGGCCGGTTCGCCTTGTCGTAGAAGCTCGCGCCCTTGCGGTTGAGCACGACCCAGTCGCCCTCCTCCAGATAGGCGATGAGGTTGGTGAAGGGGGCGAGCGCCAGCGCATCCGAGCCGAGATACATCTCGCCGTCGCCGACGCCGACCGCCAGTGGCGAGCCCTTACGGGCGCCGATCAGCAGGTCTTCCTGCCCCTCGAACAGGAAGGCGAGCGCAAACGCGCCGCGCAGCCGCGGCAGGCTGGCCGCGACGGCGTCGACCGGCGTCAGGCCCCGGTCGAGTTCGCGCGTTACCAGGAAGGCGACGATCTCGGTGTCGGTCTCGGTCTCGAAGACATAGCCATCGGCCTGGAGTTCGGCCCGCAGCTCGCGGAAATTCTCGATGATGCCGTTATGGACGACCGCGAGCTTCGCGGTGGCGTGCGGATGGGCGTTGGTTTCGTTGGGCTTGCCATGGGTCGCCCAGCGGGTGTGGCCGATGCCGATCAGCCCTTCGAGCGGTTCGCTGGACAGGCGGACTTCGAGATTCTTGAGCTTGCCCTCGGCCCGGCGGCGGGTCAGCAGGCCATGCTCCAGCGTGGCGACGCCCGCTGAATCATAGCCTCGATATTCGAGCCGCCTGAGCGCCTCGACCACCTGGGTCGCGACCGCTTCCTTGCCCAGAATCCCGACGATGCCGCACATGCGAAGACCTCTTCAGACGTTGCCGTTGGCCAACCGCATAGCGCTCCGGCACACCCACGCAAAATCACTCTAAATGTCGAACTATGAATGCGGGCTTGCGGAGATGCCGGTTTTTCAGGGCTTTTTGGCGGCTGCCTTGCGCGCTTGGGCGGCTTCGCGGAAGCTCTTCGCCCAACCCTCCTTGGCGATCTGGCGCCCCCGGCCGAGCGCCAGGGCATCGGCGGCGACATCCTCCGTCACGACCGAGCCGGAGCCCACGATCGCGCCCGCACCGATCGTGACGGGGGCGACCAGCGAGGAATTTGAGCCCACGAAGGCCCCCGCGCCGATGGTGGTGCGATACTTGAAGAAACCATCGTAATTGCAGGTGATCGTTCCCGCCCCGATATTGGCGTCGGCGCCGACCGTGGCATCGCCGATATAGGTCAGGTGGCTGACCTTGGCGCCCGCCCCGATCTCAGCGGCCTTGATCTCCACGAAATTCCCGACCTTGGCCTTCTCGGCGAGCCGGGCGCCCGGCCGCAGGCGGCCAAAGGGCCCGACGCTGGCGCCGGGCCCGACCTCCGCCCCCTCGAGATGCGAGAAGGCGTGGATCACGGCGCCATCGGCGAGGCTCACGCCGGGGCCGAACACGACATGCGGCTCGATCGTCACATCGCGGCCGACCTGCGTGTCGTGGCTGAAGAACACGGTGTCGGGCGCCGTCAGCGTCGCCCCGGCGGCCATCACGGCGAGCCGCTTGCCGCGCTGGAATTCGGCCTCGACCGCCGCCAGCTGGATGCGGTCGTTGACGCCCTGCACCTCGCTTTCGGGCGCCAGGACGGTGGCGGTTGCCAGACCCCGGGCCCGCGCGACGGCGACCGCGTCGGGCAGGTAGAATTCCCCCTGCGCGTTGCTGTTCCCGATTGCGCCGAGCAGAGCCAGCGCCTCGCGCCCGTCGAGCGCCATCAGCCCCGCATTGCAGAGCCTGATCGCCCGCTGCGCCTCCGTCGCGTCCTTGTGCTCGACGATCGCCTCCAGCCCGGACTCGCGGAGGACGAGGCGGCCATAGCCGGTCGGGTCGCGTGCCTCGAAGCCCAGCGCCACGACCTTCGCGCCGCCCGCCAGCGCGCCGCGCAGCGCGGTGAAGGTTTCGGGCCGGACGAGCGGCGTATCGGCAAAGGCGACGACGACATCATCATAGCCGGCCGCCAGCGCCTCCCGGGCCGCCAGGACCGCATGGGCGGTGCCTTTCCGCTCGGCCTGAACCGCGATCTCGACCGAGGGCAGCAGCGTCTGGGCCGCGATCCCGACCTCCGGCCGGTCGGGCCCGACGACCACGACGATCCTGTCGGCCCCGGCCGTCGCCAGCGCCGACAGGGCATGGCCCAGCAGCGAGCGCCCGCCGACCTCGTGCAGCACCTTGGGGCGCTGCGAGCGCATCCGCGTGCCCTCGCCGGCCGCGAGGAGAATCGCCAGGCAGGACCGGGGGGACTGCATTTCGGTCATGATTGTCGTTTCCTTTGCCGGCCACGGCGCCCCTGCCGGCTCGGCCGCTTCGGGGGAGCGTCGGCGCATGGTGGTGTTGCAGAGGTGGTGGATAGCCGATCCCACCGGCATTTGCCAAAGTCAGGGTGACTGTTTGCGTGTCGAGCCGCGAGCCGCGACGCGAGGAGACGACCCATCCGCCAGAAATTACCGACCCGGCCGCTTTTCATGTCACCGGGAAATGCTCTAGAAGCGCGCAAGGACGAGGGCGTCGTCCGCGCATGTTGGGTCTGATGTCGAAACCTTTGAATCGTCGGCAGTTTCTCGAAGGTTCCGGCGGAGCTGCGGCCGCCACGCTGATCGCCGCTGGCGCGGCCCGTGCCCAGGCGCCCACGGCGCTCGCGGCCATCAACCAGTCCTTCCTCTTCGACGGCAAGCCGTTCGATCCCTCGCTCGTCATCGACACCGCGCGCATCCTCGCGCAGCGCCCGGTCGTGCCGCTGGTGGCGACCGACCTGCCGGACGGCTATGCCTCCCTCAGCTTCGACCAGTATTCCGGCATCCGGGCGCAGCCCGGCGCCCTGATCTGGGCCGGCGAGAATCGCGGCTTCACGATCGAACCGCTCCATCGCGGCTATGTCTTCTCCAATCCGGTGAACCTGTTCACGATCGAGGATGGCGCGGTCCGCCGGGTCGCCTTCGATCGCGCCAGGTTCGATTATGGCAGGGTCACGCCACCGGCGGGCAATGCCGATCTCCAGTTCTCCGGGATGCGCATCGCGACCGGTCTCGAGCGGCCCTTCGAGGTGGCGATCTTCCAGGGCGCCACCTTCTTCCGGGCCCTGGCGCGGGGGCAGAACTTCGGCGCCCTCGCCCGCGCCCTGATCCTGCGCCCGGGCGAGACCCGCGGCGAGGAGATCCCGTTCTTTCGCGCCTTCTGGATCGAGCGGCCGAGCCCGGCCTCGGGGCTGCTCGTCATCCACGCGCTGCTCGATTCCGAAAGCCTCACCGGCGCGCTGCGGATGACGCTGCGGCCCGGCGACGTCACCTTGATGGATGTCGAGATGACGCTGTTCGCCCGCCAGGCGCTCGATCACATCGGCTTCGGTTGCACCATGGGGACGTTCCTCTCGGGCCCGCAGAGCCGTCGCGGCTTCGACGACATCCGCCCGGCCGTGCACGAGGTCTCCGGCGTCCAGATGCGCTCGGGCACGGGCGAATGGATCTACCGGCCGGTCAGCAACCCCGCGACGCTCCAGGTCTCGTCCTTCATGGACGCCAACCCCAGGGGCTTCGGCCTGGTCCAGCGCGAGCGCGACCCGGCGGCCTTCATGGACGATGACCAGCGCTTCGAGCTGCGCCCCAGCGTCTGGATGGAGCCGCTGGGCGACTGGGGCGCCGGTTCGGTCCAGCTCATCGAGATTCCCAGCGAGTCGGACGTCAACGACAACGTCATCACCTATTGGCGCCCGCGCCAGCCCTTGGCAGCGGGCAGCGAAACCTCGATCGCCTATCGGCAGGCCTGGTGCTGGCAGCCGCCGGAGCGGCCGGGCCTCGCGCTCACCACCCGCGTGCGGCAGGGCCGCGGCAGCCAGGGGCGGCGGCGGCGCTTCCTCGTCGACTTCACCGGCGACAGGCTGGCCGATGCCGCCATGGTCGCCTCGACCCGCGCCAACATCAGCACCACGCCGGGCCAGATCCACAACATCCGGCTCTGGCCCTTCCCGGAGCGCAAGCTGATGCGCGTCGGCTTCGAGGTCGATCCCGGTACGGACAGCCTCTGCGAATTGCGCCTCGTCTTGCAGTCCGGCGGGCAGCCCGTCTCGGAAACCTGGTTGAACCGATGGACGTGGTGACGGCGCCCCGCCCGGGCGAGGTCTCGACGCCCGCGCAGATGATCGCCGCGAGCCAGGAGCCGGCGACGCCACCCGAGAACCGGCTGATCATGCCGGTGCAGTCCTTCCGCAGCTGGAAGGACGAGAATCGCCGCAAGCCGGCCGCGCCGCGCGCCTGGAAGACGCCGTGGTTGAAGCGGCTCTTCGTCTTCGGCGGTGGCCTCGCACTGACCGGCTATGGCGCCTGGGAGATGTACAACGTCGTGTCGGTCAGCCGCACGACCTCGTTGCAGTACGTCCTGCTCGTGCTGTTCACGATCAATTTCTCCTGGATCGCGCTGGCTTTCACCAGCGCCGTCCTCGGCTTCCTCGGGCTGATCTTCGCCCGCTCGCGGACCGCCTACGCCGACACGCTGCAGCACCGCACCGTCGTGGTGATGCCGATCTACAACGAATCGACCGCCCGGACCTTCGCGGCGCTGGCGGCGATCCGCGAATCCGTCGAGGCGACCGGGCTCGGCAGCCATTTCGACTATTTCATCGCCTCGGACACGACCAACCCCGACGTCTGGGTCGCCGAGGAGCGGGCCTTCCTGGCGCTGCGCGAGCGTCTGGGCCCCGGCGCGCGGGTGTATTACCGGCATCGGCCGAAGAACCATCACCGCAAGGCCGGCAACATCGCCGACTTCGTCACCCGCTGGGGCGGCCATTACGAGCACATGGTCGTGCTCGACGCCGACAGCCTGATGACCGGCACCTGCATCGTGCGCCTCGCCGCCGCGATGGAGGCCGACCCCGATGCCGGCATCATCCAGTCGCTGCCGCTGATCATCAACCGCAACACCTTCTTCGCCCGCCTCCAGCAATTCGCGGCGCGCGTCTACGGCCCCGTCATCGCGACCGGCCTCGCCATGTGGTCGGGCCGCGACGGCAATTACTGGGGCCACAACGCGATCATCCGCACCAGGGCCTTCGCTGATCATTGCGGCCTGCCCGACCTCAAGGGCAAGCCGCCCTTCGGCGGCCATGTGCTCAGCCACGATTTCGTCGAGGCCGCCCTGATCCGCCGCGCCGGCTGGGCGGTCTACATGCTACCGGACCTGACGGGCTCCTATGAGGAGAGCCCGCCCTCGCTGATCGACGTCTCCGTGCGCGACCGGCGCTGGTGCCAGGGCAACCTCCAGCATTCGCGCATCATCGGCGCCAAAGGCTTCGTCGCGCCGACGCGGCAGCACTTCGCAACCGGGATCATGGGCTATCTCGCCTCGCCGCTCTGGCTGATGCAGCTCGTCGTCGGCATCCTGATCGTGCTGCAGGTCAGCTATGCGAGGCCGGAATACTTCACCTCGGAGTTCACGCTCTTCCCGGTCTGGCCCCGCTTCGACCCCGAGCGCGCCTTGAACCTCTTCGCCCTGACCATGGCGATCCTGCTCGCGCCCAAGCTGTTCGGGCTGTTGTTGACCCTGTTCGACTCGAAGCTCAGGCGGGCCGGCGGCGGCGCGACACGGCTGGTGATCTCGGCGGTGATCGAGGTGCTGTTCTCGGCCTTCTTCGCGCCGATCATGATGCTGATCCAGTCCGGCTCGGTCTTCCAGATCCTGCTCGGCCGCGACACCGGCTGGAACCCGCAGCGCCGCGACGACGGCTCGATCCCGCTCAGAGACATCGTCCGCCGCCACCGGATGCACACCTTGCTGGGCCTCGTCACCGGCATCTCGGCCTTCCTGATCGCGACCTCGCTCTTCGCCTGGATGTCGCCGACCATCGTCGGCCTCGTGCTGGCGATCCCGCTCTCCTGGGCCTCGGGCCAGCTCGCCATCGGACTCTGGCTCAAGCGCCGCAAGCTGCTGTTCACGCCCGAGGAAAGCCAGCCGCCGGCGGTCGCACAGCGGGCCAATGCCCTGCAGGCTGAATTCGCGGCAGCGGGCTATGACGACGCCGACGGGCTGCGCGCCCTGCATGCGGATCCGGCCCTGCGGGACGCGCATGAAGCCATGTTGCCCGAGGCCACGCCGCGGCGGCGCGGCGAGATCGAGCCGGAGCGCGCCGTCGCCCAGGCCAAGCTCGTCGACGCCGAGACGATCGACGATGCCGCGATCTGGCTGAAGCCGAAGGAGCGCATGGTCGTGCTCCACGACCGCGCGCTGGTGGCGCTGCTGACCTCGCTGCCCGCCAAGCGGCGGGCGGGCTGAGCCCGCCGGCGCTTCGCCGTCAGAAGCTCATCGCCGCCGCGTTGATGACGCCGGCCGCCAGCGAGGCGGCGCCGAGGAACAGCGCCGCCGCGAGTTCGCCGGCCGCGATCCGCGCCGAGAGATTCGGCAGCACGATCCGCACCAGCAGATAGACGATCAGCTGCACGATGATCGCGACGACGCCCCAGATCAGCAGATCGGCAATGGTGGTCGAATGCACGACCGCACTCGACAGCGGCAGGGCGAAGCCGGTCAGGCTGAGGCCCAGCGAGAGCGCCGCGGCGATGTTGTTCTGGCGGATCAGGCCGAATTCGTTATGCGAGGTCGCGACCGTATAGACCACAAGGTAAACGCCCACGAGGGCGAGCGACACCGAGAAGAACAGCGCGAAATCGGGGAGTTTCAGCAGCGCCTGCGCGATCATGATGGTGCGAATCCTGTGAGCCGGTGCCGCGGAGCCTGCCCCTCAACCCTGCTCGAAGGCAATGAGGCAGCCCATCGCCGCCTCGGCCGGCACCACGATCCGCTCTTCGCCCCGGCCGAAGGAAATCTCCGCCGCCTCGAGCCGCTCCGCCACCGCATCGAGATCGGGAACGGTGACGCAGAAGCCGAGGAATCGGGCCGGCGTGCTGTCGGGCTCGGCATGGTAGACCGCCTGCGCGGCTTCGGGATCGAGCACATCGATGCGCCCACGCGGCAGGGTCAGGACGAAATCCGTATTGCCCTCGAGCACCTCGGGGAAGCCGGCGAAGCTCCGCAGGAAAGCGCGGTGTTTGCCGGGATCGTCGGTGACGAGGATGGCGGCCGAGAGCGCGCTCGCGCCATTGCCGTGCTGCTGGAAGGCCGGGTTCCAGAAGTTCTGCGGCTCGTGCTGCTGGCAGACGAAGAAACCGCATTCGGGCGCGAGCGGATCGGCAGCGAAGGCGAGCGAAAAGGCGACGCGCACGGTGCTGCCATCGGGCCGCTTCGCCAGGCGCTCGAAGAAGAACGGCTCGAAATCACCGATGCCGGCCCCGTGGAACGCGATCGCATCCGCCTTGGCGTCCTGGCTTTCGAGCACGAGCATCGACAGACCCTCGCCACGCTCCAGCGCCTCGCCCACGAACTGGCCGAAGGAGAACTGCCGGGGCGCCGGCGCCGGAATCGCCGCGGCATCGCCGATCGTGATCAGCTCCAGAAACGACCCCGGGAACTGCACGATGCGGTTTTCCGTGCCCCAGGGATGGCGGTTGCGCGCGCCGACGGTGAAGCCGAGCCTCTCGTAGAAGGCTCCCGCGGCATCGAGATCGGAAACGCCGATGACGAGATGGTCGAGGCCGCGCGGGGCCGCGGTGGGAATCGGGATCGGCTGGGTCGTCTCAGGCATGGGCTGGCTCGCTTGTGGCAGGCTCGGGCGCTCATCTCTAGCAGCTTGCCCGGGCTTGGTCATGCGCCGCAGCATGCAGCCGCCCCCGCTCACCCCTCGATATAGTGCGGCACGAAGCGCGAGCCGTTCTTGGTGATCGGCGAGACATCCTCGCGCACGCACAGGCCGCTGGCCTGCGAAGCGACCAGCCAGGAGCCGAGGACGGCATAGCGCCCATCCTGCGCGAAGAGGTTCGGCGCCGCATCCTGCAGGATGAAGCCCTCGGCGCCATAGGGGCCGTCGTCGCTGTCGATCACGGCGCCGCGCTCGATCAGGGCGATGTTGGCGCCCTCGCGCGAATAGAGCGGCTTGCGGACATGGCGCGCCGAGAGCCCGGCGCAACGCGGGTCGCCCTCGAAAAACGCCGGCAGCAGATTGGGATGGCCGGGCTCCATCGCCCAGAGGCATGCCAGCAACCCCTTGTTCGAGAGCAGCGCCTTCCAGGGCGGCTCGACGAACTGGCAGCGCGACGTGGCGAGGTTGACGGCATAGCCCTCGCGGAAGAGCCACTCCCAGGGATAGAGCTTGAACAGCGTCTCGATCGGCTGATTGGCGCCGTCGCAGAAGCGCCCGTCCGAGAGCAGGCCGATCTCCTCGACGAAGGTGAAGCGCGCGTCGAGACCGGCCTGGACGGCGCAGTCCATCAGGTAGTCGACGGTGCCCCTGTCCTCATTGCTGTTCTGGACGCAGGCGAGATGCAGCCGGTAAGGCGAGGGCTGGCGCAGCTGCGCGAAAGCCGCGATCAGCCGCTCGTGCAGCGCGTTGAACTGGTCGCAATCCGGGCGCAGCGCGCCGCGCGCCATCGCCTGCTCGAGCCAGTCCCACTGCACCACGGCCGATTCGAACAGCGCGGTGGGCGTATCGGCGTTGTATTCCAGCAGCTTGGCCGGCCCCTTGCCGTCATAGGCGAGGTCGAGCCGGCCATAGAGATTGCGGTCGCCGCGCCGCCAGCTGTCGCGGATGAAATCCCATTGGGCCGCAGGGATCGCGAGCCGGCTCAGCACCTCGTCATCATCGATGGTTTGGTCGATGAAGGCGAAGCAGAGCTGCTCGATCGCATCCGTTGGCGCCTCGATGTCGCGCTCGATCTCGTCGAGCGTAAAGGCATAGGCGACGGTCTCATCCCAGTAGGTCGCGCCGTCGAGCGTGTGGAAGGCGAAGCCCAGCCGCTCGACTTGCGTCTGCCAGTCGGGGCGCGCCGCGAGGGGAACCCGGCGCATCTCAGGAGGACGAGGAGGAGGAATAGGACCGCGCCGTCGAGCCAAAGCCGCCGCGCGATGTCGTGGTGGTCGTCGTGGCGACGCCGGGCGACGAGCCGGAGCGCGCCACCAGCGCGGCGCCCGAGGTCGTCGAATAGGCGCGCGCGTAGGATGAGCTGCCGCGGCCACCATAGCTACCGCCGCTGCTACTCGACGAGGAGCGGGCCTGCTGGCATTCCGGCTGTTGACTGCCGGGCGGGCAGGCCTGCTGCGTCGGCGGGAGCAGGGGCTGCGCCGCGCCGCCGCCCTGGGCGAGGCTGCGCGCCAGCATGAACCCGGCGAGCGCCGGCACCACGACCGAGGCGCCGTTCCAGACCGCGCTCTGACAGGAGCCCGCGCCATATTCGGTCTCGCAGGCGCTGGTGCTGGCGAACTTCTTGGCGTCGCGCAGATGGGTGGCCGAAGCCTCCCGGAACCGCTGGTCGCATTGGGTCGAGGTCAGCTGCCCGCCGGCCCGGCACTCGGCGAGATTGGCGTAGACGAGGCTCTCCTCGCTCTGGTCCTGAGAGCCCGTGCGGCCCCAATAGCTCCCGACGAGCAGAAGGCCCGCCGCCGCCAGGCCGATCTGGGTCGAGCGTTTCATCGCCACCTCCTCAGGCCGTCATGCTGGCGGCGGCGAGCGTGCCGGAAATCACCGCGATGACGGCGAGCATCACCGCCGAAGGCAGGCGATCCTCCTCGATCTTGCGCGACAGCTCGGGGATCAGCATGCGCGCCAACCCATAGGCCCCGAACTGGATGATCATCGCGGCCACAGCCCAGATCACCAGATCGGGGATGCTGCTGGCCTGCGCAATCGCCTTTTCGAGCGGCACCGAGAAGCCGGCGACATTGCCGCCGAGCGCGATCGCGGCCGAGAGATTGCCGCCGCGGATCAGCGCGATCTCGTCATGGGCGGTGAGGCGCAGATAGATCGCAACGAAACAAGCGATCAGCGCGGCGCCGAGGATGAAATACAAAAGGAACGCGGGCAGCCCCGCCATCGAGATCGCCATGCCCCTGCCCCTCGCGTCACGCTGTCGCGGCGATCACTATACGTCAGACAGCCGGCAATGCCAGTGTCTGCTCTCCCCGCCTCAGACCAGCCGGCTCTGCACCATCGCGGCCTGGACGAAGCTCGCGAACAACGGATGCGGCTCGAAGGGGCGCGATTTCAGCTCGGGATGGTACTGCACGCCGATGAACCAGGGATGGTCGGGATATTCGATCGTCTCGGGCAGCAGCCCGTCCGGCGAGAGGCCGCAGAAGCTCATGCCTTCAGCCTCGAGCCGGTCGCGATAGCCCATATTGACCTCGTAGCGGTGGCGGTGCCGCTCGGAGATCTCGGTCGTGCCGTAGATCTGCGCGATCTTGGAACCCGCCGCCAGGGTCGAGGCATAGGCGCCCAGCCGCATCGTGCCGCCGAGATTGCCGTCGGCCGCCCGCTGCTCGATCTCGTTGCCGCGCATCCATTCCGTCATCAGGCCGACGACGGGCTCGGTCGTCGGGCCGAACTCGGTCGAGTTGGCGTCGGTGATGCCGGCGAGCGAGCGCGCCGCCTCGATCACCGCCATCTGCATGCCGAAGCAGATGCCGAAATAGGGCACCTTGCGCTGCCTGGCGAAGGTCGCCGCCTTGATCTTGCCCTCGGCGCCGCGATGGCCGAAGCCGCCCGGCACGAGGATGCCGTGGACATGCTCGAGGAAGGGCGTCGGGTCCTCCTTCTCGAAGACCTCGGACTCGATCCAGTCGAGATTAACCTTGACCCGGTTCGCGATGCCGCCATGCATCAGCGCCTCGATCAGGGATTTATAGGCGTCCTTCATCCCCGTATATTTGCCGACGATGGCGATCGTGACCTCGCCCTCGGGGTTCCTCACGCGCTCGGAGATGCGCCGCCAGTTGGAGACGTCGGGCTCCTGGCTGGCATCCATGCCGAAGGCCTCCAGAACCTCGTTGTCGAGCCCCTCGGCATGGTAGGACAGTGGCACGTCATAGATCGAGGCAACGTCGCGGGCCTCGATCACGGCGGTCTCGCGGACATTGCAGAACAGCGCCAGCTTGCGGCGCTCCTCGCGCGGAATCTCGCGGTCGGTGCGGCAGAGCAGGATGTCGGGCTGGATGCCGATCGAGCGCAGCTCCGCAACCGAATGCTGCGTCGGCTTGGTCTTCAGCTCGCCGGCGGTCGGGATATAGGGCAGCAGCGTCAGATGGATGAAGATGCACTGCCCGCGCGGCAGCTGCTGGTTCACCTGCCGGATCGCCTCGAGGAAGGGCAGGCTCTCGATGTCGCCGACCGTGCCGCCGATCTCGACCAGGGTGAAGTCGTAGCCCTCATTGCCGTCGAGGATGAACTCCTTGATGGCGTTGGTGACGTGGGGGACGACCTGGATCGTGGCGCCGAGATAGTCGCCCCGGCGCTCCTTGGTCAGGATGTCCATGTAGATGCGGCCGGTGGTGATGTTGTCGCCCTTGTTGCAGGGCCGGCCGGTGAAGCGCTCGTAATGGCCGAGATCGAGATCGGTCTCGGCCCCGTCATCGGTGACGAAGACCTCGCCATGCTGATACGGGCTCATCGTGCCCGGATCGACATTGAGATAGGGATCGAGCTTGCGCAGGCGGACCGTGTGGCCGCGCGCCTGCAGGAGGGCGGCCAGCGCCGCCGCCGCCAGGCCCTTGCCCAGCGAAGACACCACGCCGCCGGTGATGAAGACATACCGCGTCATGGGTGGACACCTCTAAAGCGACGGGAGCGATTCGCTAAGTCCAGCCGTGCAGCCCCGTCCTGCCCTGCACGCTTGTCCACAGGAGAGCGCCGCCCGGCGGCGAACGCGCTCCACACAAAAGAGAAGGGCCGGTTGCCCGGCCCCTGCCAAGACTTGTTTGGGCAAGTCCTTATCGCAAAAGTGGAAACCACGTTTGCGGGACGTGCCTGCCTCACTGCTGCGGCACTGGTGCCGCCGGCGTGGGCGGCTGCGGCGCGCCGCTCGGCGCCTGCATCTGGCGCAGCTGGTCGAGAACGCCGCCGGCGTTGGGGGCGCTCGGCCCGGTCGGCCCGGCGGGAGCGGTCGGCGCCGGGGCGCCATCGATGATCGAGCGCTGGACACGGCCCTGATTGGCGATCACCGCCAGCACGATCGAGGTCAAAAAGAAGGCCCCGGCAAGAATCGCGGTCGTGCGGGTCAACGCATTGGCCTGGCCGCGACCGGTCATGAAGCCGCCGGCACCGCCGCCGCCCGAACCCATGCCGAGCCCGCCGCCCTCGGAGCGCTGCAGCAGGACCACGCCGACGAGCGCGACCACGATGATCAGATGGATGACGATGAGAACGTTCTGCATGAGCTCACGAAATGGGTATGGCGCGGGCCGCCGCCAAGGGTCGCCCGCTCCTCCTGTTCGACGACGGCCGAAAGGCCGACGAACACGGCGCGGCACATAGCACGCGCTTGGCGGTCGCACCACCCCGGTGATGCAGCGCGCGGCCGGCTCTTCCGCCAGCCGCTATCAGGCGCAGGCGCGGGCGATCGCCAGGAAATCCTCGGCCTTCAGGCTGGCCCCGCCGACCAGCGCCCCGTCGACATGGGCGACAGACATCAGCTCGACTGCGTTGGACGGCTTCACCGAGCCCCCATAGAGCACGCGCACGCCCGCCGCAGCCGCTTTGCCGAGCCTGCGGCCGAGCTCGGCGCGGATCGCCTCGTGCATCTCCGCGACATCGGCCGCGGTCGGCGTCAGCCCGGTGCCGATCGCCCAGACCGGCTCATAGGCCACGGCCAGCGTCGCCGCCGTCGCGGCGTCGGGAATCGAGCCGCGCAGCTGCTTGCGGACGACCGCGACCGCCTTGCCGGCCTCGCGCTCGGCCTTCGTCTCGCCGACGCAGACGATCGGCACCAGCAGCGCCTGCTGCGCGGCCTGCGCCTTCGCCTTCACCGTCGCGTTGGTCTCGCCATGGAGTGTGCGCCGTTCGGAATGGCCGACGATGACGAAAGCCGCTCCGGCATCGGCCAGCATCGCGGCCGAAACCTCGCCCGTGAAGGCCCCGGCCTCCTGCAGGCTGCAATCCTGGCCGCCCGTCGCGATCCGCGAGCCGACCAGCGCGGCGCTCGCGAGACAGAGCAGGCTGACGGGCGGGCAGATCGCGAGGTCCACGGCGCTCTTCAGGCCGATGTCGTAGCCCTTGGCGACCTCGGTGGCGATGACGAGATCGGCCTTCAGCCCGTTCATCTTCCAGTTGCCGGCCACCAGGGGCCTGATGCTGCGCGTCACTTACGTTCTCCCGAATGCTGCTGCGGCTCTAGCAATGCCGGAGACGGCCTGCAACGATGGCGGGCCTCGCGCATTCGGCAAGAGCAACACGAATCCGCGCTGGCGATTGCGGCAAGGCGCTGCGGTTCCTATAAGCAGCGCCGACGAAAACCGGCCGGGGCGCCCGCAGCGCCCCGCCAGGGCCAGGAAAGACAGACCTCCATGATGATGACGGGCATCCGCAAGGCGGGCCAGAGCTTCCTCGGCAAGCTCGTGATCTTCGTCCTGTTCGGCTTCCTGATCTTCTCCTTTGCGATCTGGGGCATCGGCGACATCTTCCAGGGCTATGGCCGCAACTCCGTCGCCCGTGTCGGCAAGGCCGAGATCGGCCTGGAGCAGATGCGCACGGCTTTCCAGAACGACATCCAGCAGCTCACACGCCAGCAGCGCCGCCAGATCACCCCGGAGATGGCCCGCGCGCTCGGCCTCGACCGGCAGGCGCTGTCGCGCCTGGTCACCGCCTCGGTGCTCGACCAGACCGCGCGCTCGATGCGCCTGGCCGTGTCCGATGACACGATCCGCACGCTGATCTTCGAGGACCCGAACTTCCGCGAC
>CALRYW010000040.1:0-41098 GCA_943372485.1 Allobosea thiooxidans
GTCATGACCAAGAGCTTCACCAAGGTTTGCACCCAGACCGTCGCCGCCGCCCTGACCGTTGCCCTGATCAGCGGTTCCTTCGTCTCCAGCGCCTCGGCCACCGACCGCGGGTTCAACGTCAAGCCGGTCAAGCAGCACAGCCGCAAGACGGCCGTCGCCGGAGCCCTGCTCGGCCTCACCGGCGCCCTCATCGGCGCGGCGATCGTCAGCAACCAGGCCCGCGCGGCTGAGCCGCGCTATCGCGGCTTCCATGACCGCGACCTGCGTGAGGCCGGCTACGGCCACCAGCGCCCGGTGCGTTTCGTCGAGGCCGAGGAGGATTGCTTCGAGAAGCCGATCAAGCGCTTCGACCGCTACTCCGGCGAGACCATCATCGTCGGCTACAAGACGATCTGCCGCTGAGCAGCAGCCTTTGAGGCTCGCCAGCTCTCTTCGGCTCCCCAATCCTCCCTGGAGCTCCCGCTCCAGGGAGGATTGATCCTTTGCGGTCAGCCGCCTGCCGCAGACAGGACCATCAGTCCCCGGTCCGGTGATCCCGCCTCACACGCGCTCCAGCACCCGGTGAGGCAAAGCCGGCAGGATGACCGCGATCGCATCGCCCGGGGCGACCGTCCCGCCCTCCAGCACGATGGCCATGATCCCCGCCTTGCGGACGATCTTGCCTTCCGCATCGCGCCCGAGCACGGCGGCGAGCAGCCCCGGCCGGAACGCCTCGATCTGGGCGCAGGGGTTGCGCAGGCCGGTGATCTCGACCAGCGCATCGGCTCCCAGCCGCAGCGTTGCGCCGACCGGCAGGCCCAGCAGGTCGAGTCCGCGCGTCAGCACGTTCTCGCCCATCTGGCCGGGCGCGACGTCGAAGCCGGCGGCCTTCAGCTCATCGAACAGTTCGGCGTGGATGAGATGGACCTGCCGGAGATTGGGCTGCGTCGGGTCGACCGCGACGCGCGAGCGGTGCTTCACCATCTCCCCGCAATGCGCGTCGCCCGCGACGCCGAGCCCGGCCAGCAGCCGGATCGAGCCCTGTACCGGCTTGCTGAAGCGATGCCCCATCGCAGCGCTCACCGAGATCACTGTTGCGGTCATCCGCCCTCCTCTCCAGCCTCGTTGAACTGTCATTGCAAGCGTAGCGAAGCAATGACGGCCTGGCGGCGCAGTCTACGACAAAGCCGGCCCCGCATCGCGGCGCCGGCTCGCTGATCCTACCGCCTCCCGGGAGGCTCAGTGGCCTTCGTCGAGACCGCCCATATGCTTCTGGGTGTAGAGCTCAAGGCCGATGCGGCCGATCAGGTCGAGCTGCGTCTCGAGGAAGTCGATATGGCCTTCCTCATCCTTCATCAGGGCGCGAAACAGCTCCTCGGAGGGGTAATCGTGAACCTCGCGGCAATAGGTCGCCGCCTCCTGATAGAGCGCCCGGGCCTCGATCTCGGCCTTCAGATCGGCCTCGATCACCTCCTTGACGTTCTCGCCGATCCGCAGCGGATCGAGCGTCTGCATGTTCGGGAAGCCCTCGAGGAACAGGATGCGGTCGACGAAGCGGTCGGCATGGACCATCTCCTCGATCGACTCCTTCTTCCAGGTCTTGGCCATCTCCTTCAGACCCCAATTGTCGAGGATCCGGTAGTGCAGCCAGTACTGGTTGATCGCCGTCAGCTCGGAGCGAAGCCCCTTGTTGAGATAATCGATGACCTTCTTGTCACCCTTCATGGCGCCGCGGCTCCGCAGTTACATTAGAATGATCCTAATCTAGAGCGGGTGTCCGTGAAAGAAAAGGGGAAAAGCGCGGCGCAGGCCAGCGCGCCGGCTCAAGCGGCGCGGTCGTTCTCGGCCGCGAGGCCGTCCATCATCTGCCCGACGGCGATATGGACCGAGCATTCGATCTCGCGCGCCGCGCAGGAGCCGCACTGCGTCATGCAGGCGGCGCGCGCCTCGGCGAGGATGGCGCGCACCTCGCGGGCGCAGCGCCCGCAAGCGGGGCTGCAGCCCAGGCAGTCATAGGCCTCTCCCGCCGTCCGCGGGCCCGTGCCGTCAGGGGCGATGGTGCCCTTGATCTGCCGGCAGGACAGGACGTTGCAGGAGCAGACGATCATCCGTGGCCGCCCGCCGCCAGGCGGCTCTCGAGGCCGCGATGCTCGGTGGTCCGGGTCTCGATCTCCTGCCCGTCGGCGCGGCGCAGGCGCACGATCACCTCGACCGAGGAGACCACCATGCCCTCGGGCGCCTCCGGCAGGCCGGCGACCTGGATCGTCGAGCCGGGGATGTCGACGACCGTCTCGTCGTCCTCATTGTAGAAGTGGTGATGCTCGGAGACATTGGTGTCGAAGAAGGTCTTCGGGCCGGAGACCGAGACCTGGCGCAGCAGCCCGGCCTCGGAGAACTGGCGCAGCGTGTTGTAGACGGTCGCGAGCGAGAGCGGCTCGCGGGCGCGCAGCGCCTCCTCATAGAGCATCTCGGCGCTGACATGGCGGTCGCCCTTGGCGAAGAGCAGCCAGCCCAGCGCCATGCGCTGGCGCGTCGGCCGCAGGCCGGCGGTCCGCAGCCGCGCCTTCACGGCGCTGATCGGGCAGGAGGCCGGGGTTTTCTGCGGCCAGGGAATCTGGTCGGCCATGGCCCGCTGCGGGGTCTGTTCCTTCGAGGACGAAAAATTCATCGGAGACGCCTTCCACATCGCCGGCTTTGCGGCGCGTAGTTTAGAAAACATATAAACTACTGATATTGCTGTTATATTTGTCGAAGTCGCACCCGCTTGTCAATTGCGCGGGCTGCGGCATCCCGTCGTCACGGAGCCGCCGGGGCCCATCCTGACCACCGCATGAGCCTCAATGACCGCCGCATCGGCACGGCGGCGTCGGCCGGCGGCGCGCCGGCCGGATTGGTCAGGGTCGCGGTGGCCATGGCGGCCGGTCCGTCTCGTGAACCACCTCATCATCCCTGGACAAGATCCCTGGACAAGCCGCGACGCCGCGCCGATCTGCCGATCCATGCCGGAGCCCTGTCAGCCCGCCTCCCGCGCCTTCAGGCGCTCGCGATGCGCCGTGTAGAGGCCCGAGCCCGCGATGATGACCGCGCCGACCAGCGTCCAGAGATCGGGCAGCACGCTGAAGACGAACAGGCCGAACAGCGAGGCCCAGAGCAGCTGGATATAGGAGAAGGGCGCCAGCAGCGAGGCGTCGCCATGGCGATAGGCCAGCACGATCAGCCAGTGGCCCATCGTCGAGGACATGCCGATGAAAACGCCCATGGCGAGGATCGTCGGCGTCACCGGGGTCCAGAGAAAGGGCATGGCGAGGCTGAGCAGGCCCAGGCCGACCAGCGCCGAATAGGCCAGCGTCGTCAGCGGACTCTCGGTGCGGCTCATCATCCGCGTCATGATCATCGCGAAGGCCCAGGACAGGGCCGAGGCCACGGCCAGGAGCGAGGCGACCTGGAAGCCCGCGCCGCCCGGCCTGACCACGATCAGCACGCCGGCGAAGCCGACCAGCGTCGCGGTCCAGCGCCGCCAGCCGATCGTCTCGCGCAGGATCGGGATCGACAGCGCTGTGACGAAGAGCGGCGCGACGAAGCCGGTCGCGGTCGCGTCCGCCAGCGGCATGGAGCGCAGCGCCATCACGAAGAGCACGGACGAAGCCAGCAGGCCGATCCCGCGCAGGATCTGCAGTGCCGGGCGCTGCGTCGACAGACGCGCGAGGCCGCCGCGCCGCCAGACGATGCCGAGCATGATCAGGGTGAAGGTACCATAGCGCAGCCAGCTCACCTGCAGCGGCGAGATCTGCTGGGTCAGCAGCTTGGAGACCATGTCCGCCGAGGTCAGGAAGATGCTGGCCAGCAGCACGAAAGCGATCCCGCGCAGAGGCGCGTCGCGCCGCAGTGGCGCGGCGTCGGTCGGGATCGGCGGCGGCGGTTCGGTCGGAGGAGCGTTGGGCACAGGGCGATCGCGGCGGCGGGAGCGCCCAGCTTAGAGAGCCTGGCCGGCGATCGGTTGCGCAAAGAACGAACGGCCCGCATGCGGCCGCCACCCGCGCGGGGCCGGGCAAAGGCCGTGACCACGCGCCCCAACGCAAAGAGGCGGGCCGAAGCCCGTCTCGCCGCCCCCGGATCGGGATGATGGATCAGGCCGCCTTCTGCCGCGGCTGGATCAGCTTGCGGTTGATCAGCACCTCGGCGATCTGCACCGCGTTCAGCGCCGCGCCCTTGCGCAGATTGTCGGAGACGCACCAGAAGGCCAGGCCGTTCTCGACGGTGGCATCCTCGCGGATGCGGGAGATATAGGTCGCGTCCTCGCCGGCCGCCTCGTGCGGGGTGATGTAGCCCCCGGGCTCGTGCTTATCGATCACGAGGATGCCGGGCGCCGCGCGCAGCACCTCGCGCGCCTCGTCGGCCGTCACCGGCTTCTCGCACTCGATGTTGACGCTCTCGGAATGGCCGATGAAGACCGGCACGCGCACGCAGGTCGCGGTGAGCTTGATCTTCGGGTCGAGGATCTTCTTGGTCTCGACCATCATCTTCCACTCTTCCTTGGTGAAGCCGTCCTCCATGAAGACGTCGATCTGCGGAATGAGGTTGAAGGAGATGCGGGCCGGGAACTTCTTAGTCACGACCTCGCCGGCCGAGAACACGGCGCGCGTCTGGTTGAAGAGCTCGTCCATGCCCTCCTTGCCCGCGCCGGAGACCGACTGATAGGTCGAGACGACGACGCGCTTGACGCCGTACTTGTCGTGCAGCGGCTTCAGCGCCACGACGAGCTGCGCGGTCGAGCAGTTCGGGTTGGCGATGATGTTCATCTTGCTGAAGCCGGCGACGGCGGCGGCGTTCACCTCCGGCACGATCAGCGGCACGTCGGGGTGCATGCGCCAAGCCGAGGAATTGTCGATCACGACGCAGCCCTGCTGGCCGATCTTGGGCGACCACACCTTCGAAATCTCGCCGCCGGCCGACATCAGGCAGATGTCCGTGTCGGAGAAGTCGTAATGCTCGAGCGACTTGCACTTCAGCGTCCTGTCGCCGAACGAAACCTCCGTCCCGATCGAGCGCGACGAGGCCAGTGCCACGACCTCGCTGACGGGAAAGGCCCGCTCGGCCAGGATGTCCAGCATCTCGCGGCCCACATTCCCCGTGGCGCCGACGATCGCGACCTTGAAGCTCATGATGATGTTCCTTTCGGATGAACCCGGTTTGGTCTCCCCCTCGGCACCGTCCACCCCTGGAGCGGGGCGGGTCCGGCGTCATGCCCCCCGCCGGGGGGAGAGGGACCCGGAGCCGAGGCGAGCGTCAGCGCGGCGTGCCGGTGGTCCCGGTCGCCGGTTTGGTCGTGCGTTTCGTCGTGAGACGGACAGTCACAGGGCCAATTCCGAAAGGCTGACAGCATCGCAGCTCCCTCCGAGGGGTTTCGCCCCGCAGGAACCTGTGCTGTGAGAACACCGTGAAGCGCCAAAAGTCAATCTGACCCGCATCCGCCGCACGCCGTTAACCCTCCGCGTTGACCGACGATTCACGCTGCCCGGCGAATCCGCGGGCGCGGTAACGCCCTGCTGACCGCCGCTCCGCCACGGTCTCCGCGGGTGAGGCATCCATGCCGCCGCGAGGCGACGGGGACAGGCGGGTTCTGGAGTGGTGTCGGGTCAATTGCTGTCCTCCTTGCGCGATCCGGCGGGTCTGCTGCGACGGCTGCGTGCGGCCGGCAGCCCAGAGCCGGTGCGAGCCGCCTGGCCGGCGCTGCGCGCGCGGCTCGCCGGGTTCGACCCTGCCCGGGCCCTGATCCGCTTTGCCGACGGGGTCGAGGCCGCCTTCGCGGCCCTCTTCCGACCGATCGCCATCCTGCGGCGCGCGCTGCGCCTGCCCGCCGTCCGCCTCACCACCGGCCTCGCCTGGCGCGGGCTCGCGGCCGCGGCCGGCATCGGCCTCACCGCGACCCTGGTCACGGCCCTGTCCTCCCAGAGCGAGGCGACGATCACGCTGCCTTCCGAGCCACACCCGAGGCCGGTCCGCGATGTCACCCAGACGGCACGCACGACACCGGCCGGCCGCGACAGCTGGATCGAGATCAGCAAGCCGATCGCGATGTTCAGCCTCGAATCCCCCGATCTCGACCGCGCCACGATGGCACTCGAGGCGCGCCGGAGCCCGGACGGGTCGCGGCGCGAGGAACTGCTGACCTTCGGCGCGCTCACCGATTCCAAGGCCCATCTGGCACTGAGGCTGACCGTCGAGGCGGCGCAGGACGACCTGTCCCAGCCCTTCATCGTCGCGCTCGTCCGCGCTGCCGCCACACGCGCCATGTCGGTGCAGCGCAGTGGCCTTCCCGCCGCGATCCAGACCCGCTTCGGACCGGTCGAGGCCGCCGACGCAACCCTGAGCGACGGCCATGTCAGCCGCCCCTGCATCGCCTTCCGGAGGGAAGCCGGTGCGCTGCCGCTGGCGATGAGCGGGTGGTGGTGCGGCGCAGAGGGCAGACCGGCCGACCGCCGTCAGCTCGTCTGCCTGATCGACCGCCTCGACCTGCTCAATGCCGGCGAGGACCGCGCCCTGCGCACCGCCTTCGCGCGGACCGAACTGAGCCGCCAGCCGGGCTGCGTGACCCCGCGTCTCTCAGCCACCGGACGCAAGGTCTCCTGGCTCGACGCGGACGGGCCGACGCCCGCGCTTCGGACCAAGACCGCGACGGTCGCTGGGCCACGCAAAGCCGAGAAGCGCTGACCATGCCGGCTGACGCTCCACGCGCCATGACCGCGATCGGCGCCACGGGAACCGCGGCGCTGGGCGTCGCGCGCTTTCTCTTCCTCGCCCTCGGCGCGGCCGTCTTCCTGCTGATCCTGCTGGTCGCCTGGTGGGTCTATGGCAAGCTGCCGACGATCGGCCGGGGACAGCCGGCCTTTTCCTGGGCGATCGAGCCGGCGGACATGCGGGGCGCGCCGCTCGTCGCCACCCACCCGACGCGGGGCCGCGAGGAGGGCTGGCAGTTCGGTGGGCCCGCCACGGGCGAGACCTTCGCCGCTCTCGTGCTGGCGGAGCCCGACGAGGCCGGGCGCCCCTTCACCCTCACCACGCCGCAGTTCTGGCAGTTCGAGCCCCTGCGCGTTCTGCGCCCGCGGGTCGGCGGGCCGCACTACACCATGACGACTCGCTGGGGCACCTTCGCCGGCCGCGATCTCGTCTATGAAGAGCTCGATGGCCGCGTGCGGACGTGCATCGTCTTCCGCAACGCCTTCGAGACATCGGCCTTTGCGCTCGGCGGCTACTACTGCGCCGCCGGCCAGCAAGCCGCCAATGCGGCCTCCCTCGCCTGCCTGATCGACCGGATGAAGCTCGAACCGCGGCGCGAATCAGCGGCCCTGGCCTATCTTGGCAGCCGGGCCGGGCAGCCCGCCCTGTGCCAGAACACCACCTTCTACCCGCCGGGCACGCGCCGGGTGGTGAGAGACCGCAAGGGCGGCGTCGTCGGCATGGCCGGGGGCACGCGCGACACATTTCCGCTGTGGCCGCGCTGACAAAATCGTTAACTACGGTAGTCTAGGATTCACCATAGAGTCCCGTTCTCGCACCAAGCGGATCGCCGCTGTTCTGGAGATGTCGTCGCCATGGGTTCGCTCAAGCGTCTCGCTGCCGTTTTCGCCCTCTCCGTCGCCGCGTCGACCGTCTGGGTCTCCTTCGCGGAAGCGCAGAACCGCCGCGGCCCGCTGCGCGTGACCGTGCAGAAGCGCAGCTATTTCGATGCGGGCAATGTCGTCCCGGTCGGCTCGATGAACCGCTATGCCAGCCAGCACATGTCCGCCGGCCCGACCTATTCCAACCTCGGCAGCTTCTTCGGCGAAGAGACCCTGCCCGGCCGGATCGGCGCGGGCACCAACCCCTTCGCCAACACCTTCGCGACGCCGCGCTTCTGAGGCTGTCATTCCGGGGCGGCGCGTAGCGCCGAACCCGGAACCCATGACCGGGTGACATTTCGATAGGAGCCCGGTCGATTGGGCTCACCCCGTCATGGGTTCCGGATTCAGGCCTTCGGCCCGCACCGGAATGACATCAAGGCAGCGCCTTCAGATAGCGCACGGGCCGCCCCGGCGCTGCCGCCTGCGCGGCATGGACGATCGCGTTCGCGTCGATGCCGAAATGGCGGTAGAGATCCGCCACCGTCCCGGTCTGGCCGAAATGCTCGACGCCGAGCGCCTTCTGCCTGTGGCCATGCACGCTGCCGAGCCAGGCCAGCGTCGCGGGATGCCCGTCCAGCACCGAGACGATGCCGCAGTCGCGCGAGAGAGCGCCGAGCAGCCGCTCGACATGGCTGGTGGCGCGGTGGTTGCCGCGCTGGCGCGCCCGTTCCGCCGCCTGCCAGCCGGCATTGAGCCGGTCGGCCGAGGTGATCGCCAGCAAGCCGACATCGCGCCGGTCCTCGCCGAGCAGCCCGACCGCCTTGATCGCCTCCGCCGCGACCGCCCCGGTATAGGCGATCACGACCGAGGCGTTGGGGCCCGGCTTGCGCAGCCAATAGGCACCGTCGATGATCTCGCTCTCGAGTTCCGGCGTCATCGCCCGCTGCGGCTGCTCGAGCTGCAGCGTCGACAACCGCAGATAGACCGAGCCACCGGTCTCGTCGCGCAGCCAGGTCCGCTCGTCGGGGTCGCCCTCGCCATCCTTCTGCAGATAGGCGAAGGACCAGCGCATCATCACCGCGAGTTCGTCGACGAAGGCCGGCTCGAAGGCACAGAGGCCATCCTGGCTCATGCCGATCAGCGGCGTCGCGATCGACTGATGCGCCCCGCCTTCCGGCGCCAGCGTCACGCCCGACGGCGTCGCCACCACCATAAAGCGCGCATCCTGGTAGCAGGCATAGTTCAGCGCATCGAGCCCGCGCGAGATGAAGGGGTCGTAGAGCGTGCCGATCGGGATCAGCCGCTCGCCGAAGGTCGCGTGCGAGAGGCCGAGCGCCGAGAGATTGATGAACAGGTTCATCTCGGCGATGCCGAGCTCGACATGCTGGCCCTTGGGCGAGAACTCCCATTTCTGCATCGAGGGGATGCGCTCGTCCTTGAAGGTGTCGGCCATCGAGGCCTTCGCGAAGAGCCCGCGCCGGTTCACCCAGGGGCCGAGATTGGTCGAGACGGTGACGTCGGGTGCCGTCGTGACGATCCGGTCCGCCAGCGGCCCGCCCACCTTGGCGATTTCGTCGAGGATCTTGCCGAAGCCCATCTGCGTCGACATCACCGGCTGGATGCCGGCCTCGAGCTTGCCCGGCACCGGCAGCACCGGCGCGCTCAGCCTCCGGCGCCCCTCGGCGAAGAAGGGCACGGCGTCGAGGAAGGCGCGGATCTCGCTCTCGGGCAGCGACAGCCCCTCGAACTGATCCCATTCATGGCCGGGCCGGACGTTGTTGGCGCTCTGGAAGCCCGCCATCTGCTCCTTGGTCATCAGCCCGGCATGGTTGTCCTTGTGCCCCGCCAGCGGCAGGCCGAAGCCCTTGACGGTGTAGGCGAGGAAGCAGACCGGCCGGTCATGGTCGATCGCCTCGAAGGCCTCCAGGATCGAGGGCAGGTCGTGCCCGCCGAGATTGCACATCAGCTTCGAGAGATCCGCGTCTGAGCGGTTCTCGATCAGCTTGGTCACCGGCCCCTGGTCGCCGAGATCGTCCATCAGGCGCTTGCGCCAGGCCGCCCCGCCCTGGAAGGTCAGCGCCGAATAGAGCTGGTTGGGGCAGGAATCGATCCAGGCCTTCAGCCGCTCGCCGCCGGTCTCCTTGAAGGCCGCCTGCTGCAGCGAGCCGTATTTCAGCGTCACGACGTCCCAGCCGAAATTGCGGAACATCGTCTCGAAACGGTCGTAGAGCCCCTCGCGGATCACCGCGTCGAGCGACTGGCGGTTGTAGTCGATCACCCACCAGGTGTTGCGCAGGCCATGCTTCCAGCCCTCCATCAGGGCCTCGAAGATATTGCCCTCGTCGAGCTCGGCATCGCCGATCAGCGAGACCATCCGGCCCTCGGGACGCTTCAGCCCCCAGCCATGGGCGCGGACATAATCCTGCGTCAGCGAGGAGAACAGCGTCTGCGCGACGCCCAGGCCGACAGAGCCGGTCGAGAAATCGACGTCGTCGATGTCCTTGGTGCGGGAGGGATAGCTCTGCGCACCCTTGTAGCCGCGGAAGTTCTCGAGCTTCTCGCGCGTCTGCAGGCCCATCAGATAATTGATCGCGTGGAAGATCGGCGAGGCGTGCGGCTTCACCGCCACCCGGTCCTGCGGCCGCAGCGCCGCCAGGTAGAGCGCGGTCATGATCGTCGCCAGCGAGGCCGAGGAGGCCTGGTGGCCGCCGACCTTCATCCCGTCGGCGCTCTCGCGCCGATGGTTGGCGTTGTGGATCGTCCAGGACGCCAGCCAGAGGATCTTCTTCTCAAGTTCGGCGAGAATCGGCAGGCGCGGATCGGACATGGTGCGGCTCCCCAGCAGAAGCCCGATCATGCGGGAAGCGCCACGCGATGTGAACCATCATCGCGGGTTCGGCGGCCCGCAGAGGAGCGGATTCTGCCACCAGGAAGGCCGCTGCAGCGAAGAACGGCCAAGAGAGCCGGCGCAGCCGCGCGCGCCGCCGCGACCTTGCATTCGCCTGTCGCAATCGTCAGGTTGCATGGCGCCAGCCTGCGGCGGGGCGGGCAATGCGACAGGAGACGCTCACCTCATGGACACGCTCTCGGGCTTCAGCATCTTCGTCGTCGTGCTGGTGATGCTGGTTGTCATCACCATCGCCTTCCTGGTGAAGACGGTGCCGCAGGGCTACAACTACACGGTCGAGCGCTTCGGCCGCTATTCGCGCACGCTCAGCGCCGGCCTCAACCTGATCGTCCCCTATATCGACCGCATCGGCCACAAGGTGAATGTCATGGAGCAGGTGCTCGACATTCCCTCTCAGGAGGCGATTACCAAGGACAATGCTGGCGTCCGCATCGACGCCGCCGCCTTCTACCAGGTGCTCGACGCCGCCAAGGCCTGCTACGAGGTCTCATCCCTCAACGACGCGCTGATGGTCCTGACCATGACCAATATCCGCACCGTCGTCGGCTCGATGGATCTCGACCAGTTGCTCTCGCATCGCGACGAGATCAATGAGCGGCTGCTGCGGGTGATGGACGCCGCCGCCTCCCCCTGGGGCGTCAAGGTCACGCGTATCGAGATCCGCGACATCCTGCCCCCGGCCGACATCGCCGGCGCCATGAATCGCCAGATGAAGGCCGAGCGCGAGAAGCGCGCCGCCGTGCTCGAGGCCGAGGGCCTGCGCCAGGCCGAGATCCTCAAGGCCGAGGGCCAGAAGCAGTCGCAGATTCTCGCCGCCGAAGGCCGCAAGGAGGCTGCCTTCCGCGATGCCGAGGCGCGCGAACGCTCCGCCCAGGCGGAAGCCGCCGCCACCGCCATGGTCTCCGAGGCGATCAGCCGGGGCGACATCCAGGCTGCCAACTTCCTGATCGCCGAGCGCTACACCGACGCCTTGAAGGCCATCGCCAGCGCGCCCAACAGCAAGGTCGTGATCGTGCCGATCGAGGCCGCGGCGCTGGCCGGCACCGTCGGTGGCATCGCCCAGCTCACCCGCGCCGTCTTCGGCGATGATGCGGTCGAGGCCAGGCGGACGGGCTCCGTGCCGCCGACCGGCCGCGGCGCCTGAGGGAACGAGCGATGTCACCGATCCTCCTGGGTCCCTGGGGCTGGGTCATCCTCGGCCTCGTCCTCATCGGCGGCGAAGTGCTGGCACCCGGCATCTTCCTGCTCTGGCTCGGCCTCGCCGCGCTCCTGACCGGCGCCGTGGTCGGCCTGGTCGATCTCGGCTGGCAAGCCGCGGCCCTGGTCTTCGCCGGCCTCAGCCTCGTTGCGGTCTTTACCGGCCGCCTGCTGACGCGTCGCAAGGACGAGGAGCCCGATGCCGCGACCGGCCTCAACGATCGCGGCCGCCGGCTGATCGGCCGCGTCTTCCGGCTGGAGGCGACGATGACGGGCGGCGAGGGCCGCATCCGCATCGACGATTCATCCTGGCGCGTCACGGGACCGGAGCTGCTGGCCGGGAGCGAGGTGCGTGTCGTGCGCGTCGATGGCGCCACGCTGGTGGTCGAGAAGGCGTGAGCGCGGACAGCCCGCCGAGCGAAGAAATCCGGTTGTGTCGGGGCGCCAGCGGTCTATAGCGGACGCTCCGCCGCCAGACCGAACCATTCCCATGACCCTGCCCCGCGAAAGCCTGTCCCTGTCCAAGGACCGTATCAAGGTCCTGCTGCTGGAAGGCATCAACGATTCCGCCGCCGACCTCCTGGTCAATGCCGGCTACACCAACATGACGCGCCTACCCAAGGCGCTGGACCAGGACGCGCTGCTGAAGGCGCTCGAAGGCGTCCATGTGCTGGGCATCCGCTCGCGCACGCAGCTCACCGATGCCGTCTTCGCCCGGGCCGACCGGCTCTTCGCCGTCGGCTGCTTCTCGGTCGGCACCAACCAGGTCGATCTCGAGGCGGCGCGCAGCCGCGGCGTGCCGGTGTTCAACGCCCCCTTCTCGAACACCCGCAGCGTCGCCGAACTGACCATCGGCGAGATCGTGATGCTGCTGCGCAAGATCACCGACCGCTCGGCCTCCGCCCATGGCGGCGGCTGGGACAAATCGGCGGAAGGGTCCTTCGAGGTGCGCGGCAAGGTGCTGGGCATCGTCGGCTATGGCAATATCGGCAGCCAGCTCTCGACGCTGGCCGAGGCAATGGGCATGCGGGTGATCTACTATGATCAGACCGACCGGCTGCGCCATGGCAACACCGAGCCGGTCGACAGCCTCAACGAATTGCTGGGCTCGGCCGACATCGTCTCGCTGCATGTGCCCGAGACGCCGCAGACCCATGGCATGATCGGCGCCGAGCAGATCGCCGCGATGAACCCCGGCAGCTACCTGATCAACAACTCACGCGGCACGGTCGTCGATCTCGAGGCGCTCGCAGCCGCGCTGAAGAGCGGCCATCTGGCGGGTGCCGCCGTCGATGTCTTCCCTGTCGAGCCGGCCTCGAATACCGAGCGCTTCGTCTCGCCGCTGCAGGGCCTGCCCAACGTTATCCTCACGCCGCATGTCGGCGGCTCCACCGAGGAGGCGCAGGAGCGAATCGGCGCCGAGGTCGCCCGCAAACTGATCGACTATTCCGATGTCGGCTCGACGGTGGGCGCGGTCAATTTCCCGCAGGTCCAGCTCGCCGCGCGGGCCGTCGGAACGCGGTTCATCCATGTCCAGCGCAATGTGCCGGGCATGTTGAGGCGCCTGAACGACGTCTTCGCCGCGCGCAACGTCAACATCGCTGCCCAGAACTACCAGACGGACGGCGAGATCGGCTATGTCGTGATGGAGGCGGAGAGCATCGGGGCGGATGCGCGCGACATCCTGCGTGAGATCCGGGCGCTGGACGGCACGATCCGCGCGCGGCTGCTCTACGAGCGCGACTGACCGCTCAGGAGGCCTTGTCGTCGGCGGCGCCCGACTTGGTCGGCGCCTGGGCGGCGATCGGGTCGCTGGCCGGGAAGGTCGCCTTGAGTGCCTTGTCGAGCTCGGCGTCCGGTCCCTTCTCGGCGGCTTCCCTGGCGGCCTCGCGCTGCTCCCGCTGTTCCTGGCGCAGGCTTTCCCTGGCGGGATTGGTGCTCGTCGTCATCGCGACCCCCTGATGCAGGCCCGTCTGCGGGCCCATGCGGGGTCAACGCGAAACAAGCCGCCGCGTTCCCTACAAGCGACGCGGCCAGACGATCCGCACCCGCAGCCCACCGCCCTCGCGGTCGGCCAGTGTCAGGTTGCCGCGATGAGCTTCCGCAATCGCCCGCACGATCGACAATCCGAGCCCGAAGCCGCTGCCCTCCTTCAGCGTCCGGGCCAGGTCGCTGCGGTAGAACGGTGCGAACACCTTCTCGCGCTCGTCGGGCGCGATGCCGGGCCCATCATCCTCGACCTCGATGGCGATGGCGGCAGGATCGGTGTCGTCGAGCTTCACCACAGCCCGGCCGCCGAACTTGATCGCATTGTCGACGAGATTGGTCACGGCGCGGGTCATCTGATCGGCGTCGCAGACGGCGGAGGCGCGCATCGGTCCCTCATAGACCACGATATGGCCGAGATCGGCGAAGTCATCGCAGATCGTCTGGAGCAACGCCGGCATGTCGGCCGCCGCCATGCTGCCCGACGCCCGCCCGTCGCGCAGATAGGAGAGCGCCCCGCCGACCATGCGCTCCATCAGCGCGAGATCGGAGACGATCGCCCGGCGCTGGCGTTCATCGGCGATCTCGTCGGCGCGCAGCCGCATCCGCGTGATCGGCGTGCGCAGATCATGGCTCACCGCAGCCAGCATGCGGGTGCGGTCGTCGATCAGCCGGCGGATGCGCGCGGCCATGCCGCCGAAGGCGCCAGCCAGCCGCTTGACCTCGATGGGTCCCTGCTCCGGCGCCACGATGGTGTCGCGGTCGGGATCAAAGCGATCGACGGCCTCCGCCAGCCGCGACAGCGGCGACGCGACGGCCCGCGCCGCCCAGAGCGAGAGCAGGCCCACCAGCGAGACGAGCAACGCGATCATCACGGCCAGATAGAAGATGAAGGCCTGGCCGCGCGGTGGCGGGGTACGCGCCTCGGGCGCCATCACGAGGCCGCTGCCATCGGCAAATCGCAGCCCGAAAGGCGGCGGGCCGCCTTGGCCGGGCACGCCGTCGAGCATCAGAACCTGCGTCTCCGCCCCGAACCGCTCTCTGAGATTGTCGAGCATCTGGCGGTCGGGCCAGGAGGGCTCGCGCGCGCTCGGCGACGCGTCCGGAGGCAGGCGGGACAGCTTCGGGTGGGAGGCGAGCGCGGCATCGACGATCGCCGCTTTCGCCGCCGGTGTCGGCGCGGCCTCGATCATCCGGGCGATCGCAACCAGCTCCGTGACATAGGGCAGGTTCGGCACGCGCTTGAGTTCGGGCGGGAGGAGGACGAGCAGCGCCGCGATCGTCACGAGATTGGCCAGAACCAGCGAGCCGATGACGATGGCGGTGATCTGGGCGGCGGCCCGCGCCGGCAGGAGGCGCAGCAGCAGCCGCCTCATGGCGCCGCGCTCTCCGCCGGCCGCTCGATTTCCGGAGAGAACATGTAGCCGCCGGAGCGGATGGTCTGGATCAGCTCGGGCTCGCGCGGGTTGCGTTCCATCTTCTGGCGCAGGCGGCTGACCAGCACGTCGATCGAGCGTTCGAAGGGAGCCGCCGTGCGGCCCTGCGTCAGGTCGAGGAGCTGGTCGCGCGACAGCACACGCCGCGGCCGCTCGCAGAAGGCGAGCAGCAGGTCGAGCTCGGCCCCCGTCAGCGCCACGCGCTCACCCTCGGGGTTGAACAGCCGCCGCACCGCCTTGTCGAGGCGCCAGCCCGCGAAGGCGAGAACCGGGCTCTCGCCCACCTCGGCGGCCGGGACATGCCCCGCGCGCCTCAGCACGGCGCGGATCCGTGCGAGCAGCTCGCGCGGGTTGAACGGCTTCACCAGATAATCATCGGCGCCCATTTCGAGGCCGAGGATGCGGTCGATCTCCTCGCTCTTGGCGGTGAGCATGATGATCGGGATCGTGCCCTCGTTGCGCAGCCGGCGGCAGAGACTCAGGCCGTCCTCCCCCGGCAGCATCAGGTCGAGCACGATCAGGTCGAAGCGTCCGTCGCGCAGGGCTGCGTCCATCTCGCGGCCGTTCGGCACGGCGCGGACGCGGAAATCGTTGTTGCGCAGGAAGCGCGACACCAGTGTCGCGATCTCGCGGTCGTCCTCGACGACCAGGATATGGGGCGTTCTGCTCATCGTCTGGCTCTAGCGCCGCTGACGGGCGAGGTCGTGGCCGGAAGCGTTTCTGATTGTGTCTGTCGCCGGAGCTGGAAAAGCAAGCTTACCAAGAGCCGCCTGGCAGACGTCATCCAGAAAACCCGCGGCCACAGAACGGGCAGAGCCACAGTGTTCCGTGAGCGCCATGTCGAAGCTCTCCCTCGCCACCCCCGTCACCGCCTTCCCCCACCTCGCCCGGGCCCTTGTCGGGCTGGCGCTGATGGGAACCCTCTCGCTCTGGCTCTGGGCCTTGCCCTCCCTCCTCGCACGGGACGGCTTCGTCCTGCGCGGCGACGCCGCCTGCGACACGAAAGCCTATCGCGACCCGGTGACCGGGCGCGTCCGACCTGCGCCCGCGCCTCACCTGGCGGCCACCGGACGCTGCCCGGCCCGCACCGATGGAACAACCTCATGACCCATTGCAGCCTCGCCCGCAGCCCGGATCGCGAGAACCCGATCCGCCCCGACGGCATCTCGCCGCGGGGCTGGCTGCTGGCACTGCTGGCGATCGCCTCCCTCGCCCTCGTGGTCGGCTCCGTGGCGGGCTTTGCGATCGGCCGTTTCGCCACCGCCGCCCCGTCCTATCGCGACCAGCGCCTCGCCCAGGTCTCGGGCGATCTGCGCCGTGTCGACGGCGACTACCTGCTGGCCCTGGGCGATTCCCATGTGGCCCGCTGGCATGCCCGGGAGCTCTGCGGCCTGCCCCTGATCAATGCCGGCCTGCATGGCGCGACGACGGCGGATGCCGATGCCTTCCTCGCACGTCTCTCTCTGCCGCACCGGCCCCGCGCGATCATCCTCACCGTCGGCACCAACGATACCAACCGCAAGCGCTTTCGCGAGCCGCCCGAGGCCGTCATCCGCTTCCGGCATGCCTTCCGCGCGCTGCTTCGGCACGTGGTCGGCCGGTCGGAGCTCGTCCTCGTCGCCACCTTGCCGCGGATCGAGGCGAGCCAGGATGCGGTCTTCTCGACGCAGGCCGCCACCGACATCGCCACCTCAGCGGAGGCGGCCTGCCGCATGGAAGCCACCTGCCGCGTCACGGACCGCTTCGGTGACACCATACCGAGGGTAGATGGCCTGCATCTCGCCGACTACGAGCGCGCCTATCGCGAGATCACGCCCGCAATCTGCGGCGCGATCGCCGGTCACCTCACCGAGGATCGTCAAACGGGGCAGAACGTCGGCGCAGGGAGGCCATGACGGTCGAGCCACCCCACTGGATCGACGTCCGTCCCGGCCCCATCTAGGCTCCATCGCTGCCGGCCTCGGGCCGGAGTCCCGTGAGAGCCCGCCATGGTCGCCATCTCCGTCCTCGATCTCGTTCCCGTTCGTGAAGGCCAGGAGCCGGGCGACGCCCTTCGCGCCTCGATCGACCTCGCCCGACATGCCGAGTCCCTTGGCTACACCCGTTACTGGGTCGCCGAGCACCACAACATGGTCGGCATCGCCAGCGCCGCGACCGCCGTCGTCATCGGCCAGCTCGCCGCCGCGACGAAGACCATCCGCGTCGGCGCCGGCGGCATCATGCTGCCCAACCACGCGCCGCTGATCATCGCCGAGCAGTTCGGAACGCTCGAGGCCCTGTTTCCCGGCCGCATCGATCTTGGCCTCGGCCGGGCTCCCGGCACCGACCAGTTGACCATGCGAGCGATGCGCCGCAGCCCGATGTCATCCGACAGCTTCCCGCAGGACGTGCTCGAACTGCAGGCTTATTTCGCCCCCGCCGGGCCCAACCAGGCGATCCAGGCCGTGCCGGGCGCCGGGCTGAACGTGCCGCTGTGGATCCTCGGCTCGAGCCTGTTCGGCTCCCAGCTCGCAGCCGAACTCGGCCTGCCCTATGCCTTTGCCTCGCATTTCGCGCCGGATGCGCTGATGCAGGCTCTCGCCATCTACCGCGATCGCTTCAAGCCGTCCGAGCAGCTCGCGCGGCCTCACGCCATGCCCGGCATCAACATCATCGCCGCCGAGAGCGATGCGGAGGCGCACCATCTCGCCACCTCCCTGCAGCAGCGCTTCGTCGGCATGGTGCGCGGCCAGCGCGGCAAGCTGCAGCCGCCGATCGACGACATCGAGACCTACTGGTCGCCCAGCGAGAAGGCGCATGTCGCGGGCATGCTGCGCTACGCCTTCATCGGCTCGCCCGACACGCTGAAGCGCCAGCTCGGCGCCTTCATCACGACGACACGCGCCGACGAGATCATGGTCACGGCGCCGATCTTCGACCATGAGGCGCGGAAGCGCTCCTACGAGATCCTGGCCGGCATCGCGCCGGATCTGGGGATCGAGGCCAGAGCGGCCTGATCCCCAGGAACTTCCGCCCCCGCATGGCGTTGCCCGGTCTCGCACCAGGCATTCCGGGGGACCCATGAAACTCAATGTGGCGGCGACGCTGACCTATGGCTTCGGCAGCGATACGCAGGTCATCGCAGCGATCGAGGCGGCGCGATCGCCCGACCAGACGATCATCTCGGAGAGCCTGACGGTCTGGCCCGACTGTGAACTGGTTCGCGATCAGGACCCCGTCACCGGCGAGCGGCGCTTCCGCACAGCCTTGTCGGGTCAAGTCGAAATCCGCTACCGCGCCGTGGTCGACAACGGCAAGCGCATTCCCCTGGTACCCTATGCCCGCCAGCACGCGTGGTCGGAACTGCCGCAGGACGTGTTGCCCTATCTGCTGCCGAGCCGGTTCTCACCATCCGACGAGTTCATGCGTTTCGCCCAGCGCGAGTTCTGCGCGATCCAGGGCGGCGGTGCGCGCGTCCTGGCCGTGCTCGACTGGCTGCACGAGCATCTCGATTACGTGCATGGCGTCAGCCACGCCCAGACCACGGCGCAGCAGACCTTCATCGACCGGGCCGGCGTCTGCCGCGACTTCAGCCATCTCGGCATCGCGCTGACACGGGCGCTCAACATTCCCGCGCGCGCGGTCAGCGCCTATGCGCTCGACCTCGACCCGCCCGATTTCCACGCGGTCTTCGAGGTCTATCTCAACGGCGGCTGGTGGCTGGTCGATCCGACGCGGCTCGCCCCCGTCGAGGGCATGGTGCGGATCGCCAGCGGCCGCGACGCCGCCGACATCGCCTTCCTGACCAGCCAGTTCAACTGCCAGTGCCTGGCCCAGAGGATCACGGTCTCGCAAGCGCCGGACGATGCCGGGCAGCAGGCCGCCTGATCAGGCGGCCGCCGCACGCCGCGCCGAGCGGCGCAGGTTGAGTCCCAGGGCCAACAGGAAGAACACCGCCTGGACGACGACGATGCAAGGCCCCGTCGACCCGTCCAGATGATAGCTCAGGATCGTGCCGATCACGCTCGAGACGGTGGCGACGGCGACCGCCACCGCCAGCATCGCGTCGAAGCGCCGCGTCGTCAGGAACCCGATGGCGCCCGGCGCGATCAGCATGGCGACGACGAGGATGATGCCGACCGCCTTCAGCGCGGCCACGATCGTCAGCGACAGCAGCATCAGCAGGCCGAAATTCAGCCATCGCACCGGCAGGCCGATCGCCCGCGCATGGGCGGCATCGAAGGCGACGAGCAGGAAGTCCTTCCGCTTCGCCAGCATGATCGCGACCGTGGGCAGCGCGATCGCGGCCGTTTCCGCGATATCCGTCCAGCGCACGCCGAGCATGTTGCCGAACAAGATGTGGAGCAGGTGCTGGTCGCTCTCGACCTTGACGAACATCACGAGGCCGAGCGCGAACATGCCGGAGAAGACGATGCCCATCACCGTGTCCTCCTTCACCCGGCTGTTCTCCTTGAGATAGCCGATGGCGAGCGAACAGCTCAGGCCCGCGACGAAGGCTCCGGCCGCCAGGGGCAGGCCCAGGATCTGCGCCAGCACGATGCCGGGGAGGACGGCATGGGAGACCGCGTCCCCCATCAGCGACCAGCCTTTCAGGATCAGGAAGCAGGAGAGGACGGCGCAGACGACGCCGACGATCACCGCAACCAGGAGCCCGCGCTGCATGAACTCATGCGACAGCGGCGCGATCAGCCACGCTTCAATCAGGCTCATGGCGCACGCCCTCTCCGAATGGGGCCATGCCGGCGCGAACACACCCCCTCCCCCTGCTTGCGGTGGGGAGGGCTGGGGTGGGGGGCAGTGCCGCTCGGCGAGCCGATCAAGGACAGGGCTTTGGCTTTGCGCCCCCCCATCCCTAACCCTTCCCCACCGCGAGCGGGGGGAAGGGAACAGCGTCGAGCATCCTCAGAACGACTCGTCACGGCGTCTCCGACACGGCGCGGGCCGCCCGCGCCGCAGCGAGGCGCCCGTGCTTGGGCGCGAACACGAAGGCGAGCAGGAACAGCAGGGTCTGGAACACGACGATCAGACCGCCGGTCGAGCCGTCGAGGAAGTAGCTGGCATAGGCGCCGGCCGCGCTGGTGACGACGCCCAGTGCGACCGCGAGACAGATCAGCCGGCAGAAGCGGTCGCAGAGCAGATAGGCGGTGGCGCCCGGCGTGATCACCATCGCGATCACCAGCACGGCCCCGACCGTCTGCAGCGCGGCGACCGTGCAGGCGCTCAGCAGCACGAAGAACAGGATCTTCATCCGCGTCGGCGAGAGACCGACCGCACGCGCCTGATTCTCGTCGAAGAAGACCAGCATCAGGTCGCGCCAGCGCGCGACCAGCACGACGAGCGAGACCGCGGCGATGATCGCGACCTGGACCACGTCCTCGTCCGAAATGCCGAGGATGTTGCCGAGCACGATCGACTGCACGTTCACCGAGGTCGGATTGATCGAGACGATCAGCAGCCCGACCGCGAAGAAGGTGGTGAAGACGATGCCGATGACGGCGTCCTCGCGCAGCTGCGTGCGCACCCGCACCAGCGCCATGGCGAGCGCCGCCAGCAGGCCCGAGAAGAAGGCGCCGGCCGCATAGGGCACCTTCAGGAGATAGGCGAGCGCGACGCCCGGCACGATCGCATGGGCCAGCGCGTCGCCCATCAGCGACCAGCCCTTCAGCATCAGGAAGCAGGACAGGAAGGCGCAGACCCCGCCGACCAGCGCCGAGACCCAGATCGCCCGGAGCATGTACTCGTAGCCGAAGGGTTCCAGCAGAAGCGCGATCACGGCGCGCAATCCTTTGCCGTGTCGGCCGCCTCGCCGGTGGTCTGTCCGCCGGCGACACGCTCGCTGTCGCGCTTGCCGTAGAGCACGAGCGGGCGCTCGTCGTCGGTGATGACGGTGACGCGCCGGTCGTCCTCGTCGTCATGCAGATCGGCGCCGCCGAGGCGGAAGTGGCGCAGCGCCCCGCCGAAAGCGCGCTGGAGGTTCTCATGGGTGAAGGTCGTCGCGGTCGGACCGGCCGCCAGCACCGTCTTGTTGATGATCACGACCTGGTCGCAGAAATCCGGAATTGAGCCGAGGTTGTGCGTCGAGACCAGCATCAGCCGACCTTCGGCGCGCAATTCCCGCATCAGCCCGACGATCGCATCCTCGGTCTTGACGTCGACGCCGGTGAAGGGCTCGTCCAGCAGGATGACCTGCCCGCCCTGCGCCAGCGCGCGCGCCAGGAAGACGCGCTTGCGCTGCCCGCCGGACAATTCGCCGATCTGGCGGGCGCGGAACTCCAGCATGTTGACGCGCGAAAGCGCCTGCTCGACCGCCTCGCGATCCGCCTGCCGCGCGAGCCGCAGAAAGCCCATATGGCCATAGCGGCCCATCATCACCACGTCCTCGACCAGGACGGGGAAGGTCCAGTCGACCTCCTCGGCTTGCGGCACATAGGCGACGAGCCCGCGCTTCAGCGCCTGGCCCACCGGCAGCCCCGCGATCGCGACCGACCCGCGCGCCGGCTTCAGAAAGCCCATCAGCGTCTTGAACAGAGTCGACTTGCCGGAGCCGTTGATGCCGACCAGCGCGCAGATCGTGCCGGCGCCGAGGCTGAAGGAAGCGTCGGTCACGGCGGTGACGCCATTGGTGTAGCGCACGGTGACGCTCTCGACCGAGATCGAGGGCGTCACCGTGCTCACATCGACAGCCATCACGCTCAATGGCCGAACCCCGTGGCGACCGTGCCCACCGTGGTTTCGAGCAGCTTCAGATAGGTCGGCACCGGACCATCTGCCGCCGACAGCGAGTCGACATAGAGCACGCCGCCATAGCGGGCGCCGGTCTCGCGCGCGACCTGCCTGGCCGCCTTGTCGGAAATCGTGCTTTCGCTGAACACGGTCGGGATCTTGTTCTTGCGGACGAGATCGATCAACCGGCGCACCTGCTGCGGCGTGCCCTGCTGATCGGCGTTGATCGGCCAGAGATAGGCCTCGCGCCAGCCATAGTCACGGGCGAGATAGGAAAATGCCCCCTCGCTCGTGACGAGCCAGCGTTGCGCCTGCGGCACCTTGTCGAGACGGGCGCGCAGCGGCGCGTCGACCGCCCGGATCCGCTCGGCATAGGCCTTCGCATTGGCATTGTAGATATCGGCCCGCGCCGGATCGGCCACGGCCAGCGCCTTGCGGATGTTCTCGACATAGATGAGCGCGTTTGTCGTCGACATCCAGGCATGCGGGTTGGGCCGCCCCTGATAGGGCCCTTCCGTGATCCCCATCGGCGCGACGCCTTCGCTGACCACGGCGCTGCGGACATTCTTCACATTGTCGAAGAAACGCTCGAACCAGCGCTCGAGATTGAGCCCGTTCCAGAGCACGAGATCGGCGGACTGCGCCTTCACCACGTCGAGCGGCGTCGGCTGGTAGTCGTGGATCTCGGCGCCGGGCTTGGTAATCGACTCCACGATCGCGGCCTCGCCAGCCACGTTCTGTGCGATGTCCTGGATCACCGTGAAGGTGGTGACGACGCGCAGCTTCTTGTCCTGCGCGAAGGCCGAGCCCGACGGAGCGGCGAGCACAACGGCCAACAGCATGGCCCCGGAGAGCAGGGCGGATCGTCGAGTGAACATGTCGGCTCCTGACGGCTGAGTGTGACGGCACGCTATTGCAACGCACTTGCATTTGTCAATGCAGTTGCGACACATTTGCAATAAGGAGTTTTTGCACATGCCTCTCAGAATTGCTATGCCGGCGTCATGACGGGAATCGCGCAGCGCGTGGCCGGGTTCGAGGGCCAACTGAGGGATGCCGGGCTGCGGATGACGCAGCAGCGCCGGCTGATCCTGCGCGTCCTGGCGGAAGCCGACGACCATCCCGACGCCAAGGGCATCTTCACCCGCGCCTTCGCGCTCGACCCGACGCTGTCGCTGTCGACAGTCTATCGCACCATGAAGGTGCTGGAGACGCAAGGCGCCATTGAGCGCCACGCCTTCGAGGACGGCGTCTCGCGCTATGAGCACGCCGACCAGGAGCATCACGACCACCTCATCGACGTCGAGAGCGGCGAGGTGATTGAGTTTTCCTCCGACGCGATCGAAGAGCTGCAGCGCCGCATTGCCGCCGAGCTCGGCTACGAGCTCGTCCGCCACCGGCTCGAACTCTACGGACGCAAGAAGCGGCCGGGCGTCAGGGGCAAGAAGGGCTAGGCCGCGCCGCGTCAGCTGTCCGCCCGCCAGGGATAGCTCCAGGTCTCGGTCAGGGTCTTGTCGCCGCTCCTGAGGAAGGCCCGCATTTCGGCGAGCTGGCCGGGCTCGACGACGATGTCGATGAAGGCCCGGAAACCGCTGGTCTTCGGGTTCGGCACGATGAAGGCGCGGTCGATACGGCCATAGGCGATCGAGGGCACGATCTCGACCTTCTCGGGCTGCTTGAGGTGATAGTCGAGATCGCCACCGGCGAAGTCGACGATGAAGCGCCGCGCACCCGCATTGACCGGCTCCCCCGAACCGAGCGCCTTGGGCTTGGCCTGATAGGTGTTGATGATCCGTCCGCCCGGATGAAGGTCGCTGGAATCCAGCATCGCCGTCAGCTTGTATCCGAAGGAGAACGCCCGCCCCGGCTCGAGGGGCAGCTTCGGCGCCCAGAGCGCGACGATGTTGTCGTTGGTCTCGTCGGTGGTGGGAATCTCGATCAGTTCGACCACGCCCTCACCCCAGTCGCCCTGCGGCTCGATCCAGTAGGACGGCCGCAATTCGTAGTTCAGGTCGAGGTCCTGGTAATGCTCGAAGACGCGGTCGCGCTGCATCAGGCCGAAGCCGCGGACATTGCGCTCGACGAAGGAGGAGATCGCCTGCTGGCGCGGATTGCGCAGCGGCCGCCAGATCCACTCGCCGGTACCCGAATGGATCATCAGCCCGTCAGAGTCATGCAGCTCGGTCCGGAAATCGTCATGGAAGCGGCGGTCGTTCTCGCCGGTGAAGAACATCGAGGTCAGCGGCGCGAGGCCGAGCTTGTCGATCGGCCTGCGCGGGAACAGCGTCGCGCCGACATCGACCACCGCATCGACGTCGGGATAGACATGGAAGCGATAGGCCCCGGTCACGGAGGGCGAATCAAGCAGGGCGTAGATCGTGACCCGCTCGGCATTGGCGGCCGGCGCCTCGACCCAGAACTCCCGGAACATCGGGAACTCCTCGCCCGGCACGCCGGCACCGATCGAGAGACCCCGCGCCGACAGCCCGTAGCGCTGCTCGCGGCCGAGCACGCGGAAATAGCTCGCGCCGATGAAGGAGATCAGCTCGTCGAAGATCCGCGGGTCGTTGAGCGGGTAATGCAGCCGGAAGCCGGCGAAGCCGAGATTGACCGGCAGCGGCTTCTCGAACTTGACGCGCCCATAGTCGAACAGGTTGGCCGAATAGGGCACCGGTGTCGCCACGCCGTCGCGCACCACATTGACCACGACCGGGCGGGTAAAGAGGAAGCCCGGATGGAACATCTGCATCCGGAACGGGCTGCTGTTCTGGGCGAGCAGCGCCCGCTCGGGCCGGAAGCGGATGTCGCGCCAGGCATCGAAATCGAGCCGGGAGAGCGGCTCGGGCAGGTTCGGGCCGGGCTCATAAGCCACAGCCGCGATTTCGCGCGCCCGGTTGACGACATGGTCGAAGCCGAAGCGGGGCTGCGGCTCGGCCGAAGACTCGGCCGGGAGAACCGGTTGCTGCGCCAACAGGGCCGAGGGTGCGGCCGAGAGGCTGAGGGCGGCTGAAAGCCCCGCCAGGACGCGGCGGCGGTCGATCGTGGTCATGATGGATCCGTGGTCTGGCGACCGCCGGGTGACGGCCGCCGAAGGCTTCTCGGCCGTGACTTAGGCGAGGAAATGGGGCCGGTCTAGGGCCGGCAAGAAGGGAGAATTCGCTCGCGTCAGGCGATGGCCAGCGGCAGGTGCTGCGCCATCAGGTCGAAATCCCGGTCCTGATGCAGCAGCGCATGGCCGCGCTCGATGCAGTAGGTCGCGATCAAGAGATCGATGGTCTTGCGGATCGTGACGCCCCGGCTCCTCAGAGCGCGCGAATGCCGGGCGGCGGCCAGCGCGAGCGCCATGTCGACCATCGGCTCGACCTTGAAGCGGCGCATCGATCGCTCCAGACTCTCGGCGTGACGCTCGTCGCGAGCGCCGCGCAGAACCTCCATCAGGACCAGATCGCCAACGATGATCCGCGTCGGTGACGACATCCCTGACAGCGCGGCGACGGCTGGACTGCTTTGCGCACGCAGTTGTGCGATCCAGACCGAGCTGTCGACCACGATCATGAGCGATGGTCAGCGGGCCTGTCAGTGCGCATCCCGTCGAGATCGCCTTCCCAGCCCAGACCGCGCATGTCGCTGATCACCTGACGCAATTCGACGTCCTTGAGGAGTCGGCGCAGCGCCTCCTCGACAGTGGCTTTCTTCGTGCTGAGCCCCGTCGCCTCCATCGCCTCCTTGAGGAGCGCGTCGTCGATGTCGATATTGGTCCGCATCGCCAGCCTCATGTGTATGGACGCAGCCAATCATACACATCGCCGGGTGCTGGCGCAATTTTGAGCCCCTGATGCAAAAACCTCTTGTCGTCGGGGGCCATCATCCGTATATGGCCCTTACCCAATTCGCACGTGCCTGTGGCCGCGTGTCAGTCGGTGGGCATCCGGACAAGAGGCCGGACAGCCGCCAGGTGTTGGAGACGGATGGAGGGGGATGGATATCCCCTCAAATCACGCTCCCGGTTCCCGTTTCCAGGGAACTGTCACCGAACAGCGACTGGCAGCCGGAGGCGAAACCGGCGAACCCCGAATCTCCACGGGGGACGCAGCTTAAAGCAACGACGGAACGGGCTTTTTTTGGTCTCGCTGGTCCTCCAAAGACCAGCACCGAAGAGGCTTGTCCTTCATTGCCGGGCGTGCGGGGTCTCCCCAAGCGACGGTTACCAGGGTCCGGACGTTTCGTTCGGTGATGTGCGGCGTTTCCAACGCGTCGCGGATCGCTCGACCGACTCAAGCCGGCTTCATGTCGCATCGGCGCCGCTTGCGCCGGAGGGAGACGCGTCTCATGACCGAGCGCATCCGTGAGTTCCTTCGTACCCGCCGTGAGGATGGGCCCTGCGTCGTCGTCGATCTCGATGTCGTGCGTGAGAACTACCATGCCTTCTCGCGGGCGCTCCCCGACACGCGCGTCTTCTACGCCGTGAAGGCGAATCCCGCACCGGAAGTGCTGGCCCTGCTCGCCAAGCTCGGCTCCTGCTTCGATTGCGCCTCGGTCGTCGAGATCGAGCTCGCCCTCGCGGCCGGCGCCACGGCGGATCGCATCTCCTTCGGCAACACGATCAAGAAGGAGCGCGACGTCGCCCGCGCCATGGAGCTCGGCGTACGTCTCTTCGCCGTCGACTGCACGGCCGAGGTCGAGAAGGTCGCCCGTTCGGCCGGCACCACCGGCGCGAAGGATGTGCGCATCTTCTGCCGCATCCTCTGCGACGGCGCCGGCGCCGACTGGCCGCTTTCGCGCAAGTTCGGCTGCGTGCCCGAAATGGCCGCGGATGTGCTCGAGCACGGCCATCGCCTCGGCCTGTCGGCCTATGGCATCTCGTTCCATGTCGGCTCGCAGCAGGCGAATGTGAACGCCTGGGATTCCGCCCTGGCCTCGGCCTCGGCGGTGTTCAAGGAGTGCACCACCCGTGGTCTCTCGCTGTCGATGGTCAATCTCGGCGGCGGCTTCCCGGCGCGCTACCTGAAGCCGATCCCGGGCGTGCCGTCCTATGGCGATGCGATCTTTCAGGCGCTGTCGAAGCATTTCGGCAACCAGCTCCCGGAGACGATCATCGAGCCGGGTCGCGGCATGGTCGGCAATGCCGGCCTGATCGAGACCGAGGTCGTCCTGATCTCGAAGAAGGCCGCGGACGATCAGGTCGCCTGGGTCTATCTCGACATCGGCAAGTTCAACGGTCTCGCCGAGACCATGGACGAGGCGATCCGCTACCCGATCCGCAGCACCCGCGACGGCGATGCGACGGTGCCCTGCATCCTGGCCGGCCCGACCTGCGATTCGGTCGATGTCATGTACGAGAAGACCCCGTACATGCTGCCGTTCAGCCTTGAGATCGGCGACAAGCTGCTGATCGAGGGCACCGGTGCCTATACGACGACCTATTCGGCCGTCGCCTTCAACGGCTTCCCGCCGCTGAAGCAGTACGTCATCTGACGTGATCGGGGCGTCGCAAGGCGCCCCGCGAGATCGGGTCCGGCGAAGCGCCCTGCCAGGTTCGGCAGGCTGCCCGCGGTTTCGGGCGGAGCGTCCGCGCCTCCAGAAGGAAGCGCGGCGGACGTGGCTCCCGCCGGACCCTCTTCCACACATCCCTGTTGCTTGTGGCCGCGTTCGCGCGGCGCCGGGAAGGTCTGCTGCTGGCAGGCGCTCCGGCCGGAGGTGCGTCATGATCACGATCCGCGACGAAGTCGCTGCCGACATCCCCGCCCGCGAGGCGCTGCTCGACCGCTGCCTCGGCGAGCGCCGCACCGCCAAGTCGAGCGAGCGCCTCCGCGAGGGTCGTTTGCCGGCTGATGGCCTTGCCTTGACCGCAGAGCGCGACGGCGGCGTCGTCGCAACGGTGCGGCTCTGGCCTGTCGAGGCCGGCGGCAAGGCGGCTCTCCTGCTCGGCCCGCTGGCGGTCTCGCCGGAGTTTCAGGGCGAGGGCCTCGGCCGCGCGATGATGCGGGAAGCGATCTGGCGCGCCGCCTGCCGCGGCCATGGCGCGGTGCTGCTCGTCGGTGACGCCGCCTATTACGAGCGCTTCGGCTTCTCGGGTGATCTCACCCGCGGTCTCGCCATGCCCGGCCCGGTCGAGCGCGAGCGTTTTCTCGGCCTCGAACTGCGCGATGGCGCGCTGCAGGGCGCCAGCGGCGTGCTCGTTGCCACCGGCCGTCCGGCCGAGGCCGCACCCGCCGCAGAGCCCGCGCGCCGCGCCGCCTGAGGATAACCCCGACGGCCCCAGCGTTTCGCCGGGGCCGTCACGCATCCGTCATCGGATCGTAGCCGCTCCGTCGTCGCCGCCCGCCATGACCCCGTCCGAAGGTGGGGGCCATGGCGCAGGCGGTTTTCACGGCGGGCAAGGCGAGGGAATGGAGCGCGCCGCGCTGGCGGCCGCGCCGGGCCACCTTGCTCGCCTTCGCGATGCTGGCGCCCTCGCTGCTGTTCCTGGCGCTGTTCACCTATTGGCCGGTCATCCAGGTCCTCTGGCAGTCGCTGCACGGGCAGGTCCGCGTCGGTGGCCCGCAGGCCTATGTCGGCCCACAGAACTTCCTCAAGCTCTTCGCCGATCCCGCCTTTCGCAAGGCGCTCGGCAACAACCTCGTCTACGCGCTCGGCACGGTGATCCCGAGCCTCGTGCTGGCGCTGGGCTTCGCCATGGCGCTCGCACGGTCGAGCCGGGTCAATGCGCTGTTCCGGGCCCTGTTCTTCCTGCCCGTCCTGATCCCCTTGGTCGCGGCGGCCTCGATCTTCCTGTTTCTCTTCCTGCCCAATGTCGGGTTGCTCGACTACCACCTCGCCAAGCTCGCCATCTCCGGCCCCAACTGGCTCGGTGATCCCGATGTCGCGCTCTGGTCGATCATGGCGCTGACCATCTGGAAGAACGCCGGCTACTATATGCTGTTCTTCCTCGCCGGCCTGCAGGCCGTGCCGGCGGACGCCTATGAGGCCGCGATCCTGGACGGCGCCGGCCCCTGGCAGCGCCTGCGCTACGTCACCTTGCCCTATCTCAAGCCGACCATCGGCTTCGTGCTGGTCATCGGCCTGCTCAATGTCGTCACCCAGGTCGACCATGTCTTCGTGCTGACCAAGGGCGGCCCGTCGGATTCCACCAACCTGCTGCTGTTTTATGTCTACCAGCAGGCGGTCGAGAACTACGACGCCGGCCGCGCCGCCGCTGGTACGCTGGTGATGCTGGCGCTGCTGCTCGTCGTCACCGCCTCCTCGCTGCGTACGCTCGAGCGCTCCTTCGGGGAGAAGGAGGCATGAGCGCTGCCACCATGAGCACCGGCGTTTCGACCGGCGAGATCTCGCCGAAGCTCGGCTATGCCGCGACGCTGCTGATCGCCGGCCTCTGGATGGTGCCCTTTCTCTGGATGCTGGTCGCGGCCTTCAATCCCGAAAGCATCGGCGCCGGCATGGCCTCGCTGGTGCCGTCCTACGTCCCGACGCTGGCCAATTTCCGCGAGGCCTGGGCCTCGGCCGATTTCCCGCGCTATGGCCTGAACACGCTGATCATCACGCTCGGCATCCTCGCTGTGCAGATCGTCACGATCACGCTTGCCGGCTACGCCTTCGCCAGGCTGGAGTTCCCGGGCCGAACGCTGTGCTTTTACCTGTTCCTGCTCCAGCTCATGCTGGCGCCGGTCGTGCTGATCGTCCCCAATCTGACGACGATCGCGCAACTCGGCCTCTATGACAGCCTGCTCGGCGTGATGGCGCCCTATTTCGCCTCGGCCTTCGGCACCTTCCTGATGCGCCAGGCCTTCCGGGCGATCCCGCGCGAACTCGAGGACGCCGCCCTGATCGACGGGGCCAGCGTCTTCCAGCGCATCGGCTTCATCTATCTGCCGCTGGCCAAGCCCTCGCTCGTCGCCTTCTCGATTGTCTCCGTCACGGCCCATTGGAACGAGTTCCTCTGGCCGCTGATGGTGATCAATTCGCCCGATCTGCGCCCCCTCACCGTCGGCCTCGCCTCCTTCACCCGCGGGGCGGAGGGCGCCCAGGCCTGGGGCGTCATCGCGGCGGGCACCCTGCTGGTCAGCGCCCCCCTGCTGATCGCCTTTGCGCTGTTCCAGCGCGCCTTCGTCAACTCCTTCGTCTCCTCCGGCATCAAGTAAGGGAAGCCACCATGACGACCACCCGCCGCAACATCCTCGCCGGTGCCGCGCTCGCCGCGAGCTTCGCGCTGTCGCCCGCCTTCGCGCAGGCGCCGACCGAGATCGAGCTGTTCTTCCCCGTCCCCGTCGACGGCCAGCTCGCCCGCGACATGGCCACCCTGATCAAGGAGTTCAACGAGAAGAACCCGTCGATCAAGGCCACCCCGGTCTACACCGGCTCCTATGACGAGACCCTGATCAAGACCCGCGCCGCGATGAAGGCCGGCAAGCCGCCGGCCGCCGTGATCATGTCCGCCAACTTCCTGCTCGACCTCAAGATCGAGGGCGAGATCCAGGCGATGGATGGTCTGATCAAGGCCGACGGCAAGACCAACGACCAGTTCATGGGCCAGTTCTTCGACGCGCTGCACGGCAACGCCGTGCTCGACCGTCAGGTCTATGGCGTGCCCTTCCACAACTCGACGCCGCTGCTCTACGTCAACACCGACCATCTCAAGGAAGCCGGCCTCGATCCCGACAAGCTGCCCGCCAACTGGGAAGAGCTGGTCGCGACCGCCAAGAAGCTGACCAAGCGCGAGGGCGACCGCGTCACCCGCTGGGGCATGATGATGCCCTCGAACTATGACTACGGCGGCTGGATCCTGCAGGCCCTGACCCATTCCAATGGCGGCCAGTGGTTCAATGTCGATTACGGCGGCGAGGTCTATTACGACACCCCCTCGATGCTCGGCGCGCTGACCTTCTGGTCCGACCTCGTCGCCAAGCACAAGGTGCACCCGGCCGGCGTCCAGGCCGGCGGCGCGGTGTCCTCGGCCTTCCTCTCGGGCCAGGCCTCGATGATGCTGCTCTCGACGGGCTCGCTGACCCATATCCGCACCAACGCGAAGTTCCCCTACAAGGTCGCTTTCGTGCCGAAGAACGTGAAGAACGAGGTGCCGATCGGTGGCGCCTCGCTGGTGATCCCGACCGGTGTCGAGGGTGAACGCCGCAAGGCCGCCTGGACACTGATCAACTGGATGACGAGCCCTGAGAAGTCCGGCTGGTGGAGCCGCGCCACCGGCTACTTCGCCCCCAACAAGGCCGCCTACGACCTGCCGGAGATGAAGGCGTTCCTCGCCAAGAACCCCGACGCCGGCATCGCCGTGAGCCAGCTCGCCGTCGCCAAGCCGTGGTTCGCCACCTACAAAACCGTCCCCGTCCGCAAGGCGATCGAGGACGAGCTGGCGGCCGTCCTCTCGGGCAAGAAGACGCCGAAGGAGGCCCTCGTCGCGGCGCAGAAGGGCGCGGATGAGATCATGCGTCCTTATGTCGAGCAGACCGCGCTGAAGCTGCCGACGAACTGAACGCTTGTTCGAAGTCATGCCCGGCCTTGAGCCGGGCATGCCCCTCATCACCGCCTTCTACCGTCATGGTCGGGCTTGTCCCGACCATCCACGTCTTTCCTCCTCGCCGTCGCAAGACGTGGATGCTCGCCGCAAGGGCGAGCATGACGGGGAGGTTGCATCCGGACACGACCATGCTCATCGCCCAGATCACCGACCTGCACATCCGCCCGCGCGGCAAGCCCGCTTATCGCGTCTCAGAGACCAATGCGCTGAGCGAGCGCGCGCTCGATGTCGTGGCGCGGCTCTCGCCCCGGCCCGATCTGCTGGTGATCACCGGCGATCTGACCGATTGCGGACTGCCCGAGGAATATGCGCTGCTGCGCGCCATGCTCGACGGCCTCGGCCTTCCCGTCCTCGTCGTGCCGGGCAACCATGACCGCCGCGAGACGCTGACCGCCGGTCTGGCGCTCGACGCCCGCCAGGTTCTCGATGGCGGCTTCGTCCAGTTCGTCGCCGATTGCGGCCCGATGCGGCTGATCGGCCTCGACACGCTGCTGCTGGGCAAGAGCGCCGGTGCGCTCTGCGCGACGCGGCTCGCCTTCCTCGACAAGGCGCTGACGGAAGCCGAGGGCAAGCCGGTCGCGATCTTCATGCACCACCCGCCCTTCGATTGCGGCATCCGCCACATGGATGCGATCCGGCTCCTCGACGGTGCGCAGGAGTTCGCGGCGATCGTCGCCCGTCATCCCAATATCGAGCGCATCCTCTGCGGCCATCACCACCGGCCGATCGTGACGCGCTTCGCCGGCACGATCGCGCAGATCGCCCCGAGCGTGACCCACGCCGTCACGCTCGATCTCTCGGAGGCGAGCCCCTCGACCTTCCACATGGAGCCGCCGGCCTATCTGCTGCATTCCTTCCGCGAAGGCGCCGGCTTCGTCACGCACATGGCCTTTGTGGAACGCTCGCCCGGCCCCTACCCCTTCGTCCTCGACGCCGATTATCCCGGCAGCCACTAGACCTTCGCGAGGTGCGCTTGCCACCGCCTCTGCGGTTGATGTTTGACTCAGACAACGCTTCCCTCATAGGAGCCGGGGTGGCTCCGCGCGGCCACCCTCTCAACAGCGCCCGATCCTAAAGGAGACAACCCGAGAATGAGCACCTGGCCCGTCTATGGAGAGATCACCGGCCCGATCGTGATGATCGGCTTCGGTTCGATCGGCCGCGGGACGCTGCCGCTGATCGAACGGCACCTGAAGTTCGACAAGAGCCGCTTCGTCGTCATCGCTCCCGATGACCAGAACCGCCACCTCCTCGACGAGCGAGGCATCCGCTTCATCCACGAAGCCGTGACGCTCGAGAACTACAAGGACATGCTGTCCCCGTTGTTGACCGCCGGCGGCGGCCAGGGCTTCTGCGTCAATCTCTCCTGCGACACCGGCTCGCGCGACATCATGGAGCTCTGCTCCAGCCTCGGTGCCCTCTATATCGACACGGTCAACGAGCCCTGGCTCGGCTTCTATTTCGACGAGACCAAGGGCCCGGGCGAGCGCTCGAACTATGCGCTGCGCGAGATGACGCTCGCCGCCAAGCGCGCCCGCAAGCCCGGCTCGACCACGGCCGTCTCCTGCTGCGGCGCCAATCCCGGCATGGCCTCCTGGCTCGCCAAGAAAGGCCTGCTGAACATCGCCGCCGACATGCGCCTCAATGTGCCGCAGCCGACCACCCGCGAGGAATGGGCCGCGCTGATGCATCGCGTCGGCGTCAAGGGCATCCACATTGCCGAGCGCGACACCCAGCGCTCGAAGAACCCCAAGCCCCCGGGCGTCTTCGTCAACACCTGGTCGGTCGAGGGCTTCATCTCCGAGGGCGTCCAGCCGGCCGAGCTCGGCTGGGGCACCCATGAGAAGTGGATGCCGGAGAACGCCCGCACCCACGAGACCGGCTCGCAGGCGGCGATCTACCTGATGCAGCCGGGCGCCGCGACCAAGGTCCGCAGCTGGTGCCCGACGCCGGGTCCGCAGCACGGATTCCTGGTGACGCATAACGAGTCGATCTCGATCGCCGACTATTTCACCGTGCGCGACGAGACCGGCAAGGCGATCTACCGCCCGACCTGCCACTACGCCTATCACCCCGCCAACGACGCGGTGCTCTCCCTGCACGAGATGTTCGGCAATGCCGGCCGCCCGCAGGAGGAGCACCACATCCTCGACGAGGAGGAGGTCATCGACGGCATCGACGAGCTCGGCGTGCTGCTCTATGGCCACGAGAAGGGCGCCTACTGGTTCGGCTCGCAGCTCTCCACGGAAGAGACCCGCAAGCTCGCCCCCTACCAGACCGCGACGGGCCTGCAGGTGACCTCGGCCGTGCTCGCCGGCATGGTCTGGGCGCTGGAAAATCCGAACGCCGGCATCGTCGAGGTCGAGGAGATGGATCTCGACCGCTGCCTCGAAATCCAGATGCCCTATCTCGGCCCGGTCAACGGCTATTACACCGACTGGACCCCGCTCGACGGCCGCCCCGGCCTCTTCCCCGAGGACCTCGACGAAAGCGACCCCTGGCAGTTCCGGAACATTCTGGTTCGGTGAGGGCCGTCATTCCGGGGCAGGCGCGCAGCGCCTGAACCCGGAACCCACGACCGGGCACGGCGGTTGCGGCCCGGTTCCGGCTGGCGTTGTACCCCGTCATGGGTTCCGGGTTCGGCCCTTCGGGCCGCCCCGGAATGACAACGGCTTACGGCGCCCGCTTCACCGCCACCCCCGCCAGCAACGCCCCGCCGGTGAGGAAGAACAGGATCAGCACGGCGAGCCCCGCGCGCTGGCTGGCGAAAACGGTCGTCGCCAGCGCCACAAGTGTCGGCCCGAGGAAGGACGTGACCTTCCCCGACAGGGCGAACAGGCCGAAGAACTCGCCGACGCGGTCGGGCGGCGTCAACCGCGCCATCAGGCTACGCGAGGAGGCCTGCAGCGGCCCCGCCACCAGCCCGATCAGCAGGCCTAAGCCCAGATAGACCTTCTCCGGCAGCGAGCCGAACAGCCCGTCGCCAGGCGTCGCCGGCGCCGCCGCGACCACGAACAGGATTCGGTCGGGCGCCAGCGACAGGATGCCGAGGCAGGCCAGCAGCAGGCAGCCGATCGAGCCCAGCACCACCGCCTTGCCGCCGATCGCATCGTCCACCCGGCCGCCGAGCCAGGCGCCGAACGTGCCGGTCACCGTCAGCAGGATGCCGAACACGCCGATCTCGATCGTCTGCCAGCCGAAGACGCCGGCGGCATAGATGCCCCCAAAAGCGAACAGCGCCACGAGCGCGTCCTGATAGACCATGTTGGCGAGCAGAAAACGGCCGAGCGAGGGCAGCCGCGGCAGTTCCCGCAGCGTCGCCATCAGACGCCCGACGCCGCCCTGCGCGGCTGCACGCAGGCTCAGACCCGAGCGCACCGTGTCGGGCGTCAACAGGAACATCGGTGCCACGAAGATGACGAACCACAGCGCCGTCAGCGGCCCGGAGAAACGGTCGCCTTCGCGCGCGGCGGCGTCCAGCCCGAAGATCGGGCTCAGTCCCGCCAGCGTCTTGCCGGTGAGCGGATCGGCCGCGAGCAGCGCCAGCGTCAGCGCGAGCGAGATCAGCCCGCCGAGATAGCCGATCGCCCAGCCCGTGCCCGAGAGCCAGCCCAGCCGTTCGGGCGGCACCAGCCGCGTCATCATCGCATTGTTGAAGGTGGTCGCGAACTCGGCCCCGATCGTCGCCAGCACAAAGCCGCACAGCGCGATCGGCACGGCCCAGGGAGAGCCGGGCACGGCAAACCAGAGCGCACCCGACCCCAGCACCAGCATCGCGCCGAAGACCGCGATCCAGGGCTTGCGCGGCCCGGTCCGGTCGGCGATGCCGCCGAGCAGCGGCGAGAGCAGCGCGATGCACAGCCCTGCGAAGCCCGTCGCATAGCCCCACAGCGCCTGCCCCTGCGCGGCGTCGGCCGCCAGCGCCGCGGCGAAGAAGGGCGCGAAGACGAAGGTCGTGATCAGCGTGAAGAAGGGCTGCGCCGCCCAATCGAAGAACAGCCAAGCCCTGACGGCGCGGCGGGGTGGATACGAGGTCGGTTGCACCGCTCAGCCCTCATCCTGAGGAGCAAGGCGCAAGCCTTGCGTCTCGAAGGATGCTCCAGCGGCGTCGGGAACCTCCTGAACCATCCTTCGAGACGCCGCTCCGCGGCTCCTCAGGATGAGGGCGGCGGACACCCGCTTCACTGCAGCGTCGTCTCGGGATCGCCGCCATTGCGGGCCAGCTCGATCTCGGTGATCGCGACCAGCACCTCGGCGCGCTCTTTCAGGGTCGGCGCCTCCAGCAGGGCCTGCTTCTCGCGCGGACCGAAGGGGCACATCATCGAGAGCGCGTTGACCAGCGCCTCGTTGGGGGCCTCGTTGACGCCCTTCCAGTCGATCTTGAGCTCGCTCGCCTTGGCGAAGGCGCGCAGTGCCTTGAGCAGGGCGTTGCGGTCGACCGCCTCCTCGCCGGCCCGCGCCGTGAAGTCGATCAGATACGCGTCATAGCCGACGCGGCACTGGCGATAGGGCGTCGTCACCGACAGCTCCTCGGCGATGCGGAAACGCGCGATGCCCGTCAGCGTCAGGATGTAGCGGTCGTCGCCGGTCTCGGCGAACTGCGTGATGCGGCCCAGGCAGCCGACCTGCAGCAGGCCCGGTGTCGCCGCCTGGCGGCCGCTCTCCGGTTCCGGCTGGACGATGCCGATGACGCGATGCGTGCGGATCGCGTCATCGATCATGGCGATGTAGCGCGGCTCGAAGATGTTGAGCGGCATCTGCCCGCGGGGCAGCAGCAGCGCGCCTCCGAGCGGAAAAACGGGCACCACGGCCGGGCAGTCGTCCGGCCCCTCATAGACGGCGTTCATGCCCATCGGCCGCTCCTCGCGTTCAGGAGAACAACAGGGTGGAGAGCTTGCGCCGGCCCGCCATGCTGTGCTCATCCATCGGCCCCCAGGCCTCGAAGAACTGCAGCAACTGCTTGCGCGCGCCGTCGTCGTTCCAGGCACGGTCGGCCTTGATGATGGCGATCAGATGATCGACCGCCTCCTCGCGCCGATCATTGGCGTTGAGCGCCAGCGCCAGGTCGAAACGCGCCTGATGATCCTTCGGATCGGCGGCGACCTTCGCCTCCAGCTCCGCCGTGTCCCCGAGCGCCGCGGCCTGCTGCGCCAGCTCGATAGCGGCGCGCACCGCCACCACGGCCGGGTCTGCCGCCTTGGCCTCCGGCACCATGCCGAGGATGCCGATCGCCCCTTCGAGATCGCCGAGATCGAGATGCAGCTTCGCCAGCCCCGCGATCGCCACGACATTGTCGGGCTCGAGCTCCAGCACCTGGGCGTAGAGCTCGCTGGCGCCGGCTGCGTCGCCGGCCTCGGTTGCCGCCTTGGCCGCCGCGATCAGCTCCTCCGTGGCGCCGGGCCCCATCGCGCCGACGAGCTTCTCGATGAAGGCCTTCACCTGGCTCTCGGGCTGGGCGCCCATGAAGCCGTCGATCGGCTGGCCCTGCTTGAAGGCGATGACGGCCGGAATCGACTGGATCCCGAGCTGACCCGGAATCTCCGGGAACTCGTCGATGTTCATCTTGACCAGGCGCACCTTGCCGCGCGCCGCCTTGACGACCTTCTCGATCACCGGGGTCAGCTGCTTGCAGGGGCCGCACCAGGGCGCCCAGAAGTCGACGAGCACCGGCTGCTTCATCGATTCCGCGATGACATCCTGCCGGAAGCCCTGGGTGCTCGTGTCCTTGATCAGGCCGGGTTGTTCGGCCGTGTCGCCATTGACCAGCATGGGTCGTCCTTCATCGCCTGCATATCGGAAACGGGGTGGTCCGGCCGCACCCGCAGCCAGCCCATAGATGGGGAGGATCAGGCGTTCTGTCCATCTTCGGGAACCGGCAAATCGACGATCATCGGATCGTGGCCGGTCTCGCGCAGGAAGGCCAGCAGATCGCCCAGCTCAAGCCGCAGGGTCGCCGTGTTGATCAGCGGGTGGAAGTTCACCGGCTCCCCGGTCGCGAGATTGCGGTCGAGCACCATCGTGACCGCGCCCTGCCGGTCATTGATCACCGCCAGCGCGGTCACCGAGCCCGGCGTGACGCCGAGCTTCTCCATCAGCGCCTCGGCCGAGCAGAAGGAGAGCCGCCCGCTCGCGCCGATCGTCTCATGCAGGCGCTTGAGGTCGATGCGCGCATTCTCGCGCGCCGAGACCAGGAACAGCCGGCCCTTCTTGTCCTTCACGAACAGGTTCTTGGAATGCAGCCCCGGCAGCGTGCCGCGCAGCGCCTGGGATTCGGCGACGGTGAAGACCGCCTCGTGATCGACGCGCATATAGGCGATGCCGCGCGCACTCAGATGCGCACAGAGTTGCTCGGGCGTCAGCGGCGCGGTGAGAGCGACAGCGGCGGTTTGCGGCATGGCGAAGGCGGGCTCGGGCTCGAAAACCAGTGATGTCGCCCTGCCTAACGCGCGGCAAACGCCGCTTCAAGCGGCACCGCGGGGCCGGATCGGCTTGTTCCGAGGCGGCTGTCCGAAAAGATGAAACTTCCGCAACAAGGTGCTTGCACTGCGCGCCGCTTTGGGGCAATAAGCCGGCCTCCGCGGCGGAAACGGCCGCGCCGATGTCCTGATGCGGGAGTAGCTCAGGGGTAGAGCACAACCTTGCCAAGGTTGGGGTCGAGGGTTCGAATCCCTTCTCCCGCTCCAGGACATTCAGCCTTCGAGACTGTCGCAAGCGTCGGGCCTCCCGGCGCTTTTTGCGTGTTGATGTCAAAGTGCCGACGCACCTTCAAAAGGGCGTCGGAACGCCGCGGTTAAACCCGGATTGCAGTGACGCGTTCCGTCGCTTGCACCGGTTCGCCGATGCCGGCAGCGATCACTGTCTTAGGCCGTCGCCTCATGACCGCGTAGCGAGATTCTGAAGCATGCGAGCTTGAGGCCTGCGAAGACGTTTGCGGCGAGCTTGTCGTAGCGGGTGGCGATGCGACGGACCCGTTTGATCGTGTTGAAGAAGCGCTCGATCAGGTTTCTGTCCGTTTAGAGGTGTGAATCGGCGTCTGCTGTAACCACGGCATTGGCATCTTGCGTGATCCCGCAAAATCCATTTTTGCTCAATTAGTTGAATAAGTTACGTCGATTTGATGGGGTGAGGTTTGGGCGCCGATCGGGGGCTAGACAGAAATACCGATTCACATGCAGAGGCTGGCCAAGGACGGCATGACCATGCTGCTCGTGACCCACGAGATGAGCTTCGCCCGTATTGTCGCGAGCACGACCGTCTTCATGCACCAGGGCAAGATCTGGGAGAGCGGCCCCTCGCAGGATGTCTTCGCCACCCCCCAGACGCCGGAGCTGCACAACTTCGTCAGCACCGGCTCGAGGTGAGACGCTGCGGCGCTCCCTGACAGGGGCGCCGCCCCCGGCCTTTTCAGGCCGCCAGTGGCAGGGCGCCCTCGCGGGTGATGCCGGCCTGCCGCAGCGCCGCGCCGATCCGCGCGATCTCGGCCTCCGGCAGTTTCATCAGCGGCGGCCGCACCACCGCTTTGTCGAGCCGGCCGAGCAGCACGAGCGCCTCCTTCATGCGGTTGTGCATGTCGAGGAAGGGCGGCGCGTAGAAGGCCTGCGACAGCGGCACGATGCGGTCGTTGAGCGCCTGCGCCGCCTTCAGCTCGCCTGCCTGGACCGCCCGCCACAGCGCCACCTGCAGATCGGCGATGACGCTGCCCGAGCCCGAGAGCAGCCCGTTGCAACCGAGCGTCAGCGAGGCCATCAGCCACGAAGAATGGGTGGTGAGCACGTTTACCGGACGGGCGAGAGCCTGGAAGGTCCGGATATGCTTCTCGTGCAGCATCGGATCGTTCGACCAGTCTTTGATCGCCGCAATCGTCGGCACCGCCTCGAACAGGGCGAGCAGTGTCTCGAACGGATAGCCCAGCCCGCCGCCCATCGGATACTGGAAGGCGATGATCGGCAGATCCGTGGCGTCGGCGATGCGCCGGTAATGCGCGATCGCCATCTCCGGCCGCAATTGCCCGCCCATCGCCATGCTGTTGGGCGGGAAGACCAGCAGCGCCGAGGCGCCTTCGCGCGCCGCCATCGCCGCCAGCCGCGCCGCCTCGATCGAGCCGTCGGCATAGATGCCGTTGATCAGCGGCACCCGATCGCCGACCTCCGCCAGTGAGACCGCCAGAATCTGCTGCTGCTCGTCGAAGGAGCAGGCATGGACCTCGGAGGCATGGCCGTTGACGGTGACGGCGCTGACCCCATCGACGAGCGCGCAATCGCGCAGATGGCGGCGCGTCTGGCGCTCGTCGATGCACATGTCGTCATGAAGCGCGAGCAGCGTCGCCGGGATCACGCCGGCGGGCCGGAAGTCCTTGAAGCGAGGCATGGCCGTCTCCTGTTGTCGCGGTGGCTCAATCGTTCCAGATGCCGCCGGTGACGCTGATGGTTTCACCGGTGATGTAGTCTGCCTCGTCGGAGGCCAGGAAAGCCACCGTCTTGGCGATGTCTGAGGGCAGGCCGGCGCGGCGCAGCGGAATCGTCTTGGCCCGGTCCTTCGCCGTCGGCAGCCCCTCGGCCGCGCGCTGGATCTCGGACTCGTCGCGCATCCTGGTCTCGACGATCAGCCCCGGCGCAATCGCGTTCACCCGGATGCCGTATTCGCCGATTTCGAGTGCTAGCGATTGCGTCAGCGAGACCACCGCGAATTTCGAGGCACAGTAGGCGCCATAGGCCGCCACACCCGACTTGCCCATCCAGGAGGCGATGTTGACGATCGTGCCGCTGCGGCGCTCGACCATGCCGGGCGCGATCTGGCGGGTGACGTGGAACAGCCCGTCGACATTGATGCCGAAGGTCGCCTTCCACTCCGCCTCGCTGGTCTCGAGCAGCTTGCCGACCTTGCAGATGCCGGCATTGTTGACGAGGATGTCGATGGGACCGAGCGCCGCCTTCAGCGCGCCGATGCCGGCCGCGACATCCTCCCGCGACGAGACGTCCCCCGCCGCGACCACGACCCGGCCGCCCTCCGCGGTGAGCGCATCGGCCGTGGCCTGCGCCGCCGCGCGGTCGAGGTCGAAGATGCCGACCGCGCAGCCTTCCGCCACGAGCCGCGCCGCGATCGCCCGGCCGATGCCGTGCGCGCCCCCGGTGACGATCGCCTTGCGGCCGTTCAATCCATACATCTGTCAGCCCTGTGTCTTGGGTCAGCGTTCGATTTTGGGTTTGCGGTCGCCCTGCGCCGTCCAGCCGCCATCGACGACCATGACGGAGCCGGTGCAGAAGGAGGCGTCGTCGCTGGCGAGCCAGAGCATCGCCTGCGCGATCTCGATCGGCTGGCCGAGGCGCTCCATCGCCTGGCGTTCCTCGAGGCCGCGACGCAGCACCGCGCCGTCGGGGCCGCTCAGGATCTTGGTGAAATAGGGCGATTCGATCGTACCGGGCGCGACCGCGTTGATGCGGATGCCGGCCGCGACATGGTCGATCGCCATCGCCCGCGTCAGCGCCGCCACCGCCCCTTTGGAGGCGACATAGGCGGCGCGGTCGTGGATACCGATATTCGCCGCTGCCGAGGCCGTGTTGACGATCGCGCCGCCGCCCTGCTTCTCCATCACGGGAATCGCATGCTTGCAGCCGAGGAAGACGCCGTTGACGTTCACCGCCATCAGCGCGTTCCAGTCGGCCTCCGAGGTCGACACCACCGTGCCGGCGATACCGTAGCCGGCATTGTTGACGAGGATGTCGAGCCGGCCGTGATCGGCGAC
>CALRYW010000041.1:0-40756 GCA_943372485.1 Allobosea thiooxidans
TGAGCCGATGAAATCCGTCTGCGTGTTCTGCGGGTCCAACCCCGGCAATGATCCCGTCTATGCGCAGGGCGCGCGCGCCATGGGCGCCGAGATCGCCCGGCGCGGCATGGTGCTGGTCTATGGCGGCGGTGCGGTCGGGCTGATGGGCATCGTCGCCGATGCCGCGCTGGCGGCCGGCGGCGAGGTCCATGGCATCATCCCCCGCGCGCTGCGCGAGAAGGAGGTCGGCCATCACCACCTGACCCGGCTCGAGATCGTCGAGACCATGCATATCCGGAAAGCCCGCATGGCCGAGCTGTCGGAGGGCTTCATCGCCATGCCCGGCGGCATCGGCACCTTCGAGGAGCTGTTCGAGATCTGGACCTGGGCCCAGCTCGGCATCCACGACAAGCCGCTCGCCTTCCTCAATGTCGCCGGCTTCTACGATCCCTTGGCGACCTTCCTCGACAACACGGTCGAGGCCGGTTTCCTCAAGCAGACCCACCGCGCCATGACGATCACCGACACCCAGCCCGCGACCCTGCTCGACCGGATGGAGCAGTATGTGCCGGCCGTGACGTATAAATGGGTGGAGAAGGAGGAGGTGTGAGGCTCTCCCGCACGCCGTCTCTGGGTTTTAGGAAAATATCCCTTGACAGCGTCACGCTGATCGGGTAGACATCAGGAACGCTGACGAAGTGTGACCAGACGCCAAGCCGCCGCGCTCATCAGCCGGCGGCTTTCGCATGTCGGGCCTTGCGAGGTTTTCCCATGTCCGATTCCGATGATGACGCGCCGGCTTTGCCGGTCGCGAAGGGCAAGCGCTTGTCCGTGGGCCGCAAGGCTGTGGTGACGCGGCTCTGGCGCGCGGCGCAGCGGCAGCTCGACGCGCATGAGGCGCGGCTCGACGAACTGCCGAAGGGCGCAGCGGCCAGCGAATCCGAGGCCAAGGCGCTCGCCGTGCTCGCCCGCACAGTCCGCGAACTGGTGGCGCTCGACGCGGCGGCGCCCGGCCGGGAGGACAAATCCAACGATGACCTCTCGCCCGCCGCCGGACTGCGCCACGTCGCCGAACTCCGAAAGGAGCTTGCACGACGTCTTGAAGTCATTGCGAGCGGAGGACCGCCTGCCGGCCCTGCAGCTCCTGATGGAGACAGCGTCGCCTCATGAATACGAGGTCCTCAAGGCCGAGTGGCTGATCTGGGCGCGCCCGGATCAGAAGCCGCCGGAACGCCTCTGGTCGATCTGGCTCGTTCTGGGCGGTCGGGGCGCGGGCAAGACCCGCACCGGCGCCGAATGGGTCAAGGGCATGGCGCTGGGGCAGGAGCCTTATGCGCCGGCCGCTACCGAACGCATCGCGCTGGTCGGCGAGACGCAAGGCCAGGTCCGCGACGTGATGATCGAGGGCGTCTCCGGGCTGCTCTCGATCCACACCCGCTGGGAGCGGCCGAGCTGGTCTCCCTCGCGGCGGCGGCTGGAATGGCCCAATGGCGCGATCGCGCAGGCCTTTTCGGCCGAGGACCCGGAAGGGCTGCGCGGCCCGCAATTCGGCGCCGCCTGGTCCGATGAACTGGCGAAATGGCCGAATCTTCAGGAGGCCTGGGACATGCTGCAATTCGGGCTTCGCCTCGGCGACCGTCCGCGCCAGATCGTCACCACGACGCCGCGCCCCGTGCCGCTGATCAAGCGGCTGCTGGTCGACGACCACGTCGCCGTCAGCCGCGCGGCGACGAGCGCCAACCGCTTCCACCTCGCCGCCGACTTCATCCGCAGCGTGACGCTCAGCTATGGCGGCACGCGGCTCGGCCGGCAGGAACTTGACGGCGAATTGGTCGAAGAAAGCGCGGATGCGCTCTGGACGCGGGCGATGATCGAGGATTGCCGCGAGCCGGCGGCGCCCGCCCTGGCGCGGATCGTGGTGGCTGTCGACCCGCCGGCTTCGTCCTCGGCCCGGGCCGATTCCTGCGGGCTGGTCGTGGCCGGCCTCGACGGCGACGGAATCGGCCATGTGCTGGAGGACGGGACGGTGTCCGGGGCCCGCCCGCATGAATGGGCGGCCAAGGCGGTCGCGCTCTACCGGCGTTTCGAGGCGGATGCGCTCGTCGTCGAGGTCAACCAGGGCGGCGAGATGGCGACCGCCGTGATCCGCGAGGTCGATCCGGGCGTGCCGGTGAGCGCCGTCAGGGCGACGCGGGGCAAATATCTGCGGGCCGAGCCGGTGGCGGCGCTCTATGCGCAGGGGCGGGTGCGGCATGCCGGCGCCTTTCCCGCGCTGGAAGACGAGATGTGTGATTTCGGCCCCGGCGGCCTCAGCTCCGGCCGCTCGCCCGACCGGCTCGACGCGCTCGTCTGGGCGCTGACCCATCTGATGCTCGGCCCCAAGGGCCGGCCGCGGGTGAGGGGGATTTGAGGGCGTCACTCTCGGGCGAAGCGTAGCGCAGACCCGAGAATCTCAGGACGAGAAGACACTGCATTTCGAGATGGGCGGGTCAAGCCCGACCATGACGACCCGCCGAACGCGGCGCACGCATAAGCGAGACCTCCATGCTCCATCTCCTTCGCCACCTGCGCGGCCTCGCCGCGCCGGAACGCAAGCGCTCGCGCGTCGGGCCGTTGATCGCCCTGCACGAGGCCGGTCGCCCGGTCTGGACGCCGCGCGATTATGCGGCGCTCGCCCGCGAGGGCTATGAGCGCAACCCGGTCGTGCATCGCTGCGTCCGGCTGATCGCCGAGGCTGCGGCGCAGACGCCGCTGATCGCCAAGGTGGGCGATCGCGAAAGGCCCGAGCACCCGGCACTGGCGCTGATCGACAAGCCCAATCCGCGCCAGGGCGGCATCGCCTTCCGCGAGATGCTGTTCGGGCACCTGCTGGTCGCCGGCAACGCCTATGTCGAGGCGGCGAGCGCAGGCGCCGAGCCGCGCGAACTCTATGCGCTGCGGCCCGACCGGATGAAAGTCGTGCCCGGCCGCGATGGCTGGCCCGAGGCCTATGACTACACGGTCAACGGCGACACCATCCGCTTCCGGCAGGACGAGGGCGTCGCGAAGGGTTCGGTGCCGCCGATCCTGCATCTCACCCTGTTTCACCCGGTCGACGACCATTACGGCCTCTCGCCGATCGAGGCCGCCGCCTGCTCGCTCGACATCCACAATGCCGCCAGCGCCTGGCACAAGGGCCTGCTCGACAATGCGGCGCGGCCCTCCGGCGCGCTGGTTTATGACGGGCCCGACGGGGCGAGCCTCACCGACGCGCAGTTCGAGCGGCTGAAGGCCGAGCTGGAGGACAGTTTCCAGGGCGCCCGCAATGCCGGCCGGCCGCTGCTGCTGGAGGGCGGGCTCGACTGGAAGCCGCTCTCGCTGACACCGGCGGAACTGGATTTCGTCGCGGCAAAGGGGGTCGCTGCGCGCGAAATCGCGCTCGCCTTCGGCGTGCCGCCTTTGCTGCTCGGGCTGCCCGGCGACAACACCCATGCCAATTTCGCCGAGGCCAACCGCGCCTTCTGGCGCCAGACTGCGATCCCGCTGGTGCGGCGCACCGCGCAGTCGCTGGCGCAATGGCTCGGGCCGGCCTTCGGCGGCGATCTCTCGCTCGAGCCCGATCTCGACGCGATCGAGGCCTTGGCCGACGAGCGGGAATCGCTCTGGCGCCGGCTCGGCGCGGCCGCCTTCCTCACGGATGACGAGAAGCGCGAGGCGGTCGGCTACGGCCGCGCCGCGCCGGCAGCGGGAGATGTCACCCCATGAACCTGATCGACCCAATCGTCACCGCCTTCGTCGGGCGCGCCGATGTCGGCCATCTCGGCCTCCTGCTCTGGGCGGCCAGCGCCTCGGGCTTCGCCTTCTTCGTGCTGCGCGAACTCACCGCCGCCAACCGGCGCTTCGACGATTTCGTGCGTGAACTCAACCGCTTCAACGCCCGTCACGAGGGGGACCAGCCATGACGCGTACCGGAAAGACAAAGCCGGCGCCGCCGAAATCGACCGGATCGGGCCGCAGCCAGCGGCAGGAGCCGGGGCGGGCGCCCGCCAACACCGAAACCTTCGGCCGTTTCCTGCGCCATCTGGCCCGGCTGGAGAGCGGGTCGGGTCGCGCCGGCAAGGCCGGGGAGCGGGCGCGATGAGGGCGCTGGCTCCCGCCGGTGCCTGTGACCGAGAGTCCAAGTTCCTGCCGCTGCCGCCGGCGCGGATCGGCCTCGATGGGCTGTTCGAGGGCTATGCCAGCCTGTTCGGTATACCCGATCTCGGCAAGGACATTGTCGAGCGGGGCGCCTTTCGCGAGAGTCTGGTGCGGCGCGGGCCCGCCGGGATCAAGCTGCTCTGGCAGCATGATCCCGCCGAGCCGATCGGCCGCTGGCTGGCGCTGACCGAGGATTCCCGGGGTCTTTTTGTCAGGGGCCAGCTCTCGCTCGCCGTCGCCCGCGCCCGGGAGATCCACGCCCTGATGCGCGAAGGGGCCGTCGACGGGCTCTCGATCGGCTTCCGCTCCGAGCGCGCCCGTACCGAGCCGCGCAGCGGCCTGCGCCGGCTGGAGCGGATCGACCTCTGGGAGATCTCGATCGTCACCTTTCCGATGCTGCCGCAGGCGCGGATATCCGCCGTCAAGGCGCTGTGCGCTGCGCAGCCTTCCTCTCATGCCGCCTTCGCTCAGGCCTGAAATCACTTTTCCCGAAGGAGAGACCATGACCACTGTTCCCCACGCTCCCGAGAGCAAGGCCGTCGGCTCCGATCTGTCGCTAGCCTTCGACGACCTGCGTTACACGCTGGAGAGCTACCGCGTCAGCAATGACGAGCGCCTCGCCCAGATCGAGAGCCGCCACGGTGTCGATCCGCTGACCGAGGAGAAGATGGCGCGCATCGACACCGCGCTCGACGAGGCGACGCGTCGGCTCGACCGGCTGACGCTGGACCGCAGCCGTCCGGCGCTCGGCCGCGACGAGCCGCGCGATCCGCTGGTCGGCGAGCACAAGGCCGCCTTCGCGGCCTATGTCCGCAGCGGCGAGGCGACCGGCCTCAAGCGGCTGGAGGCCAAGGCGCTCTCGGCCGGCTCGGGTCCGGACGGCGGCTATCTCGCGCCCTCCAGCGTCGAGAGCGAGATCCTTCGGCGCCTGTCGACCGCCTCGCCCATCCGCGCGCTGGCGACGGTGCGAACGATCTCGTCGGGCACCTACAAGAAGGCCTTCTCGACCACAGGGCCGGCCTCGGGCTGGGTCAGCGAGACCGCGGCGCGCCCGCAGACCGGATCGCCCACCCTGGCGGAGTTGAGCTTCCCGGCGATGGAGCTTTACGCCATGCCGGCGGCGACGCAGACCCTGCTCGACGACGCCATCGTCAACATCGACCAGTGGATCGCCGAGGAGGTCGAAAGCGCGTTTGCCGAACAGGAGGGCGCGGCCTTCGTCAGCGGCGACGGCATCGACAAGCCCAAGGGTTTCCTGGCCTATCCGATGGTCGCGGAGGCGAGCTGGAGCTGGGGCAGCATCGGCGTGCTCAACACCGGCGTCGCCGGCGCCTTTGCCACGGCCAACCCCTCCGACATCCTGGTCGATCTCGTCTATGCGCTGAAGGCTGGCTACCGCCAGAACGCGTCCTTCGTGATGAACCGCAAGACGCAAGGCACCGTGCGCAAGTTCAAGGACTCGACCGGCCAGTATCTCTGGCAGCCGCCGGCTTCGATCGGTGCGCCCGCGACGCTGATGGGCTTTCCGCTGGTCGAGGCGGAGGACATGCCCGACATCGCCAACAATGCGGTTGCGCTCGCCTTCGGCGATTTCCGGCGCGGCTATCTCGTCGTCGACCGGGCGGGCGTCCGCATCCTGCGCGATCCTTACTCGGCCAAGCCCTATGTGCTGTTCTACACGACCAAGCGGGTCGGCGGCGGCGTGCAGGACTTCGCGGCGATCAAGGGGCTGAGGTTCGCCGTCTGACGCGGGTCTCTTCGCCCGCTGCCGACCAAGCGCCTCAGCGGGCGAACCACCAGCTGTAGCTCGCGGCGGGCTGGGTCCTTTCGCCCGCGCGCGGATTGGGGCCGAGCGCCAGCAGCCGCGCGGCCGAATCGGTGATCCAGACCCGGTGCTCGCTGATCGGCGTGATCGCGGTGAAGCCGCCGCAGATGCGCCGCTCGCGCGTGTTGAGCGGGCCGCTCGACCAGCTCACGATCCCCACGAGATCGCGCGAGCGGATGTCGCCGCGCAGCACCGGCCCGCCGGAATCGCCGCGGCAGGCGCCGGCCCCGGGCGTTTCGCCCTTGGCCTCGGCATCGACCGCCACCTTGACCGTGTTCTGCGTCGTGTAGTTGCCGGCATTGACCAGCCGGGTCTCGCGCAGGCGGCGCGCGGTGTTCTTGTTGGTCTCGATCGAGAGGCCGAAGCCGGCCATGGTCACCGTCTCGCCCTGCCAGAGGCTGCCGCCCAAGGTGACGGGCTGAATGTCGGCGGGGAGGGGAGCCGCCAGCCGGAGCATGGCGAGGTCGGTCCCGGGCTGGGTGCGTGGAGTCGTTCCCGGCACGAAACTGGGATGCGGCAAGACGGCGACGACGGCATGCCGGCGGGCGCGGAACTTGGTGTCCAGGCTAACGACGCTGACCGATCCACCACCCATCAGGCAATGTGCAGCAGTCAGCACCAGTTCCGGCGCGATCGCGGCTCCGGAGCAGAGCTCGCCGCGGCTGGTCTCGACCCGCAGCGTCGAGGCCCGGGCACCGCGCACATCCTGCGATGGCACGCCGCCCACCACCGCCAGCGCCGGCGTGGTGCCGACGAGAAGGGCGCAGGCCAGGACGAAAGAGAAGCGGCGCGGTGTCATGATGCGAACCGGTTGTGATAGCGCCCTCAATCTAGGGGCTGCGGCGCTGCAGTCCAGCCTTTTGCCTCACGAACCCGGCGACCAGCTGGCACGCTCGCCCCAGCCGGCCAGCGTTCCATCGATCCAGCGGCGTTGCGGCGCGACGAGAACGCCCTGGCTGAGCAGGCCGCAGCTTTTCCCCGAGGGCCCGGTCGACCAACTCGTCACTGCGATAACGCCGTCGCCGTCCCGTCCCATCATCGGACCGCCGGAATCACCCTGGCAGGCGCCCGGGCCGGCCCTCTTCCCGGCGCCGACGGGGTCGGCCGCCCAGAGCAGCACCTTGCCGGGCCCATAGGGCTCGACCACTGCGAGCGCCGTCGAGCGATAGACGCCGGTGCTGCGGGCCTCGCCCTCGCGCGCTACGCCATAACCGGCCAGCACGACCGGCGCTCCGCTGCGCGGCGGCGCGCCGTCCTGCAGATCGGCCGGCGTGAACCGGCGGGGCAGGGGCTGCGCCAGGCGCAGCAAGGCGAGGTCGATCGAGCGCTGCCGCGTCGCGACGGCGTTGGCGCGGAAGTCCGGATGCATCGCGACGGCGGCAGGGGGCAGCAGAACAGGCTCGCCGCCTTCCTTCCAGTGAATGCGCAGTTCCGTGCCGCCCGCCGCGCAATGGGCGGCGGTGAGAACGGTTCGCGGCGACAGCACGATGCCGGTGCACACGCCGCCGCGTGCGTTCAGAACCATCAGTGTCGAGCCGTCGAGCGGCCCGCCTTCGCGGCCGCCGACCACGGCGCCGGCCGGGGGCACGGCCAGCGCCAGACCGCAGACGACGCTGCCCAAGCTGATCAGACGTCCGATGCGCATCGCGCTTCTCCGGTGACGGGAGACGCTCGATAGCGCGTCGCTCCCCGCAATTGAACCCTCGATCGGAGCGCCCATGACGCCGCTTGCCCTGACTCCGCCGGCCGAAGAGCCGGTCTCGCTGGCCGAGGCGCGCGCCTTCCTGCGCCTGGATGAGACCGCGGAGGACGATCTGCTGGCCACGCTGATCACGGCCGCCCGGCTGATGGTGGAAGCCGCATCAGGGCGCCTGCTCGTCGATCAGAGCTGGCGGATCGTGATCGATCGCTGGCCGCAGGGCGGCGCGCTGCGGCTGCCGCTCTCGCCCGTCGGTGCGATCACGGCCGCGCGGGTTTATGACGCACTCGGCATCGCCCAGCCGGTCCAGCCTTCGGCACTGCGTCTCGACACCAGCGCCGATCCGCCGCTCCTGCAGGTGGTCGGGGAGGTGCCGGAAATCGGCCGCGCCCATAGCGCGATCGAGGTCGACGTCGTGGCCGGCTTCGGAGCGACCGCGGCCGCGGTTCCGGCCCTGCTGCGACAGGCGGTCCTGCGCCTGGCCGCGCGCTGGTTCGAGCATCGCGGCGACGTCGTCGGGCGCGATGCCGAGGCCCTGCCGTCCGAGATCCTGGCGCTGATCGCGCCGTTCCGCCGCGCGAGGCTCTGAGCCATGGCGCCTTCGAATCAGGATCGAGCCCCCGTCGGGGCGCTGCGGCGGCGGCTTCTGCTGGAGGCGGCGGTGGCGACGCCCGACGGTCTCGGCGGGACCACCCAGGCCTTCGAGACCGTGGCTGCCGTCTGGGCCCAGCTCGAATGGCTTGCCGGCGGCGAGCACTGGCGCCGGGGGCGGCCCGAGCAGGTCGCGACACACCGCGTCACCCTGCGCTGGCGCGCCGGTGTCGATGCCGGCCAGCGCCTGCGCGACGGCGACCGCCTCTTCGACATCCACGCGGTGGCCGACCCCGATGGCGGCCGGCGCCGGCTGGTCTGTCTGGTGCGGGAGATCGGACCGTGAGCGACTCCATTCTGGCCCTTCGCGCCGCGATCCAGGCGCGGCTCGAAGCCGATCCAGGCCTCATGGCCCTGATCGGCCCCGCCCGCATCCATGACGAGGCGCCGCGTGGCGCAGGCGGCACCTACATCGTGCATGGCGAGGTCGAGGCGCGCGACTGGTCGACCGGCAACGACCGCGGCTGCGAGCAGGAGTTCGGCCTCACCGTCTGGGCCGGCGAGAGCGGCTCGTCGCGGCGGGCGCTGGAAGCCGCCGCGCGCATCGTCGCTCTGCTCGACGGGGCCGGTCTCACGCTGTCGGGCCACCGGCTGGTCAATCTGCGCTGGCGCTCGAACCGCCTGGCCCGCGACGCCGCGACCGGGCTGGCATCCGTCGCGATCCGCTTCCGCGCGGTGACGGAAGCACTCTGATTTCAAGCACATCGTGATGAGGGAGAGGCCGGATGTCGGCACAGAAGGGCAAGGACCTGCTGCTCAAGGCGGCGGATGCGGGCGGGGTGTTCGTCACGGTCGCCGGGCTGAGGGCGCGCCAGATCGCCTTCAATGCGGAGACGGTGGACGTCACGCACTCCGAATCCGCCGGTCGCTGGCGCGAATTGCTGGCGGGTGCCGGCATGCGGCGCGCCGCCATCAGCGGCGCGGGCATCTTCAAGGACGAGGCGTCGGACGCGCTGGTGCGCCAGATCTTCTTCGATGGCGTGATCCGCGACTGGCAGGTGATCGTGCCCGATTTCGGCACCGTCACCGGCCCGTTCCAGCTCTCGAGCCTGGAGTATCGCGGCGACCATGCCGGCGAGGTCACCTTCGACCTGTCGCTGGAATCGGCCGGTCAGCTCGCCTTCACGACCCTCTGAGGAGACGGCGATGATCAACCGGCACCGGGGCGACACTGCCCTGATCGTCGAGGGCGAGGCGCTGCCGATGCGGTTGACGCTGGGCGCGCTCGCCGAACTCGAACACGCCTTCAGCGTCGACAGCCTGCCGGCGCTGGGCGAGCGCTTCGCCTCGGGCCGGCTTTCCGCCAGCGACGTCGCGCGCATTCTCGGTGCCGGGCTGCGTGGGGCCGGCGCCACGATCGACGATCGAGAGGTCGCCGAACTCGGCTTCGATGGTGGCCTCAACGGTGCCATCAGAGCCGCCATCGCCCTGCTCGACGCGACCTTCGCCGATCCCGCCGCCGAGCCCATCGCCGGATCCGGCCCGCAGGAGACGCGGCCGCGCCCTCCTGCGCCGCCGTTGGCCTGAAGCCGGCGGCGGCCCCCTTTCCCTGGGACGAGGTCATGGCATTCGGGCTCGGGCGGCTGGGCTGGCCACCGGCCGTCTTCTGGGCCGCCAGCCCGCGCGAGATCGCCGCGGCGCTGCGGGCGCACGGACCTGCCGGGACAGGGCAGGCGCCCGACCGCAGCGTGATCGAGGCCCTGATGGCGGCTCATCCCGACCAGCCGACCGGACCTGCTTCCAATCCTCCCTCCGAGGTGCCCCATGCTTGATGACGAGATCGACCTGTCCTCCCGCCTCTCCGATCTGCGCGCGCTCGGCTCGCTGACGCAGAGCTTGGACAGATCCGCCGCGAGCTTCGGCAGATCGATCACCAATGCCTTCGCCAAGGGCATCGTCGAGGGAAAGCGCTTCGAGGACGTGCTGCGCAGCGTCGGTCGCTCGATCACCGAAACGCTGCTGAAATCGGCGCTGAAGCCGCTCCAGTCGAGCCTCTCCAGCCTGCTCGGGGCGGGAATCAAGGGGTTGACGGGCCTGTTCGGCGGCGTCGGCCTGGGAGGAGGGGCCACCGCTCCGGTCGCCGCCTTTGCCGAAGGCGGGGTGATCGCCTCACCCGCCTATTTCCCGCTCGGGCGGGGGCTCGGGCTGATGGGCGAGCGCAGTGCCGAAGCCATCCTGCCGCTGTCGCGTGGCGCCGACGGCAAGCTCGGCGTCCGCTCCTCGGCCGAGGCGCGCCGCCCGCTCAACGTCGTCGTCCAGGTCACGACGCCGGATGCCGACAGCTTCCGACGCTCGGAGGCACAGGTATCGGCCGCGATCGCACGGGCTGTCGCGCGCGGCGGCCGCGCGCTCTGAAACGAGGTGCTCATGAGCGATTTCCACGAGATCCGCTTTCCGACCGACATCGCCCGCGGGGCGCGTGGCGGGCCCGAGCGCCTGACGCAGATCGTCACGCTGGCGTCTGGCCGCGAAGTGCGCAACAGCCGCTGGGCCCATTCCCGCCGACGCTACGATGCCGGCCTCGGCATCCGCAGCCTCGATGCGCTGGCGGCGGTCGTCGCCTTCTTCGAGGAGCGCCGCGGCCGGCTCTACGGCTTCCGCTGGCGCGATGGCCTCGACTGGAAGAGCTGCCCGCCCTCGCAGAGCCCCACGGCGACCGACCAGACGATCGGCGCCGGCGACGGCGTCACGGCGAGTTTCCCCCTCTGCAAGCATTACGGCACGGGCCTGGCGACCTACCGCCGCCCGATCCGCAAACCGGTTCCCGGCGAGGTCATGGTCGCGGTCGATGGAACGGCCGTCGACCCCGCCCACGTCACCTACGACGCGACGAGTGGTCTGGTGACCTTCGCAGCCGGCCATGCGCCTGCGCCGGGCGCCATCGTCACGGCGGGCTTCCTGTTCGACGTGCCCGTGCGCTTCGACGTCGACGCGATCGAGATCGATCTTTCGGCCTTCGAGGCCGGCGAGATTCCGCGGATTCCGGTCGTCGAGATTCTTTCCTGAAACCCTGCAGGACCTGTCCCATGCGCGCGATCCCCGAGGCTCTGGCCGACCACCTGGCCCAGGGCGCGACGACCCTTTGCCGCTGCTGGAGCCTGACCCGGCGGGACGGCCTCGTGCTCGGCTTCACCGACCATGACGGCCCCCTCGTCTTCGACGGCGTCACCTTCGCGGCGACGACCGGGCTCGAGGCGGCGGAGATGAGCGCGGAGCTCGGCTTTGCGGTCGGGGGCGGCGACGTCTCGGGCGCGCTCGCAGCGAGCGGATTGAACGAGACCGATCTCGCCCGCGGGCTCTATGACGACGCCCGGGTGACGCTCTGGCTGGTCAACTGGGCCGACCCAACCCAGCGTCTCCGTCTCGAAACCGGCTTCGTCGGCGAGGTTCGCCGCAGCGACGGCGCCTTCACGGCCGAGCTGCGGGGGCCGGCCAAGGCCTTCGACGAGGAGCGGGGGCGGCTCTACCTGCGTTCATGCTCGGCCGATCTCGGCGATGCCCGCTGCGGGGTCGCGCTGGCGGTCGCCGAAGCCGCCGTGACGACGACAGACGGCCGGTTCAGCCTGACGGCGGCGGCCCTCGCCGCCTTCGCCGACGGATACCTCACCGGCGGGCGGCTGGTCTTCACCGGCGGGGACGCCACAGGTTTCGTAACCGAGGTGAAGCGCCACGCCGCCACGGGCGCGGACGCCTCCCTCGAACTGTGGCAGGCGCCGCCGGCGGCGATCCGGGCGGGCGATCCCTTCACCGTTACCCCCGGCTGCGACAAGAGCTTCGCCACCTGCCGGGCCAAGTTCGGCAACGGGGTCAATTTCCGCGGTTTCCCCCACATTCCCGGCAACGACTTCATCATCGGCGGCGTCCGGCCGGGTGATGCCGCCCTCGACGGCGGCAGCCTGTTCCGATGAAGGCGCCCCTGCTCCGTGACGACATCGTCGAGGCGACCAGGGGCTGGATCGGCACGCCCTATCACCACCAGGCCTCCCTGCGAGAGGTGGGCTGCGACTGCCTCGGGCTCGTGCGCGGCGTCTGGCGCGATCTCCTTGGCAGCGAGCCGGAGCAGCCGCCCCCCTACACGCCGGGCTGGGCGGAAAGTCTCGGGACGGAAACGCTGGCCGCCGCGGCGCTGCGCCACCTTGTCCCCGTCGGGCCGGGAGAGGCACGCGCGGGCGACGTGCTGCTGTTTCGCTGGCGGGCGCACCTGCCCGCGAAGCACTGCGCCATCCTCAGCGCGCCCGACCGCATCATCCACGCCCATGACGGCGCAGCGGTCGCCGAGGTCGCCTTCACGCCGTGGTGGCGGCGGCATCTCAGCCATGCCTTTTCCTTTCCGGGAGTGATCGACTGATGGCGACTCTCCTTCTGCAGGTCGCGGGCAGTGCGCTCGGCAGCGCGGTCGGCGGCCCGATCGGCGCCGTGCTCGGCCAGGCCCTGGGCGGCATCGCCGGGGCGCGCATCGACCAGTCCCTGCTCGGCGGGTCCGCCTCGACGCGTCGCGTCGAGGGGCCGCGCCTCACCGAGGTCAGTGGCCTGGCCGCGACCGAGGGGGCCGCGATCCCGCGGATCTATGGCCGGGCCCGTCTCGGCGGTCAGCTGATCTGGGCGACCCGCTTCGAGGAAGAGATCAGGGTCACGGTGACCCGGACCAAGACCGGCGGAAAGGGCAGCCGCCGTGCGAAGACGATCGAGACCACCTATGCCTACCATGCCAATCTCGCGATCGGCCTGTGCGAGGGGCGGATCGCCTTCGTGCGCCGCATCTGGGCCGATGGGCGGGAACTCGATGTCACGACAGTTTCGATGCGTGTCCATATGGGCGACGAGGCCCAGGAACCCGACCCGCTGATCGCGGCGAAGGAGGCCGGCGAGACGCCGGCCTATCGCGGGCTCGCCTATGTCGTGTTCGAGCGTTTTCCGCTCGCCGACTACGGCAACCGCGTCCCGCAATTTTCCTTCGAGGTCGTGCGGCCCGTCGAAGGTCTCGCCCAGATGATACGGGCGGTGACGCTGATCCCCGGCGCCGGCGAGTTCGTCTACGAGACGCGGGCCGTCAGCCACGAACCCGAGCCGGGCATCACCGAAAGCCTGACCCGCCACCAGCTCTATGGCGGCGCCGACGTCGACACTGCGCTGGCGCATCTCACCGCGCTCTGTCCCGCCCTGCGGCGGGTCGCGCTGGTCGTCACCTGGTTCGGCGACGACCTGCGGGCGGGCGCCTGCACGATCGCGCCGCGCGTCGAGATCGCCCACAAGCCGACGCTCGGTGCCGAATGGGTGGTGGCGGGCCTCGATCGTGCGACGGCCCGCGTGGTGAGCGAAGCCGAGGGGCGGCCGGCTTTCGGCGGCACGCCCTCCGATGAGAGCGTGATCCGCCTCATCCGTCGCCTGCGCGACGACTGGGGCCTCGAGGTCGTGCTCTACCCCTTCGTGATGATGGATATCCCGGCCGGCAATGCCCTGCCGGACCCCGTGTCGGGCCTGCCCGGGCAGCCGCGCTATCCGTGGCGCGGGCGCATCACCTGCACGCCTGCGCCGGGGGCGCCCGGAAGCGTCGACGGCAGCGCCGAGGCCGAGGCGCAGATGGCGGCGTTCCTGGGCAGCGTTACCGCCTCGGATGTCGTCGCCGAGGGTGAGCGGATCGTCTGTGCCGCGCCGGACGAGTGGAGCTACCGGCGCTTCGTGCTGCACTACGCCAGGCTGGCGCAGGTCGCCGGCGGCGTCGCGGGTTTCGTACTCGGTTCAGAAATGCCGGGCCTGACCCATGTCCGGGGCACGGGCGGCTACCCGATGGTCGCGGGCCTCGTCGACCTTGCCGGGCAGGTCGCGACGATCCTGCCGGCCGCTACGCTGACCTATGCGGCCGACTGGACCGAATACGGCGCCGACGCCCGCGCTGGCGGCAGCGACGTCGCCTTTCCGCTCGATCCGCTCTGGGCCTCGCCCGCCATCGGCGCGATCGGCATCGATTTCTACCCGCCGCTCTCGGACTGGCGCGACGGCGCCGGCCATGCCGACAGCGCTGTCGCGGCGGGACCGGCCGATCTCGGCTATCTGCGGGCAAGGCTGACCGGCGGCGAGGCTTATCACTGGTACTATGCCGATGCCGCCGGTCGCGCCGCGCAGCTGCGCCTGCCGATCACGGACGGAGTCCATGGCAAGCCCTGGATCTTCCGTCCGAAGGATCTCGTCGGCTGGTGGAGCAACCCGCATGTCGAGCGGGTGGGCGGCGTCGAAACGTCCCCCACCGCCTTCGTGCCCGGTGCCAAGCCGATCTGGCTGACCGAGATCGGCATTCCCGCCGTCGACAAGGGCGCGAATGCGCCCAACGTCTTTCCGGACGCGAAATCCGCCGAGAGCGGCGCTCCCTATTTCTCCAGCGGCGCGCGCGACGACCTGGTCCAGGCGCGTGGGCTCGAAGCGGTCATCTCCGGCTTCGATCCGGCGCGCGAGGGTTTTGAGGCCGGGCGCAACCCGGTTCATCCGGCGACCGGCATCCGGATGGTCGACCCGGCCAATATCTTCGTCTGGAGCTATGACGCCAGGCCGTATCCCGCCTTTCCCGATCTCGGCGGGATCTGGGCCGATGGGGCCGCCCATGACACGGGGCACTGGCTCAACGGCCGCATCGAAGGCACGCCCGTCGACCGGCTGCTGCGTCGCATCCTCGCCGATTTCGGCCTGCCTGGTGCCGATGCGATCGCCGTCGACGGCTTCCTCGACGGCTATGTGCTGGAGCGGCCGCTCTCGGCCCGCCAGGCGCTGGAGCCGCTCGGCCAGGCGTTCGGCTTCGACGCGACGATGATCGCGGGCCGGCTGGTCTTCCGCGGCCGCTCCGGCCCGATCGCACGACGGCTCGGGGACGACGATCTCGTCCTCGATCGCGAAGGCCGCCCCTTCGCGCTGCGCCGGGCCGAGGAGAGCGAATTGCCACTCGAGCTGCGCCTCGGCTTCACCGACAGCGAGACCGACTACCGCGGCACGGCCGCTCGCTCGCGCCGGCTGGCCGGCGCTGCCCGCCGTGAGATCGGCGTCGACACCGCGATCGTCACCCGCCCGGCCGAAGGCCAGCGTCTCGCCGATCAGCGCCTGCAGGAGATCTGGGCCGGTCGCGAGACGCTCGACCTCGACTTGTCGCCGCGCTGCCTCGACCTTGAGCCCGGCGACGTGGTGGCCCTGCCGGTGGCGGGCGACGAGAGGCTGTTCCGGCTGACCCGGATCGAGGAGGGCGCGACCCGCCGGGCGAGCGCGCGCGCCGTCGAACCGGCGATCTATCGCGACAACGGCGTCTCGAGCCTGCCGCGCACGCCGCGCGCGCCGCCCCCTCTGCCCGGTCGGCCCCTCGCCATCCCGCTCTGCCTGCCGATCGTGCGCACGCAGCCGCCGCCGCTGCTGTCGCTCGCCGCCTTCGCCCAGCCCTGGCCGGGTGCGCTCGCCGTCTGGCAGGCGGATGGCGCGGGGCAGTTCGCGCTGCTGCGCCTGGTCGAGGCGCCCTCGATCGTTGGCGAGACGTTGACGGTGCTACCGCCCGGTCCGCTCTGGCGCAGCGACCGCCAGGCTATTCTGGAGGTACGGCTGCGCGGTGGCGTGCTGTCCTCGGTGACACCGGACGCGGCGCTGGGCGGGGCCAATGCGCTCGCTCTGATCGGCGCCGATGGCGTGATCGAGATCGTGACCGCATCGCAGGTCGAGCTCATCGGCCCGCAGCGCTTCCGGCTGTCGGGCCTGCTGCGGGGCCTCGGCGGCTCCGAGGCGGCAGCGGGCCGGACGCTGCCGCCGGGCGCGCGGCTCGTCGTGCTGGACGGTGCCGCCGTGACCCTGACCGACGACCTCGCCGACCTCGGGCGCGAGCAACGCTACCGGGTTGGTCCCGTCCAGCGCGACATCGGCGATCCATTGATGGCGGAGATCGTCGCGACGGCCGGTAGCGGCGCGCTGCTTCCGCTTTCGCCGGTGCATGCCAGGGCCCGACGTGGGGCAGCCGGCATCGCCATCGACTGGATCCGCCGCAGCCGCATCGACGCCGATTCCTGGGATCTGGCTGAGGTTCCGCTGGGCGAGGAGGCCGAACGCTACGACGTCGCGGTCCGGCTGGGCGGGGTCATCCTGCGTCGCCAGACCACCGACCACGCGGCCTGGTTTTATCCGAATGCCGAGGAACTGGCCGATTTCGGCGCCGCTCAGGCCGAGATCGAAATCGTGATCGCCCAGATCAGCGCCGCCGTCGGGCGCGGGCAGGAATACCTTGGACGCCTGCCGATCCGCTGACATACTCCGGCCGATCGCAGCATTCATGGCGTGTTCACGCGTGCGGGATTAGCCGATGTCGATCATGCCCGTGGAAACCGTTATTGCCCTGTCCCTGCTGGCGACTCCGTTGCCGATCCACCGGATCGACAATCCGGAGCCGATTTCCTGCCTGTCCGCGGACGAAACCCGCGATGCCGTGGCCGAAGGCCGCGTGATCCAGCCGGCGCAGGCGTCGCGCCATGCCCGCCAGGCCGCCCCGGGCGAGGTCGTCCGTATCAGGCTCTGCCGGCAGGGCGACGAATACGTCTATGTGGTCACGACGCTGAAGCGCGACGGCCGCGTCGCCCGCGTGACGCTCGAGGGACAGTCGGGCAAGGTCGGCACGATTCGCTGAGCGCGCCGGGCGTTCCCAGCCCAACAGGAGTTGATCCGCCGTGAGACTGCTCGTCGTCGAGGACGACAAGGACCTGAACCGCCAGATCGTCACAGCCCTCGAGAATGCCGGCTATGCCGTCGACAAGGCGTTCGACGGGGAGGAGGGTCTCTATCTCGGGGAGACCGAGCCCTATGATGCGGTGATCCTCGATCTCGGCCTGCCCAAGGTCGATGGTGTCGCCGTGCTGCAGGGCTGGCGACGGGCCGGCAAGACGATGCCGGTGCTGATCCTGACCGCGCGCGACCGCTGGAGCGACAAGGTCGGCGGTTTCGACGCCGGCGCGGACGACTATGTCACCAAGCCCTTCCATGTCGAGGAACTGCTGGCGCGCGTGCGGGCGCTGCTGCGCCGCGCAGCCGGGCACGCCACGTCCGAACTCGTCTGCGGCCCGGTCAGGCTCGATACGCGCGCCAGCCGCGTCGTCGTCGACGGCAACCCGGTCAAGCTGACCTCGCATGAGTACCGGCTGCTGGCCTATCTGATGCACCATCAGGGTCGGGTCGTCTCCCGCACCGAACTGGTCGAGCATCTCTACGACCAGGATTTCGATCGTGATTCCAACACGATCGAGGTGTTCGTCGGGCGCCTGCGCAAGAAGCTCGGGGTCGAGGTCATCGAGACCGTGCGCGGCCTCGGCTACATCTGCGCTGCGCCCGCCAAGATCTGATCGTCGGCGATGCCGTTCCGCCCGCATCGCTACTCCCTCGGCAAACGGCTCTTCGTCTCGGCGGCGGTCTGCTGCGCGCTGGTGCTGATGCTGGCCGGCGTCGGCCTGACGACGTTCTACCGCCGTTCGGCCGAGCGGGGCTTCGACGAGCGCCTCAGCGTCTACATCAAGGAACTGATCGCCGATCTCGCCGCGCCGCCCGAGACGGAACGCCAGGCGATCGGGGATCTCGGCGAACCGCGCTTCGATCTGCCGCTGTCGGGCTGGTACTGGCAGATCATCCGCCTCGATGGCGAACGTCCGACGATCCGCGCCTCGCGCTCGCTCGTCGGCGGGCAGCTGCCCAAGCTGCTCGACCAGCCGATCCCTCCCAATGCGCGCGGCATCCGCGAAAGCTACATCTCCGGCCCCGACGACCGTTCGCTGCGCATTCTCGAGCGCGAGATCGATGTTGGCGAGGATGGCCGCTTCACCGTGGCGGTCGCTGCTCCCTCCGACGAGCTCGACGCCGACATCCGCGACTTCCGCTTTGCGCTGACGATGACCTTCGTGCTGCTGGGGCTGGCGCTCGTCGCTTCGACGATCGTCCAGGTTCGCTTCGGCCTCCGCCCTCTCGCGAGGCTGCGAAGTGCCGTCGGCCTGGTGCGCACCGGCGAGACGCCGCGCATCGTCGGGCAGTACCCGCCCGATCTCGCTCCGCTCGCCGGCGAACTCAACCTGCTGATCGACGCCAATCACGAGATCCTCGATCGCGCCCGCACCCAGGTCGGCAATCTCGCCCATGCCCTCAAGACGCCGCTGAGCGTGATGCTCAACGAGGCCGAGGCCGGGGAAGGCCACCTGGCGGAGACGGTCAAGAGCCAGGCCGCCGTCATGCGCGATCAGGTTCAGTACTATCTCGACCGCGCCCGGGCTGCCGCACTCTCCGGGGCGCTTGGCGGCGTTACCGAGGTGGTGCCGTCGCTCGATGCCCTGATCCGCACCTTCGCCAAGATCTCGCAGGGTCGTGGCATCGCCGGCAGCCATAGCGTATCCACCGGCGTGCGCTTCAGGGGCGATAGGCAGGATTTCGAGGAAATGTTGGGAAACCTGCTCGACAATGCCTTCAAATGGGCGGAGTCCACGGTCGCCGTTTCGCTCGATCCGGCGCCCGCCGGCTCCGGCCGGATCGTCCTGTTGATCGACGACGACGGCCCGGGTCTGCCCGACGATGCCCGTGCCGACATGCTCAAGCGCGGGCGGCGCCTCGACGAGGGCACGCCCGGCTCGGGCCTCGGCCTGTCGATCGTCGTCGATCTGGCCAAGCTCCATGGCGGCGAGCTCTCCCTGGAGCGGTCGCCGCTCGGTGGCCTTCGGGCGCGCCTGACACTGCCTTCGGTCTGACGGGATGACGCACCGCGTGACCCTATGTCGCCATATTCGGGGCATGAAGCGGCGGCCGCTTTTGGCTATGAGCGTATCATGCTGATCTGGATCATCTTCGCGGTCATGACCGGGCTCTCCGTCTTTGCCCTGCTCTGGCCGCTCGGCCGGGGCCGCTCGCTGGCGTTCGCCGATGTCGGGGACGCCACGAGCCTCTACCGCGCGCAACTCGGCGAGATCGACCGCGACCTCGCCCGCCGGCTGATCGGGCCGGTCGAGGCCGAGGCTGCACGCGCCGAGGCCGCGCGTCGCCTGCTGCGCGCCTCGGGCGATGATGCGGCGCCTGCCGGCGAGACCGAATCCTCGCTGCGCCGCCGCCGCGCCAGCTCGGCGCTTGCCCTGTCCTGCGTGCCGCTCCTCGCCTTGCTGGTCTACGGCGCCTATGGCTCGCCCGCGAAGCCGGACCAGCCGCTCGCGGCGCGTCTCCAGGCCGATCCGTCACGACAGGATTTCGCGCTCGCGCTCGCCCGCATCGAGACCCATCTCGCCGCCAACCCCTCCGATGGCAAGGGCTGGTCGGTGATCGCGCCGGTCTATATGCGCCTGAACCGCCATGACGACGCAGCCACCGCCTTCGCGGCGGCCATCCGCCATGGCGAGGCGAGCGCAGAAGCCTATGCCGGGCTGGGCGAGGCGCGGGCTCTGGCGGCCGGCGGCGTCGTCACCGCCGCCGCGCGCGAGAGCTTCGCCGGCGCGCTGCGTCTCGATCCGAAGAATGCCCGGGCCCGGTTCTTCCTCGCCATCGGCCTTGAGCAGGATGGCGACGCGCCCGGCGCCATCGCCAGCCTGCGCGCCCTGCTCGACGAATCCGCCGCCGACGCGCCCTGGACCGAGACCGTCCGCCAGCGCCTGGCGCGGCTCGAAGCCGAGACGAATGCCGGTGGCATCGCGGCGCTGCCGCCGGCCGAGCAGCAGGCGGCGATCCGTGGCATGGTCGAAGGCCTCTCGGCGCGGCTGAAGGCGGGCGGTGGCACGCTGCCGGAATGGACGCGCCTGATCCGGTCGCAGGCGGTTCTCGGCGACAAGATGGCGGCGCGCGAATCGCTCGCCATGGCGCGCGAGCGGCTGGCGCAGGAGGCCTCGGCCGCTGCGGCGCTGGACGCGCTGGCCGGGGAACTCGCCCTCAAGGAGGCTGCGCCATGACCGCCGTCGAGCCCCTGCGCCCGCTCGCCGGGAAGCGCCGCTACACGCGAAAGCAGCGCCGGCTCATGCTGATCGGCGCCGCCGGCCTCGTGCTCGCCCTGTCGGCCGGACTCGTGCTGTTTGCGCTGCGCGACACGATCGTTTTCTTCTACGGCCCGACGGAGATCTCGGAGAAGGGCGTGACGCCTGGCACGCGCATGCGCCTGGGCGGTCTGGTGGAGCAGGGCTCCGTCGTTCGTGGGCCCGGCCAGCGCGTCGTCTTCTCGATCACCGACAGCCGCACCACCATCAAGGTCACCTATGAGGGGCTGCTGCCCGACCTGTTCCGCGAGGGGCAGGGCGTCGTGACCGAGGGCGTGTTCCAGGGCGGCGATCAGTTCCGCGCCGACTCGGTGCTCGCCAAGCACGACGAAACCTATATGCCGCGTGAGGTGGCAGACACGTTGAAGAAGCAGGGCCATTGGCAGCCGGGCGGGGCGGGGGCATCGGCTCCCCCGTCGAAGCCGGCCCCACAGGCGTCCCCATGAGGCAGTCATGATCGTCGAGATCGGCCATTTCGCGCTGGCGCTGGCGCTCGGCGTCGCCGTGGTGCAGTCGCTGGTGCCGCTCTGGGGCGTCGCGCGGCATGACCGCGCGCTCGCCAGCGTCGGCTCGGCGGCCGCCGTCACCTGCTTCCTGCTGGTCGCGCTCGCCTTCGCCGCGCTGGTCACATCCTATGTGCGCTCGGATTTCTCGGTCGAGAACGTCGTCGCCAACTCGCATTCGACGCAGCCGCTGATCTATAAGCTGACCTCCGTCTGGGGGAACCACGAGGGCTCGATGCTCCTGTGGGTGCTGATCCTGACGCTGTTCGGCGCGCTCGTCGCGCTGTCGCGCCGCTCGCTGCCGCTGCGTCTGCGGGCCGGGACGCTCGCCGCCCAGGGCATGGTCACGGTCGCCTTCCTCGCCTTCACCCTGCTGACCTCGAATCCGTTCCGCCGGCTGGTTCCGGCCCCGCCCGAGGGGCAGGATCTCAACCCGATCCTGCAGGACCTCGGTCTCGCGATCCACCCGCCGCTGCTCTATGTCGGCTATGTCGGCTTCTCGATCACCTACGCTTTTGCCGTCGCGGCCCTCATCGACGGGCGGATCGATGCCGTCTGGGCCCGCGCCGTGCGGCCCTGGACGCTGCTCGCCTGGGTCTTCCTGACGCTGGGCATCGCGATGGGCTCCTACTGGGCCTATTACGAGCTCGGCTGGGGCGGCTGGTGGTTCTGGGACCCGGTCGAGAACGCGTCGCTGATGCCCTGGCTGGCCGGCACCGCGCTGATCCACTCCACGGTGGTGATGGAGAAACGCGACGCGCTCAAGGTCTGGACGATCCTGCTCGCGATCCTGACCTTCTCGCTCTCGCTGCTGGGCACCTTCATCGTCCGCTCCGGCGTGCTGACCTCGGTGCACTCCTTCGCTACCGACCCGGCCCGCGGGCTCTTCATCCTGATGATCCTGGTCTTCTTCGTCGGCGGTTCGCTGGCCCTGTTCGCCTGGCGCGCACCGCTCTTGCGGCAGGGCGGCCTGTTCGCGCCGGTCTCCCGCGAGGGCGCGCTCGTCGTCAACAACGTCTTCATCGCGACCGCCTGCGCCACGGTCTTCATCGGCACGCTCTATCCGCTCGTGCTGGAGATGGTGACGGGCGACAAGATCTCGGTCGGCCCGCCCTTCTTCAACGCCACCTTCGTGCCCGTGCTGGTGCCGCTGCTGCTGCTCCTGCCGCTCGGCCAATCGCTCTCCTGGAAGCGCGGCGACCTGCTCGGCGCCGCGCAGCGCAACCTCGCCGCCTTCGGCCTGGCGATCCTCGCCGCGCTCGCGCTCATTGCCTTGACCTGGGGCGGCCCCGTGCTGGCCCCGCTGGGCATCGGCCTCGGCGTCTTCCTGGTCGCCGGCGCCGCCTTCGATCTCGGCGAGCGGATCGTCAGCCGCGCCAGCGGCTGGCCGGCCATCTGGTCGCGGGCCAAGGGGCTGCCGCGTTCGGCCTGGGGCACCGCGCTCGCCCATGCCGGCGTCGGCCTGAGCGTCATCGGCATCGCCGCTGTGGCCTGGAGCACCGAGGCGATCGGCGTGCTGAAGCCGGGCGAGCGCCTCACCAGCGGCCGCTACACCGTCGTTCTGGAATCGGTCATGCCGCGCACCGGCCCCAATTTCCGGGCCGAGGTGGCGCGCTTCCAGGTCTTCTCCGGCAATCGCGAACTCAAGCCCGTCGAGGCCGCCAAGCGCGTCTACCTCGCCCGCAACATGCCGACCACGGAAGCCGGCATCCGGACCGATGGCCTGAGCCAGGCCTATGTCGCGCTCGGCGAACCGCAGGACGACGGCGGCATCGCGGTGCGGCTCTACGACAAGCCGCTGATCCTGTTGATCTGGATCGGCGCGATCGTGATGTCGCTGGGCGGTGCGCTGTCGCTGACCGACCGGCGCTTCCGGCTGGCGACGCCACGGCGCGCCAGGGCCCAGCCGGTCGCCGCGCCTCAGCCGGCGGAGTGAGCACCATGCGCCGAGCCCTCTGGCCGCGTCTTGCCCTCGCCATCCTGCTGGTGCTCGCCCCCGGTCTGACCGCGCAGGCGGTCCAGCCGGGCGAAATCCTGCCCGATCCGGCCATGGAGCGCCGCGCCCGTGCGATTTCCGGCGAGCTGCGCTGCCTCGTCTGCCAGAACCAGTCGATCGACGATTCGGACGCACCGCTCGCTAAGGATCTGCGCGTGCTGGTGCGCGAGCGGCTCGTCGCCGGCGACAGCGACATGGCGGTGCGCGATTTCGTCGTCGCCCGCTATGGCGATTTCGTGCTGCTGCGGCCGCCCGTCAACATCAGGACGGTGATGCTCTGGGCCGCGCCCTTCCTGATCCTACTGGCGGCCCTGGTCTTCACCTGGCGGCGCGGCCGGGCCATGCCCGCCCCGGCGAGCGCCGCGCCGCTGTCCGAGGAGGAACGCCGTCGCCTGCAGCGCCTGCTGGATTCCGAGACGCCCTGAAGCGGCGCGACCGCAGCAGAAACATTTCGCAACCTTACGAAACAGTCATCTTCGGGCGAAATCGGCGTAAGGCGCCGGCCGTCATGGTTCTCGTCACGAGCAGGGAAGGCCCTGCCGCTGATTTCGAGGTTCTCGCCATGACGACCCAGACCACCCCCTCCCGCTCCATCCTCAAGCGCGGCGCGCTGCTCGCCGGCGCGGCCACCCTCGGCATCGGCCTCGCGGCCGGCCTCGCCGACGGTGCGCTCAGATTCGACCACCCCGCCTTCGCCCAGCCGATCCAGCTCTCGGGCGTCCAGACCCAGCTGCCCTCCTTTGCCGACATGGTCGAGAAGGTGAAGCCGGCCGTCGTCTCCGTCCGCGTCAAGCAGACGATCGACGCCGCTGATGACGGCCAGGGCAGCCTGGACGATCTCCCGCCCGGCCTGCGCCGCTTTTTCGAGCAGCAGCAGCCTCCGCGCGCGCAGCGTCCCGGCCGGCCCGAGCCGCGCCAGGGCATGTCCCAGGGTTCGGGCTTCTTCATCAGCCAGGACGGCTATGTGGTGACCAACAACCATGTCGTCGACAAGGCCTCCGAGGTCCAGCTCGTCACCGACGACGGCAAGACCCTGAACGCCAAGGTCATCGGCACCGATCCGCGCACCGACCTCGCTCTGCTCAAGGTCACCGAGAGTGGCAGCTTCCCCTTCGTCCAGCTCGCCGCGGCCAAGCCGCGCATCGGCGACTGGGTGCTGGCGGTCGGCAACCCCTTCGGTCTGGGCGGCACGGTCACGGCCGGCATTGTCTCGGCCCAGGGCCGCGACATCGGCTCGGGCCCCTATGACGACTTCCTGCAGATCGACGCGGCGGTGAACCGCGGCAATTCGGGCGGGCCGACCTTCAACCAGAAGGGCGAGGTCGTCGGCGTCAACACCGCGATCTTCTCGCCCTCGGGCGGCAATGTCGGCATCGCCTTCGCGGTCCCGGCCTCGACCGTCGAGCAGGTCGTCTCGGCCCTGAAGAAGGATGGCACGGTGGCGCGCGGCTTCATCGGCGTCCAGATCCAGCCGGTCACGCCCGAGATCGCCGAAGCGGCCGGCCTGAAGCAGCCGCATGGTGCCCTCGTCGCCGCCGCCGAGCGCAACGGGCCGGCCGCCAAGGCCGGCATCAAGCGGGGCGACACGATCCTCTCGGTCGATGGCGTGTCGATCAAGGACGCCCGCGAGCTCTCGCGCAAGATCGCGACCTATGCCCCGGGCTCGAAGGTCAAGATCACCGTCTGGCGTGACGGCAAGGAGCGCGAGATCGGCTTCGAGGTCGGCCGCCAGCCGGCCGCCTGATCGCTCCCCTCTCCCGCGCCGGCTGCGACGGCCGGCGCGGGACAAAGGCAAGGCTCGCATTCTCCCGGCCGTCAGTCGCCCCCGCGCCGGGAGACCAGCCTTCACCGCGGCAGGCCGGATGCGTATCCTCCGGCCTGCCGTTTTCTGTCGTTCTGGGATAGGCTTGGCTGATGCGACTGCTGATCGTCGAAGATGATGCCGAGGCCGCGGCCTATCTGACCAAGGCCTTCCGCGAGGCCGGCCATGTCGCCGACCATGCGGGCGACGGGCTGGAAGGCTATGCCATGGCCGAGGGTGGCGGCTACGACGTCCTCGTCGTCGACCGCATGCTGCCGCGCCTGGACGGGCTCTCGCTGATCCGCTCGCTGCGTGAGCAGAAGGACGCGACCCCGGCCCTGATTCTCTCCGCCCTGGCGCAGGTCGACGACCGCGTGAAGGGGCTGCGCGCCGGCGGCGACGACTATCTGCCCAAGCCCTATGCCTTCTCCGAGCTTCTCGCGCGTGTCGAGGTGCTGGCGCGTCGCCGCGGCGCGCCGGCCTCCGAGCCGACGAGCTACCGGGTCGGCGATCTCGATCTCGACCGGCTCGCCCATCGCGTCACGCGCGGTGGCACGGAGATCCCGCTGCAGCCGCGCGAATTCCGGCTGCTTGAATATCTGATGAAACATGCGGGGCAGGTGGTGACGCGCACCATGCTGCTGGAGAATGTCTGGGACTATCACTTCGATCCCCAGACCAATGTCATCGACGTGCATGTCAGCCGCCTGCGCGCCAAGGTCGACAAGGGCTTCGAGCACCCGATGATCCACACCATCCGCGGCGCGGGATACATGGTCCGTGACACGCAACGCTGATCCCTCCGCGGGCGAGGCGAGGGGATCGCCGCGGCCGGCGCAGCGCTTCCTGCCCAACCTGTTCCGGACGACCGCCTTCAAGCTGACGGCGGTCTACCTCGTCGTCTTCGCGCTCTTCGCCGGGCTTCTGCTCGGCTATGTCGCCTGGAACGCCAAGCGCCTGCTCGACGACCAGATCCGCTCCACCATCGACGCCGAGATCCAGGGCCTGGCCGAGCAGCAGCGCCAGGGCGGGATCCGGCGGCTGGTCAACGTGATCGAGCGCCGCTCGCGCGCGCCCGGCGCCTCGCTCTATCTCGTCACCACCCCGGTCGGCGAGCGCATTGCCGGCAATGTCGAGGCGCTGCCGCCGGGCACGCTCGATCGCCCCGGAGAGGCCGAGATCGAATATGCCCGCACCAGCGAGGCGGTGGACAGGCCGAGCCGGGCCATCGTGCGCGTCTTCGTGCTGCCGGCCGGCTTTCGGCTGCTGGTCGGCCGCGACGTCGAGGAGCGCGAGCGCCTCGGCATCGTCATTCGGCGAGCGGCGGGCTGGTCGCTTCTCCTCGTCTTCGTCCTCGGCTGCTTCGCGAGCTGGTTCGTGGCGCGGCGCGTGCTCAAGCGCATCGACGACATGACGGGGACCGCCCAGTCGATCATGGCCGGCGACCTCAAGGGCCGTCTCGCGATCTCGGGCACGGGCGACGAGCTCGACCGGCTGGCGCTCAACCTCAACGCCATGCTGGAGCGCATCGGCGAACTGATGGCCGGCATGCAGCAGGTCTCGGACAACATCGCCCATGACCTCAAGACGCCGCTGACGCGGCTGCGCAACCGGGCCGAGGAGGCCTTACGCACCGCAAGCTCGCCCGACGAGCTGCGCGCCGCGCTCGACGGCTCGATCGACGAGGCCGACAATCTGATCCGTGTTTTCAACGCCCTCCTGATGATCGCACGGCTTGAGACCGGCCGGATCCAGGACAGCATGGACACGCTCGACCTCTCCGAGATCGTGTCCGGCCTGGCCGAACTCTATGAGCCGCTGGCCGAGGAGGCGGGGCTGTCGCTCGTCACCGAGGTGTCGCCGGGCCTGCGCGTCTCCGGCAACCGGGAGCTGATCGGCCAGGCTTTGGCGAACCTGATCGACAATGCGCTGAAATATGCCGCGCCCGCCGCGAGCGACCGGGCCCAGGTGACGGTGTCGGCCCGGCAGGAGGGCAGCGAGATCCTGCTCTCCGTCGCCGATCAGGGGCCGGGCATCCCGGCGGAGGACCGTGCCCGCGTGCTCGAACGCTTCGTGCGTCTCGATGTCAGCCGCAGCAAACCGGGTTTCGGGCTGGGGCTCGCGCTCGCGGCCGGCGTGGTGCGCCTGCATGGCGGCCAGCTGCGGCTCGAGGACAATACCCCGGGCCTGCGCGTCGTCATCGCCCTGCCGATGCAGGCCAACGCGACCGTCAGGCGGGATGGGATCGAGTCCCAGGGCGCGCCCAAGCCTGTGGACATGCCGACCTCTCGCGAGCGTCCCGGCTCGACAGGCGCGCCAAACCCTGTTGGCGTCCCCTTGCTCTGAGGGGGACGAGGCATGGCCGGGCGGCTCTGTGACCGATTGAACGCAGCGCCGGTTCTGCCGGCCCGCACCCGCGCCGCGAACCTGCTGGCGAAGGACCTGATCGAGCGGCTGCACGACGAGGCCGCCGCTCAGGCGCTGGCGAGCCATTTCGGCGACAACGAGCGAAGCGCCGCGCTCGTCGCAGGCCTGGTCGCGCATGCGCCCTTCCTCACCCAGATCATGCGGCAGGACCCTGCCGGCCTGCTCGCCTGCCTGACGGAGGAACCGGAAGCGCAGCGCGACGCGCTGCTCGCCGAGGTCGCCCGCGCCGGCGCGGCGGCGACCGACGCATCCGAACTCATGCGCCTGCTGCGCCGCTTCCGGCGGACCATGGCGCTGCTGATCGCGCTCGCCGACATCGGCGGCGTCTGGAGCGTCGAGACCGTGACGGCGGCCCTCGCCGACACGGCCGACACCGCCGTCAGGCTCGCCACCGAGCATGTCCTGCGGCAGGCGGCCGATCTCGGCCGTATCCGCCTGGCGGATCCCGCCGAGCCCGGGCGGGAGTCGGGGCTCGTCGTGCTCGCGCTCGGCAAGCACGGCGCGGGCGAGCTGAACTACTCCTCCGACATCGACATTGTCGTCTTCTTCGATCCTGACAGGGCCGAAGCCGCGGGCGTGGCCGAGCCCACGAGCTTCTTCGTCAAGCTCACGCAAGCGATCGCCCGGATCATCCAGGAGCGGACGCCCGACGGCTATGTCTTCCGCGTCGATCTGCGCCTGCGGCCCGACCCGGCCTCGACCCATGTCGCCGTGCCCTTGCCCTCGGCCTATGCCTATTACGAGACCGTCGGCCAGAACTGGGAACGCGCGGCGATGATCAAGGCGCGGCCCGTCGCGGGAGACCTCGCGCTGGGCCAGCGCTTCCTCAAGGATCTCGCCCCCTTCATCTGGCGCAAATATTTCGACTTCGCGACCATCGCCGACATCCACGCGATGAAGCGCCAGATCCAGACGGTGAAGGGCCATGAGACGATCGCGGTCGCCGGCCACAATGTGAAGCTCGGCCGCGGCGGCATCCGCGAGATCGAGTTCTTCGTGCAGACGCAGCAGCTCGTCTTCGGTGGGCGGCGCAGCGCCCTGCGCGGTCCGCGCACGCTGGAAATGCTGGCGGAGCTCACGCAGGAGGGCTGGATCACGCCCGCCGCCCGCGACGAGCTGGCGGAGTCCTATCGCTGGCTGCGGACGATCGAGCATCGCCTGCAGATGCGCCATGACGAGCAGACGCAGACGCTGCCCAAGGCGGCGGCCGATCTCGAGGCCTTCGCCCGCTTCTGCGGCTATCCCTCGACGGCCGCCTTCGGCAAGGCTCTGACCGCCCATGCCCGCCGCGTCGAGGGCCATTACGCGCTCCTCTTCGAGGAGGGGCCGAGCCTCGCCAGCGAGGCGGGAACGCTGAGTTTCACCGGCTCTGACCTTGATCCGCAGACGCTCGAGACGCTGCAGAAGCTCGGCTTCCGCCAGGCCGGGACAGCGGCCGAGACGGTGCGGGGCTGGCATTTCGGCCGCCGCGCCGCCGTCACCAGCGCCCGCGCCCGCGAGGTCCTGACGGAACTGACACCGGCGCTTCTGGTGGCTCTCGGCCGCACCGCCGATCCCGACGGGGCGCTCGCCCATCTCGACAACGCCTTCGTGCGGATGCCGGCTGCCGTCGAGCTGCTGACGCTGCTGCGCTCGCAAGGCTCGCTGCTGACGCTCTTCGCCGAGATCCTCGGGAGCGCGCCGCGCCTGGCGAAGGTCGCGGCGCTTCACCCGCATGTGCTCGACGGCGTCATCGACCCCGCCTTCGGCCAGGCCTCGCTCGACGGCGATGCGCTGGTGCGCCGGATCCGCAGCGTCGTCGGCTCGCCGCCGCCGAGCGTCGAGGACGGGCTCGACCGGCTGCGCGATGCCGCGCGGCAGGAGAACTTCCTCGTCGGCGCGCGTCTCCTCTCCGGCGTCTATCCGGCGCAGGCCGCGGCCCAGGCCTATTGCACGGTGGCTGAGGCCTGCCTGCGCGTGGCCTTCGACGACACGCGCGCGGCCTTCGTGGCCGATCACGGCGTGATCGAGGGGGCCCAGAGCGTGGTGGTCGGGCTCGGCCGGCTCGGTGCGGGCGAGCTCACGCCGTCATCCGATCTCGACCTGATGCTGCTTTATGACCGGCCGGAGGATGCCGAGCCGAGCAGGGGCCGCCGCAGCCTCGATCCGGTGACCTGGCATGTGCGCTTCACCCAGCGCCTTGTCGCCGCGCTGACGGTGCCGACGCGGCGCGGCACGCTCTATCAGGTCGACATGCGGCTGCGCCCGTCGGGGAACAAGAGCCCGGCCGCGACCCAGTTCGCGGGCTTCGAGGCCTATCACCGCGGCGAGGCCGAGATCTGGGAGGAGATGGCGCTGACCCGCGCCCGGGTCGTGGCGGGCGATCCCGCGCTGGCGGAGCGCGCCGCGGCCTCGATCCGCGCGATCCTGAGCCGCCGCCGCGAGCCGGCGAAGGTCGCCGCCGCCGTCGCCGAGATGCGAGCCCTGATCGCCAGGGAGAAGGGCGAGAAGAACCCCTGGGACCTGAAGCTCGCGCTGGGCGGCCTGACCGATCTCGACTTCCTCGCGCAGTATCTCGTGCTCGCCCATGCGGCCGATCATCCGGCCCTGCTGGTGCGCGACACGGCGTCCGTCTTCGCCGCGGCCCGCACGGCCGGGCTGCTGGCGGCGGCCGATGCCGCCGCGCTGGGCGAGGCCGTGCGGTTGATCGGCGACGTCCAGCTCTGGCAGCGCTTCACCGTCGAGGAGGCGTTCGACCCCGCCGCCGTGCCCGCCCGCGTGCTGACCCGGATCGCCACCGCGGTCGGGCGTCCTGACACGAAGGTCCTGAGGGCGGAGCTGGACGAGGTGCGCAGCGGCGTGCGCGCGATCTTCACGCGCGTCCTTGGCGCGACCCGCGCCGGCTGAGGCTCACGCCGCCCGGGCCATGACCCGGCCGGCACCGCCGTCCAGCGGCAGATGGACCATGACGATCGTGCCGGCGCCGATCGCGGAGCGCAGCCGCAGCGACCCGCCATGCAGCTCCGTCAGCGAGCGAGCGATGGCGAGGCCGAGGCCGGAGCCCTTGTAGCTGCGGGTGAGGTCGCCCTCGACCTGCTCGAAAGGCCGGCCGATGCGGTGGATCTTGTCCTTGGGAATGCCGATCCCGCTGTCCTCGACGAAGATGTTGACGGCTCCGGGAACCGGCCGGATGCGGATGGCGACCTGGCCCGCCTCGGGAGTGAACTTGACCGCATTGTCGAGCAGATTGCCGAGGATCTGGTAGAGCGCGTGCGGATCGGCTTCGAGATGGGTGTCGCGCGGCCCTTCGATGGTGAGAGCGAGGCCCTTGCGGTCGATCTCGTGCTGCACCGCCCGGACCGCCTCGTCGACGACCAGCCCGATCGCAACGTCGGATTTCTCGAGGCTGACCTTGCCCGATTCCAGCCGCGACATGTTCAGGATGTCGTCGATGAAGCGCAGCAGGTAACCGCCGCTGGAATGGATGTCGCGGACATAGTCGGTGTACTTATCGCCCAGCTTGCCGAAGATGCCGTCCTGCATGATCTCGGAGAAGCCGATGATGGCGTTGAGCGGCGTGCGCAGCTCATGGCTCATATTGGCGAGGAATTCGGATTTGGCGCGGTTGGCGCTCTCGGCCACGGCCTTCTGCTCGAGATAGCGCTCGGCCATGTCGGTGAGCTGCTGCGCCTGCGCCTCGAGCTTCTGGCGCGAGGCCTTGAGATCGGTGACATGCATCAGGAGCTGGTGCTCCGATTGCGTCAGCCGCTCCTCCTGCTGCTTCAGCTTGGTGATGTCGGTGCCGACCGAGACCGAGCCGCCGTCCTTGGTGCGCCGCCCGTTGATCTGGAGCCAGCGCCCATCGGAGAGGCGGGCCTCGTAGGAGGACGAGCCGTCATGGCCGCGCAGCGAGCGCATCGGCTCCTGGTCGATGCTCGGCTGGGCGCTCGAGCGCATGATCTCGTCATGGCAGACGCCGGCGACGGCCAGTTCCGGCGACAGCTTGTGGAGCTGCTGGTACTTGGCGTTGCACAGCACGAGGCGGTTGTCGGCGTCCCATAGCACGAAGGCCTCCGAGATCGCCTCGACCGCGTCGCGCAGCCGCGCGTCGGCGGTGGCGGTGCGCTCGGCCATGCGGCGCTGCTCCGAGATGTCGACGACGATGCCGACGAGGTGCTGCGCATGGGTCCGTCGGTCGATGACGAGTTCGGCCCGGGCCTTCAGCCAGATCCACTGGCCGGCGCTGTCGCGGACGCGGAATTCCTGGTCGAGATGCGTGGCCTCGCCACGGCTGATCGCATCCGCCAGCGCATAGAGGTTGACGTCGTCGTGGTGGATGAAGCCGCTGACCTCGCCGAAGGACATGTATTGTCCGGTCCGGGCATAGCCGAGCATGGCGTACATCGAATCCGACCAGTAGATGCGGCCGCGGGCGAGATCCCAGTCCCAGAGGCCGCAATGGCCGCGGTTCAGGGCGGTGTCGATGCGCTCGCGGATGCAGTCGCAATCCTCGTCGGCGGCGCGGGCGCGGCGCGACTGCACGATGAACCCGATCGTGATGGCGGCGAGCACGAGGGCGGCGGTCGCAAAGAGGAGCGCGAGCCCGCTGCGCCGCTGATGCCAGATCGACAGGGCCCGCGAGACCGGGTGCAGCACTGCGACCTGACCGAGTGGCGCGGCCAGATTGCGGACCGCCGCGACGGCCTCGACGCCGTCGGGCAGGGTGATCTGCATGACGCCGGCACGGTCGCCGAAGGCGGTCAGCGGCTGTGCCGGGCCGAGGAAGTCGATCAGGGTCCGCTGGCTCTGCCCGATGGCGGGCTGGCTGGCGATGACGTGGCCGTCCTCGGCGCTGACATGCACGATGCGGCCATGCGCGGCGAGGTGGCGGGAGTTGAGGGCGGCGAGCACGGCGGCGGGAGTGACCCCGCGCTGCGAGGCGCTGTCGAGCTCGCGGGCCAGCAGCGTCGAGACGAGGTCCATGTCGCCGACGGCGTCGGCCATCGCGTCTTCGCGCATCGCGGTGGTCTGGATGGCGCCGCCGGTGGCGAGGAGGAGGATGAAGAGGGCGACAAGACCGGGGATAACGGTGCGGATTGTCGGTTCGAGAGTTTCGAAACGCTGGTACAGCGGATGTGTCAGCGATCGTGCTACACCCAGAATCGAATCTGCGCGCACAGTTGCGCAGTCCGCGTTGGCACGCGTCATGCCCGTCCCCCTTCGGATGCCTTACCGTCAGTAGATCGGGAGACGTGCCGCATCCCCGCGAATCACTTTCAGTTGAATCCGAGTGACCAGATTTGTCTAGCCAGGAGTTGAATCCGGGCCGTCGAATTCTCCTTCAGGTTGCATCGCTCGATTGATTGAATCTTGTGCGCGTAATGAAACGTTAACGTTTTCGACAGCTCGCCGTTAACCTCTTCAGGCCAGCGTCCGTTCGGCGATGTCGGCGACGTCGCGCGAGAGATTGGGCGTGTTGGCGACCATGCCGAGTTTCGCCTCCGCCAGCGCCTTGCGCCGCGGCTCCAGCATCCGCCAGCTCTTGAACGAGGCGAGCAACCGGGAGGCGACCTGCGGATTCGTGCGGTCGAGCGCGATCACGATATCGGCCAGGAAGGCATAGCCCTCGCCGTCGGTGCGGTTGAACTGCGTCAGGTTGGCCGCGAAGCCGCCGATCAGCGCGCGCACGCGGTTCGGGTTCGTCAGCGCGAAGGCCGGGTGCTGCATCAGCATGCGCACGCGGTCGAGCGTGCCGCTTTCGGGAATCAGTGCCTGGGCCATCAGCCATTTGTCGAGGACGAGCGGTTCGGCCGCATAGGTCTTGGCGAAGCGCGCGATCAGGGCCTCGCGGGCCTCGCCTGGGATCAGCGTCATCGCGGCCAGGGCCGCCAGCCGGTCGGTCAGGTTGTCGCCGGCCGCGAACTGCGCCTCGGCGAGTTGCGCGCCGCTGTCGGGGGCGGACAGCGCGATGAGCCCGAGCAGTTCGTTGCGCAATGCCCGCCGGCCGGCCGAGGCCGCGTCGGGGCTGTAGCGCGCCGCCGAGGCCAGCCGCTCGCGCAGCTCCAGCAGATCCGGTTCGAGCTGGCGCCCGATTTCGGTCGAGAGACGGCGATGGGCCGCCTGGATCGCATCCGGATCGACATCGCGCCCGATCTCGCGAGCGACGTCGCCCAGGGCCGGCAGCCGGAGGACCTGCGCCGCGAAGGCGGGGTCGCTGGGCGCCTGCGTCGCGAGGAAGCCGCGCAGCCCCGTGGCCAGGGCCTGCCCGGTGGTGACGAGAGCGTCGAGGCGGCCGGGGTCGCGACCGGCCTCGACGAGGGCGCGCATCGCCACCGTCTGCCAGGCCTGCCAGCGGTTGAATGGATCGCTGTCGGCTGAGAACAGGCGCAGCAGCGCGGCCTCGTCGAGATCGAGCTCGAGCCGCACCGGGGCGGAGAAGCCGCGCAGCAGCGAGGGGATCGGCGGCTCGGCGACGTCGGTGAAGGTCACCGACAGCGACGGCTGGTCGAAGACCACGATCCCGTTGCCGGCATAGGCCTCCGACGCGGTTGCGAGCGGCAGGTCGCCGCTGCCGCCCACGAGCCCGAGCGCGACCGGCAGGACGACGGGCTGCTTCTCCGGCTGGCCGGGTGTCGGCGCCGTCTTCTGGGCCAGGTCGAGCGTGTAGCTGCGCGCGGCCGCGTCGTAGCGGCCCGACGCGACGATCGTCGGCGTGCCCGCCTGCTCGTACCAGCGCGCGAAATGCGTCAGGTCGTGGCCCGAGGTCTCCGCGAAGCAGGCGAGGAAATCCTCGATCGTCGCCGCCGTGCCGTCGCAGCGTTCGAAATAGAGCTCCATGCCGGCGCGGAAGGCGGCTTCGCCCACCAGCAGCTTCAGCATGCGGATCACCTCTGCGCCCTTCTCATAGACCGTCGGCGTGTAGAAGTTGTTGATTTCCTTGTAGGCGCGCGGTCGGACGGGGTGCGCCAGCGGCCCGGCATCCTCGGAGAACTGCGTCGTGCGCAGCGTCCGCACATCGGCGATGCGCTTGACCGGCCGCGAGCGCTCGTCGGCGGAGAACTCCTGGTCGCGGAAGACGGTGAGGCCTTCCTTCAGGCAGAGCTGGAACCAGTCCCGGCAGGTGATGCGGTTGCCGGTCCAGTTGTGGAAATACTCATGCGCGATGATCGCCTCGATCGAGGCATAGTCGCCGTCGGTCGCGGTCTGCGGGTCGGCGAGGACGTATTTGTCGTTGAAGATGTTGAGGCCCTTGTTCTCCATCGCGCCCATGTTGAAGTCCGACACGGCGACGATGTTGAACACGTCCAGATCGTAATTGCGGCCGAAGACGCGCTCGTCCCAGCGCATGCAGCGCACGAGGCAGTCCATCGCCCAGCCGGCGCGATCGGCCTTGCCGGGCTCGACATAGACGGCGAGCTCGACGCTGCGTCCCTCGGCCGTCACATAAATCTGCCGGACATGGTCGAGCACACCGCCGACCAGGGCGAAGAGATAGGCCGGCTTGGGGTGAGGGTCGTGCCAGACCGCGAAATGCCGCTCGCCACCGGGCATCTCGCCCGCGGCCACGCGATTGCCGTTCGACAGCAGCACCGGCGCGATCAGCTTCCGGGCTTCCAGCCGCACCGTGTAGACCGACATCACGTCGGGGCGATCGAGGAAATAGCTGATCCGGCGGAAGCCGTCCGCCTCGCATTGCGTGCAGTAGACATGCGAGGAGAGATAGAGCCCCATCAGCTTGGTGTTGGCGGAGGGGTCGACCTCGGTGTCGATCATCAGTGTGAAGCGCCGCGTCGGCGGCGCATGCAGCGTCAGCTGCTGCGGGGAGACGCTGTAGGCGGCCTCGTCGGTCAGCAGGCCGTCAAGCCTGATCGCCACGAGCTTCAGCTCGTCGCCGTCGAGCACGAGCGGCGCACCGGGCCGACCGGCCGGGTTGGGGCGCAGCGCAAGCTGGGAGCGGATGCGCGTCTTCGTCGGGTGCAGGCTGATGTCGAGATCGACCGTGTCGATCAGCCAGTCGGACGGGCGGTAGTCCTCGAGACGGATCAGCGGAGTGTCGTCGGAGCGCATGCGGAACTCTGAAAAGCGGCGTTTCGGATCATCCGGCGCGCCGGATCGTTGCCATGGTCTGTAGCCCGCCGACCCGACGGCCGAAAGGGTCCGCCGCGTCGCTCAGCCGGGAGTGTGCCTGAGGGAGCCTGCCCCTAGCTTGTCGGCCCCGCGATCGTCGGTTCGGCATGGCTGACCAGGCGGCAGACCTGCGGCCGCGCGATCCTGACCGCCCGCTCGATCTGGTCGACGGCGGCATGGACGGAGGCGACGTCGAGGGCCGGATCGACGCGGCAATGGTAGTTCACCACCAGGCCGTTCAACGTCTGGCGCACCCTGACATTGTGGATGTCGTGGATCGGCCCCTTCAGCGTCGCGGTCTCGCTGGCCAGTGCCTTGCCGATGTCCTCGACCGTCTCCCAGGCCGCGTCATGGCCGGCCGGCGCACCCGTCTCCATCGGCTCGATATGGGTTTCGACCTCGGTCTCGCCGCCGAATTCGTCCCGGATCGCCGCCTCCAGCCGCGTCGCGATCTCATGCGCCTGGCCGAGCGGCAGCCTGGCCTCGACCTCCATGTCGAGGCTGACCGAGAGCCGCTGCCCGATCGTGTGCACCGAGACGTGGTGGACCGGGATCTTGAGCTTGAGCGCGATCAGCAGCACGCGCTCCAGCGCTGTCTCGTCGTCGACCTGAACCGGGTCGGTCGTGACCGCGATCGCGGCGCCGGGTTCGATCCGCTCGAACTCCGCCGTGAGCGCCTCGCGAATCGCCGCTACCCGCTCCAGCGGCAGCGTGCGCGAGACGGTGATGCCGATCTCGCCATGGATGCGCCCGCCCGTCGGGCGGACCTTGAGCCAGTTGACGCCGACCACGCCCGGCACGCTCTCGGCGCCCTCGCGCAGGCGCTCGCTCACCCCCTTGGGCGCCGCGTCGAGCAGGGTGTCGATGGTCCGCCGCCCCAGCCGGTAGGCCGACAGCGCGGTGAAGGCCGCGATCGCGAAGGCGGCGATGGTGTCGGCCCGGGCGAGCCCGTACCAGACACCGATCAGGCCGGCGAGCACGAGGGCGGAGCCGACGAAATCCGTCGAGAAATGCGTCGCCTCGGCGGCCAGCGCCTCGCTTCCGGTCTCCTTCGCGACGCGCGTCAGCGAGCGCCAGCGGATCGCATCCACCACCATCGAGAGCAGCATGATGCCGATCACGATGGGCGTGACCGAGACGGTCTCGATCAGCCCCGTCCAGAGCCTGTTGCCGGCTTCCCAGAGGATCGCGCCCGCCAGCGTGAACAGGATCGCGGTCTCGACCAGCGCCGCCAGCGCCTCGACCTTGCCATGGCCGTAATGGTGCTCGTCATCGGCCGGCTTGTCCGAGACGCGCACGGCAAACCAGGTGAACAGCGTCGAGCCGACGTCGATCAGGCCCTGCAGCGCGTCCGTCAGCAGGGCGAGCGAGCCCGACAGGATGGCGCCGACGATCTTGGCGCCGGTGAGCAGCAGTGTCGCCATCACCGAGAGGATCGCGGCGCGCTGCTTGATCTGCGCCATCTGGGCGGCGGTGGCGCGGACGGGCGTGCCCTCCAGTCCGTCTTGCGTTGAGCTCATGGCCTGTCCTGCCGGCTGCGTCTTGGAACTGTGTTCACGAGCGGCGATGCTTTCGCCCGATTCAACGGTAGGATCAACCCGACACCATCAGGTGAACGCCGTCAGGATGCGCCCGCCGCCACGGTCGGGCCGAAGAGGAAACGGACGAAAACGATGCGCTATCTCCACACCATGGTCCGCGTGACCGATCTCGATGCCTCGCTGGATTTCTACGTGAACAAGTTCGGCCTGGTCGAAACCCGCCGGATCGAGAACGAGAAGGGCCGCTTCACCCTGGTCTTCCTCGCCGCGCCCGACGAGGTCGAGACCGTGCGCCAGCAGGGCAGCCGCGGCCGCCCGACGCTGGAATTGACCTATAACTGGGACCCCGAGACCTACACGGGCGGGCGCAATTTCGGCCATCTCGCCTATGAGGTCGACGACATCTACGCCACCTGCGACAGGCTGATGAAGGCCGGGGTGACGATCAACCGCCCGCCGCGCGACGGCAACATGGCCTTCGTCCGCTCGCCCGACGACATCTCGATCGAGCTGCTCCAGAAGGGCGACCCGAAGGCCCCGGCCGAGCCTTGGGTGAGCATGCCGAACACCGGCGTTTGGTGAAGGCTGCGGAACTGAGTTGAAGCAGGGTGATCTCCCTGATATCTTCAGGTGATATCAGGGAGGCTATCATGGGCATTCTCGTTCGAGACGCGAAGATCGATCGCATGGTCCGCGAATTGGCCGAGCGGGACGGGATCACGTTGCAGGCAGCGATCGGGCTAGCCGTAGAGCGCGAACTCGCGCGACGGGAAGAACGACGCAGGCGCGTTGATGCGGCGTTCGCGCGCATCCAGGAGCGTTTCGCCGACCATCCCGTCATGGATGACGGCATGACGCATAAGGAGTTCTTCGACCGCGAGTCGGGCGAAATCTGAATGTTTCTCGACGCATCCGTGCTCGTTGCGGCTATGGCTGGTGAGGTCGAGGCGCCTGCGATACGCGTCGCCATCGTCGAAAGCGAGAAACTCGCCTCCTCGCCGCTCGCGGTGTTCGAGGCGTCCTGTCGGATTGCCAAGCTTCGCAGGATCTCGATCGATGAGGCTTACTCTGCGACGATGGAGTTCCTGACGATGACCGGGGCTCAAGTGCAGGCTATCGACGCGGAGACCGGCCGCGCGGCTCATACATGCGCGGCCCGCTATCATCTGCTGACCGGCCATCCCGCCCGCCTCAACATGGGCGATTGCTTCGCCTATGCGGCCGCACGCGCCTCTGGACTAAAGCTCGCTTACAAGGGCAACGACTTCGTCCATACCGATATCGACGGGGTCCGTTTTGGCCCCGAAGCTGCGCCGACACGTCCATGACCGGCGTCTTCTGCCTGGGCATCTCGACGCTGGACTATGTCTACAGCGTCGAGACCCTTCCCACACGCGGCGAAAAATACCGCTCCAAGGCTCTCGCCGTCGTCGGCGGTGGCTGTTCCGGCAATGCCTCGGTCGCGGTCGCCAGGCTCGGCGGTCGCTGCTGGCTGGCGACGCGCCTCGCCGACGATCGGCCGGGCGATGAAATCGTCGCCGACCTCGTGCGCGAGGGCGTGGAGACCGGCTTCGCCCGCCGCGTGCCCGGCCTGCGCTCGCCGGTCTCGGCCATCCTCGTCGATGCGCAGGGCGAGCGCATGGTGATCTCCTATTCCGATCCGGCGATGCCGGACGACACCGACTGGCTCCCGGCCGTCTTGCCGGACGGGGCACGGGCCGTGCTCGCCGACACACGCTGGGGCGAGGGCGCGCTCGCCGCGTTGCGGCTGGCACGCGCGGCCGGCGTGCCCGGCGTGCTCGACGGCGACCGCAAGCCACCCCATCCCGATCTGGTGGCGACCGCGAGCCATGTCGCCTTCAGTGCGCAGGCCCTGGCCGAACTCTCCGGCGAGGAGGACCCGCGCGCCGGTCTCGCCCGGATCGCGCGCGAGGGACCGACCTGGCTGGCGGTCACGCTCGGCAAGGACGGTGTGCTCTTCGTCGAGGATGGGGCTGTGGCCCATTTGCCCGCTTTCGCGGTCGAGGCCGTCGATACGCTGGGCGCCGGCGACGTCTGGCACGGCGCTTTCGCGCTCGCACTGGCGGAGGGGCAAAGCGCGCGCGCGGCGATCCGCTTCGCCTCCGCGGCCGCGGCGATCAAATGCACCCGCTTCGGCGGCCGGGCCGGCGCGCCGCGACGCCAGGAGATCGAGGCCTTTCTGGCGCAACAGGGCTGAGCAGCCCGCGGGTCGCGATTGCCCATCATTTGGGCAGCCGGAGCGGGCGAGGCTCTTGCCGGAAAACGGCGCGCGCGGAAGATTGCAGCGTCGTTCGACTCCGTCCCCCGTTCGGGAACTTCCATGTACGCGCCGCCCCTTCCGGCCGCCACTGACCCGCTGCTTCCCGCCTATGTCCGCGCCGCGGGCGGGGTGGCGCTGCGCTTCGGCCGCGTCGGCGCGCGGACGCTGCGGCTGGACCTCTCCGAATCCGGCGGCTACCGCGCCCGCTTCCCGACCACCTTCGACGCGACCAGCGAGGCCGTGCTGATCAACACCGGCGGCGGCATGGCCGGCGGCGACGCGATGAGCGTGACGGTCGATCTCGGCCCCGGCAGCGAGGCGATCGTCACCACCCAGGCCGCCGAGAAGATCTACCGCAGCCAGGGCGCCGACACTCTGATCCAGACCCGCCTGACCGTCGCGTCCGGAGCCTCGCTGGCCTGGGTGCCGCAGGAGAGCATCCTGTTCTCCGGCGCGCGTCTGAACCGCCGCCTCGCCGTCGATCTCGCAGCCGGCGCGAGGCTCGTCGCCTGCGAGAGCGTGTTCTTCGGCCGCAGCGCCATGGGCGAGAGCGTGCAGCGCGGCGCCTTGCGCGACCGTTGGCGCATCCGCCGCGAAGGCCGCCTCGTCTTTGCCGAGGATGTCCGTCTCGAGGGCGCGATCGCCGAGACGCTGGGGCGCTCCGCGATCGGCGCGGGCGCCCGTGCTGCTGCAACGATCCTCGTCGCCGGTGGCGATCTCGCCGACAGGCTCGAACAGGTCCGCGCGATCGCCGAGGAGGCGCAGGCCGGCGCGGTCGAGCTCGGCGCCGGCCTCGTCTCGGAGCTTCTGGTCGTCCGCCTTCTCTCTCCCGATGCCCAGACCCTGCGTCGCGTGCTCGTCACGCTGCTCGGGCATCTGACCGGCCGTGCGCTGCCGCGCACCTGGTCAACTTGAGGAGAGCATCATGCTGGCGATCCAGGGTCTGAAATGCATCTACGATACCGGCGCGCGGGGCTGGGCGATCGAACTGGCGCTGAGCGGCGAGGGGGAGGAGGCGGTCCGCCGCTTCGACGTCGACGGGCCGGAAGATGCCGAGATGCTGATCGAGGCTTTCGAGGAATCGACGGCCAGCGCCTTCGACCCGGCGACCGGCGAGATCGTCTTCGCCTATGAATACGCCGATCTCGGCGTCGAGGACGAAGACGAGGATGAGGACGGCGAGGATGAGGAGGCCGAGGACGAGGCTTCCGAGGATGACGCCGACGAGGACGAAGAGAAGGGCAAGCAATGAATCTGACGCCGCGCGAAAAGGACAAGCTGCTCGTCGCCATGGCCGCCATGGTCGCGCGACGCAGGCTCGAGCGCGGCGTCAAGCTGAACTATCCCGAGGCCGTCGCGCTGATCACCGACTTCGTCGTCGAGGGCGCGCGCGACGGCCGATCCGTCGCCGACCTGATGCAGGCCGGTGCCCATGTGGTGCGGGCCGACCAAGTCATGGACGGCATCGCCGCCCTCATCCACGACGTTCAGGTCGAGGCGACTTTCCCGGACGGGACCAAGCTCGTCACTGTCCATGAGCCGATTCGCGGCGCCTCCGACGCGATGAAGCCCGGCGAGGTCACGACGCTGCCGGGCGACCTCGTGATGAACGAGGGCCGCGAGAGCCTCTCGCTCACCGTGTCCAACACCGGCGACCGGCCGATCCAGATCGGCTCGCATTATCATTTCTTCGAGGCCAATCCAGCGCTGTCCTTCGAGCGCGACAAGGCGCGGGGCTACCGGCTCGACATCCCCGCCGGCACCGCCGTGCGCTT